>SYAC01000002.1 GCA_005787685.1 Planctomycetia bacterium
GCTTCTACAAGTACTTGATGATGGCCGCCTGACCTATGGCCAGGGCCGCACCGTGGATTTCACCAACACCATTATTGTCATGACGAGCAATATTGGCGCGCAAGCCATTCTGGAAATGACCGAAAATAACCAGCCAGATTCATTGATTGAAGCCCATGTGCGCGGCGAATTGAAAAAGTATTTGCGCCCCGAACTTCTCAATCGCATTGACGAAACCGTGGTCTTTCATCAACTTTCCAAAAAACAACTTGCGGGAGTTGTGCAGATTCAAGTCCAACTTTTGCAAAAGCGCCTCAAGTCACGCGGCCTCGATCTTGACATCAGCGACAAAGCCATCGAAGCCTTGGCCAACGAAGGCTACGACCCATCATTTGGCGCGCGCCCACTCAAGCGCGTCATTCAACAGCGACTTGAGAATGCAATCGCGGCCAAAATATTGGAGGGCGCGTTCCAAGAGGGCGACAAAGTGCATGTTGACTTTGCAGGGAAAAGCTTCACCTTTACTGGCGATTCAAAGTTGCGCAACGCTTCCACAGCCAAATCCATTTGACTGTTTGGCAAAAGCAAGGTCCATTGGTCGATTTTATAGGGGTACAAGGTCGATTTATGTTGCGAATTGCTGCGAATTACAAAAGACTAGTTGCACAGTCATGAAGCGAGGGCACAATAACTGTGTCCATTGACTTCAAGTCTATACACCTAATGTTACAACATCACATAATGCACACACATCAAAACTATTCCGTGCCGCGCACCCATGCCCTACGCCTTGGCGCCATGCTTGTCTTGGCGGCGTGCGCTTGCGTAAACCACGCGCTGGCATCCGATTTCACATCACCCATTCAGCCGTCGGTCAACTCTGGATTGAATTTCAGACCGGGAATGGTTGCCACGCAAAATCTTGAAGGCGTTCTGGAAGTTTCACTTGACCCCACCTTGCTGGAGCAACTTCCAAAGCGCGGCCAATTCACCATGCATGGTTTTCCAGTAGGTCAAGGAAAAACAATTGACCTTGAACTTGAGCACATGGATGTGAAACTGGCCAATGCCCACGCCGTGTGTTCGTATCCCGGCTTGAACAATCAACCGATTGCGCAACCCACCTTTGGTCTGGGTGACGCGGTGCAATTTTCTGGAAGCATGTTGGGAGATGAAGGCTCTAAAGCATTTATGAGTTTTTCCAGTACCGCCAATGTTGGAATTTTTATTGCCTCCAACGGTATGACCTACATCATGAGTGACGGTGAAGTCAACAACCGTGGACCACTTGTTGTCACCAGCATGTCTGAACTACCACCTGACATCATTGATTGGAAACCGTTCAGGTGCTCCGCGGATACAAGCGTTGATGGTCCCGACTTTGAATTTGGAGAGACTGACGACGCGTCCCAGTCCGAGGCCGTTGCTGGCTGCAAAGTGGCCACCGTTTATATTGAAACCGACTATCAACTGTATTTGAAATTAGGTCAAAGCCAGACCGCGCTGACCAACTACATCCTCCAAATGGTTGGCGCCGCCAACTTAATTTATTACAAAGATCTTCAAATTGATTTGCGTTTGGCGGGTTGGTTCATTTACACCACCAACTCGGCCGACGGATTCGATGTGTACACCGATGCCAGCGATGCCCTTGATGCCGTGAAGAGTAAATGGCAGAGC
Organism: Planctomycetia bacterium; assembly: GCA_005787685.1. Taxonomy (GTDB): domain Bacteria; phylum Planctomycetota; class Phycisphaerae; order Phycisphaerales; family SM1A02; genus SYAC01. The sequence goes on from SYAC01000002.1 coordinate 1,660, forward strand.
GCGCCTTATAACGGCTACGCGCGCACGCTTGTTTCTTACCTGAGTTCGCAAAATGTGGGTGGTGGCGTGGCGTGGCTTGGTCAACTTTGCTCCAAGACCTTTGGATTTTCCATGTGCGGAGATTTGGATGGAGCTTTCCCCTATCCGCTGAGCCTTCGTAGTTCGCAAAATTGGGACATCATGGTTTTCTGTCATGAGTTGGGTCACAACTTCAACGCGCCCCATACGCATGATCTTGGCTTGGATAATTGCTACACATCATCCGGCGGTGGCAGTTGTATTGCTCCCAATAACAACTATCCACCCATCGGCGGCACCATCATGAGCTATTGCCATTTATGCCCGGGCGGAATCACCAACATCAATATGATTTTTCATTACGGCAATGTCACGGGAATGAAGTCGTACATCAATGGAAAAACTTGCCTTGGAAGTTGCGGATCCATGACCATCACGGCCACGCAAAATCAGACCGATCAAGTGAGCCTGGCATGGACAACGGATCAAAACGCCATCAGTTACACGGTTTTCCGTCGCTTACCCGACACCACATCCCCAAAAGATATGACCCTTCCAGTGGCTATATCCACCGTGACGGGCACCTCCACCATTGACGCGTCCATGGTTTGCGACAAGAACTACGAGTACTACGTTCGAGCCAACTACACCACGGCTTCAACTGGTTCAGCGACTGGCATGATGAGCGATATTCAAATTGGCAAGGCGTTGTGCAGCACCGCTGTTCCCAACCTTGTTGCGTGGGGTATCAACTCATCTGGTGAATGCAATCTCCCCGCGGGCTTGGTCGCAACATCGATTACGGCGGGCTACAACCATGGGGTAGCTCTGAAAACAAATGGCTCCGTGGCTTGTTGGGGACTGAACTTGAACGGTCAAGCCACTGCGCCCACAACCATTGTGGGAGCATTACAAGTGGCCGCTGGCTATCGCCATAGCGTCGCCTTGAAATCGAACAACACCGTCGAATGTTGGGGCGCGGGCAAGACGGTTGGAAGTTCGCCCAACTTTGGTCAATCCATTGTGCCAACGGGCTTGGCAAACGTCACGCACATAGCCGCTGGCGGATTCCACACCATGGCGCGCAAGTCCGATGGAACATTGGTGTGTTGGGGCAGCAATCAGCAGGGCCAATCCACGCTTCCTGTGGGTGTGACCAACAATGTTCTGCAAGGCGCCGCGGGATATTTCCACTCGCTCGCTTTGTTGAATGGCGGCACAGTGCGTGGATGGGGATACAACTTCAATGGACAAACCACCATTCCTGCTGACTTAGTGAATGTGGTCAAAATCGCCTCCGGCGCTTATCACAGTTTGGCCCTGAAATACGATGGAAACGTTGTCTGTTGGGGTGCAGGTCTCACCAACACTGGTTCCACGAATAATTGGGGTCAATCCATGGTGCCAACAGATGTAAAGAATGTCGTGGATATTTCGGGCGGTGGCAAGCACTCAGTCGTGCGTTTGGGCAATGGCTTGATTCGATCTTGGGGCAACAACGCTTCGGGACAGTGCGCTTCACCCGCGGATTATCGTGCGCAATCCATTGCCGCCGGCTTTGAATTCACCTTCGGCATGTTCAATCAAGTCGACGCGGACGGTGACGGCGTAATTGGATATTTGGACAACTGCCCTTCAACTGCCAACGCCGCACAAATCGATTGTGACGAGGATGGCTACGGAGATATTTGCGCCATCGCAACAGGCGTGGTCACCGATATAGACAACAACGGTGTCCCTGATCCTTGCCAGTATGCCTACGGCGACATTGATCTTGATGGCGAGGTGGGCTCAAGCGATGTGAGCTTGGTGTTGCTAATGATTGGTGAGATTGGTGACTTCATTGAGGACGTCAACAAGGACGGTGTGATTGACACATCCGATATCAGCCTGGTGTTGCTGAACTTCGGATCGGTGTCTTAATTCCCAAGCGCAAACCAAACATCATCCACCCGTCAGCGATCACTCCACTGTGACACTTTTGGCAAGATTACGCGGTTTATCCACGTCTTTTCCACGCAACACCGCGGCGTGGTACGCCAGCAATTGCAACGGGATCACAGTCACCAAAGGCTGCAGCAACTCCGGCACATCAGGCACATAGAACACTTCCTCCGCCATGGAGGCAATGTGCTCGTCGCCTTCGGTGGCAATGGCAATCACATGACCGCCGCGGCTACGAACCTCTTGAATGTTCGACAACACTTTTTCGTACTGGCTATTTTTGGTGGCAATGAAGACGCACGGCATGCCGTTGTCAATCAACGCGATTGGTCCGTGCTTCATTTCCGCCGCGGGCATTCCCTCGGCGTGAATGTAGGACAGTTCCTTTAACTTCAGCGCGCCTTCAAGAGCCACTGGCCAATTCAAGCCGCGACCCAAGAACAACCAATTCTCACGGTCAATATATTTTGCAACCGAGGCTTTCACCTTGTCGCTTAACTTCAGCGTGCGCTCAATAGCGTCAGGAATTTGCTCCAAGCTGTTCAAGAACGACGAGACAAAATCATTGCTAAGGTAGCGGCGCCGTCCCACAAACAACGCCAGCATGGTGGCCACCATCACTTGACCAACAAACGCCTTGGTGCTGGCCACGCCAATTTCAGGACCCACGCGCAGATACACGCCAGCGTCGGTCTCTCGGCTGATGGTTGAACCCACCACATTCACAACTCCAAGCGAGAACGCGCCGCGTTGCTTGGCCTCTTGCAGCGCGGCCAGCGTGTCGGCGGTTTCACCGGACTGACTAATGGCCACAACAACCGTGCCCTCTTCAACTATGGGATTGCGATAGCGGAATTCACTGGCGTAATCCCAGTCCGCATTGACCTTGCCAAGCTCCTCCATCAAGTACGAGGCGATCATGCACGCGTGCAGCGCCGTGCCCTGGCCAACAAAGGTGACACTGCGCGCGGTGGCCAACATTTTGGCATTTTGTAACACGCCTCCAAGCACAATTTGCCCGCTGCGCGTGTCAACGCGGCCCTTTAAGCAGGTACGCAACGCGCGGGGCTGCTCGTAAATTTCCTTCAGCATGAAGTGCTCAAAATCACCCAGCTCAATTTCCGCCAAGTCAAATTCCAGCTCCTTCACTTGCGCGTCAACTGGAACATCGTCCACGGTCGAAGTGCGGAAACTATCGCGCGTCAGTTTGGCAACCGTGTAATCGGCAAGCGTGAACGCCTGCGTGGTGTGCGCAACAATGGCGCTCGAATCGCTGGCCACAATGTATTCATCTTTTCCAACACCCACCATCAGCGGGCTGCCCTTGCGCGCCACCACCAACACATCGGGTTCGCTCTTGCAAATTGCGGCAATGGCGTAGGCGCCGGTCACTTCACGCAGCGCGGCTTGCACGGCCTTTTCCAAGTCACCCTTGTACAACTCGCCAATCAAGTGCGCCAACACTTCGGTGTCGGTCTCGCTTGTAAAGGTGTGACCCTTCTCCTCCAGATATTTTTTCAGGCTGGAATAGTTTTCAATGATGCCGTTGTGAATAATGGCAATGCCGTGACCAAGTTTTTTGTCGTCGCAGTGCGGATGCGCGTTGCGATCGGTGACGCCGCCGTGGGTGGCCCAGCGCGTATGCGCAATGCCTATCGTGCCTTGAAATCCACCGGTCTTCTCCACCAGTTCCTCCAACTTGCGCACGCGGCCAATGCTCTTGGCGATCTCCATTTTGCCATTGAAAATGGCCACGCCCGCGGAGTCGTATCCGCGGTACTCCAGGCGCTTGAGACCCTCTATTAAAATTGGCAATGCGTGTCGTTTACCGATATATGCAACAATGCCGCACATGGTGAAATCTCCAAAAGATGATTGCAAATCCCACAATAAAGATGCTGAAATAGAAGGGTAACAAAAGTCGTGGGTTCATTACCACCATAAACTTGTCTACACAAATCCCCCGTGACTGAAGAAATGAAATGAATCAAGAACTGAAATCCAACCTCCGCCAGAAACTCAGGGGAATTTCACCCAATTCTGCGGTATCAAGCCGTATTTGTGGTTATTTGCAGGAATGGACCGTGTGGAAATCCGCGCGCGTGATTATGGGATTCATGGCTTTGCCCTCCGAGCCAGACATTTTGCCCGCCTTGCGCTTGGCATTTGAGCGCGGCGTACAAATTGCATTTCCAATTGTGGACGGGGAAACCATTCAAATTGGAGCGGTCGCTTCGCTCAGTGATGAACATTTCACGGTGGACTCCATGGGCGTGAAATGTCCAAGCGCGTGGTCGCCCATGAATGCGGACGCGCTTGATATTGTTCTTGTGCCAGGGGTTGCATTTGACAGGCGCGGTGGGCGTCTTGGCCGCGGCGGCGGTTTTTACGATCGATTTCTTTCGCAACTTGACGCGCGCGCGCATATCGTTGGGGTAACTGACGCGCGCCGCTTGGTGGACATGGTTCCAATGGAAGCGCATGATCGCCGCACAAATTGGCTTGTCAGCGATACGCAAACAGTTGCTCAATCGTACCCCGCTTTGCCGATATAACATAACTGTTCCAAATAATTTTCTATCTGATTCCAACTTAAGGGTTCACGCATGGTTCTTCATAGTCAAAGTATTCGTTCTGATGGTCGGCGCATGATGTCGAGCGATGGCCGACGCATTCGCCGCCGCGGGTGGAAATTGTTTGGGCTGTTGGGTTTGGTCATTGTATTTGGATGGATTGGATGGCGATTCTTCGGATCGCAGCCCGATGTTCCGGCGGATGAAATTCGCAAGGACGATCCCGCGCTTCGCGTGCAAGTTCCAGCTCCAACTCCCATCGCCGAAATAGCGGTGGTGGAAATTCAGCCCGTCAATAGTCTTCCTGCAAATGCGCCGCCAACCACCGCCGCAGTCATTGACGACCCAAATCAAATTGCTCAGCAGCAACCCGCGGACGGCATGACCCAATCCCAAAGCACGCCAGAGGAAATGGCCGCATTGAATTCCGCGCTGCAAACCGCGCTGGCGCAGGCGGACACGGACCCGGTGACTGCGCGCGTTTCTTTGACGCGCCTTCTGGAAGGTTCCGCCATGGACAGCGAGGATCGCTTGCGCGCATATCAGGCAATTAACAACATCAATGCGGTGTTGACATTTAGTGAGCGCGTTTTAGCGAACGATCCATTTGCGCAGCAATACACCGTCAAGTCGGGTGATTCGCTTTCAAACATTCGCAAATCATTGAACTTGGATTGCGAATGGCGATTCTTACAGCGCATCAATCATTTGCCCACCGAGAGATCCATTCGCGTCGGGCAAGTTTTGAAAACGCCAACTGGCGCGTTTCATGGCGAGGTGCGAAAGAGTGAATTTCGCCTGAATATCTTTGAGGGCGATGATGCCAAACGCGTCATGATTGCCAGCTATCCCATTTCGCTTGGGGAATTCAACAGCACTCCAACCGGCATGTTTGCCATTCGTCCGCGCAGCAAGTTGATTGATCCCGAGTGGCGCAATCCGCGAACGGGTCAACACTTTCAGAGTAACGATCCTGACAACCCAATTGGCGAGCGCTGGATTGGCCTGAAGGGAATCGAGCCACATAATAAAAGCTTTGATGGCTACGGCATTCACGGCACCACTGATCTTGGCTCCATTGGCAAGCAAGCCAGCATGGGTTGCGTGCGCATGTTGCCGCAAGATGTTGAGGTGGTGTATGAGTTGCTGACCGAGCCAAATTCCATAGTGACCATTGCGCCGTGACGCTTGGATGCGCAAGCTGCGGCTTGGAACGCGCACCCGCATCTAGCCTATTGCCGCTACGATTTTGCAATGCCCAAGCCCGAATACCTTGAATTCTTCGATTCGCCTACCGATACGCCGTTTGTGATTGAGCACATCAGCGAGGAGTTCACCAGCGTGTGTCCCAAGACTGGCCACCCTGATTTTGGAAATGTCACTCTGCGCTACGCACCCGCCGCGGTGTGCGTGGAATTAAAAAGCTTGAAGATGTATTACCAAAGTTTCCGCAATGAGGGCATTTTCTATGAGGCCGTGACCAACTGTATTTGCGAGGATTTGGTCAACGCCATGAGTCCGTGCTGGATGCAAATTATCACCGACTGGAAGGGCCGGGGCGGAATTCGAAGCCGCATTATTGCCACGCACGGCAATGTGCCTGCGGCGTGGGTCAAATAAAATTCTATCCGCATGAATCTCCTGCTCGCAGAAAGTTTATTGCACACCAGTACGCCGTTCGCGCTGCGATTGGGAGAAAACTTTGGCATTCGCTGGTACGGACTTTCCTACGCTGGTGGTTTTCTTGTGGCATGGTTGCTTATGCGGTGGATGGCCGCCACGCGCCGCACGCCCATGACCAAAGTGCAAGTGGGAGATTTTTTAACCTGGGCCGTGATGGGCGTGATTGTTGGCGGACGCGTTGGCCATGTTGTGTTCTACGACCATGTGTTGCTGTACACATTCACCAGCGAGTTTCCATTTTGGGGATTGCTGTTCATTCACCGCGGCGGAATGTCTAGCCACGGCGGAATTATTGGCGTGGTACTTGCAGCATGGTGGTGGAGCAAACGCAATGGAATATTGTTCGCGCATATGGCGGATGTGGCGGCGTGGAGTTGCTGCATTGGGCTGGGTTTGGGCCGCTACGCCAACTGGATCAACGGTGAATTATGGGGAAAACCCCTGCCCAACGCGCTGCAAGGCGATAGCCCGTGGTGGAGCGTGAAGTACCCAGAGGAATTGCTGCGCCCCGGCGTGATCAGCGAGTCAAACTTGGTGTTGCTCAAGCCACTGGTGCCCATGTCAAGCACCACCGTTGCTGCGGGCATGCAAGTTTGTCCCATTCCAGTCACGGGCGCAATTAGAAACGACGACACATTGGAAATGTTGTACGCCGCGTGCTACGGCGGCGATATGGTGGTGCGCGCAAAGGTGGCGCAATACTTGACCGCGTACTACCCCAATAATTTTTTACAAGCCATCAGCGACGGAGTGGTGCTGTTTGCGCTGCTTTGCGTGGTGTGGATCAAGCCGCGCAAGCCCGGCGTCATAACTGGTTGGTTTGTGTTGGGCTACGGAGCGCTGCGAGTTCTCACGGAACAATGGCGTGAAGTTGATCCCGGCGTATTCATGATTGGACCCGTCACGCTACCCATGATGCTGAGCATGTTGATGATGCTCATCGGAGCTGTGATTTGCGTGACCAGCGGCCGCAGAAATACTGCGCCAATGGGCGGGCTTGTTTGGCACAACTGAAACTGTGATTAACTTTTCGCGGGTGGTGTCCCATCGCCATACACAGTCACCGCATTTTCCCAGGCGTTTTCCCACAAACGGAAGCCACCTTCAAATGCGTTGGCGTTATTGCCCAAACGACAACCTGCAGGCAGCTCCTTTAACTTGGACGAGTTGCCGCCGCCAAGAACCACCTCGTCTGGAATCAACGCAGCACTAAGAATTTCAATCACATCAGCCACAGACTTGCGCCACTTTCGTTTGCCAAGGCGCTCCAAGCCGCGCAGGCCAACATAGTCCTCAAATGACTTCCCCCTTTTATAAGGAAGGTGCGCCAATTCCATTGGCAAGATCTGGTGCCCCGCGATAAAGCATGAACCAAGCCCAGTGCCCAATCCCAAGAACAACATTTTTCCATTGTTGTAACTACCCACCGCTTGCATGGCTGCGTCGTTGAGAATCTTCACCGGCACTCCAAAGTCATTGTCATAATCAAAATCAGTCCAGCCTTTGCCCAAATTGGCGGGATCATGCAACGGTCGATTGTGTTGAATGGGTGCGGGAATACCAATGGAAATCCTGTCAAACTTCCAGTCAGCGCATAATCTTTTCACCCCATCCACCATCATGCGTGGCGTAAGGGTTGGACCACTGTCAAACTCGCGCTTGACCGGATCATTTGGGACGCGGAACTTGACATGCGTGCCGCCAATATCGATCGCCAGAATGTTCATGGGCATAGCGTAACCAAGATACTACGACTGTTACACACACGGAGCCTTTCACAAACATTTATAAAATAACTACTTATGTTCTGTAGGATGTAAATCCATTCAATTCATGAACCCGCCGCCAAGATTGCGCCTAGAGTAGATATCCGCTTTTTTGGCGCGTGTCAAAAATGTTGGGGAAAATTTTATAAAAGGATTGTGAAACTCATGTTTGCAAAATCATTCGTCGCCGCTGCGTTGTTTGGAACCACATCAATTTGTCTCGCCTTGAACACCACAACGCAATACGCCAGCCCAACAGCTGCGCAAACTGCGCCAGCCACAAAGTTAGTCACCATTGTTCAAACAGCTAAAGATGCTGGTTCATTCAACACCCTTTGCGAGCTTGTCACACTCGCGGGCTTGGCTGACACACTCAACAGCACAGGTCCATTCACCGTGTTTGCGCCAACCGACGCGGCATTTGCCAAGTTGTCACCAGAAACCGTAGCCAAATTGAAGAAGGACCCAAAGGCCCTTGCCGCAATCTTGACCTACCACGTTGTGCCAGGCAAAAAAGATGCGGCCGAAGTGGTGAAGATGAAGGACGTCATGACAGTTGAAGGTCAACCAATCATGATCACCATTGTTGAAGGCAAAGTGATGTTGAACAAATCCGCCACCGTGGCCAAGACTGATGTCAATGCAAGCAATGGCGTGATCCATGTGATCGACACCGTGCTTATGCCACCAGCCAAGACTGCAACAACCATTCCAGCTGGAATGCCAGGCGGAATGTAAGAGTTGATTCCAGGCATGAGCGCTGGAACTAAGAATTGAGTTTATAAGTTGCACCCAAGGGAGCCCGGTCTCATAGCCGGGCTCCTTTTATATTTATGGCGCAACTTCAAAATATATTTTTTCCTGCAGGCGCGCAATAGTGGACCACTGATAGCCCGAGGCAAATTGCACGGCGGCGGCACAGAGTGCCTGGCGCAGCGAATCGTTGTCCAATACGCGCGCCAACGCCGCATGAAGCGCGTCGGGATCGCGCGGATCTTTCAAGAGCAACGCGTTGGATTCATGCGCGAGCAAGCCGGAAATACCGCAATAGTTGCGGTCGCTCACAACGACCGGAATAGCGTGTGCCATGGCCTCTACCACCACCATTGCAAATGTGTCCTCGAGCGTTGGGTGCGCCAAGCAATCCACCGCCGCATACGCGGTGTTAATGTTTTGAAGCGATCCCAAAAAGTGCACGCGATCCAACACGCCCTCCTGTTGGGCATGGCGTTGAAATTCGGCGATATTCGCATTATTGCCAACGACCGCGAGCCATGTGTTGTGATTGAATTTAGCAAGCGCCTTGAGCAAGGTGTTCAAACCCTTCTTTGCATAATCGTTACCCACAAACAAAATGCCACGTCCCGTTTGCGGCAACCCTAATTGCTTGCGCGCCTCAAGTCGCCGCTTTGGAGTTGCAACCTCGGTTGGCATGTTCACGCCAGGAGTGACAACACGCATGGTGGCGCTTGCGCTCGGATAGGCGCTTGCAATTTGATCGCGTAGTACCTCCGAGGTTGCGACAACGCGGCGCGTGCGACCGGGCGAACATCGAGCACGTTCCAGCAGCAAATATGTGATCAAACGCGGGCTCGTTGCAACTTTGAGATAGCGCAATATGCGCTTCCACGGCGTGACCCCGTGAAACAACTTGTAACCAGTGGGTAACACATGCACGGTTTGCACCTCGCCGCGCCACACATTCTCGTGCGAGTGTGTCACATCAAAGCCGTGACGGGTGGCGCGCCAGGTTGCGTTGGCATACCACACTTGATTCAGCCATCTCAATTTGATGGGTGAAGTTGAAATTGTGTGAAAGGTCACGCCTGGAATGTGGTGCGTGATCGATTGCGCAAACACATGAATATCGTGGCGCATCGCAAGTTGCTCCACAAGGGCAATGGAATATCGCTCCGCGCCTCCACCTGTTGGCGAAAAGATTCTGTTCAACACCGCAACGCGCAGGCGTCGCTGCCCCAAACCTGTTTGGCTGGAAGATTCGCGCCGCATATCCACACCCATTCGAATACTAGAATTGCTATTTGCGGAATTCATTTTTCAATACGCCCATTCTGGAATTTCATCGCTCCTTCGGTGCGTTGTGCAATCATGTAATTCATGCGCGCCGCCTGTCCTCGTAGCGAGTGGCCAATTTCAACCACAACACAAGCAATGTTGTGGAGCGCGTCACAATGGTCCGCGGCAAACGCATAAGGTCTTCGCCCGCCAGGCAGCGACCGCGCGCGGTGGTTGTTGCGGATATGTATCCCGCGGAGCGCACCATATCCACATGTTCCTGAGTGAAGTCGCCGTACGGATAGCAAAAGTGGCGCACCGGCGCACCCGTCACGCTTTCTATTTCCGATTTGCACAGGGCGATTTCTTGAGCGGCTGTGGCTGCCGATATCTGCGACAACTTGACATGGTGCCTGGTATGCGCGCCAACTTCTTGTCCGCCATCGATCCACTCTCGCAGTTGCGCGGCGTTCATAAGCGGCGCGCTGGCTATGCCAACCTTGTCATCCCACTGGTTGGTCTTGCCCACATGTTGGCTGACCGCGAAGCATGTTGAGGAAAAACCGTGGTCCTTTAAAACTGGCAGCGCGTTGGTGTGATTATTCAAAAACCCATCGTCAAACGTAATGCCGACAACTTTTCCAACCCGCTCGCCCCGTAAATATGGAAGCAGGTCCGTCATGGAAAGGCCTTGATACCCAAGCAATTTCAACAACCACATTTGCCGCGCGAAACTTTTTGGCGCCACATACAACCCACGCAGCGGCGCCCCCTTTGTTGGCGCCACTTCAATCTGGTGGTACATCAAAATTGGAATGGGCACACGATTGGTTGAGGGCGCGGTAGTCATAAATCAATTTTTTAGCTTGGACATCTTCAAGGTTAACAAGCATGGAATGGATCCGATGACGCCGCTAAGCCCTTGTGCCGACTGTAAATATGTAAATATTGCACGGCTGCAACGCCTTGAATACATGTTACGAAATCGACTCAAGCCCACTTTGAGGTGAATTCAAAAGCGGTTCTCGCTCAACAATGACTGGCTGATAATATTGCAAGAATTTTAAATCATTCAAATGCATTTTGTGTATCCCTTCCCTTTCGCCGCAAGGTTGCTAAATCCAAACATTCCTGAATCTGCCCTCACAACGCAATCGAAATGGTTATTATCTGAACTTGTATTCAAATACTTGGAACCGATCTGTGTCCTTGTGGGGCATTGAGTTGGAACCTTTGGAGGATTCACATTGTTAACACTTGCAGCAGAAATGACGACCACCATGAAAGCCCTCAACGCAGGACTTTCCATGGAAGGCATCACAATGTATTTGTTTTGGCTTAGCACCGTCGCCATGGGTGCGGGCACGTTCTACTTTTGGCTTCAACGCAAGACCGTGCCATTGCAATACCAAACCGCCATCACCGTGGCCGGCATTATTTGCGCTGTCGCAGCTTTCCATTACTGGAGAATGAGCAGCATTTATTTGGAAGGTGTTGCAAGTTTGTTTAATGATGCCGGCGAGCGCATTCCAGGCGCAACCATTAAGCAATTCCCAACAGCCTATCGCTACATCGATTGGCTGATCACGGTTCCATTGCTTGTGATGGAATTCCCGCTGCTGCTCAATTTGGGCAAAGCTGGGCGTGAACTATTCAAAAGCCTGTTGTTTTGGTCATTTGCCATGTTGATCACTGCCTGGGTCGCAGAAGAGAGCCCAGCTGGTAGTCAACAATGGTGGACATGGTATGTGGTGTCATGTGGCTCTTGGCTGTACATCGTGTACACGCTGTTCACAAAGGTCACCGAAGCCATGAAGACCGCTCCAGAAAGCATTCAAGAAAGTTTGAAGACCATGCGCATGTTTGTGCTGGTGGGTTGGGTGATTTACCCAATCGGTTTCTTGATGGCGCTCAACGGCGGCAATGGTGAAAGCTGGCGCGAAATTTTGTACAACGTGGCCGACGTCATCAACAAGGTCTTCTTCGGCTTGGTCTGCTACCAAGGCGTGAAGGCTCTGGGACACAAAGCCTGAATCGTTGGACATATTTAGTTTGAAACTCGCCCCGCCTACCGCCGCCGAGTTCGATGGATCGCAAAGATCCGCCGAACAGGTGGCGAAGGCGGGGCGATTTATTTTTAGCGACGCGCGCGCGTGGCCATGGTGCGTGCTGGCGTTTGGCGTGCTGACCGCGTTGATCAATCCCGCATTCACAACAACCGCGGCACCATGGCCATTTGTGATCGCGTTGTTTGTGTTTGGAATGCCACATGGATGCGCGGACTGGATTGTGGCGGCGCGTTTATCCGGGCGCGTGGGACTATGGTCAAGAATCAGCGGATTTACAGGGTATTTATGCCAAATGCTGGCGTGCTTGGCGTTGATGGCGTTGCTGCCAGGCGCGGCGGCGTTGATGTTTTTGTGCTTGACCATGTTTCATTTTGGCATGGCCGATGCCACTGCGGTAGGCGCGGACAAAGATGGATTTGTGGCGCGCTGGGGATTGGCTCTTGGTCGAGGCATGCTTTTATTAAGTACGGCCTTCGCCGCGCACCCAGTTGCGGCGTGGGCGCCATTTGAACAAATTGAAACCGCGCTCAGCGCGTGGCAGAATGGCGCGGCAAGCGCGTGGATGCCAACACCTGAGCAGATGCGACCACTTGCGTTGATTGGAGTTGGCGCGGGTGTAGTGTTTGCTTTGGCAAGCGCGGCGGCACGCGCGCGCCGCGGACATGCGCGGGCCGCATTTTTGGATATGGTTGAGCACGCATTGGTGGCAAGCATGGCCGCGCTTGCGGATCCACTGTTTGCGGTTGGCATGTTCTTCATTGGCGTGCATGCCTTTCGACACACGCGTCGCTTGGCTTGCACAAGCAACATCATCGCGCCGTCGCCCACCAACAGAAATAAAATCTCACCACAATACGCCACAAATAATTTTCTAGCGCGCCTAACGCGCGTGCATGTCTTAAGCCTTCCGCTACTTTGGCCCACCATTCCTTGCATGATTCCACTGTGCTTGATGCTTGGCGGCTTTCACGCGCATTCGCTTGCCGTGGCCAGCATTGCCTTCTACATGATCACCACGCTACCGCATCACTTGCTTGGTTTGCGCTTGCCCGCCGCGGATTTAGCGCCGGTAGCGTGAATTCAAAGGCGTAATGCGCGAGCAAGTGAAACGGCTTGCAGATATTGACCGAGTTACCAATTCAGTGATTGGCGCAACCGCTGCCTTGCCAAGATTTGCTTTGCGTTTCTTTGCCAACCTGGCCTCCACCATGCACGCCATTCTTGCCCGCATGTGAAGCCACTCTAGAAATGTTTTTTAGCGCATCGAGAAAAAAGGAAAAACCGCCGCGATATTTTTGCCTGATCGAATTCAATTTGATGGAACGCACTTTATGGATAATGCCTATCAGTATCCGCCAGTGGTTCAATGAAAAGGGCTACCCATTGGATAGCCTTTTCAAATTCTACTTCGTGTTCATACCTTGCCCCCGATGCTCAGATAACTTCACTACCACGCGATCACTTCACTCTCTCATCCGCCTTACCCATCAATTCAAATTTCGAAATCCCACTGCGATATCCAGTCAACGCGAATACGCCGTCGGTGAAACCCCACTCAAATGGAATCTGCGCAGTGTGCATGTCGGCCATGCCATATTCATCAAGCATGCCCTCGTGCGTGCGAGTGGGACCCATGTGCGAAATCATGCGCTCTTTATATTGGTCGTCGTCCATACGATGTGGATCCACAGGCCCCGCAAGCGCGCCGGTAATTGGCATTTCACAACCAACTCGGTCGCAGTAATACGTGCCTTGCATGTACCCATGATCAAATTTCACGCGCATGTGTAGGCCGTGCTTCTCATCGAAACGGTCGCCACTACCATCTTCATTACTGCAATTACAAGTGCCTTGCAAAGTAAACCACTGGTCCGCGGGAATGCCGCAATTGTTCGCCCACCATTTGCGAAGCGCCGGCAACTTCTGCGGCCAATCTATGTCGTTCATAAAGCGCTGCGTAATTTCCATCAGACGTCCATTGTCGCGACGGGTAAATAAGGCCAAGGAATAATTCCTCCAACTTCTCTTGTATTGGGAACCCGCAGTTGAAAACAACAAATCCTCCCAGCCGTCACCGTCATAATCGCCGCGAGCGAGAAGATTGGCCCATCTATATTGCGGAAAGTGATACAAATCGCTGTAGATCAACATTGTCTCATCACTCAGTTCCCAACATTCAAAGCAACCATTTTCCTCTGCTTCGCACGCGGCCTCCGCTAGCGTCGCGCTATTCAATCTCGTGTCTTCACGATCTATTTCATCTTCAGGCGCGGCACCGAGCAAGTGCAATATTTCGTCATCAAACCCCATCATTTGCAAGAACTGAATCCTGTCTTGTGTATTTTCAAAATCAACTTTAAATTCGGCGTGCCGCTTTGAGCATCTTGCATCTTTGGCTTCCCTTTCCGCTTCCTCTTGAACTACGGTCGTAATTTTAACTGACAACGAAAGATCCGCGGGGCTGGCCTGGACTGGCGTAAGAATGTCGCGCGCCAATCGAGTCAGATCAAGTGGCCCATTTTCATTTTCAAAGCCTGATTGAAGCGCGGGACGCATGGCGGGCAGTCCAGCAAACATGCCTGAACTTTGCGTGAACAAAGATTCCGTGCACATATCTCTTGTGGAGTATGCAGAGAAACCATCGTGGCGTGCGCGATGATATTGCGCGCATGTGCGAACCTCCGTACCAATATTCGCCTGGTTATCTTCAGGCTTGGCAGGATCATCTTTGCGCATTATGAACACGTCACCCATATTCGCGATGGGATGAAATGTATTCATGAGTAAATCGCAACTGTCCACGGATTGCAACGCGGGAATTATCGCGCGGTTCCAACGAACAGGAAGTGCGCCGTGCGTGTTGACTAATAGTTCGCCATGATCTTCGGCGGCATACGCAGGTGGCGCAAAACAAATTAGCAGCGTTGCGGCGATAAAAGTTGCAAGCGTGGCAGCGCAAGGCATGCCAGCGGTAATACGTGAGTGATTGTTCAACGCGTCCATGCGTTTCCCTTTCAAAATGTTTTTACAGTCAGAATGCGTATCCGGAAATCCCCAAGACAACCCCGGATGTTGCCTTGAAGAGTACTTCAGATGTGCATTGAGAACGATTCAAATCAGGTTCTGTGACAGATGATTGATGCCGCCCTCGCTCCTTGCCCCCATTTCCAGCCATAAACCAGGCGCAAAACCGCCCACAAACCCGCCCCCGCCGCAACAATCTTCCAAATTTTTTAACATTTCATTCTACACCACGCGTTTTTGCGATTATGGTGAAATCACCATTACGTTGTCCCATTGACGCGTGGCTCGCCCACACGCTTCAAACTTCCTTCTTCAAGTAGTACCCACGGCGACATCAAAGATTTTGAATACATATGAGCAACACCACCCACTGCTGTAACACCCCACACGCCCACACCTGGTTCGCCGGCTTGGGATTCACGCTCGCCCTGACCTTGGGCACTTCCGCAAGCGCGGCATACGTGACCACCACCTACATTCTGAATACGCCCTACACCGATTCAACTCCCAATGTGAATAAAGTGGTTGTGAATTGGTCATCGCAACTTACAAGTGGTCAGGTTCAACAAAGCGACTTGACCAACTGGTCGATTACTCTTTTGAATAACGACACCACGGTCTACTCCGACATGGTCATTAAGCAAGGATCGGTGCAATCCAACAAGGGCGTTGCGCGCGGCATTGCTGATGTTCTGTTTCAGTTTAATTTAGACACAGGCTTGGCCGGCGATTTTGACAACATGCTTGCCGGTATAACCCTGAGCAGCGCCGCGAGCACGGCCTACAACATTTACAGCTATCCAACCAGCACGCAAGGACCGCCGTACTCGTCGCTTGGACTGTGGAGCAACGGTAACGAGTCAACGCGCCAGCTTCCTGGATA
>SYAC01000028.1 GCA_005787685.1 Planctomycetia bacterium
GACCCATACCACCGCCGCCAGTTTGACCCATACCACCGCCGCCAGTTTGACCCATACCACCGCCGCCAGTTGCGCCTGTGCCAGCGTCTGAATTTCCAGTCGCCGCATCCGCCGCGCCACTAACTCCGGCTTGCGCCGCGGCTTCAGCCGCAGCTTGGGCTGCCAGTGTCGCCTCATCCAATTTTGGTTTCATAACTCGGTCAATAGGAATTTCAGTGCGCATCACGGTGAGCGATCGCACATCCGCAAAGGCATCTTCGCCAGGGCGCGCTCCGCTGGCGGTCACGGTGGCGCGAATGGAAAGTGGCAAGCCATCCACATCGCTGTCCCATTCTTGAATCCATGATTGACCATCAAAGGCTTCAAAGCGAACGCCAATCACACCATCACCCATAGATTGCGCAATTCCACCAGCGTCCTCAAATTCATCGGGCACGGCGTCGCGTCGGCGCCACAGTGCGGGGCCATCGCGGTCTTCTTCAATTCGATATTGCGTTTCGTATTCCTGGCCTTCACCTGAATAATCAATGGTACGAATGGGGCGCAAACGGTTGGCGAATAAAAGCAGTTGATCGCGGTCTATATCGCCAATGGGTGAGCGGGCGACCTCCGGCGCAAGGCGCAAGCGCGTATCAAACAAGTCATCGCTGCGAATGGTGCTTTGCACGTCGCGTCGAATATTTTCAAGCGCGTCACTGGCGCGGCGCGAAGCGGTCATGCGAATACGCGAAATATCACGCGCCCGTCCCAATTGACTCAGTGAACTTGCCACTGCGCCCGAAATAATCGCGGCAATCATGATGGCCACAACCAATTCAATGATGGTGAATCCGCGCTTAGCCATTTTGCATGGCCTCCTTCTTTTTCTCAAAGCGATCCTCGCGATCGATGGGCTGTTCTGGTTTGCGCTCTGGCACATCGTTGACCTCTCGGGGGGCTACCTTGGTGGCGCAGCGATGCTCGACACCATTTATGTCTTGAACCCGCGCCAACACATCCCAGGCGTCGCCCTCGCCGTTGGATGAAATGTCGATCGTGAAAGTCCAATCGTTCCACGGTTCGTCGCACTTGCCAGCGACGGGTCGACGACGTGCAAATTCAACAGGTCCTTCAGTAATCACTTGGCCAAGGAGCTCATCCAACAGCGCGGACGCCTGCGCTTCCCGTTCGCCGCGTTGCAACATGGCAAGGCTGCGCTGCGACAGTGTCACCACGGCGGCAAGGCCAAATGCCAGCAATAGACCGCCCAAAATTGCGTCGATCAGCGCAAAGCCGCGGCGCGCCGCAAAGTGTGGGCGCCTCACCATGGTTCACGGCTCATTCCGCGCGCGTCTAAATCACGCGCCGCTCTTTGATCTTCCACAACTTTTCCATTGTCCACGCGTGTGGGCATGGCCGCGCTTGGTTCCAACACCAGCATGGAGTCAAAGCCATCGGTCAGCACCCGTATTTCAATGCGCACACGATTTCCAGATGGTGATCCAACAATGCGCCACTCATTGCCATCCAGACGCATTCCATCGGACAGCACTTCCAATTCAACTCCCTCGGCCACAACCACGGGTTGCACAAATCGATCGGGCGTCCATTCGGCGGGGTCTGTTGGTCGATTTGGATTTGGTTCAAGCGTCCACAGTTCAATTGCGCCAGAATCGGGATTCATATAAAGAGCGCATTGTTGCGAGCCCGCATTGTCTCGCCAGGCGAACAAGCCAAGCAATTCACTGAGTCGCTCAATGGTGACATCGGCTTTGCCCTTGGATAGGTCGCGCAACCGTGGAATGACAACGCTAGACACGACCGCCAAGATGGCGATGACCACGATCAATTCCAACAAGGTAAAGCCGCGGCGCATCACTTCACGCCCCGCCGATTTAAGGCGCTCCGTTGATAATGTCTTTGTTCTCGGCTTCGCCCCCAGGCTGCCCATCGGCACCATAACTGACCACATCAAAATCTTTGTTGTAGGTCGGTGGAAATACCAAAATATATTGGCGTTTCCAGGGATCCGTTAATTGATTCACATTGCTGATCAGCGCGTCGTCGCCCTCGCATAATTTGGTAAGGTCAAAGTCGTCGTCTACGCGGCTCATTCCATTTTGCACCATGTACATACGCACTTGTTGGGAGAGCGTGTTCACATCGGCTTTGGCCTTGTTCTGTTTGGCGTTGCCAAGAAGTCCCATGACATTGGGAACAATCAACATGGAAAGCAGCGCCACAATGGTCACCGCAATAATGACTTCAAGCAAGGTGAAGCCTTTGTGTGTGTGACGATACAGGTGAGTGGAACTATTGGATTTCATAGGGGTCTTTCTCAGTTTGAGCCAAAGTGCAGGTGGCGTGGAGATGAACGAGTACCAAGCCAATTTACTGCCAAACACTCATAAAAGAATGTCGGCATTTTTCATCACAGTCCCATAGCGTAGCCGTCGCAGGGGCAAAAATCAGCCGCCCAAGGAGGATTGCAACTGTAAAAGTGGCAGGAGAATTCCTGCCAGCACAAAGCCGGCGATAATGGCCATGACCACCAGCAGAATTGGGGGCAGGGCTTTGGTGAAAATTTTAATGCTTGAGTTCACTTGCCTGTCAAAGGCCGTGGCGGCGTGCAGCAGCATGCCTTCAAGGCGTCCGGATTTTTCGCCAATGTTCACAATTTGAATCAGCAGTGGCGGAAAAAAACCACAACGCTCAAGCGGCTCCGCCAACGATTGTCCTGTGGTGACTTTCTCCTCAACTTGTTCAATGGCCTGCATGAGCACGGCGTTGCCAAGGGTATCTTTGGTAATTCGTAGCGACTGCAAAATAGGTAAGCCCGCACTCACCAGTGTTCCAAGGGTGCGCGTGAAACGCGCTACGGCTACGTCGCGCAATAATTTTCCAAGCAATGGCGTGCGCAGCAGGGCATAATCTTTCATGCGTCTATGTTCGACGTCCTGCAGCCAACGGCGCGCAGCAGTTGTGACCACAAACACAATGATTACAAGCAGCCACCAAAAATTTGACATAAACCACGCAAAATTAAGCAAAATTCGCGTAGGAAGCGGAAGCACCATGCCAGGCTGGGCCGCTAGGGGAATCATTAACTGCGGCAAAATAACGGTGACCAGCAAGGTGACGCTGGCCAAAATAAGCGCGGCCACAATGAGTGGGTATACGGTGGCGCCGATCAATTCCCTTTTTAATTCCACCGCGCGATCCAACAAGTCCGCCAGTTGATGCAGCACTTCTGGCATGCGACCACTGGCGTCAGCGGCGCGCGCCATGCCAATCACCATGTCGTCAAAGGGAGCGCCAAAGGCTTTCATGGCCTCGTAGAGCGGCTGGCCCGCCTCTACTTTGGCAATCAGCGCGTCCAGAATCACGGGTTGTGATTTACCAGGCGCTTGCTTGCGCACAATCTTCAACGCTTGCATCAGTGGCAAGCCAGCTTCGATTGCGGTTGCAAGTTCACGAATTAGGTTTGACATATCCGAGCGCGAAAGAGTGGGGCGGCGCGGGCCCAGTGTCATCCAACCTGGCAGTGTGATTTCAGTAGACCCCATGGACGACCGTTGGGGTTGATCAGATTTTGTCGGTTGACGGGCTGCGGGAGCTGGTCCATCTTCCGATTCAATCCTTAAAGGGGTCAGGCCGCGACTTTGCACCAATCGCATAGCCGACGCGCGATCGACCGCCACCACCACGCCGCTCGATTCGGCGCCGCTGCGATCCAAGCTGTCATATCGCCAAGATGCCACGCTTAAGCCCCGTCCACTTCCTGGGTTGCGCGCATGACTTCGGAGATGGTGGTTTCGCCCGCTATGGCTTTGTTCAAGCCGTCGTCACGCATGGAAACAAATTCCGAGTCGACAAGCCGCTGCAATTCAATGATCGATTGACTTTCAGATATCGCGGCGCGAAGGGCAGTATTGATGCGCACCAGCTCAAAGAATCCAAGTCTTCCACGAAAGCCACTGCCAGAACATGCTTCACAACCCGCGCCTGCGGTCACTTGATCATGAAAGCGCGGCAGAGTTGCGGGTGGAATTCGCACGCGGTCATTTTCCGGCATGGGAACCTTGTGCGCGCACACTTTGCACACTCTGCGGCCAAGACGCTGGGCCAGAACGCCCTCTAGGACACTGGCAAGCAAATAGGATTCCGCGCCCATGTCCACAATGCGCCCAACGCTGGACAGCGCGTCGTTGGTGTGCAGCGTGCTTAAAATTAAGTGGCCTGTCAGCGCGCTACGAATGGCAATATCAACCGTTTCCGCGTCACGAATTTCGCCGACCAGAATCACATCGGGGTCTTGGCGCAAAATACTGCGCAACCCACTTGCAAATGTCAGACCACGTTTTGGATTCACCGGAATTTGATTAATGCCCGCGAGTTCATATTCAACGGGATCCTCAATCGTCAGGATTTTTTTTCGCGGGTCGTACAACTTACTCAACGCGGCATACAAGGTGGTTGTTTTTCCACTTCCAGTTGGACCCGTCACCAACACCAGACCGTGTGGTTTGGCAATCAACTTATCCATCATCAACACTTGCTGCGCATGCATGCCCAAGCTTTTTAAGTCCAACGGCAGCGATGACTTGTCCAGAATGCGCATGACCACGCTCTCGCCATAAATCGTTGGCACGGTAGAAACGCGCAGATCCACTTTGCGGCCTTCAAAGCGCAAGGTAATGTGGCCGTCTTGCGGAAGATATCGTTCCGCAATATTCATCATGGACATAATTTTTATACGCCCAATGATGGCGGGTTGCAAATGCTTGGGCGGACTTTGTTGCTCGATCAATACGCCGTCAATTCGGTATTTCACTTTTAATTCACCTTCGAACGGCTCAATGTGAATATCGCTGGTTCGTTTTTGGATTGCCTCCAGAATTAAAAGGTTGACCAAGTTGACCAGTGTGGGTTGCTCCGCCATGCGATGCACATCGTCGGTTTGAATGGCGTCAAGATTTTGCTCCACCTCATCACTACCGCTGCTGTTGCCAGCCAAACTTTGCGCCATGCGCGCAGCGGTGACGCCGTACGATTGCCGCATCAGTTCGCCAAACGCCTCCGGCGCAACTCCAACGCGTTCCAATGGCATGTTGGCAATAGTGGCAGCTTCATCAACGGCATGTAGATCAAATGGATCCATCATGGCCGCGCGCAAACGACCCGATGTGATTGACAACGGAATGACGCCCAGGCGCACCGCAACTTCGGAAGGAATCAATCGCACCGCATCCGCATCGGATGGAATTGGCTTGGCAAGCCAAGTGAAACCCGCGGCTTCACAGCGCTCTTGCGGATTGGCGGCCGCCGCGGCACGCAACAATGCCGCAACGGAGGTAACGCGCTCACGCAGACCATTGTTAGAAATACTTTCAGACACCGTTGCTGTGGATTACTCCACGGTCTCCGGAGCTTGTGGTGGCTGATTATTTCCAGCGGGCGTGGGTTCAGCGGGTGAGCCATCGGAACCGGAACCTGCGGGCGATTTTTCCCCATTCCCAGAATTCTTTTTGTCGGCATTTTCATACATGCCAGGAGTCGTCGTTTGTGCAGGTGGGCGCACTCCAGGCACACCAGCGGAAAGCCGTTCCGCTTGATCGGGCGTGAGCAATTTTAAGACATTCTCCCGAGTTTCTTGAACCATTTTATTTTTCTCGTTGCGCAATGGAACCAACAAGTCCGGCGGAACTTCGGGGGCGGTTGTTCCATCTTTGGCCGCTTTTTTGGCTTGGTTTGAAAGCATTTTGCGTTTGGACTTGGTTGGTTCATCGGCCCGCGTTGTCTCGAGCATTCGTGTTTGTAGTCCATTGAAACTTTCATTCCAACTGGTCTGTGCGGATTCAATCGCCGTCCTTTGTTGAGCTGTCAGATCCTCCAGATTCAGCACGGCTGCGAAGAAATTGGAAAGTGGATCGGGTTGGAAAACTTCACGATAGCCCTGTGCAAGAGCGCGGGTTCGAAAATCGGTGGCGAATGGTTGCGCAAGCGCCAAGGTAATCTTTTCAATAGATTCATCTTGGATATTGCGAACCACAATGCGCTCGCTCATGATTTGCCATTGCAATTGGCTGCCATTTTGCATGTCCATATTTTCCATGGCGTCGGTGAACTTTGGAAGAAGCTCGGAAATGCGCGCGTCCCGCGCTTTCAGGGCGGCATCGAGTGCGATTTCGTATTGTTCCATGGCGGGCAGCGCGGGATCAAGAACATCTTGTTTCAATTGCATTTGATTCAAAATTGAAATTAAATCCACGCCTTCGCCTGACAAATCCGAATCATCAAGAGATCGTGTGCGGCGCACGGCGCGCTCGAATTTTGGCCAAAGTTCTTTCTGATTCTCCGAAAGTTGGCTCTTAATGCTGTCCATTAAGTCCTCAAACAGACGCTCCTTTTCTGGCAACCATGCTTCGATTGGTGCAAGCAAGCTGCGCATATCTTTGGCGCCACCATTTTTTTGCAACTTGGCGGAGTTCACCATTTTTTCACGAATTGCATCTGTTCCAGTTTTGAAGGAATCTTTGTAATCCTCCAGCAAGCTTTGCACAATGGGTCGCTGCCATTCCTCAAGTTTCAGCGTTTGCACAATCATGGTCATGTCGCGCGGAAGCAAATCAGGTTTAAAGGCCTCACTGAAGCCGGCCTTGCCACCAAATTGAGCCGAGGCGATGGGCGCAAGAAGCAGGAGTGATAGGGTGAGAACGGCGGGACGAAGAAATTTCATACGAATCTCCATAATTCAGGGTAAATGCTATTAAGTCACTCTCTAACGTGGCAGTGACAACGGGGGACAGTTCTTTTCATTCGGGCAAAACACAATTTTTTAAATAAATTCTTGGGCAGGTCATTTTAATGCGCCCATAATGTAGGCGTAAACGAAATTTGGTTTAACTAGGGGTGACGGTTCGCTGTTCAATACGCTTTTGCGACTTTGTCACCACAATTCGATCCACAAAAATACCTGGGGTATGTATGCCATCGGGGTCGAGCGCGCCAATTTCAACCAACTCCTCCACCTCAGCCACAGTGACTTTGCCGCAAGAAGCCACCATGGGATTGAAATTTCGAGCGGTTTTTCGGTACACCAAGTTGCCGCTTGGATCGGCTTTCCACGCTTTGACTAGGGCAAGATCCGCGCGAATGCCGCGCTCAAGCACAAACAACTCGCCATCAAAAAGTTCGGTTGGTTTACCGTGGGCCACAATCGTTCCCACTCCGGTCTTGGTGTAGAACGCAGGAATGCCGGCGCCACCCGCGCGCATGCGCTCGGCCAAAGTCCCTTGCGGACAAAATTCAAGCTCCAGTTCACCGCTCATATATTGGCGCTCAAACTCTGCGTTCTCACCCACATAGCTTGACACCATGCGTCGTACTTGCCGCGATTTCAAAAGCACACCAAGACCCCAATCATCAATGCCCGCGTTGTTGCTGACGCACGTTAACTCCTTGGCGCCGCTCTCACGCAGCGCAAGAATAAGTTGCTCTGGAATTCCACAAAGACCAAATCCGCCCACCGCAATTTTAATTCCGTCATGGGTCAGACCCGCAAGTGCCTGCTCTGGAGTCTGGAAGACTTTATTCATGGCGGGATTGTAGTGGCAAGCCAAAGAGTGCTAGGCTTGTGCAATCTCAATTTCCCCGTGCGCATTGTCATCCTTCTCATCTTTGTTTCGGCGTTGCCTGACGCCCTGGTTGTGCCTGTCTTAAAGGATCTTTTCGCGGATCGTTACAGCGTGTCCGCGGCGCAAGCACAATTATTTTTGGCGGTGAATTTGCTTGGTGCGCTGCTTGCAATTCCATTCGTAAAATACATGCGCACCCGCATGTCGGGGTGGGTCGTGGTGAGTTCAACCGCGCTTGTAGACGGTATTTTATTGGCGATCATGTGGTTGCCCATTGGGTTCGCGGGCACATTGGTGCTGCGCGTTCTTGAAGGCGCGGTTGATGTCGCAACCTTCGCTGCGTTGTTTCAAATGCTCGGTCGCCATGATCAACAACATCGCGCGTGGAAACTTGGTTTGGGCGCAACCCTGTTGGTGGCGGGCTTGGGTATTGGCGCGGTTCTTGGTGGCTTCATCACCAAAGTCACAGGCAGCGCCACTGTCACATTGCTTGTTGGTTCCGCCTCATGCATGGCCACAGGATTTCTTGCCATTGCATTTCGCGCAACACTGACGCGCATGGCTGAATTTGCAAAAGGCGCGTTCATGCAACGGCAACTCGACGAGCAAGAGTTCACTCAGAAGCCCGGCAAGATTTGGCCTATTTTATTTATGAGCGCCACCGATCGAGCCACGGGAGCAATTCTGACCGCGGTCTTCGCAAGTTTTTTGTTAAGTGGGCTGGGCTACACGCCAGAGCAGCGGGGAATGTTGGTGGGCTTGCCGTTGTTGTTCATGGCTATTGGGGCAGCTCCAGCCGGTTGGATTGCCGATCGATTTGGCGCGTTGCAAACCCGCACGCTGTCGGCGATTGTGTACGCGGTCGCATTGGCAAGTGTGCCATTTCTGGGCGCAAATACCGTGGTTCTTGCGTTGGTGTTGCTCATTCTTGGTGTGGCGGCCGCACCACTTCTGCCAGCCTCGCTGGCTTTGGTTCTGACTACAAATCGCGGCATGACCGGTTTGGCGGCATTCCGCGCGGCAGGCGATATTGGATATTTCAGCGGCATTGTTGTGGCCATTGCCACAAGTGCCATGATTGATGCGGAGCAATACAGCGTTCAAGCAGGATTGGTGTGCGGCTTTGCCCTGCTGCACGCGGTGGCCACCGCGACATCTTGGTTGACTTTGCGCTCAAACTCAATCAGCCAAGAACAAACAGGTGCCTGACAAATAAAATATCTGCGCTGACAGAACACAATTCTTGAGATTCTGAAAACCAATTCGGGATGTTAATTTGAAGTTGGCGCGGGGACTTCGCCGCGCAAAGTAATTAAGGCATCCTTCAGTTTTTCCAAAGCGTTATTTTGAATTTGACGCACACGTTCCTTGGTCACGCCAATCATTTGTCCCACTTGCTCCAATGTTAATTGGACTTGTGGAGCGACGCCGTCTAAACCAAATCGATGCAGAATGACCTTCTGCTCAATGTCAGTGAGTTGGGCGCTGTTGCGGGTAAAGATGGAACGCACTTCCGCGGCGGAGTCCTTTTCATTCTCGGCGCGCACAACCTCTAGGTGATTTGACTTCTCAAATTGGGGATCAAACTCGCCAGGAAAGCGTTGCTTGTATTTTTGCAATTTAATGCCAAAACGGCTGAAAGCCTTCAAAATTGCTCGGCAGCCATAGGTGCTGAATTTAAAGCCACGACCGCAGTCAAATTTATCCACGGCGCGCATGAGCGCCATATTGCCTTCGCCAATCAGGTCGGCAAAATCGCTCTCGCCCAGTGGCACGCGCTTGGCCATGGCAAGAACTAGGGCTAGATTAATTTCCGCGATTTGGCCGCGGAACCCTTTGGCCATGCGGTGCCAGCGCAAAATTTCGCGGGCTTGCTCGGTGGTGGGGGTTTTATTGTTCAGCTCTTCTTGCAATTGTCGCACTCGAAATCGAGCGAAGTTGTATTGCAGAAAAATCACACGCTCTTGTGCGGCGGTTAACAGAACGGAATCGGATTTCTTGGCTTTGCGCTCTACTTGCTTTCCGCCGGTGCTGTTGGCCATCAATGGGCGGTACCAACTCACATCAGCGAAGCGAATAGCCACAGGCGTTTCATAAATATTTTTTTCAGCGCCTGGCTTGCGAAATTCAGGTGAGTCCATGTAGTCCATTGGCTCACTCATTATTTCGCGCATCAGTTCTTCCTCTACGCCCGTCAAAGCCACAGTCGCCAAAACGGGCTTGGAAAAGTCACGACGAACCGCTGGGCGATTTCGTTGGCGCATTCGATCAAGCGGAGAATTTTTCCCAATCATTGAGTGGAGCAATGTGGTTTCCTTTGGTCAGAGGCGATTATGCGTTGTGTTGACTGTAAAATTCTTGCCTTGCAACAAAACGCTTAAGAATGAACTATGTGACTGTTCATCAAATAGGGTGGGGATAGTTTCAAAAATAATTAAAATTATGAGGTATGGATCAAATTAAATAAACACGACCAATTTTAAGCAGTAAATTGGACATACAGTAAGTTATAAGACTTAATATTGCTAACTACTCAGGCTTGCTGCCTGTGGAATCGTAGACATAACCGTCGCCTACCCGCGTGTATTCCAGAATTTCGCCAGATTTGAAAAACAGGCCTAATTCACGGGTTGCCGCTTCGGGACTGTCCGACCCGTGTATCAAGTTGTAACTGTTGGAAACGCCAAAGTCGCCCCGAATGGTGCCAGCGGCGGCTTTACTGCCAAAGGTTGCGCCCATCATGGAGCGGCAAATGGTGATTGCGCCAATTCCACGCACAGCCATGGTAAGCACGGGGTTGCCAGTCATGAAACGAACAAGACCAGGGTAAAAAGGTTTGGAAGCATGATCTTTGTAGTGTTCGGCGGCAAGTTCCTGTGAAATGCGCATGAGTTTGCAGCCCACAATTTGCAGGCCTTTGTCCTCAAAGCGGGTCAGGATTCGACCCATGAGATTGCGTTGCACGGCGTCTGGTTTCAAGATGATCAGTGTTGTTTCCATGTGAGTCCTTTGTGGTTGAGGTTGTTGGGCAACAAATGGTAGCGAAATTGTTGGACTTATAGAAGTTTCAAATGCGTGATTTCAAAGAAAATGCGTTGAAGAATGCCCTGGCGAGCCGAAGAAACGGTACTTTCATCCTTTCGTAACGAAATTGAATAGGAGTCAGCATGGTTGGCAAGGACGCCGCATTGATGAGTAAGCCGCAACCCAAGTCACGTAAATCACGCACGCCTAAGAGCGTTCAAAATTCAAGCGGCGCGACTTCCGAGCGCAAAGGCAAGAACCGAGGTTCCACGGCCGAGGAAATGGGATCGCGCCAACGCGACATTTCCGTAAGTGAATTTTTTGCCAAGAACAGGCATTTGCTGGGCTTTGATAATCCGCGCAAGGCGTTATTGACCACGGTCAAAGAGGCAGTGGATAACAGTTTGGACGCTTGCGAAGAGGGTGGAATTCTTCCAGAACTTGCAGTGATCATCGAGGATTTGCAGCCTGATCGGCCCGCAACAAGCAAGAGTTCGCGCTACCGCATCACGGTGGTAGACAACGGTCCCGGCATTGTGCGCAAGCAAATCGAGAATATTTTTGGGCGGCTTTTATATGGATCCAAGTTTCATCGATTGAAGATGAGCCGAGGTCAGCAGGGCATAGGCATTAGCGCGGCGGGCATGTATGGATTGATCACCACCGGCAAGCCCATGCAGATTGTCACCAAGATTCGCTCAAGCGACGCGGCGCACCGCATTGAGTTGGCCATGAACACAAAAACAAATCGCGCCGAAGTGACGGCCGACGCTGAGACAAAAGATTTTCCGCCAACTCGCTTGCGCGATGTGACGGCGGGCTCGCGCTCGCTCGCGGCCACGGACGGTTTTTTAAGTGCGAAAATATTTCCCACTGGAACAAGTGTTTCCATTGAGCTTGAAGGTCGCTATCAAAAGGGCCGTGGTTCAGTTGATGAGTTTCTAGAACTCACCGGCATCGCCAACCCGCACGCTCGCATTACTTACGTTCCGCCGTCGCGAGAGAGCGGCGGGGATGATGAGGAACTTCTGCCCGCTGATTCCGTGGCCACGGCCGTGGACGCTGGCGAGGTGAAAGTTGAAGTCACTTCCGAGCACCATGGCGTGATTATGTATCCGCGCGCGGTGAATGAATTGCCCCCAGAAACACGCGAAATTCAGCCGCATCCCAAGGGCGTGGAGTTGGGCACGCTCCTGCAAATGTTGAAGGAATACGAAGCCGCGGAGAAGGGCTCGTTGTACAAATTTCTGCAAGATCAATTTTGTCGCGTGTCCGCTAGCACCGCGGGAGCTTTGTGTGAGGCCGCGGGTGCTACCAGTCGCACACGCGCTGGCGATATTGAGCCGCAGCAGGCGGAAAAATTATTCGCCGCGTTTCAAGAAGCCAAGTTGGGACCGCCACCCGTTGATTGTTTGGCACCCATTGGTGTGCGTCAATTATTGGCGGGCATGCTCAAAGGTGTGCGCGCCGAATTTTACGCGGCCAGCAGCCGCGAGCCCGAAATTTATCGCGGGCGGCCCTTTCAAATTGAAGCGGCCATCGCCTTTGGTGGCGAGTTGCCAACAGAAGAATCAAGCCGCGTGATTCGCTTCGCCAACCGCGTGCCACTTTTGTTTCAACAAAGCGCGTGCTCCAGTTTCAAGGCCGTGGCAGAAACTGGCTGGAAAAACTATGGTTTAATCCAGCCGCGTGGTAGCACACCAACCGGACCGCTTGTCATTTTAATTCACATGGCAAGCGTGTGGGTTCCGTTCACCAGCGAGTCCAAGGAAGCCATCGCCGACTACGACGAAATTCGGAAGGAGATGAAGTTGGCGCTGATGGAGTGCGGGCGCAAACTTGGAAGCTATTTGCGTAAGCGCCTGAAGATGCGTCGCGAGGGCGAGCGCCGCGATATTTTTGAGCGCTACATTGGTGAGGTCTCCAAGTCGCTCAACCACATCCATGGTGCCGACACGCGCAAGGTGTACGACGCGTTGCTGGCACAGGCCAAGAAGCGCACGCGTCAAGCCGATCAAGTGCTGAACGAGGATGGCAAAGTGGTCAAGGCGGAGGATCCGTCCGATCAAGAGGGCGTGTTGGTTGTGGCCGACGCCATTCCTGCGTTGGCGCAAAGCGATCGCAGCGAGGTGAAAGACTCGCATTTGGAAGCTAAAAAACCCTTCCAAACCGCAAGTGTGGGCAAGAAGCCAAAACGCAATAAGACGGCCGACAACGCCAATGTGAAGCCAAAAAAATCTAAGCGTGATGATGATTCCCCAACGCTCTTTGAAGCGGATTGAATAGAGTTCCTATGGCCAAGAAAATAACCAAACAAGTTTCCACCAAAGCCCGCGATGTCAACACGCAGAAAAAGATTTATGTGCTTGCGGAGAGCGTAACCAAGGCCGCGCTGGGTGGCAAAGAGCCCATCGTGAGCGTTCCTACTCGTTCGCGCAGCAACACTATTTGGAACAAGAAGCGCGGCATTCTTGAAATGGGGAACGCCACGCAAGATCGCCAGTTGTTTAATTTGAATCAGGCGAAAATTTTCATGCAAACGCTCCTGCATTCAGGTTCCATTAAGGATTTAATCGAGGCCGACAAGACGCTGAGCTTGCGCGGTATGTTTTACAAGGGCCTGCACACGGTGGCCGGCACCAAGGAAAAAACATTCGTTGATCAGACTGAGTCCGACGGAATTCTGGAGGATCTGGAAGTTTCACTGACCGCGTTGCGCGAGGAACTTCACATTTTTGCCAAGAAAGCCGGCAGTATTGTGGGCAATATCACCTTGGTTGATTCCGGCGATGAGATTGATTGCCGCCGCATGGGTTCCGGCGGCTACGCCATTCCCAGCATTGTGGAACCCGATGTGATTCAGTTTAAAAAGTGTGAAGCCAAATTTATTTTGCATGTGGAAAAGAACACCGTTTGGAGTCGCTTCAATGAGGACCGCTTTTGGGAGAAGCACAATTGCATTTTGACCGAGGGTGGCGGACAACCTCCGCGCGGCGTGCGCCGATTGCTGCGCCGCATGCATGAGGAATTAAAGTTGCCCGTGTATTGTTTGCTTGATTGCGATCCGTGGGGGCATTACATCTACAGCGTGATTAAACAAGGCTCTATTTCGTTGGCGTTTGAAAGTCAGCGGCTTGCAATTCCAGAGGCCAAGTTTCTGGGCATTCGCGCCAAGGATTACAAGGCGTGCGGCCTCAGCGATGATGTGCAGATTGCGCTGAATGACAATGACATCAAGCGCGCCAAGGAAATCGCCGCATATCCATGGTTTGAAGGGCACAAGCTTTGGCAAAAGGAAATTGAAGGTTTGCTGACCAACGGATTCAAGATGGAAGTGGAGTCCTTGATCACCAAGGATATTTCCTATGTGACGGAGGAATATGTTCCGCAACGCTTGAAGGCCAAAGATTGGTTAGAGTGACTTTAAGGGTAGAAATAGTGAAAAGCATGTGCCCTTGGTGGCGTCGCTGAAGACCTCAATGCGGCCGCCGTGCTCCTCCACAATGCGGCGCGTGGTCGCTAGGCCAAGACCGCTGCCGCCCGGTTTGGTGCTGGCGTAGGGTCTAAAAATAGTCGCAAGGCGCTCGGCATCTATGCCTGGGCCAGAGTCAATCACATCAATTCGATAGCCATGGTCATGCGACTTATCGGCGGGAACGGCTTCAATGCGTAGCAGTAACTCGCCGCGGCTTTGGCCCACGGCGGCTTGTCCATCGGGGCTCATGGCTTGCACCGCGTTGATGATTAAATTAAGAATGGCTTGCTTGAGCAAGCCGGGGTCGACATTGCATATGGCGGCGGTGGCAGGATTGTCGATGCGCATCAGCACGCCCGCGCGATCGGCTTGAGGATGGAAAAAATCCGCAAGCTCTTGCACAAGTTCGCGTAGGTCGCGCGGCTGCGGATCAAGTTTCATTCGCCCCGCGAAGCGCAGGAAGTCGCTTAAAATATCTTTCAAGCGACTGGACTCGCGCGCCAACGCGTCGGCGCGCTTGATGGCTGTGGCGCGAACGGGTTCCGGCAAATCGGAGTCAAGCACTTCTTCGCGCAGCAGTTGCGCATTGAGCGTGAGCGTTGAAAGTGGATTTTTAATTTCGTGG
The DNA here is from genome assembly GCA_005787685.1 of Planctomycetia bacterium. GTDB lineage: Bacteria > Planctomycetota > Phycisphaerae > Phycisphaerales > SM1A02 > SYAC01. Next base: position 14,741 of record SYAC01000028.1, read on the forward strand.
GCCAGTCCGCTGGTCATGTTTCCCAATTCCGCCAATCGCTCGGCGGATTGGGCGCGTCGTTCAGCGGCAAGCGCGCGCGCGGCGCGTCGCCGCAATGAATCAGCTGCCGCAAGGCCAGCCAGCACTGCGCCAATCACGGCACCAACTAAAAATGAGGGTAGCGAATTCATTCTGAGATACCAATATCTGAAATGGAAATCAATAAAACAGAAGCGCGCGAAGTGCCGATCTGTGCCAAAGAAAAACCCGCCGATCGAAAGCAAGGCGGGTGTTCATAATTCAAAAGTTTAAAAAAAGAAAAAATGATGCGTTGAAACCAAATCACATATGTGTGTGCGACTTATACGGCCGGAGTAGAATTTAGAGTTGGAGTGCGGTTTGATTGCACTTTGGTGGCGGACCAGCCTTTGGCGCCTTTGGTGGCGGAATAGATGACCGCTTCACCATCGCGCAAGGTTCGAAAGCCAGCTTCTTGCTCAATGGTTGAAAAGTGAACAAATATATCTTCACCCTGAGGTCCAACAACAAAACCGAAGCCCTTGCGCGGATCAAACCACTTCACGGTTCCTTGTACATTGAAAAATTCAGTTTCATTACTCATTGTCTTTTATCTCCATAAAGTAATACAGTTACGCCAAACATTGTTGTATTGTGTGATCAATTTGGTACTTATGCAAGGGAAATTTTCAAAACATTCGTAAGTAATTTGTCCTTAGGGTATTTTGGCGCAAGACTCGCTCTAGGCGCAGGAGAGGCATGCCTTTTGCTCGTGTTTCTCTGACAAATTGATTGATTTAACATTTGCGGACCACTTTGGAATGGAAATGAAGGTCTCATTTTAACCTTTTGATGGCATAAAAATACCCGCCCAATGGAATGGGCGGGTATGAAAAGTCCCAAATAAATGCCCGCGGAGTTAATTTGCTGGCGCTGGTTCCGGTGTCATAAGGGCCTTGCGGCTTAACTTAATGCGACCGTTCTCATCGACATTGATCACTTTCACCTTGATCGACTCACCAATCTTCACGTGCTCAAGAACATTTTTGACAAAGCCGTGAGCGAGTTCGGAGATGTGGCACATGCCGTCGGTGCCAGGCACCAACTCCACGAATGCGCCGAACTCTTTGACCGCGACAACTTTGCCTTCGAACACCGAGCCAACCTTGATCTCGGCGCCAAGCGCTTCGACTTCCAGCTTGGCTTGCGCCGCTTTGGCCGCGTCGGAACACGCGATGAACACGGTTCCGTCTTCTTCCACATCGATCTGCGCGCCGGTTCGCTCTTGAAGCGAGCGGATTGTTTTTCCGCCTGGACCAATGAGCTTGCCGATCTTCTCTGGATCAATCTTGACCTTGGTGATGCGTGGAGCGAACTGCGACATCTCAGCGCGTGGCTTGGCAATGACGGCTTCGATCTTGTCGATGAGTTGCAGACGACCTTCACGCGCTTGCGTAAAGATGGTCGCAATTTCTTCAAATCCAAGTCCGCGCGCCTTCAAATCAAGCTGAATCCCCGTGATTCCATCACGAGTTCCGCTGACCTTGAAATCCATTTCGCCAAAGAAATCTTCCTCACCAATGATGTCGGTGACATGCGTCACCTTGCCATCCTTGGAAGTAAAGCGACCCACGCTGATGCCCGCGCACGTGGCCTTGATAGGCACGCCCGCATCCATCATCGCAAGGCAACCACCGCACACGCTTGCCATTGAGCTGGAGCCGTTGCTCTCAGTGATCTCGCTGACAATGCGAATGGTGTATGGAAAATCCTCTGGGTTGGGAAGAATGGCAAGCAGACTGCGCTCGGCCAAAGCACCGTGACCAATTTCACGGCGACCTGGACCAGTGATGCGGCCAGCTTCGCCCGTGCAGAATGGAGGGAAGTAATAGTGCAGGTAGAACTTCTTGGCGTACTCAGGCATTAAGCCATCAATGATTTGCTCGTCCTTGATTGTTCCAAGAACGCAGGTCACCAGTGACTGAGTTTCGCCACGTTGGAACATGGCTGAACCGTGTGTGCGCGGAAGCAAACCAATTTCCATTTCCAGCGGACGAATTTCACGAAGACCGCGGCCGTCAGGACGAATGCCCTGATTTCCCGCAAGATCCTGCGTCATTTTCTTCTCCAGAATACGGAAGGCTTCCTTGGCGTCGCGCTGCGCCTTGTCGGCGACGCAATGCTCGGTGTAACTCAAGCCAGGCGCGACGGCGAAGTGGTTTTCAATCATCCACTTGCGCAGACGATCAATCTCCGCGTTGCGGTCGCTCTTGCCATGAATTTGGCGGGCCTTCTTCATGTCCTCGCCGACCACGGACTTCACCTTGGTCATGATGGCTTCGCTTGGCAATATCAGCGTGCCAAGAACTTGCGCGGGAGCGTTTGACTTCACGCGAAGCTCCTCGATCAACTTCAAGATTGGCTGAATACCGTGCTCGTATCCAAATCGAATTGCGGCAAGCATGTCGGCTTCGCTGATTTCAGCGGCGCCAACTTCGATCATGTTCACGCCGTCCTTGTGGCCGGAAAGCACCAGGTCCAAATCGCTGAAATCAAGTTGAGCGACGGTTGGATTGATGACGAACTGCGCGCCGGTTTCGGTTTGTAAACGACCCACGCGCACGGTTGCGATTGGACCTTGGAAGGGGGCGTCGGTGATGGACAACGCGGCGCTTGCGGCGGTGCATGCGATCACATCGGCGTCGCTTTGGCCGTCATGGCTGAGCACAATGGATTGCAATTGGATTTCATCCACGAAACCATCTGGAAAGAGCGGCCGAATTGGCCGATCCATCATTCTCATGGTGAGCACTTCCTTTTCCGAAGGAGCGCCTTCTTTCTTGCGGAAACCGCCTGGAAAACGGCCAACCGCTGAATACTTCTCGCGGTAATCGCAGGTCAACGGGAAGAAATCAATACCCAAGCGAGGCGCGGCGCGAACCGCGGTGGCAAGCACTACTGTATCGCCGTAGGTGGCTATGACGGCGCCCGAGGCGAGCTTGGCGATCTTGCCAGTCTCTAATTTAAATGTGCGACCACCAATTTGGCACTCAACTGATGCTGGAACGTGTTTTGACATGACTGTCTCCTAAAATGAAATGGGTGAAATGAAGTGAACCCGCACAGTCAATTTGGAGGCAGAAGGCAAGCCACGGAAAAACCGAAGGTTGCCCACTGCCACCGACCGATACGAGCGGGAAATCTGCAATTACTTTCGCAGACCTAATTTGTGAATCAACGCGTTGTAACGCTCGCGGTCAATACCTGCGAGATATTTAAGCAGGCTGTTGCGCTGCCCAACCATAAGAACCAAACCCCGTCGGGAGCTGTGATCCTTTTTATTGGCTCGGAAATGGTCCTGAAGGGACACGATCCGCTCGGTCAACATGGCCACTTGAACTTCTGGACTTCCAGAATCCTTGGCGTGTCGACGGTTATCTGTGATGACTTTCTTTTTTGCTGCAATCGAGATCATTCTGTTTCCTAATACTGTTTTGAAGACCTGTGTCTTCGAGGTGTTACAACGAATTTATAGTCAAGTAGTGTAGTGGAAAGTGGAATGCCTCGGCAAGTGGTTGTGAGTGCCAAATGCGGTTATTTTTGTTGTTTGCTGGGCGGCAAGTGGGATGGAAAAGCGAAAAAACCCCATCTTCGCCTATTCTGCAAGTATGTCTGCCATCGCCCCCAAATTAGAGAATGCGTCCTTGAAAGAAGTTGTCAATGTGTATCTGGCCGACGCGGCGCGGGCGGAGCAAGGCGGTGGACCTTCAGGCGTGGAGCGGCAGCACAAAAATAAACGGTTGACGGCGCGCGAGCGATTGAATTTGTTGCTGGACGCGGGTGCGCCGCAAATGGAATTGGGATTGATGAGCGCTTGGGGTATGTACAAGGAATACGGTGGTGCGCCCGCGGCCGGCGTGGTCACTGTGTTGGGCGTTGTGCAGGGACGCCCATGCATGGTGGTCGCCAATGACGCAACCGTGAAGGCCGGCGCGTTCTTTCCAATGACATGCAAAAAAATAATTCGCGCGCAAATGGTGGCGGAGCGCGTGGGCTTGCCGCTTTTATATTTGGTGGACAGCGCGGGGGTGTTTCTGCCGCTGCAAGAGGATGTCTTTCCTGACACCGACGACTTTGGGCGCATTTTTCGCAACAATGCGGTGTTCAGCGGCAAAGGTATTCCGCAGATCAGCGCCATCATGGGCAACTGCGTGGCGGGCGGCGGCTATTTACCAGTGCTGTGCGATGTGTTGTTGATGACCGAAGGCAGTGGGCTGTATTTGGCGGGACCCGCTTTGGTCAAGGCGGCGATCGGTCAAGAAGTGAGCAGCGAGGAACTTGGCGGCGCTAAGATGCACGCGGAAATTTCTGGCACGATTGATTTTTGCGAACCCAATGATGAGGCGTGTTTGCAGCGCATGCGAAGTTTGATGGCCAAGCACCAAGTAGCCAAGGCGCTCGCGCTGGCGCCCAACCAAGCTGTTCAACCCACGCGCGATGGTTCGCAGGTGTACGACATATTTCGCGGCGACTTGGCCAAAAGTTACGACATGAGGGAGTTGCTTGAGTGCTTTGTGGACGGCGCCACATTTGATGAATACCGCGCGGATTTTGGGCGCAGCATATTGTGTGGATACGCCACGATTAACGGGTTTCCCTGTGGAATTGTGGCCAATCAGCGCAAAATGACCGAGCGCGTTTTGCCCGGAGGCAAGGCTGGACCAAGCAAGTCGGTGAACATGCCCGCTGTGATTTACGACGACAGCGCCGACAAGGCCGCGCGATTTATTTTGGAGTGCAATCAACGGCGCGTTCCAATTATCTTTGTCAACGACACCACGGGATTCATGGTGGGTCGTGATAGCGAGCAAAGCGGAATTATCCGCTCGGGCGCAAAAATGGTCAACGCTATGTCCAATTGCATCGTGCCTAAAATTTCACTTTTGGTTGGCGGTTCTTTCGGCGCCGGAAATTATGCCATGTGCGGGCGCGCATTTGATCCATTCTTGACATTGGCTTGGCCAAGTTCACGCTGCAGTGTCATGGGCGCGGGTCAAGCCGCAAGCACGTTGTTGCAAATTGATTTAGCGGCGCGCGAGCGCAAGGGCGAAAAGATCGACGCCATCATGCGCGAGCAATTGCTTAAGGCCATCACGGATAGTTACTCGCAGCAGCAGGACATTCGCTACGCAGCCAGCCGTGGTTGGGTGGATCGTATTATTCAACCGCAGGACACCAGGCAAGAACTCGCGTTCGCGTTGGCGCTTGCGGCCAATATTCCCGTGACCGGCGAGTTGCGCACTGGCGTGTTGCAAACGTGAAACGTGAGCTGCTTGAAATTGTGGTGGCTAGTGGCAATCCCCACAAAGTGCTGGAAATTTCAGCCATTTTTGCTCAAGAAGGACTGGGTGAGTGGGTGCAGTTTCTTTCATTGTCTGATGTGGGTGGGCCTTTCGCGGAGCCGAACGAATCGGCGCGCACATTTCAAGAGAACGCGCGCATAAAGGCGCTTGCGTACGCGGCGTTGACACATCGTATGGTGCTTGCCGATGATTCTGGTTTGCAAGTGGATGCGCTTGATGGAGAACCTGGAGTCGACAGCGCCATTTGGGCGGGCGAGCAGGGAACGCGAGAGCAGCGCGACGCGCGCAACAACCAAAAACTCATGATGGCCATGCAGGCTGTCAAGCGGACAGACCGTCAAGCGCGCTTTGTGTGCTGCATGTGCTTGGCGGATGTGGATGGAACAATAATCGCGCAGACGCGCGGCGCCTGCGAAGGCTTTATAGCGGAGGCGCCCATGGGTGATGGTGGCTTTGGGTACGACGCGTATTTTCTTGTAGGCGACAAAAATATCACTAGCGCGCAATTGTCGGCCGATGAAAAAAATAAAGTTAGCCATCGTGGTCACGCCACGCGGTTGCTCGCGCGGGAATTGCGCGCTATGGTTGGAGTGCCAACGCAGTGAAGCTTCCAATTTATATTCCTGAGTTGCCTGGACAAAAATATTCCTGCCATGGTTGCGGTGCGTGTTGCCGTGATTTCACGGTGCAACTCACACCATTGGATTTGCAAAAGTTGGATGAACAAGGCTGGAGAGAGCAGCTTGGTCAGGAGTATGTGGTGCAGTTTCGTGGGCATTCATGGTTGAAGCAAACAGACGATGGCGCTTGCGTGTTTTTAGGCGACAACGGATTGTGCAAAGTGCACGCTCAGTTTGGCCTACAGGCCAAGCCGCTTGCTTGCCAGTTTTTTCCGTTCATGCTTTCGCCCAATGTGCGCGACACCCATGTGGGAATAAGTTTTGCTTGCGGTAGCGTGGCGGCTTCCAAGGGCGCGCCATTGCAGACGCATCGTCTAGATGTACGGCGCATGGCTGAATTGCTGCCGGCATCGGCGCCCATGCCTGTGAAGTTGCAAGGTAAATTGATCGCAAGCGAAGCGGAGGTGGCCATAATTGAAACCGCGCTTGACGCGTGGTTGAGTAAACAACATATTTCGCCCGCCACGCGCTATCAAGGATTTGCGTGGTTGGTGACTTCGTTGTTGCAAGCGAATTTACAAAATATGCGCGGCGAAAAATTGCGGCTACTTGTAAGCACCCTCACCAACGCGGTAGAGCAAGAGTTGCCATTGTTGGATTGGCCGCCGCCGCCGCCACGAGCCTGGACATTGTTGCGCCAAGCCGTATTCACTCGCATTGAAGACCCCAAGATTGGCGACTTACTCAAACGCGGCAAGGTGGCGTCGGTACTTGGGCAGTTGTTGCGCAGTCGAAAGTGGTCGTCAGGTAGGGGAATATCGCCCAAAACGGCTGGATTTGGCGCTGTTGACTTTGCACGCTTTGATACCACGTTTGGAGTTTTTGCAAATGAATGTGCAGGCCATGCTCGGATACCAATGACGACCAACATAACGGAGCCCGCGCATTTGCCGAATGCCCACGCAAGTCCCGTAATCCTTGCGAACCAAGATATCGCCGCCATGGACGATCTCTTGCAGCGATGGATTCGCTCAAGCATTCTTGGCGGGCGCGCTTGGGGCTCTGGTTTATATGGATTGCCCATTGATCAAGGACTTGGATTGATCCTGGTGAACCTGTTAGCGGCGTTGTGGTTGGCGCGATTTCACGCGGCGGGCCGTGGCGAGCAACGGGTTTCACTTTTGGATTTGCAAGTGGCGGTGGGCAGAGTTGATCGCACAAGTGGCCGCGCGGTGTGGTTGGCAACGCCGGGGGAACGCTTGCGCGTGAAGTGGCTCAGCCATTCGGATTCGCTGCGATTGCTCGCGCGCGCGCTTGTTTAGAAAGTCGAAAGCGTTTCCAAATTGGATGGAGCGCCAGCATGCCAATAGGAATAGCCACCAACGCTTCGCCCGCGCTTTCAATGACGGCGAGCGTTTGAAATTTATTTTCCATGTCGGCAACGCCTCCAATGGACAACGCGGCGGCGGTGAACGCAACGGCGGCCTCGCGAAATCCAAGCCGGCCAAGGGGATTGAGCGACGCCGCGAATGACGCCATGGAAACCAGCAGCGTTTGCGCTAAATTCAGTTGAATTCCAAGAATGTGTATGGCAAGGAACACGCGTCCTGTGGCAAAGAATAAGTCCACGATATGCAACAGAATGGACCCCCACAGCGCGGCGGGATTGGTGATGAGTCGTTCCAAGCCTTGGGCGCGCCGCTGCACCATGGCGCGCGTGGCACACCAACGGGCGCTGAATCCGCCAAGAGCAGCAATCAAGATTAAGATTGGAAAGAATGTCCACGCGCCAAATTGCATCCACGCCAATGTGCCGGCGGTAATGGCCACTAGCGCAATGACAAAGGTGAACGCCAACGACGCGAACCAGGCGACAAGTTCCACTGCGCTAAAGTGATCAACCTTCATGGCGTACGCGGCGCGTACGAACATGCCAATTCGTATGGGCGCGTAATTCAACATGCTGGCCAAGGCGTTGATCCACTGCTGATCTTGCACACGAAGTGGTTGCACTGGCCGCGCCGCGATCCAAAATGTGAGCCCGCTGACAATAATGCTGCCGAGTGAGCACAAGAGAAGTCCAATGAGCGATGCCCCAGATGCCTGACGTAAATTTTTCCAGCCTTCAGGATCCTTGGTCGCGCCCCACACGCACCAAGCCACAAGCGCCAGTCCAAGCACGAAGCCAGAGGCTTGCAAAAACAACTTACGCGTGGAGTTCTTGTCATTGTTGCTTACCAAAGGCGGCACAGAATGTTCCCCTCTAGGCGGCATTGGCTGGCGCTCTTGAATGTGATTCAGATTCTCAGTGGTGTTGAATGGCTCATGCTTTGTACTTTGCCGTCCGCGCTCGCGTGCGATCACCCAAAGGGCGCGTAGTCCATCAAGTGGCCCAATTTTTTTACCGCCTTGTCGATCCCTTGGGGCGTACTGAATTGGCACTTCACGCAAGCTCGCACCTACACGCGCCAACGCCGCGGTGATTTGGGGCTCAATTCCAAAGCGATCCTCCGTGAGTAGTGGAAGAATTTTTTGCAACAGCGGAACCCTAAAAAGTTTGTACCCAGTTTCCATGTCGCTGATGTCAAGCCCTGTGATTTGATTACTGAACAATGTCAGCAAGCGATTGACGCCAGTATGAAAAATACGCCACGCACCGCCGCCATGCGCGCGCCCCCAACGATTTCCAAACACCGCGCTGAGTGGCTCTTTCGTAAGCGCTTCCAACATCGCGGGATAGTCGTTGGGGTCGTATTCCAAATCGCCATCTTGGGTGATCACCGCGTCGTCATGACTCGCTTGTTGCAGCGCGGCCGAAAAACCTGTTCGAAGCGCCGCACCTTTGCCAAGATTGGCCGCATGTGTGATCAACTGAAACCGCGAATTCTCGTCTGGATATAGTTTTGTCAGTTCACGCGCCACGGTGGCGGTCGCGGCGGCGCTGGCATCGTCCACCACAATAACTTTCAGCGTCCATTGTGGGGGTAATTGCACTACAAAAACATTCGCCACGCACTGCGCAAGCGTGCTCGGTTCGTCATAGACAGGGATGACCGCGAAAAGAACGGGCATCAGATGGAATTATTCAACCGCCTGATTTGCCAATGGAGGAGCGCATGTCGGTGTCGGCTTGCACATTTTTCATTTTGTACAAATCCATCACGCCCAAGTTGCCCGTGCGCAAAGCCTCTGAAATGGCTTTGGGAATTTCCGCTTCCGCCAACACAACCAGCGCGCGATTTTTCTGGGCTTCGGCCAAATGCTCGGCCTCTTGCGCCACCGCCAATGCGCGGCGTTGCTCCGCTTCGGCTTGAAAGCGCTTGCTGTCGGCCTCGGCCTGCGCGGTTTGCAGATTGGCTCCAATGTTTGCTCCCACATCAATCTCGGCGATATCAATGGACAAAATTTCAAACGCCGTTCCAGAGTCAAGACCCTTCGCCAAAACCGTCTTGGAAATTCGGTCGGGTTGCTCAAGCACCGTCTTGTGGCTTTGCGAGGCGCCAATCGTTGCGATAATTCCTTCGCCCACCCGCGCCACAATGGTCTCCTCGGTGGCGCCGCCAACCAGGCGGGCAAGATTTGTTCGCACCGTCACGCGCGCCTTGCAGCGCAACTGAATTCCATCCTGCGCCACGGCGTCAACAGTAAGTTTGCCGCTGATTTGGCTTGGACAATCAATCACTTTTGGATCAACGCTGGTCTTCACGGCCTCCAAAATATCGCGGCCCGCAAGATCAATGGCGGTGGCGCGGTCCCAGCCAAGATCAATCTTGGCCTTGCCTGATGCAATCATGGCGCGAATCACGCGGTCCACTCGTCCGCCCGCCATGTAATGCGCTTCCAGCATGTTGGTTGGAACATCAATGCCGGCCTTCTTGGCCATAATTCGATTTAACACAATAGTGCTTGGCGGAACTTTTCTTAAGCGCATCATGATCAAGTCAAGCAAGCTCACACGCGCGCCCGACAAGAATGCTTGCAGCCACAATTGCAAGTATTGGCTAATAATGACCAAGATGATCAACCCCAACAGGGCGAGAATTCCAAGTCCAACCATACCCAACAAATACAGGGTGTCCGCCGCAAGGATGAATGTGGTTTGCATTCGACAATCTTAGCAGAGCGTGGCGCGCAATAGTAAAAATGTTTGCCAACGCTCATTTGGTGTGACGCGGGGGCGGTTGCGCCGCCACGTCACACAATTTCAATGGCGCGCACGCGCAGTGTTGCGTCATCACAGCCAGTCACTTGAACTTGTTGGCCAATGGCAATGAAGCCCTCCTCGGCCAACGCTTCATGGCGATCGGCCGCAATGCGAATCCAACCAATCGGTCGCAGGGTTGTTTGCGCTACACCCAGCGTTCCAATGGCCACGCGTGGTGCGGCGCCGACCTTCGCGCTTGGTTGATCTTCAATGGCTTGCGACAACACAACTCTCCGCGCCAACGGTGAGCTGGACCATATTTTTAATCCATATGCAATGGCAATGGGCGCGCCCGCAAGCGTGGCAGTGAGCGAGGCCAATCCCCAAGTAGGCGAGTGCATGAAAAAACAAAAGACGCCAACCGCAATAACGAGCACGCAGAGCGCGGCAATGATCCCGCCGCTTGGCACCACAAATTCAAGCGCGAACAGCACGATTGCCACGCCAAATAAAGCGAACCCCGCGATCAACCAGGAGTCAGGGCTCACTGGCGTGGCCGCAGCTTGTTGTGCCAATATTAAAAAAATATTCATGTGATTTGCTCCACGACGATTTCATTGCCTTCCATCCGAAGGATACGCACATTGGCGCCAGAAGAAATCCACGCGCCTTCGCTGCGCGCGTCAAAGCGCACTCCGGCAATTTCTATTTTGCCAACAGGCCGCAAGTCCGTGGCTGCGTGCCCACACTCGCCTATTGCAACGGACACGGGTTGGGCGTATTTCGAAAATGCTCCCTCGCCTAAAGTGGTGTCCAACACGGCGGCCTGCCACGGGCGCATCAACTGCAATCTGGGTCCTAGCAACCACGCCACAAATCCCGCCGCACCCACGGAGGTGACTAAGGAAGCCATGCCCAGAAATGCTTGTTTTGTGCCTGACTCTGGCGTAGGGTCGGCCACCACAAACAAGCCAATGACGCCGCCGATGAAGGCCAGTACGCCCACCGCGCCGCTGATAAATGTTCCCTGCAGGAATAAAATTTCCACGCCGATCAAGATCAGCCCCACAAGTATGGCAACCGTTGGCCACCACTGCGAAAGACCCGCTAGAAATGATCCGCCGGCCAACAACGCCACACACGCCGCGCCCGTGACACCGAACATGCCAAGTCCAGGCGCGGACACTTCGCCAAAGTAACAGACAACTAGAATGGCCAAAAGCAGTGTGCGCATCCACCAACTCGTCAGCACGCGTGCAAGTTGCTCGCTCCAAGGTGCGGCAATGGTGAAAACCTTTTGGGCGCCAAAGAAACTTTGTAACTCGCTTTCATTGGCAATGACGGCGCACGCCAAGCCCAAGGCCATTGCCTCGTCGGCTTGCAGCGTCAGCAACTCGCTCGCCGCGTCGATGTGTGAAATTACTTTTAAGCGCGCGGCATCGGCGGCTGTGAATAGCGCACGGCTAGGCAAAAGCGATTGGTTGCGCTCGTCGCCGCTGAACAAGGGTTGGCTTGATAGGCGTGATTTATCAACTGGAGAAGCTCCATCCGTGTTGGCTGGTTGACGCAGCGCGTCGGTTCGAAATGGAACAAGCGGGGGTGTGGTGGAAGAATTTTTTGGATCAAGCGAATTTCCGGGTGTGCTTGAAGTAGCGTTTTCCAGGGCATCAGGATTTTTTTTGATAGAGCGAGTGTCTTGAACACCCGACGCCTCATTGAGGGGGTCAAGTGAGGCCTCCTCCGCATCCGCATTGGACTGTGATTCGGCGGCATTGGCTGTTGCAGCTGGAGAGCCTTTGGTGCGAACTGGGTCCATGCCAAAAATTATTTTATATTCGTTGGCATCAACCACATAGCGTTCACCGCGGACGGTGTCCTCCAACAACCACAGTTCATCACCCACTGCCACAAATGCTCGCGCCAAGCGCTCATCATGACCCGAGCGACGGGAACTATCCGTGACCTCCGAAAGAAGCGGGGCCTCCAACTTGGCGCGCTCGGCCGAGGGCAGCGCAATAAGTCCAGCCACCGGCACGGCGGCGATGGGAGCCGCGTCGCCAAGAACCGATTGCGGAGCGACCACAATTTCGCGGCACGCCAATGCCGTGATCACTCCAGCGCTGTATGCGCGCGGGCGAATCCATGCGACGGTGTTCGGCGGATATTGCGATTTTATTTGGCGGCACAATTCAAGCGTGGCCAACAAGTCGCCGCCTGGTGTGTCTAGTTGCAGCACAATGGCGTCAGCGCCCGCATCTTTGGCCTGCGTTAATCGTTGTGCAAGACCTGAAACCGTGAGAGCATCCATTTCACCTTGGATTGGCAAAATACAAACAACGGAAGCCTTTCGAGCTGCCGAAATAGCCGTTGGCGCAGGGGATATCTGTGTAAGCGCAAGTATGAGAAGCCAAAATGGAATCACTTTGAAATTATAGTTTCCTCACATGCACCTTTCAGATTCTTTGCTCAAAAATTTAAGTTTTCTTTACTGAAAAAAAGACCGATCTCACGATCGGCCTTCGAGTGATATTCAAATTAAGAGATTGGAGTTGAAAACTACCTCAATCCAATTCAAAGAATGAAAACTTCTTAATCCCAGTTCAATGTTTCATCTCTCGATGTGAATCCAGTTGCCTCTGATCCTTGAAGTTCCTTGGAGACGCATAAATAGGCGTCGCTATTGCCCTGAGTGTCGTTATTGTTAAAGATATTGTCCAGGCCCCACTTGGTGACTCCGGCGGGCAGCGGTGTGGGGGTCGGACATGATGCGGTGTCTAAATCTCCATTGGCAACGCAGTCCATGCCTTCCGGCCAAAATCCGTTGGAAAATGTGGCGTGACCATCGTTGTAACAAACCCAACCTTCCCATTGGTTGGCGGCACCATGAATTTTCAGAGTAAGGGAATTGCTGTATGACAAAGGATCTGAGTCAGCTCCGCCAGTCACAATGCCATTGCGCACGCCGCGATTTCCAGTGATTGGAAATTTACTTCCACCAGTGGCGCCAACTTTCCATTGGTTATCGCGACGATTGGAAACTTTTGCAATCTTTTGGCGTGCCGTCAAAGGCATTGTTGCATAACTGGTAGCAGACTGCGTGGTTAAATCCGTTTTGAAACGCCTGCCCAAAGCGCCAGTGGTTTGGGATGACACGCCGACATTGCCAGAGGTTGGATTGGTTAGGTCGCCGTCAAAATAAATATCTTGGGCGGGTTTGTATTGGGAGTAGTTGTAGTTGGAACACACCGCAACATTGCTAGAGGCTTCAGAAGGACTGAATAAAATGGCTGGCGTGATAAATTGTTGCGCAATGCAGGCTGACAACATATTGGCATGACTATTCTTCAATTCATCTTCCACGCCGCGGCCAGGTGTCAGGCCTATACGGTTGATTTCGCCCGCTAATGGAAACTTGCCGCCTGGGCTGTCTGTTCCCTTGGTGAGCCAAGCGGTATGGACCTGTTTAATTTGGGTGGAGTCTTTCACTTGCCGGGCGGAATTTCTAGCCTTGGCAAGCGCGGGCAAAAGCAGTCCAAGCAGCAAGGCGATAATCGCCATAACAACGAGCAATTCAATAAGAGTAAATCCATTTTTATTTTTCATAGTAGGTTTCTCAAATAGGTGTTGCGAAATTTTTTGAAAAAATGATTTGTAGTTATCCATTGTAATTATTGACTCCTCGCATCAAATAACGGATAGCCGATCAGACCCGCGTCCCCATCAATTTTGGCGGAGAACATGCCAAGCCAAGTGTCGCCAGCGGAGTAAGGCATAACGGTTGTTCCATTTTGGCCTCCAAGCTTGTTGCATTTCTTGGAGGTCTGTGCCAAAGTAGAAGTTGGAAAGTCCGCGTCAAAGATATCGTCACGCTTTGGATTGGCGCCACCGCACTCATAGGTCACGCCTTCTGGGAAGAATGTGAGAACGCGCTCCATATGATTATCGGCAAAGCAAATATTCCCGTTCCATTCCTGCTTTGGCCCGATCAATTGCGTGGCATAGTTGTAACGGTAATTTTCCGCGGCGGTTGCGTCTTTTTTGTTTTGAATCCTTGGATCAAGACCACGCGTTCCCATTAACGGCTTGTCTGAAGCGGCGGTATTTTTCCACTGCGTGTCCCGGCGGATTCCCCACAGAGCGTTGTGCACATAGGAAGTATTGCAATATTGTGGAGGAGTTGTCTCGCCAAGCGCCGAGTCTACTTTTTTCCCTGGGGTAAAACTCATCTGGTTAATTGCAATGCTGATTTTGTCGCCAAAATTGTAATCCCAATATGTATCAGTGGCTGGATTATATTTGGTCATGTTGTACGCGGGGGTGCCACTCTTACCCATTTCAACGCAAACAGGATTAGTTTCTGTGGGACCAATCACAAGGTCTGGATTGAAGAATTCTTTTGCGATCATGAGCGAATACAGACAACGAGAATTGTTGGATTGGGTTGCTTCTTCGCCCACGCCTTGAGTGGTTCCCTTACGGTCAACAATTCCCGGAATTGGCAGCGAGCCCTTCTTGTCGGTGTTGGCATAGATAAGCATTCCAGAATGGACTTGCTTTATTTGCGCTTGATCTTTGGTTTCTTTCGCATTTTGTTGAGCCTTTGACAGGGCTGGCAACAGTAGACCAATCAATAAGGCGATGATTGAGATAACAACCAAGAGTTCGATAAGTGTAAAGCCTTGATTTTTACGCATGGGGTGAATCTCCAAAGGGGGGTATCCAAATTAAACTCAATGCGAGAAATGAGTTTCGCAAACGGGAGCCTACGCAGGCCATGCCCAACACTCAGACCAATGACCTTTCAGACCATGAGATGGACTTGAAAGTACATACGCGGTTTCAAAGGAATTGTGCAAATAGAATTGCAAACAAGCGATTTCTGAATCCAGAATCACCGACAAGGTTGCTCGAATGAACGCCACGAAGGATCGCTCATTCTAAGAATTCATTGCCATTCCACTCAGGATGTCGACTGCTTCGAGCCGATGAACGGTTGGTTTCCCAACCAAATGAGTGCAATTTGCCTTCGGAAATTTCCGACTGCGGGTATATGCACGAAGCAACCAATGTATAAAGTACCAAAGATTTCCAGTTGGTCAAGAAAATATAAAGATCTTGCCAAATTTCCATTCGTTGACGAAACCCCCTTGGTTCCGCCAATATGCACAAATGAATGAATCCCCAACAGATCGTCTAAAGGTTCTTGGACTTACGCTCCCGCCTGCCCCCAAGCCAGTGGCGGCCTATGTGCCATTCGTGCGCTCGGGCAACCTTGTGTGGGTAAGCGGCCAGTTGCCATTTCAAGATGGAAAGTTGATTGCCACAGGCGCGGTGCCAAGCACGACCTCAATTGAGGCCGCCGCCGCGGCCGCCCGCCAAGCAGTGTTGAATGGGTTGGCGGTGCTCGCCGACGCCGCTGGGGGGCTCGATCGCATCCATAAAATAATTCGTGTTGGAGTGTTTGTCTGCAGTGATGTTGGATTTACAGAGCAGCCAAAGGTGGCCAACGGCGCCAGTGAACTGCTGCAGCAAATTTTTGGCGAGGCTGGTCGCCACGCGCGCGCGGCGGTTGGAAATATCGCATTGCCGCTTGGTGCCAGTGTGGAGGTGGAGATCCTGGCTGAAATTAGTTCTTGAAAAGAGATGCCCAGTGGTGGCGCAGAATTTGTCGAGTGTTCAGCGGCGCATGAAGAAAAATACATTGAACAGCAGACTGCCCAAGAGCAATGCGCCTAACAATATGAATTTCCAAGGTATTGCACTTGGCGGACTTTCGTAGCGGCGAACCGCGGCCGGAGTTTCTGAGCTATCGAAGGAACTTTTTGCCAGTGATGAAACTTGGGAATCCGAAGGGCGCGCGTGAATCGGATCGTGTCCATCATGGGCCGATTCAAGGTCCTCCAAAAGTTGCACCGCACTTTGATAGCGGTCACGCGGATCTTTCGCCATCATCATTTCTATAATCAGCGCCACGCCTGAAGAAATTTCGGGAACCAGGTGATCGGGTGGCACAAGCGCTTCGCGAATTTGCTTTTGCATGACTTCGGTCGCGGTCTTGCCTTCAAATGGAACCCGGCCTGTGATCATGTGATAGAAAGTAGCCCCAAGTCCGTAAATATCCGCGGATGGACCAATGGTAAGCGTCCCGCGGGCTTGCTCTGGGCTGATGTAATATGGGGTTCCAAATGCTTTCCCCGCCTCGGCATGCGCCGTTTCGCGATCGCTGAGCGCGCGGGCCAGGCCAAGATCCGCAAGTTTCACAACTTCCGCCTTGTTGATCATGATGTTCTTGGGCTTGATGTCGCGGTGAATGAAACCCATTTGATGCGCGTGCTTCAGAGCCTTGGCCACCTGAATGACAATTTCAATCGATTCCTTTTCCGTGATGCGGCGCTTGCGCAAAATACGGTCGTGCACAGTTTCGCCATCCACATATTCCATGACAAAATAGTGGCGCTCGCCGGCTTGACCAACATCAAGCGCGCCCACAATGTTTTGATCGTTGAGCCGGGCGACGGCCTTGCCTTCTTTATAGAAGCGCTCGATAAATTTTTGATCGCTGGAAAATTTGTGTGGAAGAATTTTAATTGCCACCAAGCGGTCAAGTGAAAGTTGCTTGGCTAGAAATACTTCAGCCATGGCTCCCTCGCCCAATTTTTGCATCAATTTAAATCCAGGAATGGCTTTTTGTGGACGCGTGCTTTCCAATTCCCGTTGCACTCGCGCGAATTGGCGGCGAGTGATGACCTCTTTTTGTATCAAGATGTCGCTCAGACGGCTTCCAGGTGGGAGCCGTTTTAGAAGTTCGCGACATTTGTCAACTTCGTCGCTGGTGGCTAGGCCGCGTTCCACAACCACGCGCCCCACAACGGTGTCACCGCTGGATCGACCAGCGGCGCTGTCTCCGGGTGATGCGCCACCAGAGGAGAATGAGCCTCCCGGCAGGCCAGATTGCCCAGATGGATCCGGAATATTTGGATTTGGAGTGGGGTCAGTCAATGGTCGCTCGGCGAAGAGATTGCAACTATATACAGATGATCCTTTAAAATGTGATGCGGGATTTTCAACCTGGGGTATTTATCAAAATTATGAACCCCGTAATAAGAAAAATGCATGGGTTGGTTTACCATCCGTGCCAAGCATGATTTGGGATGCATATTCATGATTTCTTTAGTACTGGCAAGCCGTTCGGCAAACCGAATGCGGATTTTGCATCGTGAGGGCATTGAATTTGAATCAATAGAGGCTCCATTTGATGACGCCGCGCAACCACCCAAGGGGGAGATTGCGCCCAATGCAATGCGGCTGGCCGAGTTGAAGGCCCAATCCGTGCTGGCAACATTTGCGTCGCGCTGCGAGGGCAAAGTGATTTTAGCGGCTGACACCATTTGTGAAATGGGCGGTCATGCTGTTGGCAAACCGCAACACCGTGATGAGGCCGAAGCCATGTTGCGTTTGGCATTTGACGGAGCGCACCGCGTGGTCACGGGAGTGTGCATTGCGCGCGCGGGGCGTACCTGGACTTTTTTTGAACAGGCGATTGTGACGATCGAGGCGGTTGATCCGTGGAAGTTTGAAAAATATATCGCCAGTGATATGTGGCAAGGGCGTGCAGGCGGATACGACCTTGGTGATCGAATAGCCGATGGGTGGCGTATACATTGTCAAGGAGATCCCGACACGGTGGCTGGACTTCCGTGGCGGCGCGTGAAAGAATTTCTACTGCGTGTGGAGAAAGAGTTGCAATGAGTGGACCGCTGCCAACTTGGATGGGACTTGTCGCCGCCGCCGCAAGCGTTGGCTATGGCGCGGCGGTGCGCGCGCGGAGCAATCGCTTGGAACGGCGGCTTGCGGTGGATTGTGGATTGCCCGTTATCAGCGTGGGCAATATCACTGCGGGTGGCACAGGAAAAACGCCAGTCACGCAGTGGATCGCGCGCTCGCTGATGGCGCGTGCGCACGCTCCCATGATCGCTTTGCGCGGACACAAAGGCGGCGAACAAGCCGACGAAGTTCTTGAACATCGCTCGGCGTTGTCTGGCATTGTGTTGGCGGTTGGCGCCAAGCGCGCGCAACGCATAGCAGCCATGCGCGCAAAAAATCCTGAGTGCGATGTGGTTGTTCTTGACGATGGCTTTCAACACAGGCAACTGCGTCGCGACTGCGATTTGGTGTTGATCGATGCCACGCGACCCGCGCTGCATGACCAGCTTCTTCCGTTAGGTTGGTTGCGCGAACCCGCGTTGTCGTTACGGCGCGCCAGCGGCGTGATTGTGACGCGTGCCTTGAAAGTGGATGGTGCGTTGGCGGATGAAATTCTCAAGTTGCATGGACAAGCGCCGCTGGCGTGGTGTCGCCACGCGTGGACTGGCCTGGAGGGAATTGCGGAGGGCGCGGTGCATGAAGTGGCGTGGTTGCGGCGCAAGCGCGTGGCGGTGTGGGCGGGCACCGGAAACCCGCGCGCCATTGTTGAGCAAACCGAATCAATCGCCGCCGCTGTGGTGGATGTGCCACGCTTGTCGGATCACGCGCGCTGGGACGCGCCCATGGTGTTGCGCTTGCATCAACGGGCGGAGCGGGCGGGTGCGGACGCCATACTTGTGACCCCAAAAGATTGGATAAAGATTGCGCCCCTAGGCTGCAAGTGCGAGTTGCCTTTGGTGCGGCCGCGTCTGGCGATTGAATTTTTGCAGGGTGAAAGCCTGTTGCAAGAGCAATTCACGCGCGCCATCCGTGTGGGGCAAAGTCGCTGTCATGGCTAGACTGCGTGTCATGAGTTTCTCAACCGAAGGTTTAGTGTTGAAAATGGCCGCGTGGAAATCATTCCGCGTGTTGGTGATTGGCGATTTCATGCTTGATCAAGCGCTCTTTGGAGCGGCCGAGCGATTGAGCCCTGACGCGCCCGTGCCTGTGTTGTTAAGCCGCGGCGCCAAGGACTTAGAGGAAACCGCCGGCGGCGCCAGCAATGTGGCGTTGTGCGCGGCGGCTTTGGGCGCCACCGTGCAATGTGTTGGAGTAACGGGCGCGGATGTGGAGGCAAAGTCGCTGCGCGAATTATTGAAGGTCGGCGGCTGTGATTCCAAATATCTTGTGCAAGATGAGTCGCGGCCAACCACGGTGAAAAAAAGTTTGATTGGATTGGCTCAGCACCGCCATCCACAAAAAATGTTCCGTCTTGATATGGAAAGCCGCGAGCCAATTTCCGCAAAGATTGGCGCGCAGTTGTTGGCGGCCATTGATGAGGCGTTGCCACAATGCGATATTGTGTGCTTAGAGGATTACGCCAAGGGCGTATGTACGCCAGCGTTGTGCGCGGAGTTGATCAAGCGTTGCCGCGCGGCGAATAAAAAAGTATTGGTCGATCCAGCGGCAATCAATGACTACGCCAAGTACAAAGGCGCGACCACCATTACGCCCAATCGCAGCGAAGCTGAGCAAGCCACAGGCTTGCGCGCCAACGGTGGTTTTGATGGGCCAGTTTTGCACGCGATGAGCGAGCAATTGATCTCGCAACTTGATCTTGAAGCGATTGTGTTAACGCTGGATCGACACGGTGCGCTGCTTGGCATGCCCAGCGCGCAACCCATACATGTTCCAACATTGGCGCGCAAGGTGTATGACGTGACCGGAGCCGGCGACATGGTGTTGGCAGCGCTTGCGGGGGCCTTATGCAACGGATTTTCTTGGCTTGAAGCCGTTCAGTTGGCCAATGTGGCGGCGGGTCTTGAAGTGGAGGTCTTTGGTGCCAAGCCAATTCCGCTGGCGCAAATCCACAAGCAGGTTTTGTCGCAGGCTGGACACTTGGCGGGAAAAATTCGCAACCGCGCGGACCTTGCGTTGGAGATGGATGCGCGGCGCAGCGCCGGGCAAAAGATTATTTTCACAAACGGTTGCTTTGATGTTTTGCACGCCGGGCATGTGGCCAGCCTGCGCGAGGCCAAGTCGCTTGGCGATTGTTTGGTAGTCGCACTGAACGGCGACGCCAGCATTCGAAAACTGAAAGGCGATGATCGTCCAGTGTTTCCGCTTGAGCAACGCCTTGAGGTGATTGAGGCACTGGAGTGCGTGGATTTTGTGACATGGTTTGATGAGGCCACCGCGGATGCCACGCTGTTGGCGACTCAACCGCATGTGTACGCCAAAGGCGGCGATTATGAACCTGAGCAAATACCAGAAATGAGTGTTGTCAAGAAAATAAATGCAAAATTTCATATTTTAGGTTTACGCGCGGGTTTAAGCACCACAAACGCTATTCGCCGCATCCGTGGACAACATGCGGGGACAACACGCTTGTCAAAAGTGGATGATATTCGCTCTTGACGCGTCCCCATGTCTTTGTCCATACTGTTGTGCGTTGAAATAATTTTACACACTCTTTGCAACTTACCTCTGGAGATATTTACAAGATGAACACGATCACGAAAAAAGAACTGGTTGAGCAAGTCGCGCAAAAAACTGGATCCGATCGTGGCGAGACTCGAAAAATTGTTCAAGCCTTTTTAGATGCGGTGATTGAAGAATTGAACCAAGGTAATCGGCTTGAGTTTCGTGACTTTGGTGTGTTTGAAGTTCGTCAACGCGCGCCGCGCATGGCGCAAAATCCCAAGACACTTGTTCCCGTAAAGGTTCCAGCCAAGCGCTCCGTGCGCTTTAAGCCTGGTCGCTTAATGCGTGAGCAAGGGGCTGTACCCGCTCAACTTGTGAACGCCGGGTAAGTCTGTCGGGGAATTCACGCGCAACCTTTAGAGGTGACCTTTATGGAACCAAAGCAACCTTCATATCGCGGGTCCGACCGCGCGCGTCCGCTCATTGATATGCGTGACGCTCAGCGTCTTCTCGATGCCGCGCCGCCGCACGCCGTTGAGGCGGAAATGAGTTTGCTTGGCTCGATTTTGATCGATCCCAAAGTGGTTGGCGATATTGTGCAGTTCGTGCGCACCAGTGGCGATTTTTTTCGCCCCGCGCACGGAGCCATCTTTGAGGCCATGGTCAGCATTTGGGATCGCACCGCCTCGCTGGATGTGGTGCAACTGAATCAACAATTGCTGGACCGCGGCATTCTTGATGATATTGGTGGCACGGCGTATTTGGTCGAACTTGCTGAAAGTGTCCCCACCGCGGCGCATGCCAGTGAGTACGCGCGCCTAGTGCGCGATAAGGCCACGTTGCGGGAGTTGATTCGCGCCGCCGGAGAAATTCTGGCCGACGCGCAGTCTTCGACTGATCTACCGCAACAAGTTTTGGAAGCCGCTGAGCAGCGCATTTTCGCCATCGCGCAGCGGCGCGAGTCCGCGCAATTTTCAACATTGCAGGAGTTGCTTGATCACGCCATCAAAGTGATCGACACCAGCGATGGCAAATCTTTCAATGGCACGCCCACTGGTTTCGCGGAATTTGACGAGATTACAAGCGGTTTGCAGAAGGGCGAAATGATTGTGTTGGCGGCCCGACCCAGCATGGGCAAGACCGCTTTTGCCTTAAATATCATGGAAAATGCGGCGGCCGCCGGGCATGCCGTGGCCATGTTTAGTTTGGAAATGGGCAAGCAGCAATTGGTGCAACGCTTGCTGTGCAGCAAAAGCGGAATTGATTCGCAACGCTTGCGCCGCAACATGTTGCGCAACGAGGATTATCGCGCGCTGCTTGCGGCGTGCGAAGCCATGAAGAGCAGCAAGGTCTGGATTGACGACACGCCGGGGTTGACCATGTTGTCCATGCGCAGCAAGGCCCGCCGATTGCGCGAGCAACATGGCATTGAGGCTATCTTCATTGATTACTTGCAATTGATGTCGGCGGGAACGCGCTCCGAAAATCGCCAAGTGGAAGTCAGCGATATCAGCCGCGGCATAAAAGCCATGGCGCGCGAACTAGAGATTCCCGTGATTTGTCTAAGCCAGCTCAGCCGCAAGTCCGAGGATCGTCCAGGTCATCGTCCGCAAATGAGCGACTTGCGCGAATCGGGCAGCATTGAGCAGGACGCCGACGTCGTGATGATGTTGCACCGCGAGGAGTATTACCATCAAGGGGATGATGAGTGGGGCGAAGCCAATCCAGATAAGCGTGGGTTAGCCGAATTAATTATCGCAAAGCAGCGCAACGGTCCAACAGGCGTTGTGCGTTTGACTTGGGACAGCCGCGTGACACGCTTCCGCGATTTCTCAGACAATCCCGCGGCAAATTCATGGGATACGCCGCCGCGTTTGGTTCGGCCAAATGATCGCGGGGCAAATGCGCGCGATGATTTTGACGGCATGCCAATGTGATTACGCAGCGCCTCGCGGCGCTGAATTGCGCAACACACGTGGCTTGTCCGCATGACCGGACCACATGCTCGACGCAATGACAGCCAAACAAAGGAAGTAAAGATGCGACGAATTGAGGGGACTCAAGAACCAACTTGCATGTTGAGTTGTAGACTGCCTTTCAGTGCCGGATGCCGACCAAGAAGAATTTGATCGCGAGGTTCTCGCGCTCGCCGCCAAGGGCGACGCCGACGCGTGGCGTCAGGTGGTCGACTTTTGGTCGCCACGCATTTACGCGTATTTGCGTTCCAACACTCGCAATCAGGAACTCGCCGAGGAAATCACGCAAAGTGTGTTTTGCACCATTGCGCGCAAACTGGCGGACTACGTGGAGCAAGGACATTTTCAGGCGTGGATTTTTCGCATCGCAATAAACCGTTTGCGTGACGAAATGCGGCGGCAAAATTTGCATGCGCGTCCCATGGACACCGACATTTTGACGGATATTGCTCCGCAGAAAAGGGCCGCCGAGAAGGCCAATGCGGAGGAGCTTCACGCCTTGCGCGAGGCCATGGACCAACTGCCAAATTCCGACCGCGCCATTATTGATTTGCGCCATCAGGGCGGAATGAGCTTTCAACAAATTGCCATCATGCTTTCGGAGCCGCTAGGAACCATTTTGGCGCGCCATCATCGGGCTATTCACAAACTGCGTGACCTGATGCGACGGCACATGGGGGACGATCCATCATGAAACCCGGGTCCGATACTTGCTTTCTTTTAAATTTCAGTTGCAACAAAAACCCGCCTACCCCGTTGGGTTGGCCTCAGGAGAACATCAATGGATCCCCATGACAATCTTGAACTTGACCGGACACTTCGCGCGCTGCGTGTCAGCGCCGGCCAAATTCCAGCCGGCCTTTGCGCGCGAGTCTTTCAAGCGAGTGTTACGCATTTACCGAATCAGCAAATTGTCGGGCGCATTGGATCGCGCACATCGTTTCAATGGAAGGCGGCCGCGGCCATTTTAATTGTGGTGGGCGGCGCAATCTTGTCGTGGCAGACTTCAGGCATGAACGCCAACTTGCCGTTGGATGATGGCTCGCTTGCGGCGGTGTTGGAGATCTCCTCCAATTCTTCGGGTGACGACAATTTCATTGGACTCGCATGTGCGCAAGGCGCGGACCTGGATGACTTGGCGTTTGAAATGCGAAGCGTGCTTGGCACTGGGCAGGCTGGGCGATGATTTCAAAAACATTCGTTGCGGGAGTTTTGGTTGGAATGACAATTGTTGCCGCAGTGGCCACCACAACATTTCGCGCGGGGGCATGGGCTGAAGGTGCGCCTCGGAAAAATCAGCCAACACCATTCGATTCAACCATTGGTATGCAAGACGCCCGCGTGGTGTCCGCCAACGATGGCGCCAATCGTGGTCCGATCCGTGGTGGTGAAGGCATACGACGTGAATTAAGCGATCAAGAAATTGATCGGGTCATTGCCACGGTGCGCGATGTGAATGAGCAGTGGGCCGATGAGTTGGTCAAGCTTCGCCAGAGCGATCCCAAAGCATTGCGAGAGCGGTTGGCGCGTGAGGCGCGCAAGTTCATTGCGCTTTCCTTGCTGAAGGAGCGTGAGCCTAATTTGTATCGCGTGCGCGTGGATGACATGCGTGTACAAAACCAAATTCGCGAGTTGGGCGAGGCTTGGAACGCTGCTCAAAAAAGTGGCGATGCTTCGGCGCAAGAATTGCTTATGAAGGACATTCAAGCCAACGCTCGCAAGCAAGTGGAGTTGGATATTCAAGCCCGTGGATTTGAATTTGTGGCGCTGGATAAATCGCTGAAAGACGCGCGCAAAAGGTTGCAAGATGATATTCGAGACCGGGATCAAACCATCGCCAGAATTATTGATGCCATCCGCAAAGGTCAGGATCCAAAGTTTGGACGACGATCCACCGAAATGATTGGGGGAATGAGCGGAATGGGAGCGCGCGTGCGTGACATCATTGACAATGGGACAGACTTCAAGCCAGCGCCCCTCAAGCCCCAATGACCTCACGCGGCCAAATACAATTTGTAAGCGTGGGATGCAGGGGCAACATGTTTGACCCCATGAGCGCCGCGCGGGTATAAAAAAACGGCGTATTCTTTGGGCGTGACCGCGAGTTCCAACGAAGTGATTGAACGCAGTGCAGCGCCCACGAGGTTGCGCGGCGGGCGCGCCACGTCAAATCGTCTGGGTGTTGGAATGTGGTTGTTGCTGACATTGCTTGGGTTGGTGGCGTTGTCCACGCCGTGGGCATTTGGCCAAGTCACGCTGAGTGGCAATGTCGACGCGCCGCGTTGGGCCGCGGGCAATTTGCAACTGAGTTTAATGCCGCCGCTCTGGATGGCGGATCAAGCTGATTTGGACCGTGTGCAGAAAGCCAGTCACGCCCATCAATTTGTCCCCGCAATGTTGCTTGGAACGGATCGACTTGGACGCGATGTGTTTGCGCGCTTGTGCGCTGGAAGCGCCATGAGTTTGTCGCTGGGTCTATGCGCGGCGTTGGTGGCTACGGCGGTTGGCGTGATGTGGGGCACGGCCGCGGCGTGGTTTGGCGGACATATGGATAGCGCGCTGATGCGCTCGGTGGATGTGTTGTACGCGTTGCCATCCATGTTGTTGGTCACCCTGCTTGGAGTGGCGGTGGATGGATTTGCCGAGCGTGTGTTTGGTGATTTTTCCCCAACTTCGCGCCAAGTGCTGAATTTTTTCACCATGCTTGTGGCCATTTCTGGCGTGGGTTGGTTGACCATGTCGCGCGTGGTGCGCGGACAAGTGTTGTCGCTGCGTGAACGGCCATATGTTGAGGCGGCGCGTGCGGCCGGCGCTGGTACGAGAAGAATTTTTTGGTGGCACTTGTTGCCCAACTTGGCGGGACCCGTTGCGGCGTATGCGGCGCTGGCTGTCCCAGGAGCAATTTTAAGTGAGAGTTTTCTAAGTTTTCTTGGAATCGGAATTCGAGATCCACTTCCAAGCCTTGGAAACTTGGCGGCCGCGGGCTTGCCTGAATTGAATTTGGTGAAAGGACGCTGGTGGTTATTGCTTCCGCCGTGCGCCGTGGTCGCGTTCGCCTTGTTAACCCTGAATTTTGCGGCGGACAGGCTGCGTGATCGGCTTGATCCGGCCTCCTCGGGATGAACGCGCGCCACCCAATGTGTTGATGTGGTGATACGCTGCCAAGCCTTATGAAAAACGGATTTGGCTTCAAAGATTTCGTATCTTTTGGTTTGCTTCTTGGCATTACGCTTTCCATGTGGCTGCTCATGGTGCAGCGCGATCGGCAATGGGTTTTGTTGCAACGGGTGGATGACCGGTTGCTTGAACTTGAAAAAAAAATTCAGCAAATTCGAGCCGCGCCAGCGGGGATTGCAGGCGCCGCTCCCACTGGAATCGCGGCCAATACAAACGCGCCAAGCGGCACAGCTTGGGCGCGCCCTGGAGTGAAGATGCAGCAATGGAACTCGCCAACCGCCGCCACCGATCCCAAACAAATTCCCGGGTACGCCGTGGGTGGCGAGTTCACGGAATTATTCGAGGCGCAACCTGCCAAATTAACGCCCTACATTTCCAGCGATGTGTATTCAACGCGAGTGAACGACCGCGTTTTTGAAAGTCTTGGAAAATTCGACCCGCGCACCTTGAAAATGGTCGGAGAACTCGCCGATGGTTGGCAAATTGATCCCGATGGGTTGTGGATTCGTGCGCACATCAATCCATTGGCGCACTTTAGTGATGGACAGCCCGTCACCAGCGAGGATGTTCGCTACACCTACATGGACTTCATCAATAATCCATTGATCGAGGCCGAGCGCACGCGCAGCACGCAGGACAATTTGAAGGATGTCAAGGTGATTGATGAGCACACCGTGGAATTTATTTTCAAAGAGCCGCTGTTCACCAATATTCTGATTGCGTTTGGCAATCCCATTTTGCCCAAGCATTACTACGGCACATTTGAGCCCTCACAAATCAACCAATCCACTGGAATGATGATGGGATCGGGGCAGTTTCGCCTGGAAAAACTACCCAAGAACGCTGATGATTTGAAGAATCAGTGGACGCCTGGCCAAGATGTTGTGCTGGTTCGCAATGAGCAATATTGGGCCACGCCCGCGCCGCTTGCCAGCTTGCGATTTCGAACCATCAAGGACGATTTGGGACGCTTGGTGGCGTATCGCAATGGCGAAGGATCCATGATGGTGCCAACAAGTCCGCAGTTCAACAAGATTATGAAAGAGGAGTTGGAGTTTGAGAAGACGAATTACGCCTTGAAGTGGACCAACATGCGCTGCGGTTACAGTTTCATTGCGTGGCAATGTGGACTGCGCGCCGGTAAAAATTTGACGCCGTTTGCCGACAAGCGCGTGCGCCGCGCTATGACCATGTTGCTTGACCGCGACAAGATGATCCGTGATATTTGGGATGGAATTGGAATTGTCTCCAAGGGCCCTGTGAATCCAGAAAGTCCCGGCAGCGATCCATCCGTGAAAGCGCTTCCGTTTGACATGGAAAAAGCCAAGGCACTTTTGGCTGAGGCTGGTTGGATAGACCGCGACGGTGACGGTATTTTGGAAAATGAAAAAGGCGATAAGTTCACCTTTGAATACACCTACGCCACTGGCGGCGAAATCAGCGAGCGTATAGCGCGCTTTGTGAAGGACAGTTTCGCCAAGGCGGGCATTGTCATGTCCACGCGTCCTGTGGATTGGAGCCGCTATCAAGAATTGCTTAAATTGCGCGACTTTGACGCGATTACCTTGGCTTGGGGCAATAACGCACCCGAGAGCGATCCGCGCCAAATTTGGCACAGCGAAAGCATGAAGGAAGGCGGCGACAACTTCACGCAGTGGAGCAGTCCAGAGTGCGACATGCTGATAGAGAAGGGGCGACGCGCCATGAACGAGGCCGAGCGCATGCAAGTATGGCGCCAGTTTGAAGCGTGCGTAGCCGAGGATCAGCCGTACACATTTATCCGCGTCGTGCCTTGGCTGCGATTTGTGAAGCGTGACTTTGGAAATGTGAACACATACAAGACTGCGCTTGAGCCGCAGGAATTTTTTAGGGTATCCGCGGTTCCCATGCCGAACTGACGCGAAAGCCAACGCATGGTCACCTACCTTGTTCGCCGATCGCTGTTGATGTTTCCCACACTGTTGGGAATTACATTGATGGTGTTCATGTTGTTGGCGCTGGCGCCGGGTGGAATTGGCGCGTCCATGCAGGCCGCGGGTGGTCAAGGAAACACAACCGGCATTGCGCAGCAGCAGGCGTATCTGGAAGATCGCTACGGTTTAAGCCAGCCAGTGCTTGTGCAATATGGAAGATGGTTGCGAAGTATTTCGCCAATCAAGTTTGGAACGCGCGATCTGCGTATGGCCAGCGGCGAGCGGGTTGCTGTGCCAAGACCTATTCCCGAGCCGTCCTTGCCGCAAGTATTTCCGCCACCAGCCATGCCAAGCGTGGTTTTTACGCCAAGCACGGATTCAAGCCAAATTGCCGAGTTTAAAGGGCTGCAGCGCGATGCCGAAGGCGCGCGGCGCACCTATGTTGGATCGGTGCGTTTGTTCCGCGACGCGTTGGCGGATGTGGCGCGCGCGGTTGGCGCGCCGTTGGTTGGTCGACTAGATGGCAAGGGTGGCGCCAAGCCCAACGACTTTACGGATGTGTTGACGGTGCTGGATGGCGCACAAGCGGCGGCCGCAAAAAATGCCGCCGCCGAACCTGGCTTGTCTACAAATGTCGCAGCGCCTTCCACGGGCCAACAACGCGTGGCACTGCTGGCGCAGGCGCGCGTCAAATTGTTTGACGCGGCAAAAACCATGGACACCAATTGGGCCTTGGCGGAGGAAACCCGCCAACGCGCCACGATTGCCTTCTTGGCCGGGCCATATCCTAAAAGTGGATTTCCAATTATTCCCAATGTGATTTCGCTTGATACATCCGACTTTGGCGTAGCGTTCTCTAAAAATCGACCAGTGTGGGATTTGATCATTGAGGCCTTGCCCGTGACCTTGCTGATCAACTTGATTGCTTTTCCAATTTCATATTTTATAGCTGTTCCAACAGGCGTCATTGCCAGTGTGCGCCGTGGAAGTTGGTTCGACTCGCTCACTGGTGTTCTATACCTCTCGTTGTATTCCATTCCAACCGTGCTTACGGGCGTGTTTGCGATTGGGTTTCTTGCCAACAATCAATATCTTGGGCTGTTTCCCGTGAGCGGGTTGCATGACACTACCGCAGACACGATGGCATTTTTGCCCAGCGTGAATGCAGCGGGTGTGTGGAAATATGGCTGGCTTCTTGATGTGGTCTGGCACATTGCGCTACCGGTTTTGTGCTTGACATACGGGTCATTCGCCATTCTTTCCAAGCAAACGCGCGCCAGCATGCTGGACAATCTCAGCGCCGATTATGTTCGCACGGCCAAGGCCAAGGGCGTGGCGCGCAATGATGTTGTGGTGCGCCATGTGTTTCGAAATAGCTTGCTGCCGCTGATCACAATGTTCGTGGGAATATTTCCCGCCATGTTGGGTGGCAGCGTGGTGGTGGAGCGCATCTTCAGCGTGCCAGGCATGGGAAGTTTGGTACTCGACGCCATCTCCAACAATGACCGTGATCTTATTTTGGCCGATGTGCTGATGATTGCCGCGGTGAATGTATTTGCGTTGTTGCTAGCCGACATTCTGTATGCAGTCGCGGATCCGCGGGTGAGCTATGAGTGATATGAATCAAGAAACCCCCAACATGATCTCTGGCATTGACGCCATGCGCGGCGTTGGTCAAACACGCGCCAAAGGCTTTTGGACCGACGCGTGGAGTCGCGTGCTCAAGCGCAACGGCGCGCGCTTTGGCTTGCTGTGGATTTCCTTGATCGCGTTCTTAGCCATCTTCGCTCCGCTGATCGCCAATTCGCATCCGTGGATGATTGAGCAGATTGGCGCAAGTGGCGAAGTGACCAGCCGATCGTGGCCACTTTTAGCCAATTTAACAGCCACAGATTGGCTTTTATTGCTTGGCGTGTTTGTGGGAGCGCCGTGGATTTTACTTGGTCCACGCTCGCTCACGCGCTCGCAACGAACGGGCATGTTTGTGGTTGCGGTCATTCAAGCGGGCGTGATCGTGGTGTTGGCACCAACACTGATTGAATGGGCTAGCGAATCTTCGCGCCCTCCGTGGTTGAAAGAGATCGCGCGTGGCAACAATGGCGGTTGGCCCATTGCGGCGGTTATCTCACTTGGCGTGGCATGTGTTGCGGCGTGGATTCCATCTGTTGATTCGCTGAGGAAACGCGTGGCAAGCGCGCTTGCCGTGGCCGCCATCAGCGGAACTATTTCCGTGACCGCGGGCTCCGCCACCTTGATCAACTTTGAGCGTTACTTGGAGAACGAGGCTGCCGGCAAAATTCGTTGCGTGTGGGCGCCCATTCCATGGTCACCGTTGTACACGCGCAGTGACATGGTTGCCGCGCCACCAGGCTCCATGGTGGAGGAGTTGCCCAATCTTGAAAGCTGGAAGGGAACCCCGTTTGGAAAAAGATTTTCAATTATGGGCACGGACGCGCTTGGTGGCGATGTGTTGGCGCAAATGTTGTGGGCCTGCCGCTTGTCCATTTCCATTGGGCTAGTTTCCACCGGACTTTCGGTGTTGATCGGCGTGACCATTGGCGCAATTATGGGTTATTTTGGCGGTTGGATTGACTTATTGCTGTTCCGGATTGTTGAGATATTCATGGCGGTGCCTGTGCTGTTCTTGCTGATTGTGGCCGCCGGAGTTTTGCCCCGCAATACTTACATGATGATGGCGATCATTGGAATGTTCTCTTGGACGGGTGCGGCGCGCTTCACGCGCGCTGAGTTCATGAAACTTCGTAAGCAAGAGTTTGTACAAGCCGCGCAGGCGGTAGGCTTGCCGCTGCGCGCCATTTTATTCCGCCACATGTTGCCCAACGGAGTCACCCCGGTTCTTGTCGACGCCAGCTTTTCTATCGCCGCCGCCATCAGCATTGAAGCCACACTGAGCTACTTGGGACTTGGTCCAGACGGTCAAGCGAGTTGGGGAAAGTTGCTTTCAAGCGCCACGGCCAGCACGGGAACATTTGTGTGGTGGCTTGCGGTGTTTCCCGGACTCGCTATTTTCTTAAGCGTGTTGAGTTACAATATGCTTGGCGAAGCTCTGCGCGACGCGATCGACCCCAAACTTCGCAAGGCGGCACACTAAATGGCAGACATTCACGCATCCGTTCAAGAACGCGCCGACAGAAAATTGTTGAGTAAGCCCGTGCTGGAAGTGGCTGACTTGGCTGTCAGTTTTGATAACGCCAGCAATCCTGGCGCGCCGCGTATTCAAGCCGTGGCGGGCGTCAGTATGACCGTATTTCCTCAACAAACACTGGCGGTTGTGGGAGAATCGGGCTGCGGTAAAAGCGTTACAGCGCTGAGCGCCATGCAACTTGTGCCATCGCCTCCAGGGCGCGTTGACCGTGGAACTATTTTGCTGGAAGGCACGGATTTGCTCTCGCTGAGCGAGCGTGAAATGTTAAGCGTGCGCGGGGGCCGCCTGGCCATGATCTTTCAAGAGCCCATGACCAGTTTGAATCCGGTGTACACCATTGGTGATCAAATTCTTGAGGCCATTTTGTTGCATCAAAAAGTGACCGTTGAAGAGGCCATTGAGCGCGCGATTGATTCGTTGGAGACGGTAGGTATTTACAACCGACTGAAGGAGCGATTTCAAAGCGACGCTTTGGCGCTCAAGCGCGGAAAGAGCGAGTTGCTGGACGAATATCCCCACCGATTTTCTGGTGGCATGCGTCAGCGCGTGATGATC
>SYAC01000029.1 GCA_005787685.1 Planctomycetia bacterium
CAGCCCAAATTGTTGCGCGTGTTGGAAACTGGCGAGCTCATTCGCCTGGGCGCCAACGATCCGCGCAAGGCCGATGTGCGTTTCATAAGCGCCACCAATCAAGATTTAAAAACACGCTCAAATGATGGTCGTTTTCGCCAGGATTTGTATTTCCGACTCAAGGGCGTGGAGATTCATATTCCATCCCTGCGCGAGCGCCGCGAGGATGTTCCGCGCTTGATCAGCCATGCCGTTGGCAAGTGGTGCGCTGAACTTGGTCGCCCGCGCGTCGGCATTTCGCAGCCCGCCATGATGCGCTTGGCCGCCTATGACTGGCCGGGCAATGTGCGCGAGTTGCTGAATCTCATGCACCGCATTGTGGTGACTTGCACCAATAACCAAATTGATCTGTCGGATATTCCAAATGACATTCGCTCCAACGATAATGATGGTGGCGGCGTTGGAAGTTTCGCCGGCGTGGGTTTAGACAAGTTGGAAAAGGAAGCAATTCGACAAACCCTGGCGCTCACGCAAGGCAACCGCGAGCAAACCGCGCAAATGTTAGGCATTGGAGAGCGCACGTTGTATCGAAAATTAAAGGAGTACGGACTCCGTTAACGCCCCGCGTTATCCGAGTTTCATTTCATCATGCCATGGATACTTTGGCGGCACATGACGGCGGAACTGTTGCGGGTTCTGTTGTTCACCACAACCATCATTGTTGTGGTGGTGGCCTTTGGCGCGGCCATTAAGCCATTGGCGGATAGTTCGCTTGGCTCGGGCAGCGTGGTGAAATATGTGGCGCTGGCCATGATTCCCATGTTGCAATTCGCCTTGCCATTTTCAGCTGGTTTCGCCGCAACCTTGGTGCTTCATCGATTCGCCGCCGACAACGAGTTGGTGGCTATGAGCACCAACGGCCTGCGTTATCGCACAATTTTTGTCCCCGTCTTCGCGGTGGGTTTCGCGCTTTTGATTGGCATGTTTATTTTGCTGCACACCATTGTTCCTCGATTTTGGGGACGCATGCAGGACCTGTTGGCGAAAGACGCAACCACCATTTTCATGTCGGCCGTTTCGCGCGGCGAGGCGCTTGAAGTTGGCCAAGTCAGCATTTACGCCGACACCGCCATGATTGATCCAGTTCCACCCGACAACGGCGCGGAGCAGCGGTTGCTATTGCAAGGCGTGGCCGCCATTCAAAAAAACGGCGCGGGTCAACCTGTCAGCGAATTCACCAGCGAGTTTGCAACCGTCGATGTGCATCGTGGTCGCGAAGGCGTGATCATGAAACTGGCCATGAGCAATGGCTCTGGTTTCAACGCCGCCGAAGGCACGGTGGTCTTTGTTCCCACGGCGCAACCGCAAGCCGTGCAATTGGGTCGCGCACTCGAGGCCGACGCCAAGAGCATGACCTATTTCGAGTTGCAAGGTGTGCGCAATGATTTGCCCAATCACATTGAGGTGCAACCAGTGCGTCAGTCGGTTCTGTTGTCGCTCACGCGCGCGCAAGTGTGGCAATGTATCGCGCGTGAACTTGAAACATCGGGAAAGATTGAATTGGTTGAGGAAGGGGGCCGTCGTTCCTATCAAATCCAGGGCGCAACGTTGGTCAATGACACGCTGCAACCTCGAAGTCCCAACACGACTGTGCGCATTGTTGAGTTGGACCGAGCCAAGCCCATTCGTGAAGCGTTGTGCTCGCAAGTGGTCATGCCATTTGACAGCGAGGATTCCAGCGCTGGCCGTGTTGATTTGATCGCCACCGCGCCAATCGCCAAGGATTTGCTGCGCTCCCAGGGACTTTCATCGCGTTGGCCGGCGCGAATTCGCGGCCTCAGCGCCGCGCCGTGCTCCACCAGCAATATCGCGGATCTTGAATTTGCACAGCTTGCGCCAAAGGTTGGCCAACTCGCGCAACTGGATTCCAATGTTCCAAAAACCATTCAAGGGGCCAGTTCCTCCGCCTTGGCAAATTTGTTGAAGAAGATGAACGAAGTCAATGTGGACGCCTTTTCGCATTTGTGCCAGCGCGCGGCCCTGGCATGGTCCGCACCGCTGATTATTTTATTGGGCGCGTCTTTGGCCGCATGGAAACGCAACAGTCTTCCATTGACCATGTATCTCATCGCGTTCATTCCAGGCATTCTCAACATTGTCATGATCGCCGGTGGGCAACAAGTGATTCGCGCGGAAAGTCTGGTTTGGGGCGTGATCATTTCGTGGACGGGCAACGCCATTCTTCTTTTATGCTCCATGTATGCGTTTCGACAGATGGCTAGAAATTAATCCATGAAGATCATCGATCGATATGTCTGCGCGCGGTTCCTGATGAACTTCTTTCTTTTAGGCGCGGCGCTCTATGTTTTTGGGGTCAGTGTGGATGTGGTCATTCAGGCGTCGCGCTTTCTGGATGCCGCCGACGCCGCAGTGACCGCGGGGCGTTACGGGTCCCGGGTCTACGCCTTCTGCATGATGGTGCTGGATTTTCACGGGCCGCGCATCTTTCAATTTTTCCAGTTCATGCTTGGATTTGTTTCTATTGGCGCCATGGGTTTCGCCGTGGCGCAAATGCACCACAACCGTGAACTCACCGCGCTCATGGCTTCCGGGGTCAAACTTCGCCGCTTGGCGTATGTGCTGATCATCACCGCGGGTGTCCTTCAGTGTCTGCAATTTTTCAATCAAGAATTCATTCTGCCAAATCTCGCGGCGCGACTGGTGCGCGATCACAGCGGATTGAAGTACGACACCGTGAGTCAATTTCCAATTCCGTTAACGCGGGACAGCCGCGGCACGCTCATTCAAGCCAGTCGCTTTGATCCCGCGCTCAACACCGCCACGGAACTTGTGGCCATTGAACGCGATGAAAAGGGGAATGCCATGCGCCGCATCAGCGCGCGGAGCGCGGTGTGGAATACGCAAGACAAGAAATGGATGCTCACGGGTGGCTTTGCCATAGAGCCCTTGAAACCTGGCAGCGCCGTGCAACAAAAGGCGGCCTTCACAACCAGCGTTGACCAACTGGAGTCCGACTTGGGTCCCGAACTTATTTTAAGCCGCCGCTATCGGCTCTATGGTCCCATGCTTTCCACGCGCCAAGTTTTCGAGCTCATGGGTCGTGGCGGTGACAATCAAAATCAAGGGGTTCGCTTGTTGTGCGCCCGCTTCATGGGGCCGCTTGCAAACTTGCTTATTCTTGCGGCAACTATTCCATTTTTCTTGCGGCGCGAGCCTTGCAACATGTTGCTTCAAAGCGTGCGCGCTGCGGCATTTTCCATTCCGACAATGATCAGCGCTGCCGTCATGTTGCTGGTTCCAACCGAAGGCCTCAGCATTTCAATCGCTGCCGCGATTCCATTCGCGTTGTTGCTTCCTTTGGCGGCGTATCGACTTACCGCGCTGCGTTCTTAACGCGGGTCCATCCGTCCAAAAGCGAATCATCAAAGATGGTCACATTGCGCTGGGCTTGGCGAAGTTGCTTGGCCAAATTTTCCATTAAAATTCGCTCTTGTGCGCGACGAACCGCGCGATCCGCACCCGCTCTTGCGCCCGCCGCGGCGGCGGGGTCTCCAGCAATTTCATCCTCAAAGCGGACAAACACATAGCCATTGTCAATTAACACCGGCGAACTTACCTTTCCCTTTTGCAAAGACCACAATGTTTGGCGAAATGAACTTGGCCAACTTGGATCCAGACGGCTCACTGGCAACACAATACCTCCTCGCGCCGCGGATCGATCCGTGCTCATATCGGCGGCGACTTCTCCAAAGGCTTCGCCCGCATCTAGACGCATGCGTGCTTGCGCGCAACGATCAAGGTCTGGCAGCGCCATCACTCGACATTGGCGCTTGGCGCCATGTTGCGCGTCAATCACGGCCTCAATTGCCTCGGGGGTTACCTTGACATCTTCTTGTACCAATAAGCGCATGGCGGCATTGCGTTTCAGCAATGATTTCCAGCGCTTTTCGCCTAATCCTTGCGCTGCGCGTAATTCACGCAGCAGAACTTGCGCGCGCGCCGGATCTTCCGACAACGACGCCAACAGTTCACGCTCCTCGCTGTCAAGAAGCTCCTGCGAAACTACTTTTGTCCGCAGTGTCACCATGCGATCCAATTGGCGCTCAAGAAATAGTTCCTCCAGAATGGAAGCCCCAGCACGCTCGGCAAGCAGTGGACGTAACTCCTCCCAAGTCACGGCGCTTCCATCCCACAACGCGGGCGGACGAACAATGACGGGTGGCACCGTCGCATCCATGGTTGGTGGCTCGATCAGCGGCACAATGGGCGCGCTACTGGACAAAGACCCGGAAGCATTTGTGGATGTCGCCGTCAACGAATCGTTGGACGCATTCTTTGATTGGTTCGCCGTGTCGCAGGCGCACAAGAAACCGCTGGCGTACATTGCAAGACATACCATTCGCTTTGGCAATGGGACGCGTCCGTGATGGTTTATGTTTTTTTTCTTCATCGATCATTCTCGCCAAAGTGCTAGGCTTGCGTTCAATGTATAGTCTGCCCCTCTTTCTGTTGGTTGGTTCTTTCGCAGTGGGTGTCTACTCGGCGCACGCGGCGGCACATGCGCAACCACAATGGCTTGCCAGCGCGCGCGCGCATCGATCCAGCGCATTTCAAAATGGAACTTCAAACACAGGCGCTTTTTCAAGT
Source organism: Planctomycetia bacterium (assembly GCA_005787685.1). Lineage (GTDB taxonomy): Bacteria > Planctomycetota > Phycisphaerae > Phycisphaerales > SM1A02 > SYAC01. The sequence continues at coordinate 4,648 of SYAC01000029.1, forward strand.
CAGCCCGGTGGTTCCACCCCATCGCCTTCACAACAGCAAGCTCCAATGGCCAAGCCGGCGCCATTTCAAAGCAAGGCCGGCGGGCAATCTATCCCTTCCAATTCACCGCCAACGCCAAGCGCGACAAGCACCCCGAACATTTCCGCGCCACCACCCACGAGTCCAATTCTTGCCAGTCTTGTCAAAGCGCGTGACATAAAATTATCCCTTGTCGATCGCGCCGCGGCGTTGGCTCGCGCGCAAAGTGAAATGAATACTTTACCTGCGGCGGATCAAGCCGCCTATCTTGAACTTATCAACGCAAGCCGCCAACGCCTTGTCGTGGACACATTTTTAGTCCACAGCGGGCAAGTCCAACACACTATTCCCGCGAAGACCAAGTAAAATTTTTCCGCCCGTCAACTGCGCCACATGTGGCAGCGACTTGGACAAGGCTTTCAGTTGATCCAAGTTGATCTTGGGTGATAGCCATCCACTACGCTGCCAACGCTCCAACATAGGAACATCCAGCAGGATGGCGTCGAAATTTTTTTCAAGCAGGGCGGTGGTCTCGGCTACGGAAAGACCATCGCATGCTTCAATGGCGTTGCGATCCCAAACGCTTGACCATGTCAATGGCGCACCGGGACGAATCCAAAATGGCGCGCTCCACCCCACGCTGAGCACGCGCCATTGTGGGCGCCAATAGTTCATCACCAACTCGGCAGTGCTATTCTTTTGGGCCGCCGCGCGCAGTACCGCGTCCTTTGAACGCAAGTCTTGCCAGTCAATTTCCCCTTCAAAGTATTGGTTTTGTCCAATGAAATACAGGGCATTTGGCGTGTCGGTGGCCAAAGACCAGGCGGGCAAACACGCCCATGCGCACAAGAGCAGCGAGACGTGGCCATGCCTGACCGCGCCCGCAGTCCAAGTGCTTCCACCCACCGCGCCTGCCGCCATGCGGGCGCAGGCAAGTCCCACCCCCAGCGAAAGTGGAACGGATAATGGAACTAAAAATCGGCTTTGTAAGTGTGTCGCAAATATCCAGCCAAGCACAATCAACGCGCTGCACACGGACAGCGCCATCGCCACAGGTCTTGTGGCGGGCCGCACCGACAGTGCGACTAAGGAGCCCGCGCCAATCCAAGGCAGGGGTCCCCAGAACCATCTCCATGGTTCGCCCAATTTTGGATTTTCGCCTACACCAAAAATAAAAAGTTGATTCCACAATGCAAGCGCCCGTTGCATCAGTGACGCGTCGCTCGCGTGGGCCAAATTCCATCGCGCACATTGTTCACCGCTCCACCATCCTGCGCCCATGAAGGTGGTTGCAAATGGAAATAATGGAGCCCCCGTGTAATACCAATTGCGCGCAAGCCATGGAGTCAATCCAATGATCAAGGCCAACGCGCTCCACACCAGTGATTTCCAATGTATCCATGCGGAATTTCTGCGCAACACATGCCACGCAACAATCGCAGGCAAAACTAGAAGAATAGAACTTGCCTTGCTTCCCACCAACACGCCAACAAACACCCCAAGCATGGTTGCGCCCCAGGTCAATGACCGTGGCGCCCGCGCCATAACATTCAAAATGCTCGCAAATGCAAGCACTATTCCAGATTCGCTGTAGGCCAGCGAGCCAGTCACTATGAGCCACGGCGTCCCCATGATGGCACACAATGCGCCAACTTTTGCAACGCCTTCATGCAAGCCCACCTCACGCGCGATCATTGCTGCGGTGTCTGCCAGCACAAATGCCGCTACCAGCAACATGCTGGCGTGCAACAACTGGCACGCTACGGCGCCATCGCGCGCGTCGTTTGAAAAGCACATGACATGTAGAAATCCGCCTTCCACAAAGTTAGGCATTGCCGCATAGGCCATAAATTCAAGCGGCCGAATCGCCTCAATCGCCATCCATTCTTTGGGTGCTTGCAAGTGATACGACAGCGCGTCATAGCCAGCAAATTCCGTGCTCCACAGAACCCCTGGAGAAACACTTGCTGCAACGAACAGCGCTGCCATGGCAATACACGCGGGCCACCACCAATTTACATTCGCGTGGTCCTGCTTTTTATAATTTTGTTGGCGCAACACAAATTGCAGCGTTAAGACCCATCCTGGAATCAAGGCGACTATGGCAATAACGCCATGCAAAATTCCAAGTGAGCCCAACCATTGATCAATCACCAAGAGCATGGCAATTCCAAACGCCAACGCCAACGCGCCACTGTGCGCCGCGCGTTCAAAAACTTTTTCTTGCGCAAATACGCCCAATCCAAACGCGCCAAGCAGCCACGCCGCGCATTTCCAGCCGTTGAATATCCATGCCTGCCACAATTCAAAGCCGCAATTCCAGCCGCCACATAACCACGCCAACCCAGTTGCCGCCAAGCACACCCCAACTGCGTTGCGCGCCAAAAATGTCCACCGCAAGGGTTTCATGATGGGCAGTATGCCCAAATTCACGCCAAATGTTCAGTTCTCTCATGCTTTGAAGCCTCTTTAGCCGATTGCAATGCGCGGTCACGGATGGCCGTTTGTGCCCTTCAGGCAATCACTGACTTTGGCGACAGGAGGTCGTATGCAAGTTGAAACAACACGATTTGGCAGCGTTGAGGTGGATGATTCCCGTCTTCTTCATTTTCCAGCAGGACTGCTTGGCTTTGGCAGAGTCCACCAATTTGCGCTTTTGCAACCAGATGATCGCGGCGTGTTCTTCTGGCTTCAAAGTATTGAAAGTCCCGATGTCGCGTTTGTGGTCACTGATCCGCGTCTTTGGTGCGCCGATTACGCGGTCTCCATGCGACGCGAGCAAAGCGAGGAAATTGGTTTGCGCGGCGATGCCACCCCGGAAATTCTTGTCATTGTCAATCGCCGTGAAAGTGGCATTACCGCCAATATGCAGGGACCATTGGTGATCAATTCAGCCAGCAGAACTGGAATTCAAATTGTGTTGACGGATCGTCGATGGACAACTCGCCATGAACTGGTGTCCGTGTCGCCAGTTGCTCGGGCAGTGTCCGCGTAAAAAGATTCGCGTATTCCATTTCTCATCCATCGTATTCCATGCTTGTTCTTTCCCGCCAAATTGATGAACGAATTGTGATTGGTGATGACATTGAAATTGTCATCGTTGATATTCGCGGCGACAAGGTTCGTCTTGGCATTGTTGCGCCAACCTCCATTTCGGTGCATCGCAAGGAGGTCTATGAAGCCATTCGCAAAGAGAATGAGCACGCCGCGACTTTGCGTGGCGATGTTCCAATGATTCACGCGCCCTCGCATTCACCCGATAGCTTGCAACGGTTGTCCAGCGGGCCCGCGCCCAATATCAATCTATTTCGCCGCGAAAGCGCCTGATATTTGCCCCGGGTTTGCGCCGCTTTATCCATTGTGCAACATCATCCAAAAATAAAACCCGCCAAGTGGATGACTTGGCGGTTGTGGTTGTAAAGAAAAGATGTCTTTACGCCGCGCGTGCCTTGGCGGCCAAATGCTTCTTGGCCATGTCCACCAGCACATCGAATGTGGTTGGATCTTGAATGGCAAGCTCGCTCAGCATTTTGCGATTCAGCAGCACGCCAGCGCGTTGCAGTCCGCCAACAAACAGGCTGTAGCGATAGTCACGCATTCGGCAAGCCGCGGTCAAGCGGGCGATCCATAGTGAGCGCATGTCGCGGCGACGAAGCCGCCTGTGCGTCCACGCGTTGCGACCAGCGCGCATCAACGCTACTTTGGCTTGTTGCTTGTGACGACTCTTTGTTCCGTAATAACCCCTGGCCTCGCGTAGAACGCGGCGGCGAGCTTGTGTGCGGGCTGCTCCTTTACGTGCGCGTGGCATGGATCAATCCTTCCCGCCAGTTGCGGCTGGTTTTTGAGCTGTTCGCAATGAGCGACCCAGCATTTTTGACAAAGCGATCAGATCAGTCGCGCCCAGGTATCGCGACTTGCGATAACTCTGGACTGTGGTGCCTTTTTTGTTGCTTTTGAGATGGCGTGAATTTGGTGAATGGAAGCGAACCTTGCCTGTGCCGGTCACTTTAATTCGCTTGAGTAGTCCTTTATGGCCTTTTTGCATTGATGTTCGACGCTTTCGTTAAGGATCGACAAGTGTAACGAAATTATAAAATTGGTCAAGGGATGATTGGGGTAAAGACACAAACTCCTCAAATACGGCTTATTTCTAGGGTTTATGTTGTTGAATGCGCTTTATTGCGCCAGGAATATGTCATTCACCGCGGTGGCTTGGGGTGACAGCGGCAGTGACTGGAAATCTTTCACTCCATCAGGCAAATAAATATTGTCGCCATTGATGACCGGATTGACCAACCAAATAATAGAGACATCCGCAAACAAAACATTTTGTCCACGCTGTTCATGATTCAAGGAGCACTGCGAAGCGGTGGTTGTGAGTTGCGCTTTGTTGCCAACGCGTCGCATGTGAATGATGGGGTTGGCATCGGCGACCAATGGCGTTCGCCCCATCGCTTGAAGTCGAAACGGAGTTTTGGCATTTGGCACACGGAAAGAAAAAGTTCCACACGCTGGAAGTGCGCTGCAAGCGGGGCAATGCAACGAGTCGTGTTTGGCATATCCATTGCGCTCCAACAACAGCAGGTGTCCGCTGTGTTCATAATTGCTCCAGTCCAATTTGGAGGTGGTTGGGGTTTCAAACAGTCCACCCAAACTCGCCGTCGCGGGAAGATTGCCACGATGATCGACCGCGTAAGCAGCAATGCTCGATCCAACGGTGCGAAGATTGTTGGCGCAATTTTGTTCAAGGGCCGCCGCGCGCATACGCTGGGCGATTGGCCAGCCCACGCCGGTTGCGATCAACGCCACCGCGGCCACGGCGCCAAAGTCGGCCCATTGCGTTCGCTTGCCCCATGCTGGCGTGTGTATTTCCATTCGGTCGCGGCGGGCTCTTTCTTCGCGGGCAATCAGCGCCATGGTGGCATCCACCAACAGGGCATCCGGTTCTTTGACGGGGTAGGCCTCTAATTTTCGAAGTAAAGACAAAGCTGCGGTTTTTCGCTTGCTTTCAGGGGATTCACTGGTGTTGTGAACGGCATCGTCACCATCCACTAGACCGGCTTCAAGCAATGCGTCAATGGCTCGGCAATCTTCGGCGCTAAGGATTTTTGGCGGGTCGTTGCTTGGCGGTGTCATCCGTGATCCCTGGGTGTTTGATGTGTTGATTGTGCCCAACTATCGGCGAACAGCGCGACTGCGGAATGCAATCGACTTTTGACGGTGCCTAGCGGAATATTCAACATGTCCGCAATGTGTTGATAGCTGAAGCGCTGGAAGTACGCCATAAGTAAAATTTCGCGGTGCAGCTCTGGAAGCGAGTCCACAACATCTTTGACCTGCGTGGATTCTTCACGCGCCGAAAGCGCTTCGCCCGGTTGATCGGTTTTGCAGGAGACCACATCCATTAACGTAAATTCATTTTCGCCATGCCCCATGGTCTTGTCCAAACTTAAAGTTGCGCGCCGTTTATGGTGGCGATACCAATCGCGCGCCTTGTTGGACGCAATGGTGTATAGCCAAGGACGAAGGGTGCGTGTGACATCAAAGCTGGCGGCGGAAAGATGGATCTGCAAAAATGTTTCTTGAAAAACATCGTCGGCCGCGGCGGCCGAACCAAGGAAGCGTTGCAAATAGCCATGCAGTTGAATTCGATACCGCTCAACCAGCATGGGGAAAGCGCGTACATCGCCGGCTTGGTGGGCAATCATGAGTTGCTCATCAGTTGTTTCCGCTCCCTCACGCTCCACCATGGACATTGTAGTGTCGTTATTCACAGGATTGACTCCGTGACAGGCGGCAAATGGATGCAGGGAATCTTGAGGAAACGCAGTCACACACTTGCTACGATATACCCCGTTTTCGTGTTTGCAAGAATCGCAGTAATTTGAGGAGTATTCAAAATTTATGGGTGTGCCAATTAGCCAAATGTGGACGGTTGCGAGTTATGTTCTGAAGCAAAGACTCGCTGGACGCAAGCGATATCCCTTGGTTTTAATGCTTGAGCCACTCTTTCGATGCAATCTGGCTTGCGCTGGTTGCGGAAAGATTCAGTACCCAGCCCACGTCCTAAAACGCAACTTGACGGTTCAGGAGTGCCTAGACGCCGTCGACGAATGTGGCACCCCTATGGTCAGTATCCCTGGCGGGGAGCCGCTGTTGCACCCCGACATTCAGCAAATTGTGGAGTCCTTGGTGGAGCGTAAGAAATATATTTATCTATGCACCAACGCCTTGCTCTTGAAGGAAAAACTCGAGGCTGGCACATTCAAACCCAGCAAATATTTGACCTTTAGCGTGCACATGGATGGTCAAGAAGAGAACCACGACTTCGCGGTCTGCCGCGAAGGCACGTATAAACGAGCCGTGGACGGAATTCGTCTGGCTGTGAAGATGGGCTTCCGCGTTACCACCAACACAACGCTCTTTGAGGGTGCAGATCCAAATTCAGTTCGCGCATTCTTTGACGAGATGATGTCCCTTGGCGTTGAAGGCATGATGATTAGTCCCGGCTACGCCTATGACAAGGCGCCGGATCAAACCGCTTTCTTGAAGCGCAAGGAAACCAACGAGCTCTTTGAAATGATTCTTTCCAATCGCAAGAAGGGTTGGAAGTTCAATCAGAGTCCGCTGTTCCTTGAGTTTCTCATGGGCAAGCGTTCGTATGAATGCACGCCGTGGGGCATGCCTGCCTACAATGTATTTGGTTGGCAAAAGCCCTGCTACTTGTTGCAAGAAGGCTACGCCGACACGTTTCAAGAATTGATCGATGAAACTGATTGGGCCAACTACGGTCACGAAAGTGGCAACACCAAGTGCGCTAATTGCATGGTGCACAGCGGCTATGAAGCCACCGCGGTGGACCACACATTCTCTGGATTTCAGGGCATTTGGGGCAATATCAAGGCCATCGTGTTCAATCGCTACGCCAATCCTGGGGCGGTGAAAAAATTGGCGGTCGAAGCCAAGAAGCCTCATGGACCAATGAAGCATTTGGTGCAACTTGGCTTGGCGCAGGATATTCATCGGCCCGCGGCTTAACGCGCTGTTCGTGCCCATGTGGTCAAGTGGCGTGAGCTGCGAATGTTTTTATGTTCACAGGAACAAACGCAATCAACATTGCAGCTGCGTTGTGCGTGGGAATTAAAGTTGCTCAAATGAAGTGGCGGACACGCTTGCAAAGACAGAGGAAATTTCCGCTTGCACGCCGCGCGCGTTCGCTATGAAGTCTTGAACTTTGGCAAAGTCCTTCACGCCGCGCGAACTTTCCACGCCGCTGCTGACATCCACAGCCCATGGCTGCGTTTGTGTCATTGCGGCAGCAACATTGTCGGGTGAAAGTCCGCCGGCAAGAATGAGTGGCAAGCGATTGGTCCAAGGCGCGCTTGAGCGACTCCAATTCCAGCCAACACCCGCGCCGGCGTTGGGCGCATCCACCAAGAGTGCGCTGATCTGTTCATGCGGACAGTGTTCGAGCAGGTTCAACTGTTCCAGCCGGCAGCCATAAATACGCTTGCGCTGAGGTCCTCCAGTGGCTTCATACACCTGAAGGGCTCCCGGCCAAGCCTGCAACTGGCTCGGTGTCACTTGCGACCAACTTTGCATGACCAAAACAGGCGTTGCATGCTTCGGCAGGGTTTCACGGGGGTTATTCAAATTGGCATTGTGCAAGGTTAATTGCGGCTGAATGCGGGTTGCCATGTGACCAGCGATCTCCAGGGCGCTTTGGAAGCCAATGTGCCGCGGCGAGCCTGGCGCAACCACAAATCCCACCGCGTCCGCGCCAAGTTCGCAAGCGCGTAGGGCGTCATCCAAGGTTCGAAGTCCGCAAATTTTCACCAATGTTTTCAATTTACCACTTCGATTTTGCATGCTTATAGACTACGATCTTCCTTCAATCTTGAAAGACCAACAATGAGTATTGCTACGCCAACCACACCAGTCATACCCGCGTTTGATAAAGGCCTTGGAAACACCGTTGCGGCTGAAACGCAAATGTCGTTTATTGACGGCGGGCGAGGTGTTCTTGAATATGTTGGAATTGAAATTGACGCGCTTGCGCGCAACAGCACATTTGAAGAGACGGTGTTCTTGCTCTGGAATCGTCGATTGCCAAAGCAATCGGAGTTGAACGCCTTCAGCGAGCAATTGCGCGCCGAGTACGCGCTGCCGCAAACGCTTGTCAATCTGATCCGTGAAATGCCGCGCGCTGCGGGACCAATGCATGTGTTGCGAACGCTTGTCAGCGCGCTTTCCTTGTTCGACAGCGAAGTGGACAACGACAGCGTCGAAGCCAACAATCACAAAGCCATTCGCTTGCTGGCCAAAACTCCTGCGCTGATCGCGGCATTTGATCGCCATAGAAAAGGCAAGCCCATTGTGGAAGCAGACACGTCGCTGACCATGGCGCAAAATTTCTTGTACATGCTCAACGGCTCCAAGCCCACCGAGTCCATGGCCAGGGCGCTTGATGTGTGCTTGATTTTGCACGCGGACCACGGTCTGAACGCCAGCACCTTCGCGGCGCGCGTGACCATTTCAACGCTCAGCGACATGTATTCCGCCATGGTGACTGCCATCGGCACGCTCAAGGGCCCGCTGCACGGCGGCGCCAATGAGGAAGTGATGATCATGTTGAATGAAATTGGAAGCATTGAAAATGTAGACGCCTATATCGCTGAAAAACTGCGTAAAAGAGACCGCATTATGGGATTTGGCCACCGCGTGTACAAGGCAATTGATCCGCGCGCCACCTATTTGAAAACATTCTCCAAGCAAGTTGCCGCCGATACGGGCAATCTAAATTTGTTTGAAATGAGCCGCCGCATTGAGGAGATCATGGCCAAGGAAGTTGCAGCCAAGGGCATCTACCCCAATGTGGATTTTTATTCCGCGACCACATACCACTCCATTGGCATTGACCTGGATTTATTCACATGCATGTTCGCCATGAGCCGCATTGCTGGCTGGGCAGGACATTGCATTGAACAACTCGATGGAAACCGCTTGATCCGCCCAAACGCGGCGTACATTGGTCCGCATCAGCAGCCCTATGTCGCTGTTGATCAGCGTTAAGGCAAAGCGTCCGTCTTATCCATACATTCTGAATTTGTCCCGCGCCCACATGGCATGGGATCCACTCGCCTGCGATTATATTGAAATTACTTCGCCTTCTTGAAGGCAAGGAATGGTCGTAGACGCTGGATCAAATTCATCGTTCATATGCATCAGGCGCATCTTCAAACGGATTTTTGGCGCAAGTGAGTTGAGCAACTCAACCGGCGTGTGGGTGGGGGGTGGACTGGTCTCGTGAATGATCAAGTCCGCGTCCTTGGCTAACCAATCAATCAATGAGGGATCAAATGGAGTGTCCGAACTCCACGCAATCACCTTTCCATCCGCCTTGAATTTCAGCGCGCTGGTTGGAATTGGGTGTTGCGTGCCGCGGCAAGAAACTTTCATACCCCCAATCAGGCTTTCGCGTTCTTGATTGAGAAAGTGAATTTCAAAATAATCGCTCAATTTGGCCGCCCCCGATTGATCCATGGCTGGAGCAAGCCGCTCCCAAAGTCGATCCGCAACCGGCTTCCAGAGATGAAGTTTGGGAAGCGACGCGCCAGTTTCGCGGTGGTGCAACCAACGCAAAAAACCAAGGCTTTCAAGTCCGTTGCAGTGGTCGCCATGCAGATGAGTCACAATGACATCAGTGATGGCAAGTTGATCAATCTTCCAACCCGACTTTTCCTGGGCCTGGCGTAGCGCCATTGGATATGAGTCTGGACAATCAATCATGATTTGGCCAGTGGGACCTTGGATGATGGCGGAGCATCCAAATCGCCGCGCGGAAAATGCGTTTCCAGTTCCGATGATGAGCAATCGCATTGCAAAATGGTAGCAGCAAATATGAATTTATTTGAAGAATACATAATTTCGGCTTTTGGTCGTGCGCACGGTTCGGCGCGGTCCTGTGTTCAATATGATTACGGTTATTATGGGTTGATGGCAAGAGGAGTTGTGGTCCTGATCATTGGCGCGCTCTTAGGCTTGGTTCAGCAAGCCTACGCGCAAAATGTGAACGCGCTCGCCAATAATCTTCAGCGTCAACTGAATTCGGAGGATGCGCAATATCGCCAGGACTACTTCAAGGAAACTCCAATCGCCGACCGATTGATGTTGGATGCGGGCGGAACATTTCGCTACGCCTACAACATGATTCAAAATTCACAAAGTCAAAGCCAATATTTGACTACCCCGGATGTGCGGCTATTTCTGCGCGCTGAACTTGACGGTGGTCTGCGTTTCTTTGGTCGATTGCGATTTTTGTACAACGAATGGGACACCAACGGCAGCCGCTATTTAGCGCCGGATGCCAAAGAGCGCGGGTGGCAGAATCCAATCGGTGAAATTTATTGGGGCACATTTGATCTTGGTGGTTTTACCCACGCCACCGCCGCCGAATCAAAGCAGTTCAACATTGTGGTGCAAGGTGGGCGCAACTATGTGATTTGGGGACAAGGCTTGGTCTTGAGCAATTATATGTACGCGATCAAGACTGAATTAACGCTGGGCGATCTTGGCATTGAGGGAATGTTCGCTCAAACCGCGGGTGAGGACACCGTTGATTGGGATACTTCGCGGCCAGGCTTTGACACAAATACCTCGCGGATTTATTCCGGCATGAAAATTGATTGGCGGGGGTTCGCAGCGCACAAGCCCTATGTATACGCGCTTTGGCAAACGGATCAGAACGGCGGGCAACAAAATAATCTTGGCTCAAACGCGTTTCCAATTCCAACCACATTCAATTACAACAGCGGCTATGCGGGGGGCGGTAGCATTGGAAGTTTGGGACCCAATTTGGTGTATCGCGGGGAATTTGCCTATGAATTTGGCTCCACATTGAGCGACTCGCTTAATCCGAGTAGCCCAAGCCTTTCACAACCGCAAGTGGAAACCGACATCAGCGCCGCCGCCGGAATTGCTGGGTTGACCTATTTGCTGCGCGACGAGGGCGACACGCGATTTGATCTTTCGGTGCTTGCAGGAAGTGGCGACAAGAATCGCTTGGATAGCGGCACAACCTTTGGTGGCATCGCTCCGAACAATGTCGATCGTTCATTCAACTCGCTTGGGTATATCAATACTGGGTTCGCTTTGGCGCCGGATCCGGCGAATTTACTCTGTCCATCGGTGGGGCTGAGCACCAATCTGTTGCCATCCGTATCGTGGACCCGCGATTTGCGCTTAGGCATGACTGGCTACTTGTTCACCAAGATCGACAATCAAGCGCCCATCAATATTCTCACCCGCCCTGGCGGTTCCAATCTTATTGGCGGTGAAATTGACACCACTCTAGATTGGCGCATTTCGAGCGACATTAATTTCAATATTCGCTACGGTGTTTTTATTCCAAACAGCAGCGTTTTTTACAATAATCAAGGGGCAATTCGCCAATTTTTTTATGTGGGGATGACCTATGCGTTTTAGTTCCCTGCCATTTTTGGGCTGCGTGTTGTTGCTTTGCGCATGCCAGCCCTACATGATGAAATCGTCAGCGGTGGACCAGTTCGCCGGGCCACAGCAAGAAATTGAATTTCTTGACGCGCTTGAGGACATGTCCGCGGTGACCAACAACGACGCGTTGCATGGCTTGCTCATACTTGCGGATGGAACGGATCCCTCCAAGGATTATCAAGACCGCGTTGCGGAGGGCGTGCGCCGTAAATGGCTTTCAAGTTCATTTGATCAACAAGCCAACGCGAGCGCGGATCTTGGTTGGATGGCGGGGGCTGGTTGCCGCATCATGAAAATTCAAGGCGGCTTCACCATGAGGATCTTCGGGCCCATAGATCGCTATGCGTTGAAGGAGTTGATCTACATGGAAATTCTTCCAATGCGCACCGACAATCAATCGCTGACTGGCGCGGAATTTATCGACTACATGAATCGTCTTGAGCGCATCGCCTCTCGGACCTCGTTGAAGGTGGGCGAACTGCAACTTGATCAAACCGCGGGGCAGTCCGCCGTGACGCCCGCCAATGAAGCCGCAATTCAAGAGGGAACAATGCCCGCCGCTGGGCCATTGGAAGAGCCGCTGGTTGTGCCCCCAGCATTTGAGCCCGCCAATCAACCCAATGCGCCATCAAACCCGATAAATGATTTTCCAGAACCCATCAACTCGGCTACCCCAAAAACGCCACCTTTGCCCATGAGCGGCTCAATTCGGTTCATTCAAGGGGTATTTTTGATTGTTATATGACTTGCATTGCATGAATTAAATTAGATAGTAAATGAATATAGATTGAATTTAAGTGCCAATGAAAGTTCTAAATCAGGTTGAAGTGCGTAGGTCAACAATAGAGGAAAGCGTGATTGATATGAAAACAACAAATACCATCAATCTTGCGGGCGGAACACTCACACTAGCCATGTCTATTGCCGTAGCGTCTGTTGCACAGCACGCCTGGGCGGATGACATGACGCAAAGCGTGCCAGCCGAGGAGGTTCAAGACGCAAATGGCGCCGATGTGGTCGCATTGCAAGCCATCTTTATGGATGTGCAAGGCAAAGTTCGTTGGAGAACAAGTGAATCCTCGCCTTGGACAGAAGCGAAAGTGAACGATCTGCTTGACGCGGGCGCTGAAATTAGGACCGGGTTGAAGAGTCGCTCTACTTTGCGTGTTGGAAAGAATGCAACCATTTTGGTGGATGCTGGAACTACATTCCAATTGCCAGAAATGGTGCAGGATGGCCAAACTCTGCGCACTTTGGCAACGGTCAAAAGTGGGCGCGCGGATTTTAAAGTTGACCATGTGGGTTTCTCCAATGATTTCAACGTGGTCACACCACAAACCACTCTGGCAGTTCGTGGAACAGGTTTTGCGCTGGCCTCCGGTCCTCTCAAAGGCGTTGATGTTGCGGGAGCCAACACCAACACAATCAATGCGATCGAGGTGAAATACATCGCCGCAAACATGTCGTACTTCGTTTCTGGTCAAGGTAAAACATCTTCCGAAGTTGGCAAGCAAGACCCCGTGCAGAATGCCTGGGTAAGCACCATTGGTCCGCCCCCCATTGTAGGAACCCTGGTGAGCCAGTCCGATGTTCAGCAGCAAGTTGCCCAAGGCATAGCGGGCGCAAATCCAAGCTCAAATATCCAGCAAATTCAGCAGACTCAAGCGGGTGAGGCCAATCAAAATGCAATTGATACGGCGCTTGTGTTGGCCTCTGATACGGGTGGTGACACAGGCGACAGCGGGGGCGGTTATTCGCTGTTTCAGGCCGATGCGGAGTCAAACAATCTTGGCATTTCATTATTAAATGCCGACGCGCAAAGCAACAGACGTCAAAGCGACCGTGATTTGCAGAGTTTCAACCAAAATTTTGCGGCGTATGAAAGTGGTCAATGGACGGAGTCATTGCTGGCGTTGAACACCTTGTGGAATGGATCAAGCATTATTGTGCAAGATGGCGGCTACAACTATGGGTTCACTTCAAGGAGTGGCGTACGGGCATTGTTGGAGAATATAAAATATCAAACTCTCCAGGGTCTTGCGGAATCGGATAACAAATTGAACTCGATCAGCTTTGATGCCGGCGCCTATTTTAATGCAGATAACTCTAGTGCCGTCATTTCAGAGTTGGCTTTCCAAGACGGAGCAAAGTTGAACGGCGCGACAAATAGTCTTTTGTCGCTCAGCCAAAGCGCGCTGGACAATCGAAATATTGCCGAAAATCTCAATGCGTCCGTGCAGACGGCATTTGGGCTTGTGAATGTTTCCCACAACAATCTCATCAACGCTCAAATCGCCCTGAATGGGTTGCAAACTGGAAGTGATTTATCCGTTGGCTACACCAACTTGTTCAGAAGTGAGTTTGCCAAGATGACCAGGTTTCTTAGCAACTTGGAAAGTTTAATCGGTACTTCCACAAGCGCCCTATCGCAACAGGCCTACGCCAAGCTGGCTGGCGTGGTGGCTTCCGCGTCCATCAATGTTGCGCAGGGTTTAGTCGCGGCGCAAATCGCTCGTGACAATTTCAACAATGCAAGCAACCGTGGCACTCGGGCATTGTTCCAAGCCGAAGAGCAAAAGTATTTGGAGGCGGTGCGCATTCGTTTGGACTCGATCGCCTATCTCACCAAGGCAAGAACAAATCCGGATGGTTCGCCCGCGCCCGATGGTGCCGATGGCATACGGGAATTGACCGCGCAGATTATCGATAATTTCAATCAAGCCAACAGCCAATTTGCTTATGACAGTTTCAGTGATTACGCCAGGCCACATGTGAACGAAGCTGGAATTGCCAAGGATACAATTGTGGCATTGGCAGGTGTGTCAACGGACAATTCTGCTTTGGCCATGGCAGAACTTGAGGATGGCAGTGCCAATAAAGCTGCTATTGATGATCAGTTGGCAATCATGACAAACGCAGTGGACACCATGCGAAATCGATTTGGCAACGCGGATGCTCAAGGCCAATTTCAAGATGCGACACTCATGGCCTTGAGTTCGCAGAGCGATTTAGATTTTATCAGTTCGAATTTATTCAAGAGCAACTTCGACCAATTGTTCGCTAATGGCGCAAGGCAAAATAGTTTGGATAGTGATTTAAATGGATTGCAAGGCTTAAACGACCTGTATTCGGGAGCTACTTCAGTTCAAGCAAGAGCCGATCAAGTCTTTGGTGAGATTCACAGCGCACATAACAGCGCTATTGCCGCCAATGGTGAGATTAATGGTTTGACTCAAACATACAACTCGCGTTTATCTGAAGCAAATTCAAATGCGTCCGCGTCAAATACGACATTTCAGGAGCAATTTGCCAACAGCCAAGCCACCGCGGATAAATATCTTCAAGATTTTACAACAATTGTGGGAGCGAACACCACAGCCGCCGCCACACAAGCCTTGCAGGCTGTGACTGCTTTGGTGGGGGAGCATAATGCCTATGTGACCCAAGCCCAGGTTGCCGTCAACACGGCTTTGGCAGCGGCCGGTACAGCGAGTACGCGTGGTCAACAGGTTTACATGGGCGCTGTGGCGGCGCGAATGAGTGAGGCTGCGATCATTCAGGCCAATGCGATTCAAGCCAGGTTGAATGTCATTACCAACGGCAGCGCAATACAAGATAATTACGCTCAAGCCCAAGCAGATTACAACTCACTGGGGAACTCTGACAATGGAGATGACATTTGATACGGCGAGGATTGTGAACCAACAGCGACGCGTCTTTGCTTTTGAGTAACTCCGAGGGCTCTTTCAATGAAATGTTATAGACTCTCGTAGTGAAGAATATTCGCTCGATCGCGTTATGGGTTGGTGGCGCCGTTGTGGCGATGGTGTTGGTATTGAATGCCATTGACATATTTCGGTGGCTTGAAGAGTGGACGCTTGATTTACGTTTCCGTTATGGAAGGTGGGAAATTGAGGATCCCGGCGAGCAAATCGCATTGGTGGCGATTGATGATGCCAGCCTAGACACGATTGGTCGTTGGCCGTGGAAGCGCGAGTTGTTGGCACAAGCCACGCGTGAAATAGCGCGCGCAGGCGCCAAGACCATCGCCTACGACATTTTATTTATGGAGCCCGAGGAAGGTACAACTGGTAATGCCAATGGGGACGCTGATTTAGCGGCCGCCATGGAGCAGTCGCAGTGCGTTGTGGCGCTTTCCGTGCGCGAGGAAAAAGTGTTAGACCCAGTTTGGGAAACACCCTTGGGACAGGAGCAACTGTACGCATTCACAACCGCGGTCGCCGCGGGCATACATAGGGATATTAAAGTAATTATCGCCGAGGCGGGGTTGGTTGATCCCTTTAAGTCAAGAGTTCTGGAGCGGCCATTGGCGCTGAAAGGTTTGGCGGCTTGGCTCACGCTTGAGCGCTTGCGATTACAGGGCAAGTTGCCCAGTACGCTGGATGAGTTTGTGGCTGTGATGCTTGGTGGCGCAACCAAGGCCGAGTATGTGGGTGAATTTGGAGAAAGAAAAATCCTGGAGCGGGTGTGGTTGCGTGGGGAAAGTTGGAGAGCCATTGAAAATAAATTTTTGGTCGACGCCCTATCCAAGGGAACTCCGCAAGATCTGCCGCCCATTCCTCTCATCGCCAAAGTTGCCAAGGCCGCCGGGGTGGTGAACGCGGAACCCGACAAATTTGACGGTAAATTACGCAGAATTCCACCTTACTTTCCAACTGATTATGGTCTGGCACCGCAATTTGGTTTGGCGGCGGCCCTGGCGTTCCAAGGTCAAAGCGTTGCCGCCACGCAGTTGAATCAGGATGGTTTGATGAGTGGCGACAAGGTTATTTCCATACGCGATGGCAAGGTGTTGGTGAATTGGCCAACACAACTTCTCACGGGCTACGGGACTCAAGCAGGCCGCAATGCCACGGTGAGCATTGGGCGCTTGATTGAGCAAGCGCGCGCGCGCGCAACCCTTGCCAGGCAAGAGGCACGCTTGCGAGAATTGGGAATTGAAATCGCAACTGGGGTGCTTGGAAAAACTCCCCAATGGTTTGAAGGCGCCTACAAAGATGGGCGCTTGAAAAGTGAAATTTTGGATATTTGGAAAAATGATTATGAGGAACATTCCAAAGATTTGGATATGGAGCCGCAACTTAAAAAAGCCGTGGATGGATTGCGTGAATGGGTCATTGCCCAGAAGGTATTTGAGGAGGATCGCACCAAAGTCGAGGAGGGCGATGGTGAACTGCGCCAGAGGCTTGGTGGAAAATTGGTATTTGTGGGGTTCACCGCCACGGGCGTGATGGCCGACATGATCAACACCATCTTTGGTCCGCGCACGCCCGGAGTATTTGGGCACATTGCGATGGCTGATATGGTGCTGAATCAACGGGTGCTGCACTACGCCCCGCAGTGGCTTTGTCCCTTGGCCATTCTTGTTCTTGGTCTTTCATCCACCTTGGCGGCATCGCGATTTGGCGCGGGAATAGGCGCGTTCGTGGTGTTTTTTGTTGCGGCACTCTATGTTGGATTGTTTGGAGTTGTTGGCTTTGATTGGGGTGAATTGATTTGCCCAATGGCCGCGCCGGTCACGAGCGGGTTTGGCGCGTGGATTGTGACCACCGTGGCGGTGGCGGTGATTACGCAGCGCGAAAAGCAGCGCGTCACACGGCAGTTTCGCGCCCGCGTGTCGCCACAGTTGGTTGAGATGCTGTCCAAAAATCCCAACGCGCTCTCCATGGGTGGCGTCGAGCGCGAGGCAACTATTTTATTTGGCGACTTGGCGGGCTTCACAAGCATCAGCGAAGTGCTAGGCGGACCCGCCGTGGTGAGCACCTTAAATTTATACATGGGAGCCATGACGAAGGAACTCACCGATCGCCGTGCCTATGTCAATAAATTTTTAGGCGACGGAATTCTTGCTTTCTGGAGCGCCTTCGGCCAGGAACCAGAACAGGGACGCCTAGCCGTGGAGGCCGCTTTGGCGTGCCAAAAAGTTGTGAATGAAATTGGAACAAGACCGGATCGGCAAGGCTTGCCACTGGTGTCGCTGCGACTTGGAATGGCAACGGGCAAGGTGGTCATTGGTGATTGTGGCGCGCCACCAGACCTGAATGATTACACCATGATCGGCGACGCTGGAAATTTGGCGGCGCGTTTGGAGAGCGCGAACAAACAATTTGGTACCGTGATTTTAATTGACGGCCGTACCGCGGAGTTGGCAAAGGCGAGCGGTTTAGCATTGCTCTCGTTGGGTCGCGTGGTGGTGGTGGGGCAAACTATTCCAATTGATCTGTATGAAGTGTGCATGGAGAATGACCCTGCGGCGCGCATTGCCACCACGGAATCAATGGTGCGCTTATTCACCGCCTGCAAATTTCAGGAGTGCCGCGCAAGTTTGGCCGACATGGTGAGGACATTGCCGGGATCTGAAAAACTTGTTCACGCCTTCATGGACGCCTTGGATAATCCAGATGACCTGCGTGATGGCGTGTTGCGCTTGCGCGCCAAATAATTTTTATTGGAGTTTTATTTTAGAAGGCGCTTCAAAATAATCGCCGTGCGATCATCGGCGGCGGGAGCCGCTGCCGTCCAATCCATCAATGAATCATTGATGGCGCGTAAAATAAATTCCGCGCTTTCATCGCGGTGCTTGCGTACCAAATCCATAACGGGTTGCTCTTGATATTGCTGGCCATTGGTTCCCTCGGATTCGTAATAGCCGTCGGTCAAGGCGATTAAAATATCACCGGTATGCATGGTGATCACGGTGGAGTCGCCGCTTTCTTCGTCGATCATCACGCCAAGCGGAGCGTTGTCGGTGGGCAGGATTACAAAATCATTGTCGCGTCTTCGATAATGGATGATTGGTCCTTGTCCTGCCGCGTAATTTTCAACCACGCCGTTGTGAAGTGAAACGCGCGCGTACCACGCCGTGACAAAGCGCCCCATGGGCAAATCTTGGCAGAGTTGGCGATTGGCCTCTTGGGCAATGCTGCGCACATCTTGCTTGAAGCGCAGACCAATGCGTAACATTCCCCGCACTTGCATGGCGGAAAGCGCGGAACCAATGCCGTGCCCGGTGGCGTCCGCCACCAACAAAACCAGTTCGTCAATGTCGTGGTCCGGCTCCACAATGGTGTTGTTGAGCAGAGGAATGACATCAAAGGCGTCACCACCACATTGCTCCGCGGGAATTCCGGAAGCCGCGACTTGCCAGTTGTTCATGGGCGGCAAGGCCCGGGGAAATGAACTTTGCTGAATGGAGCGCGCGGCCATCAGGTCGCGCTCCATGCGTTCACGCTCCATTCGATCCTCCATGAGTCGACCGCGGCGAATGGCGACCGCTGCTTGCGCTGAAAGTCCAAGCGCAATCTCCTGATCTTGATCGTTAAATGGACCATTGGAACTGTTGAGCACTTGCGCAACCCCAACTAATCCTCCTTCATGGTCTATCAGTGGAATGGCCAGCATGTTGCGCGTTCGAAAGCCAGTGGAATGATCAACGGATTGGTTGAATCGCGGGTCGGCATATGCGTCTGGAATGTGGATCAATTTCTTGGATTGCGCCGCGGCGCCGGCAATGCCGCGGTCGGCGGGAATGCGGATGACATTCGATCCGGTATTGGAAATGCCATGCGCGACTTGCGTGAAAAGTTGATTGGCATCTGCGTCAAATTCAAAAACGGTGGCGCGTTCAGCGTTGAGCAAATCCCGCAGCGCGTCAATGACGGTTGAAAGCACCACAGACAGTTCACTGGACTCGGATAAGCGTCGTGAAACCATGAGCAATTTGGTTATGACTTGCGATGGAATATTTTTCAGTTCCTGCTGTTCAATTGGGTCGATTGGCGTGGACATTCTTTTTCACATGTTGGTGTGCGATAATTTCAGTATGAGCGGGGACTGATTCGACATTCATAAACATGAATGTGTTTGGGGAAGTGGGGCAGGAGTTTCATATGGATAATGGATCACATTGTGTGAAGTGAGCGTCCTGCAAAGCGCGCGTGCGCGCCAAGTTCCTCGGCGATACGCAGCAATCGATTGTATTTGGCGGTGCGATCGCTGCGGCAAGGCGCACCGGTTTTAATTTGGCCGCAATTGGTGGCGACCGCCAAATCGGCAATGGTGTGGTCCTCTGTTTCGCCGGAGCGATGGCTGAGAATGACATTGAAAGAGGACTTTTGCGCCATGGCCACGGCCTCCAGTGTCTCCGTGAGCGTGCCAATTTGGTTCACTTTGACCAGGATCGCGTTGGCGCAGCGCTCGTGAATGCCGCGCGCTAAAAACTTGGGATTGGTGACGAACAAATCGTCACCCACAAGTTGCGTTGTCTTTCCCAAGCGCGTGGTCAGAGATTGCCAGCCGCTCCAGTCATCCTCGCCAAGACCGTCCTCGATGGATCGAATGGGCCAACGCTTGCGCCAATCGCTCCATAGGTCGATCATCTCCTGACTGCTGGCGATGTGGTTGGAATTGCTCTTGAAAAACTTGTAGCCGGTTTTATTTTCTTTCTTCGCCTCGTTCACCAGCTCGCTGGTGGCAGGATCAAGACAAATCATGATGTGGCTGTCTAGTTTGTAACCGGATCGTTCAACCGCCGTGGCGATCAGGTCGCACGCGTCCTCATTGCGCTTGAGATTTGGCGCGAAGCCGCCCTCATCTCCAACCGCCGTTGAAAGATGCTTCTCATGCAGCACATCTTTAAGCGTGTGGTAAATCTCCACGCCCGCGCGCAGGGCTTCTTGGAAGCTGTCAAAGCCCACAGGCTGGATCATGAATTCTTGAAAATCCACAGTGTTGTCCGCGTGTTTTCCGCCATTGAGAATGTTCAGCATGGGCGCGGGCAAGGTGTTGGCCCCATCGCCCCCAAGATATTTGTAGAGCGGTTGATGGGAATGCGCCGCCGCGGCGTGGGCATTCGCAAGACTGACTGCAAGCATGGCGTTGGCGCCCAAGGCGGCTTTGTTGGGCGTGCCGTCCAGATCAATCATGAGACGATCAATGGTGGATTGATCAAGTGCGTTCAGTCCCTTGAGTGCGGCCGCGATTTTTGTATTGACATGATCCACGGCCTTGGTCACGCCTTTGCCCCGGTATTTTTTCTTGTCGCCGTCACGAAGTTCAACCGCCTCATTTTCGCCAGTGCTGGCGCCGGAAGGGACTGCGGCGTTGCCTTGAGTTCCATCGGCAAGGGTGAGTTGACATTCCACGGTGGGGAAACCCCGCGAGTCCAGAATTTGGCGGGCGTGAATATGTTGAATGGCTGACTTCATGGTGTTTTCTAGGTTGGTGCGGTCATTTGCAGGGCAAGACTGCGGGAGGCAACATCATAGGGAGCGACCTATTTGCATTGCGCAGTTGGACAAATGGGCATTATAAGTTGTTCCTCCAATACGCGTGCGCGCCAATCAAACTTGAAATTGCGCGGGGCGTCCTTGCAACACGGCAACAAGATCGCGCACCACCCAACTCATGTTGCGCACGGCGGTTTCGCTGCGGCTGGCCAAATGCGGCGCAAGATGCGCGTTGGATATGCCAAGCATGGGGCAATCTGATTGAAATGGCTCTGATTCATGCACGTCCAGCAGTGCTTGTGCCGCGGTGTTGATGCTTAAAAATTTTGCCAAAGCGTGGTGATCAATCACTCGTCCACGGCTGGTGTTAATGAGTGTCACGTCCGGTTTCATGGCCTGGATCACATTCGCATTGACCCAATGAAAGTTGCTGTCGCGGCCATCAACATGAATGGAAAGAATGTCGGCTTGCTTGAATAATTCTGGCGCCGAAACCGAAGCGGCGCCGTGACGCGCGCGCGGCTCAATGTCCAACAGGTCATGAAACAGAACTTGGCAACCGATCGCGTTCAGCGCCAGCGCCAATCTTTTGCCAATTCGCCCCATGCCAAGAATGCCGAATGTCATTTCACTGAGTTGACGCTTGGCGGTCAATTCCTCACGCAGGCTCTCCCACTGTGGCGCGTCCATTGGCGAGGAAATAAATACACGCGGACGGATGGCGTCAAAAACAAGCGCGAGAACATATTCAACCACGGCCTGTGTGTTGGCGTCCGGCGTATGCACCACATGGACGCCGCGCGCCTTGCATGCCCCAAGATCAATGTGGTCAACGCCCACGCCCGCGCGTGCGATCACTTTCAGTTGTGGCAGTTGTGACAAAAGTTGTTCATCAACGCGCGTGGCGGTTCGAATGGCAAGTCCTTGGGCGCGTGGCGCGGCGGCGATAAATTGAGCCTGTCCAGGAGCCGCTTGAACCACCTCGCATTCATTGGCCAGCCATTGCGTGGGCTGGTTGGCGAACGGTTCGGTGACAATGACAAGGGGTTTCATGTGTTAAATGTAGTCACGGAAAATAATTTGCGCCTGTTGACCACAAATGAGTTGTGCATTTTTTCAGAATGGCGAGGTTGCAGCATTCGCCAGGCATGTTCTGAATTGTACGCGGCTGAAAGTGACCCCAGGAAAAAATAGTACGACAGATGAACAAGCACGGTGTTGTCGTGTTTGCCGTGACCTGTCTGGAGCCAGCATGCTGCCAGCGCTTGGACCGTTGACAATATCGAAATCACCCTTAGTTCAGCACGATTGGACATACACTGAGCGCGTGACTGGACAAGGCCGACAACGCGCTCAATTATTTTTCTTGTTGGCAATTTTTGCAAGTTGCCTGCTATGGCCGTTGTGGTTGGTCTTGCGCGGAGCGTTCCTAACGCTGGATGGATCATCATGGACCCTGTGGCATGTCGGGGATGTGCTGCGTGATCCAACCACGCGCGCCGG
The DNA here is from genome assembly GCA_005787685.1 of Planctomycetia bacterium. Taxonomy (GTDB): domain Bacteria; phylum Planctomycetota; class Phycisphaerae; order Phycisphaerales; family SM1A02; genus SYAC01. The sequence goes on from SYAC01000029.1 coordinate 26,928, forward strand.
CTTATTCAACGCGCTTGGGATTGCGTTGTGCGTGACCGTGGGAACGCTGTGTTTGGCCACGCCGTTGGCGTTGGTGACGGCGCGGTTTCAATTTGCAGGCAAAGGATTGTTGACGGCGTTGCTGTTGTTGCCCTTGATATTGCCGCCCTTTGTGGGCGCGATTGGCTTGCGCCATTTGTTGGGGCGCGAGGGGGCGTTGAACGCCGTGTTGCGCACATTGGGCGTGCTTGAGCAGGGTATTGATTTCACCGGTCGCGGCGGTTTTTGGGCGATTGTGTCGCTTGAAATATTGGCGCTGTATCCCATTGTCTATTTAAATTTGAGCGCCGCGCTAGCCAATGTGGACCCCGCGTTGGAGGAAGCCGCGCGCAATCTGGGCGCGGGCGCCTGGACGCGGTTTCGTCGCATCACCATGCCCTTGGTCACACCTGGGGTGTTCGCTGGCGCTGTGATTGTGTTCATCTGGAGTTTCACGGAACTTGGAACACCGTTGATGTTTGAATATCGCAATGTCACCAGCGTGCAAATTTTTGATGGCTTGAAGGACATGCAATCCAACCGCCGACCATACGCGTTGGTCGCGGTCATGTTGGCGATCGCGATATCTTTGTATGTCGCGGGAAAAATAGTGGTGGGTGGAAAATCGCACGCCATGCAGTCCAAGGCCAACCATGCGCGTCAAGAAAAAAGAATTGGATTGCGTGGCACTATCCTGTGCTGGTTTTTTGTGGGCGCCGTGGTGTGCGTGGCTGCGCTGCCACACATGAGCACGGCGCTGGCAAGCCTTACCCTGCCAGGGCAGTGGCAGGCAACAATACTTCCGGCGTCGTTCACGCTAGAGGGTTGGACCTTGGCTATGAGCCATCCGCTAGCGGTTTCAAGCATTCGAAATAGTTTGATCTTGTCGCTTTGCGCAACGGTGGCGGCGCTTGCGGTGGGCATGATCGCGGCGCGCTTGATTGTGCGCGGGACCATTCGCGGCCGTGGCCTGATTGATGTGATGATCATGTTGCCGCTTGCAATTCCTGGATTGGTGATGGCGTTTGGCTTTATCGCCATGAGTTTGGAGTGGCCATTTGCCGGCGTCATGCCGCGCATGTTGGAGGGTGTCACAAGCGTGATTCCACAAACTTGGGGCGATTGGTTGCGCAACGCGCCGCTCAAATCCGTGGTGGATATTGTGGGCGCCAATCCAAATCCATTTCCACTGTTGGTTGTTGCCTACGCCATACGACGCATGCCGTATGTGGCGCGCAGTGCCGTGGCAGGCTTGCAGCAAACCAGTTTGTCGTTGGAGGAGGCTGCGCATGGTTTGGGAGCGGGAGCTTTTCGCACCATGCGAAAAATTGTCGCGCCCTTGATCGCCGCCAATGTGGTGGCCGGAGCGTTGCTGGCCTTCAGCTTCTCCATGCTTGAAGTAAGCGACAGTCTGTTGCTGGCCCAGCGCGAAGGGGACTATCCAATGACCAAGGCTATTTACACCTTATATGACCGTTTAGGCGACGGTGAATTGATCGCAAGCGCCATGGGTGTGTGGGGTATGGCGTTGCTGGCCATCACATTACTGGGCGCCAGCAGCTTGATCGGCAAAAAAATGGGCGCTTTGTTTCGAGCCTAATTCCAACTTGAAATTCCTGTCTATACTCGACTTTCCATGCCTTACACCCTGTCGCCCGACGAAACCTACGGACTTGATGTCGAAAATACGGACTACCTGAAAGACCATGTCCAGTCGCCCGATCGATGGATATTGAATTTTGGTCCCGCGCATCCCGCCACGCACACCACATTGCGCATTGTGTTGGAATTGGATGGCGAGCGCATCGCGCGCGTGACGCCGCACATTGGATATTTACATTCGGGGTTTGAGAAGTTGGGTGAGCACCATGATTGGAATCAATATGTGTGCACCGTCAGCCGCATGGATTACTCCAGTCCCATTGTGAATGACATTGCGTGGCACAATTCCGTGGAGAAGTTGTTGGGTATTGATGTGAATCCGCGCTGCAAAGTGATCCGCACCATCATGGCGGAAATGGGCCGCTTGCAAAGCCATTTGCTGTGCGCGGGCGCGGCGGCGCTGGACTTGGGCGCGTTCACCGGTTTCTTGTACGGGTTCAACGAGCGCGAATTTATCTACGATATTGTTGAATATGTCAGCGGTCAGCGTTACCACCCCGATTGGACGCGCGTGGGCGGAGCATGGCGTGATTTGCCCGATGACGAAGTCTTCAAGCGCATGGTGAAAAATTTCATCCATGTGCGCATGGCCAAGTCGCTCACGGACTTGGAGTCGCTGCTGAATCGCAACCGCATTTTTCGCGATCGTTTGGAGGGCGTTGGCGCCATTTCAATGCAGGACGCCATTGCATGGAGTTTGACGGGTCCAGTGGCGCGCGCCAGCGGTGTGCGCCGCGATGTGCGCAAGAACGAACCGTACTTGTGCTTTGAAAATAATTGGGACGGCCAAGGTGCCGAGGCCGTCAAATTTAATGTGGCTGTCGCGAGCGCCGGCGATTGTTTCTCGCGCTATCTGGTGCGTATGGAGGAGATGAAGCAAAGCATTGCCATTATCGATCAACTGATCGACAAGATTCCCGGAGGCTCCATTAATGTGGGCGCCGATTCCAAGACCGTCATTCCAGAAAAAGGCGATGTATACGGCAGCATTGAAGGCACAATTCAGTTGTTTGAATTGGTCATGCACAACCGCGGCTGGGATGTTCCACTTGGCGAAAGTTATTCCTGCGTTGAAAGCCCCAATGGCGAACTTGGCTTCTTTGTGGTGGGGGGCGGCGGAAAATATCCATGGCGCGCGCGCTGTCGGCCGCCCTGTTTTGTGAATTATCAAAGTATCGCCAAGTTGTTGGAGGGCCATCAACTTGCTGACGCCGTGGCCGTCATTGGAAGTTTAAACATTATTGCAGCCGAACTTGATCGTTAAATTATTTCAGGAGCAGAACTATGGCATGGATTGCCAAAGCATCATCGACACAAAAAATAGAGCGACGTGCCGAACCTTATGTGACGGCGGCCATGAAGGCGGCGTGGGAAAAGGACATCCTGCCACGCTACGCCACCAAGCATGGCGCGCTGATGCCCATTCTGCATGAGGTGCAACACGCATACCGCCAGGTGCCGTATCAGGCCATGATCGAGATTGCCCAATTCTTGTCGATCAAGCCCGCGGATGTGCTGGACACCGTGACCTTCTACGAGGAATACACCACGGAAAAGATGGGCGAGTGCGTGATTGGTATTTGCCAAAGCATCGCCTGTGAAGTGTGCGGCCATTGCGCCATTTTGGACCATGTGCGCAAGCGCCTGAATTTGGAGCTGCATGAAACCAGCGATGATGGCAAGTTCACATTGTTGGCCATGGAATGCCTTGGCAGTTGCGACACCGCGCCCGTGGCCTTGTTCAATGACAAGTTGTACGAGAACTTGACCATTGAAGGCGTGGACCGATTGATCGACGCCGCGCAAAAATCTTCTGGAAGTGACCACGCATGAACGGCAAGATTGGTGTGATGCGAAGTTTGGGGCAGGCGGTTGGAATTGTGGTGAAGGCAATTCGCACGCCCGTACAACGCGACACGGTGGTGGAAGTTTCGCGCGCCACCCAAAGCCAGCAGCACGACCAAGTCACCCTGCGGCGCACGGTGGTGGATGAAATTATTTGGAAAGAACAATCGCACGCAGGCGCGGGCTCAAGCGATTCGCATGCAAGTCAAACCGCGTAACGCATTCATGAATCCATAGGTAAAATATGTCCCTAAACCAACCCATTCTCACCAAGCGCATTCCAACCTCTCCCTGGGCTGATCCCAAGACTCGCAGCACCATTTCATGGGAGCAATCCATCGCCACTGGCGGCTACAAAGCCTTGGAAAAAGCCTTGGATATGCAGCCACCCGAGGTGATCAACGTGGTCAAGGACGCGGTCATTCGCGGCCGTGGCGGCGCGGGCTTTCCCGCTGGCTTGAAGTGGAGTTTTTTGGCGCCCATGGATGGCGGCCGCCGCTACTTGGCGGTGAACTGCGACGAGGCCGAGCCTGGAACATTCAAGGATCGCTTGCTGGTCGATTTTGATCCGCACCTTGTGCTGGAGGGAATCGCCATCGCGTGCTGGGCGTGCCAACTTGACACCGCGTACTTTTTTATCCGCGGCGAGTACCACCACCAGGCGCGCGTGATGGAGCGCGCTATTCAAGAGGCGTACGCTGGCGGAATTTTTGGCAAGCAAGGACTTATGCGCGGCAAGCAAAAGCTCGCCGTTGATTGTTTCATGCATCGCAGCGCTGGCGCCTACATTTGCGGCGAGGAAACCGGTTTGCTGGAGGCCATTGAAGGCAAGCGCGGATGGCCGCGCATCAAGCCACCGTTTCCAGCGGTGAAAGGGCTGTTTGGTCGGCCAACCATTGTGAACAATGTTGAAACATTGGCCGCGGCCGTTCCAGTGTTGGAGCATGGCGCGGCTTGGTGGAAGGGCATTGGCGTGGAAAGTAAATTTCCTGGCGGCATGCCAAGTTACGGCTCCAAGTTGATGGGCGTGAGCGGCCATGTCAATAAGCCGGGCGTGTATGAAATGCCACTTGGTATTTCGCTGCGCACTTTGGTGGATCAATATTGCGGCGGCATGCGCGGCGGCAAAAAATTCAAGGGTGCAATTCCTGGCGGCGTGAGCATGGGCGTTCTTGGCACCGATCAATTTGACGCCGCGCTTGACTTTGATATTGGCCGTAATTGCGATGTGCTTGGACTCGGCACAGCGTGTCCAACCGTGTTCGATGAGGACACCGACATGGTGGCCGTAGCCAGAAACATAGCGCGCTTTTTTAAGAATGAATCCTGCGGTCAATGCACGCCATGTCGTGAAGGCAGTGGATGGATGCTCAAAAGCTTGGAGCGCATTGAGCGCGGGGATGCCACAAGTGGCGACCTTGATTTGTTGCTTGAAGTGGCTGGCAGCATGGGCTTGACTCCTGGCACAACTATTTGCGGATTGGCCGACGGAAACAATTGGGCCGTTCGCACCATTGTGAACAAGTTTCGCGGTGAATTTGAGGCGCGCGTGAAGCCACAATATGTGCCTGTGTATGTCACCGCGGGCGGACATTGACGGGTGTTGTGTTGGCGTACGATGCGCGTTCAATGATCAACCATCGCGCCGATTCTTTGCTTGACGGTCACCAGATCACCGTTCTTCATGGCGGACTTGTCAGCGAGCAAGTGGCGGGATGGCTGGTTGAAAAATTGCGCGCGCTGCAACAGGCGGGCGCGCCACAACTGAAACGATTCACCGTGCAATGCGTCAATGATCAAACCATGAGTCAGTTGCATATGCGCCACATGAATGATCCGTCCACCACCGACGTGCTGACATTCAACGACGGCGACCAGGCTGATGTTGCCGTGTGCGTGGATGAGGCCGCTCGACGCGCCAAGGAATTCAATCACGAACTGCGTGAAGAATTGCTGCTGTATTGCTTGCACGCAATGCTGCACGCCGGTGGCATGGATGATCAGACGCCCGCTGATTTTGCCGCCATGCATGGCGAGGAAAATCGGCTACTGCGCGCGATTGGTCTTGCCGAAATTTTTGGCGAGGTGAATCCATGACCTGGGTGTTGCTAACCACTGTCGTGGATTTGCTGGTGACCATGCTTCTTTCCGCCATTAACTTGGCGATTGTGCAGGTGAGTGACAGCGCGTTGCAGCGGCGCTTGGAGCGTGGCGGGCGCGTGGCCACAGAGCACTGGATCTTCAAGCGCAAGAGCCAAGTTGATCACGCCGTGGCTTTCTTGCGCGCTATTGGTCGCGTAGGTTTCTTCGCCTTGTTGTTGATTGCTATTGTTGGTTTGGGCGACAATGAGGGCCGCTTGACCTGGCAAAGTTTAAGTATCGCATTTGTGATTGCGGCCAGTTGCATTTGGCTGTTCACAAGCGTGATCAGCGCGGCATTGGCGCGCTACGCGGCGGTTGGCTTAATAGTGAACACCTTACCATTGCTGCGCGTGATTGATTTTGTTTTGCGACCGCTTGTGACCGTGGCGGAAATTATGGACGAAGGCGTGCGTCGACTTGTGGGGGCAAAAACTCCAGTCAACGAATCGGGCGCGGACTTGCTTGAAAGCATTCAAGACACCAAGCGCCTAGGCGGAATTGATTCCGCCAGCGCGGCCATCATGTCAAATGTGGTGGAGCTCAGCCAGACCATGGTGGGCAGCATCATGACGCCACGCACCGGGGTGGAAGGTATTGAATACACCGATGATTTGGCGCAAATTCGCTCCGTGATCCACGAGGATGGCCACAGCCGCATTCCCATTTATGAGGGGAGTTTGGATCATGTGGTGGGCGTGTTGTATGTGAAGGATTTGGTGCGATGGCTTGGGGCCACCGCGCCCGACTTTTGTCTGCGACCCTTGCTGCGCCAACCGATTCGTGTTCCAGAAACCAAACGCGTGCGCGACTTGCTCAAGGATTTTCAACGCGGCAAAGTGCACATGGCGTTGGTGGTGGATGAGTATGGCGGCACCGCAGGGTTGGTGACCATTGAGGATGTGTTGGAGGAGATCGTGGGTGAAATCCGCGACGAGCACGAGCCGCTAAGCGATCTTGATCCGGCGATTCGTGAATTGGCGGTTGGCCGCATTGAAGCCGATGGGCGTTGCTCCATTGCACAGGTGAACGCCAAAGTGAATTTGAATATTTCAGGGGACGAGGGCTTTGACACCATCGCGGGATTTGTGTTGAGCGTGCTGGGGCGCGTTCCCGAAACCGGGGTGGTTTTTGAAAGCCATGGCGCGCGCTTTCGCGTGCTTGAAGCCACGCCCACGCTGGTTTCAAAGGTGGCCATTGAGGCCATTGCCAAGCCCATTCGTCATTAATTCAGCCGCAATTTAATCAAATTCATTGCCACGGAAGGTGCCGGCCAAATAGGCCTCGCGCACCATTGGATCATTGATGATGCTCTTGGGATCGCCTTCGCGCAGATTCTTGCCTTCGTGAATGATGTAGGCGCGGTCGCAAATGCGCAGCGTTTGTTGCACATTGTGGTCCGTCACCAAAATTGCGATTCCAGTTTTGGCAAGTTTACGAACTTCTGTTTGCAACTCCTCCACAGTGTGTGGATCGACGGCGGCGAAAGGCTCATCCAGCAGAATGAGCGCAGGTTGCGTCACCAACGCGCGCGCAATTTCTAAGCGACGACGCTCGCCACCAGAACATGTGCGCGCCTGATCCTTGCGTTTGATTTGCAAACCAAATTGATCTAGCAACGCGTCGCAGCGTGTCCCACGGTCCTTGGATGACAGTTGGGGTATGGTTTCCAATATGGCCAGTAAATTTTCCTCCACGCTGAGCCGTTGAAATACGCTTGGCTCTTGGCTGAGGTAGCCCATGCCCAATTTGGCGTGGCGCCACATGGGTAAATAGGTCACATCTTCGCCCCGAAAGCTCACTTGCCCGCTTTCAGGCGTGATCATGCCCATGGCCATGCGGAAACTGGTGGTTTTTCCAGCGCCATTTCGACCAAGCAGCCCAACAATTTCACCTTCGCTGACATGAAATGTGACTTGATCCACGACGCGGCGGTGACCATAGGTCTTCTGCAATGCGTTGGCTTCTAGGAGGGGCATGGTGTGGATGCTAGCGGCAGAATTCGCTACAGTGTTCGCATGAGATTGCTGATTTGCATTCTTCTGTTTGGTTTCATGGGCGCTTGTGTCCGCCGCACCATTGAAATCACCAGTGACCCCGAGGGCGCATTGGTGTGGTTGAACGACCGCGAAGTTGGACGGACGCCATGCTCCATTGAGTTCACCTATTACGGCCGTTACGATGTGCGCCTGCGCCGTGATGGTTTTGAACCGATTTCTGGATTTGGCGACGCCGATGAACCCGCCTGGGATTTTATTGGCGCGGATCTTGTGGCTGAAGTTATTCCCGCCAAATTCACCAGTCGTGTGAAGTGGCATTTCACCATGATTCCAACCGATAGCGATGAAGCCGCAGTTCTTCAGCGCGCGCGCAATATGCGTTTACGACTTTTTGATTCGCCCGAATTGGAAACCGCCGAGGCGCAAGTTGTGCCAATCAAGAATGCGCCAGTTTCCAAAGACCGAATGCCCGTGCCCAGTTCCGTGCTGCCTGCGAGCGAACAAACGCCCAATTAATTTTCCAGCCACCATTGGCAATTTCTTGAACTCTTTGAGAATGCGGCCTTTTGACCAAACGGCTTGCGCCCTTTTATTTGGGTAAAAGTGGTGGTTTTGAAATGCACTCGCGCTAAATAAACTCAAAATCGGCATTTGGGATTTGCCATTTCCAAGGACCTCTTACCAGGTCGGCAATTTGAGGAGTTATCTGGTAGTTTTATTGTAAGTATTTCAAAAGCAATGACTTACACTCTTAAAAATAATTTACAAAGAATCCAAGGAAGTTTGCTTTCAGCCATTGATTATGACCAAATTGGGTAGATACTGTGACTCTTAGGAAATCAACATCAGCGCAATCCGATTGGGTTGCGCGAGCCGCCGTCTGTGCGTGTCGGAGCGACCAGACGGCGGTGTTATTTTTACGCTTGATGTTGCAGTCAGGCATGTAAGCATGTGGGAACTTTGGACTGTTCGCGCAAGTCATAGCCAATACGCGCATGCTTGAACCTTGCTGCTTGAAGAGTGTTAATATTTCAGTGTGCCTATTTCATCTGCGGTGACAGCATTTGCCGCCATCACAAATTTATCAAGCGTGCCTTATGTGGCGCCATCCGAATGCGCCACATTTCGCAATTCAATTTTAAGCGATAGCCCGCCCATGATTGGTTTGCTTTCCCCAAGCGCGCAGAACGCAATCGTGCCATCCAAGATTTCAGATAAAACCGTGGTGACCAAGGACAACGCGCCAGCAAGATTTGGCGCCAAAGGTTCTTGGCGATGGGAACTTGAAGGTAGTTGGATGAACGACTTTGACAGCGATAATCAACTGCAAGGCGCGTGGTATGTCAGTTGGTTCTTAATTGATAATTTTAGTTTTGATTTTGGCCCTGAAGTCGCCTGGTTTTCCCAAGGTGGCGGCAACACCTGGGGCGCGGGACCTGCGTTCATGTTTCGCTGGCACTTTCTGGCGCGCGCAACTTGGAGCGTGTATGCCGACGCCGGAGTTGGGCTCATGTTCAGCGGTTCCAATGTGCCTGCGGCAGGATCATCGGTGAATTTCACTCCGCGCATTGGCGTGGGCGCGTCATTTGAAGTAGCCGCAAATGCCCGCATTCTTGCAGGAATTCGCTGGGCGCATATTTCCAACGCCAATCTTGCCGACAACAATGACGGACGCAACAGCATTCAGTTGTACGCCGGTATTTCACTTCCGTTTTAGCGCGGCCGCAATTCGATTTTTTTGTACTTGGCAACCCACGGTCGACGGCTGGACAGCCACTTGACATTCATTTGGCGAACCACCGCCACGCGCTTTGGGTCATGCGCTCAAGCGATGAACGCGTTGGGCGCCATGGAGTTAGGCGAAATATTTTTTCTGGATTTGAAATCAACCGCGGCGGATCGCCATCGCGTCGGGCGCCCATGCGAAATGGAACCTTACTTCCCGCGGCCAGTGAGCATGCGCGTAACACTTCAAGCACGCTTGCGCCCACGCCTGTTCCCACATTCATGGCCAATGTTTGCCGCAGGGGGATCACTTTGATTGCTTCGACATGCGCCGCGACTAAATCTTCCACATGGACATAGTCGCGAATGCATGTTCCATCTGGCGTTGGATAATCACTGCCGTACACCACCAGTTCCGGGTGACGCCCCGTGGCGGCGCGCATACATATTGGAATGAGATGCGTTTCAGGATCGTGGTCCTCGCCAATGCGGTCCAAGTGATCGCCGCCAGCGACATTGAAGTAGCGCAAGAACACAGCGCCTCGATCGCGATTGGCAAGCGCGTGCGATTGCACCCACGCGTTGATCATTCGCTCGCACGCCAGTTTGCTTTCTCCATAGGCGTGGGTTGGTTGCTGCGGACAATCTTCGCTCATCGGAATATGCGTGGGCGCGGGCTCGCCGTAGGTGGCGCAGGTGCTTGAAAAGATCAACTTTTGAACGTCCGCCGCGTCCATGGCGTGCAGCAATGAAACCGTTGCGCCCACATTGTTGCGCCAATAGAGCAGGGGAAATTGCACGCTTTCGGGCACCACGGCAAAGGCCGCAAAGTGCAGCACGATTTCTGGCACATGCAATCGCAACGCCGCGACCGTGGCGTCTTGGTCGTTTAGTTCAACTTGCGTGAAATGAAATCTCTCTCCACCCGCGCGTTGCAGGGCGGCGACGGTGCGTGGAAAACTTCGAGAAAAATTATCCAGGCCATGCACCTCATGGCCATCATCAAGCAGCCGTAAGCAGGCGTGAGAACCAATGTATCCAGCAGCACCGGTGACAGTTATTTGCATTGGTAAAAGTCCGAATTGTAATTATGTAGCCACAAAACAGGAATATCTGCGAAATAAGGCGCCTTGCCTAATTCCCGATAATTTGAGAAGATACCATGCATGGATGGATCCTTATTGGGGCAGCCAGTGATGGCGACCCGTCTGACAGAAGTAAAGCTCTCCGAGGAGCCGAAGACCTCACTTGGACTTTCAGTGACAGCGGCCCTTCATGGAGTCGCAAGCAATGATCCAAGGCTGCAAGCCTTGCGTGAAGCATCCTTTTTGGCGCAAAGCCTGAGGGATCTTGACAGCGCATTGACCGCTCGCAGCCAAAGCAAGGGCGTCAAAGATCCAATGACCGTGGTTCAGGGAACCAATGCCATGCAGAAAGCCATTGCGGATGTAGAGGCGTTGATTTGCCAACTTGATCAAGCACTCGCCCAGCAAGCGCAGTCCGACACAGCGTCGGTCATGCACACATGATCCAAATCAGATACAAGCCAAGCACAAATAAATATGACTGCCAAAGTAGAATTAGAAACAACTCGCGTTGAGAGCGCAAACACCGCCGCATTTGAGGAGGCCCTGGTGGCGGCGTGCGGCTTTCGTGGCGATGTCACGCTGGAACTGAAAGACGGCAGCGCTATTGAGGGCTATGTGTTTGATCTCAAGCGCACCAAGGCCGCTCCGCACGCCGTTCGCATTCTTCCAAAGGACGGTCGAGGGCGTCAGACGATTGAGCAATCCAACATCCAGACTTTATGTTTTACGGGCAAGGATGCGGCCGCGGGAAAAAGTTGGGAAAATTGGATGCGACGCTACGCGCAAATGAAGCTCAAGGGTGAAGCCGCCGGCATTGAGAGCGAGCCTCTGGAGTAACCCAGTTGGAGATTTAGGGGGGCGTTAATTCCCGCGCGCTGACGGGATCAAGTAATTTCCATTGCAAATCTTTGGCCAATCGCAAAATCACAGGCCACGCGATGTCTTCATCGGTGATGGTCAAGAGCATTTGCTGAATTGGATCTTGGCCAGGCGGTAATTGAATGTCCACGCCTGGTCCATACAAAATGTCACCGCCTTCAATGTCTGCAAGCGTGTTGCGCATGGCAAGCGCATTGACCACATCCACACGACTTCCAATTGGATCTGGGACGCCATTTTTGTAGCTGGTTCGTGAAAGAATGACAAGTTGACGCTGCTGCATAATGGAATTTAAGAGTAACCATACTCAGCGTATATGTGTTGGCAATGCAATGTTTGGTTGGCGCAAAGATTGATCAGGTCGCGCTCACAGGCGCCACTTGCGGATTGAATAGGCTCTGTAATTCCGGCTCGGTTAACCAGGGAAGGGTGCGCAATTTCGCTCGAATGCGCTCCGGCATTGGACTGCCTTCGCGTTCCCACTTGGGGCGATTTTTCCAGCGGCGGTGCACCCATAAATATTGCTCGGGGGCCATTCGTATGGCGGTTTCAATGCCGCGGTTGAAGCGAGCCGTGATGTAAAACAAAGGATCTTCAAAGGGCTCCCAGTCTTGAGGATTGATTCGATCGACAATTTCCAGCCGGTAATTCAGGCGGTTTGGTTCTCGAATGGCGGTACCCACTAATACGGGAATTCGATAACGCATGGCAAGAAGTCCAATGCTCTTGTAACTGCTGGCGAGTTGTCCAAAGAAGGGGACAAACAGTCCGTCATCACCCGCATTTTGATCGGCGATAAAGCCAATGCGGCCACCTTCCAAAATAATGTTTTGCAATTCCTGGGTGGCGTTCCATTTGGAAAGAATGCTTAAGCCCCGCCGCCGACGCATATCAAGCAGCCAGCGATCCAAGTAGGGATTATCCAAAGGACGAGCCAGCGCCGTGAGATGGAAATCAAGAACAGCCAAGGCGAAGCCAAGCAATTCCCAATTTCCGCAATGGCCAGTGACAAGAATGGCCGGCTGCTTTGAAAGAAGGAAGTCCATGTGCGGACCAACCGAACCCAAAGTCAGTGAATCCGCCCAATTTTGTGAATGCAGGCGCTGCGGTGTGACTAAACATTCCACCATGAAAAGTTGGAACATGCTTATGACGCTGTCTTGCGCCAGTTGTTCGGCTTGCGCATGGGGCATGTCTGGAAACGCGCGGCGAATATTCACGCCCGCTCTTTGAAGGCGATGCGCCCCAATACGCGTGAAGATTTGAGCCACCGCCGACGCTGTGCGCATATTTTGCTCACCTTCAAAGAGGTGAAAAAGAGCGGCGAAGCCACGGGCAAGAGCGTATTGCGAAAGGTGCGTGAGCCGCTTGGTGGCGGCGCTCATGTGTTAGTTGCCTTGGCCAGTTAAGGTCTTGAAGCGATTCCAATTCAACATGGGAATGCGCGCGTCCATGGCTTCCTTGGTGATGCGCTCGTAGGTGTCGTACTCGTTCTTGGCCTGGGTGTACGCCTGTGTTTCTATGTCGTCCGCAGTGCTAGATAGTGGAGTCGGCTTTGGTGGAGGATTACCAATGACAATAAAATCTAGGTCGCCCGTGACTTTTTCGCTGTCAATCACTTGGCCTCCCCAATCTTGAATTCGATTACGAATGACTGCAGCTTCGCCAACGGAAGGCTTGCCATCATTGTTCACATCAAATTTTCCATAGACCAGCATGCGGTAGGTGTAGGTTGGACTGTAGACAGCGTTGACCAGCACGTCATTGCGACTCACGGGCTGATTTGGAGAACTACGCGTCACACGCGCGGTGGACGTGTCGTTGGTGACGCGCAAGACTTGAATGCTGGCTTTGCCGCGCAACGCGCCATTCTTATTGTTTTGAACCTGCTCGGGCGTGGAGAAAACTTCGAATGTCATGCCCGGCACAACACGGTGCTTTTGTCCAATGTCTAAATAGACCGTTGAATCGGGTCCGCCAACTTCAATGATGTGGCCGTCGACAAGGCTGGATGGGTCCTCTGGCTTCACCTCGAACAGCGCGAGTTTTTTCTCGGCTTGTTCAAGCTTTGTCCGCAGCGTGTCGCGTTCCGCGCTCAGGCCGTCGGCATTTTTTTGTAAATCCTGAATGCGTCCCTTGTAGTCTTGCTCCATTGCCGCTTTAGAGTCGCTTGCGATCTTTTGCATTTCCTCCACACTTCTGCTGTAGTCAGTCGTTGCATTGGTGAGTGGCGCAATTGTGTTTTTCGTGTCCTCCACGGCTTTGAGATGTTCAGCGGTGGCGTCTGCGAGGGATTTATTCAGGCCGTCAATCTGCGATTGAAGTTCCGCAGTTTTTTTATCAACTCCTTGCAGGATGCTTTCTTGTTGCGCCACGGTGGACTTCAATTGATCTCGCTCCGTGGTCAATTCGGATTTGATGGTGTTCAGACTTTCCTCCTGGGTCTTGGCGGTCGCCAATCGGTCGGTCAAGGATTTGTTGGTGACTTTGATTTTCTGCAAATCTTCTTGGGCAGCCGATGTTTGTCCAAGCACAACAACAAATGCGACCATGAATGCGACAGTGGTCAAGACAAAAACAACAAGGGTCACGAGTACGCCGGAACCGGCGGGACGAGTAGCCATTCGAGGGGGGGTCTCCCGGGCGATATTGCCCGAAATGGCAGTTTGATGCTTAGAGCCGTTTTCGTCAAGAGGAAAATGGAATAGCCCCTTGCCTTTCTTGGGGAAATTGTGGATACTTGCTAACCCATCGGAGAATCAATTGCCAAACAGTAAATCAGCAGAAAAAAGAGTCCGTCAGAACAAGAAGCAAAACGCCGTCAATAACCACCGCAAGCGGTTGGTCAAAGAGGGTACTCGCCAGTTCATGGTCGCAGTACAAGCTGGCGATGTTGCAAAAGCGGAACTTGAACTTCGATCAGCCACCGCTATTTTGGATCGCGTCGCTGGAAAGCGAACTATTCATCCAAACACCGCGGCTCGTCGCAAGAGTTTATTGGCTCGCAAGTTGAACGCACTGCGTGCTCCTGCGGCGAAAACCGAAACGGAAAAGCCAGGCAAGTCCAAGTCCAAGGTCAGTAAAACCGCTTGAGAAATGCCGCTCGCCGCGGCGTTTCATTTGGCGTGAGGGCTGCGGCACCGCCACGGCATGGTCAGCGCTTTGATTACGCGCAGGACTCCAATAGACCCCTTGAAATTTTGGTGTTCTTGGCGCCACTTGTGGCATTGTACGAAATTGGATTGGTGTTCTGGTTGCGACATGATCAGCTTGTGCTGACCAATCGCGCGCACGGTGGGTTGGTGAATTTTTTTCGGCTCTTTGGCGTGCGTGCCCAGGATCTGCATGTGTCCGCCATGTCATTGCCCTCCGTGGCGTTGGTGCTGACCTTGTTGATATGGCAACTTGCGGCGCGGTCGCCATGGACCATTCGATGGCGCGCTGTCGCGTTCATGTGGCTGGAAAGTTTCGCCTTGGCGGCGCCGCTCTTGGCGGTGGCGGCGGTCATTGGCCGCGCGCATTTGTTCATGGCCACCAGTCAAGTTGGTGAGGAGGCAATCCGCTCGCTTGATTTTGTGGGGCGCGCATCCATGGCGGCTGGAGCGGGAATTTATGAGGAATTGCTCTTTCGCATGGCGCTCATGGGCGGTGTGCATATGTTGCTGTTTGATGTTGCCAAGATAAAAGATTCAAGCGCCTGGTTGATCGCGCTGCTTGTGAGCTGCGTTTTGTTCACCATGTATCACCCATTGCGCGATATGACTGGCGCATTGCAATGGGGTCGAGTGATTTTTTTAATGTTGGCGGGGGCTTGGTTTGGAATCATCTTTCAACTGCGTGGGTTTGGCGTTGCTGCGGGCACGCACGCCGCCTACGACGGCACAGCGCTGCTGTTTTTTACTTCCAGCGCGGCTTGATGGCCAAGTGCCGATTGCCTTCAACGCGCCATGAATCTATGAATCCACGAATCCATGCGCGCGCTTTCCAATTAAATCCGTGATTGCGTTACTCTTGCGGCATGGTCAAGGAAGTTTTTCCAAATAACATTCAACTTTTAATTTTGGACGCCGATGGCGTTCTCACCGACGGCGGCATCTTTGTGGATGACAGCGGTTGCGAGACCATGCGATTTCATGTTCGCGATGGTTTTGCGATTCGCGCCTGGCTTGCCGCCAAAAAAGAAATCGCAGTGATCACGGGGCGTGGAGGTCTGGCTTTACGCCACAGGTTGGATGGTCTTGGCGTGAAAAATCTGATTTCAGCTAGCGGTCCCAAGCAGAAAGTTCTGGAGGATCTCTTGAGCACATTTGGAATTGAGGCGCGCCATACGGCGGCGCTTGGCGATGACTTGCCGGACCTTCCCATGTTGAAGATGGTTGGATTTCCGATGGCCGTCGCCGATGCCGCCGATGAGGTCAAGGCCGTCGCGAAATGGCGTTCCAGCAGGAATGGTGGACATGGCGCGGTGCGCGAATCCATTGAACTTTTACTCAAAGCATCGGGTCAATGGGAGCGTGCGGTGGAGGCGTGGGGCTGATGTCCTTGCGAAGGAATCGCCTGTTGCCTTGGGTTGCGGCGGCGGTTGGACTTGCAACTGGTTTGATCGTGATTGTGGTTGCCTCACAAGTTGGCGACGCGCCGTCATCCGCCAAACGCGCGCCGCGCATTGTGGATGCCAAAGATATTCCCAAGCCTGAGGCGCTGACCAGCGAGGAATTGCAAAGCACAACCAAAGTGTTGCAAGCCGACCAGATTTCACTGCAGTCCGGAGCGTGGGTGCAAGTGGCGGATGACAAAGGCCGCTTGGAGCAGCAGTATCACGCCTCGCGAATCGATCCCGAGCCCGACAAGTGGTTGCGCATGCAAGCGCCGCAAGCGGTCATGTATCCATCCGGAGGCCGCATGGTCACCATGAGCGCCGATCGAGGACGCATGCGTGTTCCCAAACGCGCCCTTGAAAGCGGGCAACTTGAAGGACATGTTGTGATTCAGGTTTTCAAGCCCATCGATGGCCGCGCGATTGATCTTGCCAAAGATCAACCCGCCATTGTCATTCAGGCTCCAGAGGCCAGCTTTGACAGCGTGCTTGGTGAAATTCGTTGCGACAAATCGGTGAAGGTGGTCACGCCAGAATTGAGATTTGAGGGCGAAGGCTTGAACATGTTGTTGACCGAGGATGGAAAGGGAATTGAGCGCCTGACTGTGGAAAGACCTTTAAGCGCGATCGAGATTGAGCGTGTGGTGGCCGCGCCCACCTCGACTGCCGCGATAAACATGGCGCCGGCCACGACTCAGGCGCAAACACCAAGTGCGCCGATTGGTTACGCCGCCGTCCAAGCAACAACGCCGGCAGCCACGGCAGTTGCGCCGGCACAGACCGCTGCGCCGGCGCAAGCATTGACTCCATCTTCCAAACGCTTTTACAAACTCATCTTGGAAAATGATGTGCGCGTATTTCGAACATCAGTCCAAGGAAACACCCAGATCAATGGCGATCGTTTGGCGATTGTGTTCAGCATGGAAAGCGACTCGGTCGGACAAAATCTAACGCGCATATTTCCCGCGCCACCGGCGGCAACGCCCGACTTGCGAATGGCCTGGGCTCCACATTGGCGAGTGGCGCCATTGCTGTTGGCCATGGCCGCGCCCGACGCGCAACCCGATCACATTCAAATTCAATATAAAGGGCGGTTGGTCATGACCGTGGTCACCGATGCCCAGGATGTGTTGCCCAATTCAAACGATGTCAGGCTTGATATAGAGGGAATGCCCGCGAAGTTGTATGACGAAAAAAGCCAGGCGCGCATTGATTGCGGACGCATGCGCTACCAAACTGGAATAGAGAATGTGTCGTTGCGCGGATACGGCGCGCGGCCATTCTTACTTGTGAGTCCGCGCTTGGACTTGGAGGGTCAAGCCTTTGATCTTGCACGCAAATCGGGGCAAGGACATTTAGAAGGCGCGGGTCGCATGCGCATTGGAAGTGGCGACGCCGCGATTGACGCCATGGCCGCCGCGCCCAACATGGCGCAGGAAGCCATCAAGAGTGGTGATGCGACCAACGCCGTTGTGGGTCCGCCCAATTTGGGCGAAAGCGCGCGTACCGTTCGCATTCAATGGAGCAAGTCCGTTGATTTAGAATTTGAGCCAGGCGAAAATTCAAGCAAACTTTACAAGGCGGATTTTAATGGCGATGTGAACGCCGACGCCGAGGATGTCCGCCTGCTGGCGCAAAGGTTGCTTGTGAATTGTTTCAAGACGGGCAAAGGTTCGGCGGTTGAGCGCATTCTTGCCGATGGCGGCGCCATGGCGATTCGTCAGCCGCAGGGGGCAAGCTTGGCCGCAAAGACCATTGATCTGTCCATGGAGCAAACTGAAAATGGAAGCTCCAAGGCCAAGCGATTGCTGGCAACGGGTGGAGTGGAGGCGCAGGACAAGGGCCAGCGCTTATGGACGGATTCGCTGGATTGCTCTTTCCGCCCCGCGGTTGGAAAAGATTCCGCGACGGAAAATATGGAATTATCGGTGGTGCAATCCAAAGGCGCGGTGCAAGCGTTGCTGGCCGAGGACGCACGCTTGTGGGCCGCCACCATGGATGCGGATGTTCCAGCCAAGCGGGTCGCGTTGCGTGGACCTGATTTACTTTTAGTGCGCGGCAATGTTGTTGCGGATTTCATGAAAGAGTTGACGGTCGACGAGGAATCTGGCAGCGCGATCGCGCCCGGAACTGGACGCTTTCGATATTGGCCAAAGGCCATCGCGGATTCCGCGCCGACCCCAGTTGCGCGACCAGTGATCCCTGATAAACCGCAAATGGAGGCGTTATGGAATGAGGGGCTGAAGTATGTCAAAGATAAAATTGGCCGTGCCACCCTTGATCTGCGCGGCCAAGTGCGCGCCACGGCCGATCGAACCCCGCGTGAATTAGATCAATTCATTGCGAATCAAGCCATTTTAACTTTGGGACGCGACACCAACGCGCTGGAGCAGGCGCAAGACGCCGCAAAGCGCACTGGCCTGAGTTCTGAAACTTCTTCCCTGCAACAAATTCATGGCATTGGTGAAGTGCGCATTGAAAGCCGCGCGTGGAGCCGTGATGATCGCAGCGATGAGCCGCGCCTGTTTCGATTGATGTCCAGCGAGGTGATCCACAATGTGATTACGGGCGAGTCGAATGTTCCAACCGCCGGAACAATGTTGATCTTTGACCGTGATGATGAAGGCGCTACACCCGCGCCACCTTCTTTGTTTGATGTGCGTGGTTCCACTCGATTTCGCTGGGATAATTCATTGGTGATGAATCGGGATGGTGAAACCCGCTATCGCATAACGCTGGATGGAGGCGTTGAATTGATCCACGCGGGCTTGCGTGCGCAAGACACCCTGACGCTCACGGCGGATCAACTGGAAAATACGGTGGAGCGTTTGGAGCCCGCGCCCGCGAAGGCCCAAGCCACCGAGGCGACGCCGGTTGATTTTGGCGCGCCCGTGAAATTGTTGCGTATTCGCGCGCTTGGAAGGGTCTTTGTCAGAACGCCCGATGTGGATGTGGAGTGCGACGCGTTTGATTATGACTTACGCACCAAGGTGGCAACGCTGACGGCGCGTCCAGGTCGCAACATCAGCGTGATGCAGAAGGGCAAGGGTTCGCCCATCAAAGCCGAGGCCGCGGTCTGGGATTTGGACAATGGACGGGTGCGCGTGACCAACGCCGCGGGAAGTTCATTCCGCTAAAGCGCATAAGACCCAGGTGTGCGATCTCGCCTAGGCATGCGGCGTGGGCGCACCGGGATCACAGTTGCGCGCGAATTTCCCAAAGATCCGGAAACACGGGTTGAAACAACGTCGAGCGCAAATACTCCACGCCCGGTGAGCCACCAGTTCCCACTTTTGTACCAATGGTTCGCTCAACCATTTTGACATGTCGATAGCGCCATTCTTGAATGCCCTCGTCAAAGTCCACCAGCATTTCACACATGCCGCGCAACGGTCCAGGCGTGCGGTACACATGCAGCAACAATTCTTGCAGTTTTACATTCGCAACGGTGGTGGCGGTTGCCTCGTGTTGCAGGGCGCAGGCGGGCACATTGTGCCCCAATTTGACCAAGCATTGGACGAAGCCCGACCACAGGGTTGGAAGCTTTGCGTGTTCTTCAAGCGCTTGGCGCTCGGCGCTGTGCGCGGGGTAACGATCAAGCACTTTTAGATTTCGCTTGCCCAGTAAAAATTCAAACGCTCGAAATTGCCAGCTTTGAAATCCACTGGCGTTGGTTAGGAAATTGCGAAACGCCAGGAATGAAATGGGCGTCATGGTTTCCAGCACATCAATTTGCGCCACCATGGTCTTGAGAATCTTCAGCATGCGCGCCAATGTATTGGCCGCCTCCTCCAAGCGTCCTTGGACCAGCATTTCGCGCAGGCGCTGTCCCTCATGAATTTGTTGCTTGAACCACAGTTCATACACCTGATGGATAATGATGAACAGCGTTTCGTCATGCTCCACGGGCGTGCCGACAGGCTGTTGCAGCGAAAGTAATTCTTGAACTTTTAGATATTGACCGTAGGTGATGTCCACGATCGAAGCATACCGCTCTGGCGAATTCGTGGCGCATCAAGCGCGCATGACAGGCCAAGCTCCGCGCACAGCAGGCGCGCCGTAATTTGCGAGGACAGGAAGATCACTGGCAATCCCGAGCCCGGATGGGTTCCTCCGCCCACAAACCAAGTGCCTTCCAAGCCGCGCATTTTGTGTTGCGCACGTTTATGCAGCATTTGTCCAAGTGTGTGCGCCAAATTAAAGGTGGCGCCATATTGAATTCCCTCGGCGGCCCAATCGTTGGGAGTTATATTTTTCTCGGCGCGGATGCGCCCGCGGATATCCGAAAGACCAAATGTGGTTTCAAGTTGCTCCAATGTTCGCTGGCGCAGCGAGGCGCTAGAGGTATTCCAGTCCACATGGTTCACGCCTGGTTGCGTGTTGGGTGTGGGCACCAGAATATAAAGCGCACTGCCGCCGCGCGGAGCCATGGAGGCGTCCAAGCGCGATGGATTGCATACATACATGGACGGGTCTTCGCTCAGCACGCCGTTGTTGGAAATGTCGCGCAAATTCTGCTCGTAATTGCGGCTGGCGTAAATGGTGTGGTGTGGAAGGTCAACTTCACCGTCCAAGCCCAAATACATCATGAACGTGGAGCAGGAATATTTTTTGCGGTCGATGCTTTCATCGCTCCAAGCGCCGCGCAGCGAAGCCGGAATCATGCGCTTCATGGCCGCAGCGGCGTCAGCGTTAATGACCACGTGCTTGTGCCGATGGAGCGAACCGTGCACGCGCACGCCCACGGCTTGGCGACCTTGAAATTCGATTGCGTCCACTGGCGAATTGAAATGAAATTTCACGCCAAGTTCCTCCGCAATGTCGCGCATGGCGTTCATGATGGCGTTGCAGCCGCCGCGAGGATGCCAGATTCCATATTCATATTCAATGAATGGCAGAATGCTGAACAATTCAGGGCACTCGAAAGGACTCATGCCCAAATATTTGCTTTGAAATGAAAGCGCCAGGCGAATTTGCGGATTTTTGAAATAACCACGCAGGTGGTCGTACAAGCTTTGCCACGGACGAAGGCGCGTTCCGGCGCGCATGTTGTCCACGGTGCACAAATCCAGCACGCTACGAATTGGGCTGCGCAACAGCGGAGTCATAGCCTCTAATTTGCTGCGGTTATCGCTGATGAATTTCAGAAACGCCGGACCATCATGTGGTTCGATGGCGCATAGGCGCTGCTCCATCAAATGAAGATCCTGCGTGGTGTCCAGAGTGATGGGCTCTTGATCAGGCCGTCCAAGCAGCAAGCGATACATGGGATCAAGCCGTTGCAGTTCCACCCGATCGGATAATTTACTGCCAGCGGCCGCCAAAATTTCATCAAGCACATAGGGCATCATGAAAAAAGTTGGCCCAAGGTCAAAGTGATATTGACCTTGATCGCCTTCAAGGGTGAGACGACGTGAGCGTCCACCAACAACTGGTTGCGCCTCGTAGACATCCACGCTGGCGCCACTGGCGGCAAGCAGAAGGGCCGCCGCAAGTCCGCCAGGACCAGCGCCCACAATGGCGACATCTGAACCGTGGTGTGAGTGGAATTGCGAAGAAATCATGTTGAGTTACTTTGGGCTTGTTCTATGGCTCTTTGAGTATCGAAATCCAATATGTGCAAATGAATCTATGAGCGCCATATGATCGAACCATCCTATAGTCTAAACTAAATCGCTCATGGTTACTTTGAAGTCTATACATCCATCGCCGTTATTTCCCTGGCATTCCCGTCAAACTTGGCTGCGCAAGTTCAAGCAGGCTGTCGCCTTTCATGCCTTGGAAATGGCGCAACAAATATCCCATGAGATTGGCAAGACCAAGGAAGAAGCGTATGTCAGCGAATTGTTGCCCTTGATCGCGGCTATTGGTTGGCACAGCAAGCGCGCGCGCCACATTCTGAAGTCGCAACGCATGGGCGGCGCGCCGTGGTGGATGATGGGTCGATCATTACGCGTGAGCCGCGTTCCGCTGGGGCGTGTGTTGATTATTGCCACATGGAATTATCCGGTGGGACTTTTGGGAATTCAGTTGTTACAAGCCATTGTGGCCGGCAATACCGTGGTGGTGAAACCCTCGGAACGAAGTCCGTGCAGCCAAGCGCAGTTGCTGAATATTGCGCGGGCTTGCGGTTTGCCAGAAGGCGTGCTGCAGGTGGTCGGTGCATCGCCACAAGCGGGCCGCGACGCGTTGAATGCCGGCGGATTTGATCATGTGATGTTCACTGGCGGAACGCCAACTGGAAGAGCCGTGGCAGCGCACTGCGCCGACACGCTGACTTCCTCAACCTTGGAACTCAGCGGGCAAGATTCCGCGTTTGTGCTTGCCGATGCCAACATGGTCAAAGCGGCCAAAAGTATATGGATGGCGTGCACAATGAACGCGGGACAGACATGCATGGCGCCGCGGAGAGTTTTTGTCGAGCGCGATTGCTACGGAAAATTTCTGCAGGCGCTTGCGCCGCTGGCCGCGGGCGCGCGGCCGCTTCAAATGATCGATCACGCTGCGGCCCAGCACTGCGAGCAACTTGCACGCGATGCCGTGTCCAAGGGCGGGCGCAGTCTTTCGGCGGTCATGGATAGCGCCCGCGACAGTTGGTTGCGACCACTAGCGATTGTGGATTGCCCGTTGCAGTCGGATTTGTTGCTGGGAAATTATTTCGGCCCGGTGCTTGCGGTTGTGCCAGTTGAGAATTTGGAACAGGCACTTCAATTGCATGGACAAGGCAGGCATCATCTTGCCGCCAGTATTTTTACGCGTGACACACGCCGCATTGCAAGAGATGAACAATTGCGAACGCGCCTTGGCGTGAGCGTGATCACCCTGAATGATTGCGTATTGCCCACGGGACATCCGGCGCTGGCGATCGCTGGATTTGGCCAAAGCGGTTGGGGAACCAGCCGCGGGGTAGAGGGTTTGTTGCAACTAACTCGCGCCGTGGCCACCACCACCACCGCGCGCTGGCTGCCTGTGGCCGACATGCCAAGCGCGAGCGTGGTGCAGGGACTCAGCACTTTCATAAAGTGGATCAGCCAAGCCACTCCCGTTGCGTGGAAAAACAAATCAAGCGCACCGGAAACACCGCGCCAATTCGAAATACATCAACCTGCCGCGGCGCGCAAAGAGTATTCACAATGATCAACGCCCAGTCAAAGCCAACCGCAATTTTAATTGGTGGAGGATTAGCCGGACTCTCGTGCGCGGTTGAATTAACCAGCGCCGGTTTCGCCGTGACGGTGGTTGAAAAGAACGCTCACCTTGGCGGCAAAATGAATGTGTTGCACGAGGGTGGATTCAAGTTTGACATGGGACCCACCATTCTCACAATGCCGGATGTGGTGCGTGGGATTATCACGCGCAGCGGTCGAAGCGTGGCGGATTATCTGGAGTTGGTGCGTCTTGATCCGCAGTGGAGATGCTTCTACGAGGACGGAACAAAAATAGATTTGCTGTCCGATGTGGCGGCCATGAAGAGCGCCATGAATTCGCAGTTTCCAGGCACGAATGTTGGTCATGGCTGGGAAAAGTTTGTGGCGTGGAGTCGCCGCATGTATGGCTTGAGCGAGAAAGTTTTTTTCTACAAAGACTTGCAGGGCATTTCAGACCTCATGCGCAAGCCGCCGCCGCGTGGCCAGGGACTCATGGGCGATGTGTTGGCCATGCGCCTGCACAGCACCGTGGCTGCGACCGCGCATCGATTGATTCATGAGCCGCATCTGCAGCAACTGAGCGAGCACTTTTTACAATATGTCGGATCAAGCCCATTTTTAGCGCCAGCCATTCTTGGTCTCATTGCCGCCGCCCAAGTGGACCACGGTTGTTGGTACAGCATGGGCGGAACCCGCGAAGTCGCCAAAAGTTTGGAGCGCATTCTGCGCCAAGAGAACGCCACGCTTCTCAATGGAGTGGGTGTGACAAAAATAATTGAGCAGGGTGGACGCGCCACGGGCGTGGCGCTGGAAGATGGCCGCGAATTATTTGCCGATGTGGTGGTGAGCAATTGCGATGTGCAGCGCACCTACCGTGATCTCGTTTCGTCCGTTGGCGGCGCGCGCGAGCAGCGGCGCATCGCCAAAAAATATACGCCCGCATGCAGCGGGGTTGTGTTGTATCTGGGGTTGAATCGCCAGTACGAGCATTTACTGCACCACAACTTCATGTTCAGCCAAGACTCCACCCAGGAGTTCGAGGATATTTATCGCACGGGTATTCCTGCGCGCGATCCGTCGTTGTATGTGTGCGTGCCTAGCCGCAGTGACGCGCGGCAAGCGCCCGCGGGTTGTGAGTCGCTTTATATTTTGGTGCACACGCCCTATCAGCGCGCCCATCAAGTGTGGGAAGGTCCAGGCGGATTGCTGGAGAGCTATCGACCAGTCATTTTGGAAAAACTCAAGCGCTTCGGAATGGGCGACATTGAGAGTCACATTGTGGTTGAAAAAAATCTCACCCCGACCGCCATCGACCGCATGTACAACGCGGAGGGTGGCGCCATTTATGGTTTGGCAAGCCACGGGCGCTTGCATGGTGGTTTCAAGCCGCGCAACCGCAGTCGTGTGCTGCGCAATCTCTATGTCACCGGCGGCAGCACCAATCCTGGTCCCGGCGTACCCATGGTGCTGATGAGCGGCGTCACCGCGGCGCGCGCCGTGTGCGAAGACATGGGCGTGGTCAGCGCGGGCGATCCGTTGCAGGTCACCGCGGCACGTTCAGGGAAAGAAATGGTTTCGACGCTGTGAGTGGCGCCATTCTGCATGACGCTTGGAACACGCGCTTTGCCGACATGGTGTGTTGGTACGCCAAGCGTTTGATCCAAAAAAAATTCCACTCGGTGCGGGCGCTCTGCGGAAATATTTCAGCGTTTGATGAACTCGCGCGCGAGCCAAATGCCAGCATGTTGATTATGAATCACTGCAGTTGGTGGGACCCCATGTTCATGATGTCGCTGCGGTATTTGTATTTCAGGAATCGCACCAACATTTCGCCCATGGATCGAACACAGTTGGAGCGATTTCAATTTATGCGCAAGTGCGGACTCTTTGGAATGAATCCTGATGGCGCAAAGTCGCTTGAGCTGATGACGGACTATGTGCAAACTCGGTTGCGTGAATTGCCCAATCCCCTGATTTCTTTGACGCCACAAGGGCGCTTTGTCGATGTGCGCAATGAAGTGCGACCACGACCCGGAGCCGCGTCCATTTTGGCAAGAAACCCCGGCATGCGCGTGTGGCGCATCTCGGTGGAGTATGGCTTTTGGCAGGATCAACGCCCCGAAATATTTTTCAGCGTGGCGGAAATTGAGCCGCCCCTTCAAACTTCCACCGCAAGTTGGCAGCGGCAACTTGGCGAAGTCATGGAATCGCATCAACGCCTGCTGGCGCAGGCCGTGCAATCGCGCGACCCGCAACTGTTTGAATCGATCCTTGGGCAAGGTCGCACAACAATCAATCCCGTTTATGACTTGTGGCTTTGGGCTCGTGGCAAATCTCCTGGCATAGATACCAAACATCGGCATGCTTATGTCAATTCGCGCAGCTAAGCAGAACGCCCCATGAAATTGAGTATTGAACATGCTGCTTGAAGCAATCGCCATTGGCTCCCTGTGCTGCGCCGCCTTGCCCATGGCTATGAGTTGCGTGAATTTGGTTTTGTTTCGAACGCCAACGCTCCGTGGTCGGCGCGCGCCCGCCAACGCGGAAGTTTCGGTGTGCGTGCCAGCGCGCAACGAGGCCGCCAACATCCGCGCCTGCGTGCAATCCATTCTGGAGAGCCAGCACGCCGCCGTTGAGGTGCTTGTATACGACGATCAAAGCACGGATGACACTCCGGCGATCATTGCCGATATGTCCATGCGTGACCAACGCTGCCGCAATGTGGCAACTCTTCCCATGGAGGCGGGTTGGAATGGAAAGCAGTGGGGTTGTCAGCAAATGGGGCAGGCTTCGAGCGCGTCATGGTTGCTGTTCACCGACGCCGACGTGCGCTTTACTCCACAAGCCGTGGCGCTTGGCTTGCAATGTGCGCAGGACTCGGGCAGCGATCTTGTGAGCACATTTCCTCGACAAATCTGCGCATCTGTGGGTGAGGCCATGGTGGTGCCGTTGATCCACTTCATGTTGGTTGGCTATTTGCCAATGGCGCTGATGCGCAGGGACAACAGAAAAAGTTTGGGCGCTGGCTGCGGACAATTTTTATTGGTG
Organism: Planctomycetia bacterium; assembly: GCA_005787685.1. Classification (GTDB taxonomy): domain Bacteria; phylum Planctomycetota; class Phycisphaerae; order Phycisphaerales; family SM1A02; genus SYAC01. The sequence goes on from SYAC01000029.1 coordinate 53,077, forward strand.
AAACGCGAGGCGTGGCTGCGCGTCGGCGGGCACCGCGCCTTTCAGAACAGCATGCACGATGGCATTCAATTACCCCGCGCCATTCGCGCCGCGGGTGGCCGCACGGATTTATTCGATGCCACGAATTTTGTGAGCGTGCGCATGTACAACGGCTTCGCCGCCACATGGAGAGGTTTTGCGAAGAACGCCTTTGAAGGCTTGGGCTCCATGGCTACATTAATGGTGTTCACAACGCTGCATGTCCTGGGGCATATTGTTCCAGCCGCATTATTACTGGCGTGGTTGTTTGGAATGCAACTTTCAAACTTGGCGTTCGCCTGCTTGGCCGCTGCGTTGCTTGCGGGCATTTTGACCCGCACAATGCTTGCCATTCGATTTCATCAGCCATGGATTGGGGTGGCGTTGCATCCACTGACCATATTGTTGATGACCATGATTCAGTGGCGCAGTTGGTGGCTGGCAAAAACAGGCCGGCGCGCATGGCGTGGGCGCGTGTCAGGCGCGTGAGGCAACAAACGGTGTGGAAGATGGCGCAACAGTCGGGTCATTCTTAGTTTCTGGCCGCGAAGTTTGAATCACCACCATGTCGTGATATGGACCACCGCGCGCCATCAACTGCTCGTGGGAGCCAACCTCGGCCACCAATCCGTTCTTGAGCACCACAATCTTGTGGGCGTTGCGAATGGTTGAAAGTCGGTGCGCGATGACAAATGAAGTTCGATTGCGCATCAGGTTGACCAAGCCCTCCTGGATGAACAATTCACTTTCAACATCCAGGTTGCTGGTGGCCTCATCCAGAATCAATATGCGTGGATCCGCAAGCACCGCCCGCGCTATGGCAAGGCGTTGGCGCTGGCCACCCGAAAGACGAACGCCGCGCTCGCCAATACGCGTGAGATATTGCTTGGGCATTTCGCTGATGAATCCATGACAGCACGCCAACAAAGCGGCTTGCTCAATGTCACTTTGCGTGGCGTGCTTGCGGCCGTAGGAGATATTGTCGGCAATGGTTCCATCGAATAGAAAAACATCCTGCTCCACAATGCCAAGCAGACTGCGCCAATCATGCAGGCGGTATTCGCGCAAATCAATGCCGTCGATCAAGAGTCGTCCCTCGCTGGGATCAAAAAAGCGTGCGATGAGATTGCACAGCGTGGTCTTACCCGCGCCGCTTGCGCCAACAAACGCCACAGTTTCACCTGGTTGAACATCAAAGGTGACACCGTTGATCACGGACACGCTTGATTTGGGATAGCGAAATTGCACATCTTCCAAGCGCATTGCGCCAAGCATGTGCGAGCGGTCAAGCCGCAGGGCGTTGGGGCGGTCGGGCAACTCCGCGGTTTCATTCAGCACATCCAGCGTGCGGTCATAGCCGGCGAGATTGGTTTGAAAGTTGGTTGCACTGCTGGCCAGGGCTTCGAGTGGTCCAAGTAACATGGCCAAATAGGTGAGAAACAGCACCAAATCGCCTGGAGTGAGCGTTCCAGAAATCACCTGGTTGCCCCCAAACCACAGCAGCAGCGCGCTCGCGGTCGGAATGAGCAGCGCCCACGCCAATTCAATTCCGCGGCTCCACCACCATGTCAAAATTTCTTGACGCGCCATCAAATGGCTGCCGCGCAGAAATCGCGACGACTCGCTTTGCTCGCGCGCGAAAGCCCGCACCACTCGCATTCCGCCAAAGGCTTCGGTGGCGTGTGAGTCAACATCCGTGCGCTGTTGACGAATGTCGCGGTAGAGCGGACGAATGCGTCCAATCCAAGTCCAATGGCTCAGCCACACAACCGGAAGCAACATGGTTGCGCCAAGCAGCAAGCGATAATCCGTGATCGCCAAAATGATGAGAATGCCAAGCAGTTGCACAATGGCGCGAAACGGGTTGTACAACATGTTGAACACAAGTTCGGCAACTCCGCCAGCGTCCTCACGCAGCAAACTCGCCACGCCACCTGATTTCATTTGCCACACCCGGTTCAGGGGTAACCGCACGGCGTGTTCAAAAGTTTTGCGGCGAATGTGCGCCTGCAATCGCTTGGTGATGCGCGTGGCTTGCCAGCGCCCGGAAATACTGATGGTGGTCGCCACAAAACTGACCGCCAATATGCCCACGGCGATCCACCCCAGCAGCGCCGCGCGGTCGTTGATGATATTGGCGGGTAGAAGTTCAGCGATCCATTGCGGCAGCGGCGATCCAATGAAGACATTATCAATGGCAAGCTTGGTTGCCGCCGGCGGAAAAAGCGTTAGGCCAGCGCCTAGCGCAACAGTGATGAGCGTGAACACCATGGACGCTTGGTGCGGACGCAATTCACCCAGAAACAATTTGAACAGTTGTCCAAATGTTCGATTGCGTCGCAAACTGCGCTCGGACCCATGCCATGAAATAGCCATGGGCTCCAGCTTGGCTTTCTTCTTACGCTCACGCAGGGTGGCTAAATACTCACGATACAAACGGCGGCTGCCGCGTCGAAGGGACATGAATTGATGGTAGCCAAAGTGCGCGTGTCATTCGTACACTGTGTGGATGAATTATGTGCGACAACCGTCGACCGTGTGCGCCGCCTTGGCTATTTGGTGTGTTGCGGCGGTTGCCCCGCCAGTTGCGCCGCCGTCCCAGCCGCAATCCGCGCCCGCACAAAAGGATGCAGCCCAAAAGGACTCCGCCAAGAGCAAGGACAATTCCAAGGCGGCGCCCAAGGCAACCGCCAAGCCCAAGCGCGAAGCGGGTTTGATCTTTGGAATTGCAAAGGCACCGACGAAAGCGCCCGGCACAATTCGCCTGGCCGCGTACAACATTGAAAATTTCTTTGACGGCGTTGATGATCCCACTTTGTCGGGCGAATATGACGACATCAACATGCAAACCAGCGAGGACCGCTGCAAATCCCTGGCCAAAGCCATTCATGATTTGGACGCCGATGTGCTGGCGCTTGAGGAGGTGGAAGGCGAGGACGCGTTGCGTTGGTTTCGCGACACCTATCTCAAGGACATGGGCTACGAATTTCTGGCCAGCAAGGAAGTTGGGTATTACCGCGGTGTGGAGCAATCGCTGCTGAGTCGCTTTCCAATCAAGGATGTGCAGGTGTGGACCAGTGAGGATTTGGCGCCCATGGAAAAATACATTCCTAAGGATGCCGACCAACGCAAGAAGGAGGGATGGGGCGAGGACCCCAAGGAGAAGGAGCCTTTGCAATTTCAACGCAGTCCCTTGAAGGTGTCGATTGGGTTGCCCGATCACACAACATTGATCGTGTATGTGCTTCACCACAAAGCGGGTGGCAAAGCCACGGTGCATCACCGCGAGTTGGAGGCGCTGCGCATGAATGAATTGGTGCGGGCGGATTTGCAACAAAACGCCAACGCATTGGTAGCGGTGGTGGGTGATTTCAACGCCACTCCCAATGAGAAGGCGGCGAAGTTGTACCGCGACAAAAAATTCGCGGGCCTAGTCAGCGCGTACGAGTTTCGACCCGAAGCCGCCAAGACCAAAAAATCCGCGGCGCAAGACTCCACGAATTCGGGCGATACTGCGCAGGCGGATGAATCGGCGGATGATTCACTGGACAAGGCTGACGCCCCCTCAAAAGATGATGACGCAAAGAATGCCGCGGATAAAAAAGCCGCCAAGAATTTGTATCTCACACACATCACCAATCGCTGCATTGACTACATAATGCTTTCGCCGGCGCTGGTGAAATTGGCGGTGCCAAAGTCCTTCTTTGTGCTTGGAACATTAATGCCTGGATCGAATTACGACTACAAAAAAGACAAGCCGCCCGCGGGCTACGCCAGCGATCATTGCCCCATAGCGCTGGACTTCACAGTGGAGACGGCCAAGACCGCCAAGCCAAAGACCAATGCGGATGTGCCCGCCGCCAAGGAAGTTGTCAAGTAATTGGGAGGTGGCTTGAAAGCACCGCAATGAAGCTGTCGCAATAAATCCGCATCAATGCGTTTTACAAAGCGCATCGCCTCGCAAAGCGCATCGCCTCGCAAAGCGCATCAAGGCATCTTGGTGCTCAGTGAATCGCCGCGCAATTCAAGCAAGCGAATGGCCTCGGTCACATCTTTGTCGCCGCGGCCTGAAACATTGATCACCACAATCTCGTGGGCGGGGCAAGCGCGCGCGTGCTCTATGGCGGCATGCACCGCGTGGGCGGTTTCAAGAGCGGGAATAATTCCCTCTTCCTGCGAAAGAATGCGGAACGCGTCCAGCGCTTGATTGTCGGTGGCGCTGACATAGCGCACGCGCCCTGAATCTTTCCACCAACTGTGCTCGGGACCAACACCGGGGTAATCCAAACCAGCACTGCATGAATGCACATCGGCGGTTTGACCAGCCGCGTCTTGCAAGACATACGAAAGCGATCCATGCAGCACGCCAGGACTGCCATGCGCGAGCGGCGCCGCGTGATCGCCAGCACTGACGCCACGGCCGCCCGCTTCAACTCCAATCAAACGCACGGAGGCGTCTTGAACAAATGGAAAGAAAATGCCCGCCGCATTGCTGCCGCCACCCACGCACGCGATCACCGCGTTTGGAAGACGGCCCGTGGCGGCCAAACATTGCTCGCGGCACTCGCGTCCCATCACGCTTTGAAAGTCGCGCACCATCATGGGAAATGGATGCGGGCCAACCACGCTGCCAATGATGTAGTGCGTGTTGCCCACGCTGCCCATCCAATCGCGCATGGCTTCGTTGGTCGCGTCCTTGAGGGTGCGGCTGCCGGTTTCCACCGCATGCACCGTGGCGCCAAGCAGACGCATGCGGAAAACATTCAACGCTTGGCGGCGAATATCTTCCGCGCCCATGTAGACCTCGCACTGCAAGCCAAGGCGAGCGCACGCCGTGGCCGTGGCTACGCCATGTTGACCCGCTCCAGTTTCGGCAATGATGCGCGTGCGACCCATGCGAAGCGCCAGCAGCACCTGGCCCATGGGGTTGTTGATCTTGTGCGCGCCAGTGTGCGCAAGGTCCTCCCGCTTGAGCCACACTTGCGCGCCTCCAGCGCGTTTGGTCAGCCGCGGCGCCAGTGCGAATGGAGTTTCACGCCCCACAAAGTCGCGTAACAGTTCATTTAATTGCGCGGTGAATGTTGGATCGGCGCGCGCCTTGAAATAGGCAAGTTCCAGTTGCTCCAGCGCCGGCACCAAAGTCTCTGGAACATATCGGCCACCGTATGGTCCGAAGCGTCCAAGTGCGTCGGGAACTGTTGAAAGCGCGCTTGTCATGGATGAATTCTAGGGCTGTCATTCAGGGCGCGGTTGTTGATTCCGGCGCGGCTTGGTCAAGCGTATTTGATCGGCGCAGTTTTTTGGTCAAGGCCGCAATAGGTCCATACACGGTGTAGGTGGTGAAGCAAATTGCCAGCGCCACATGCATCCACCAGATAGCCATGATGATTGGAATGACAATTTGCACCAGCACGGAGAATGGTTTGCGCCCACGCAGACCGCGGTTGATGATGTGCGGATAGCGGATGGTGCTGACCATGGCCAAGGCGCACAGCAGCGTGATGGCGGGAATAACCAAACTGGAGGTCGCTTCGATGCGCGGAGGCAAGATGCCGCCATAGCGCTTGACCAACAAATGTTGGTGCAACAAAATGAAACTTGCAACGCAACCCGCGGCTCCCGGCGAAGGCAGGCCGCGGAACCACATGTGCGCGGTGACATCATCCTCAACAGTTTCTGAATTAAAGCGCGCCAAGCGCAACGCCGTGCAGCAGATGTACACGGCGGCGATGGTCCATGTGGCTTTGGCGTAAAAACTGTCGGCGTCTGGACCAAGAATATTTGTTCCATGTTCGGCGCCGTAGTAATGACTGACCAAGCGCAACATCATGAAGGCGGGGGCCACGCCAAAGGTGACCATGTCGCAGAGCGAATCCAACTGCGCGCCCAGGTCGCTGGTGCTGCGCGTCAATCTGGCCACGCCGCCATCCAACGCGTCGAAGAACATGCCAAAGAAAATTAATATGCCCGCGACCGTGAGCGTGCTCCAGCCAAAGAACTGGCTGGCCTCCACAGACTTGGCGGCGTAGTGGATAGCCGCAAAACCGCACAACAAATTTCCAAGCGTCAAGAGCGTGGGCAACACCTTGATGCCGCGCGCCACGCGCGTGTCGCGAAATTTGCGGCGCGTTTTTTTGCGTTTGATTTTGGAGGGTATTTCAAGCATGGATCAATTTGAATCGATCAGGGATTCACCAGCGGCTTTGCGTAGGCGGCTGGATCAAGCGCTGGTTTTTTGGTTGGTTGGATTGAAGCGGACATGTGGGGTACGAACGCCAAAAGAGTAACGCCTTTTAGGGGAGTTTCCTGCCCCGATAGATCGGCTGATTCTCCGAGTAGAAAGTGACCAACTGTGGGGGGCAAGGGTAATTCGGAGCCAGGGCCACGGCCACTTTTCAATGGGCCTTGATTGGCGCTGAGCACAATGAACACCTCATTTGCTTGTAAACAAGTTTCTATTCCAGTATTGTGAATTGAAGTTCCTTGTGGGCGATCGGCGCGCGCGAGTGAAGCGTCTTGCTCATTGGTCATGGGGACAATGGACGCGGCGATTTCAAGTTGAAAACATCCGCCCGATTCCGTGGGTGTAGACCAACCGCGCGCGGCGAGTTGCAATATTTCATTGGAGCTCGCGTGGCCGCGTCCGTTGACGGAAATGACTTGCCCCGTGGTCATGGTTCTCTTGAAGACTTGGCGCCAACTTGGAACTATTCCATACATGGTTCGAATTTCCATTGAACTCGATCCAAGTTTTTCCCGCAGCACGGACATATCGGCTTGGTCCACAATCGACACAAGGAATCCCTCTTGCAACAATCGTTCCGTGGCCAGGGAGCTCATCACGGGGCGCTTTTGAAATCCAACCACAAGACCTTCCAATGTTGATGTGTCCCGCGTGGTTGTCCAGCGAATCACTTCTAGGCCATCCATTGCTTGCCGCGCAGAGCGCGGGGTGTCCGTGGTCGTGTCGCTGGCACAATGCGCAAGCGACAGTGTCGCGCCCAGCAGCAACATGTATGGAGCGCGGCGCAAAGGTGGCATCATGGTGAAATGGAACTGTCTTCTGGGAAATGATTGATGCGGTCAATGAGACGCCGCAATAAACCGAACGCTCGTTTGGAATAATGGAATTGCAGGCGTGGCAAATGGTGGTGTTCATTTTCGGCTTCTAAAGCCGCGGTTTGCGTGATGTGACCACTCTTGATCAATGGACGAAACTCCGTGTCCAATTGCGTGACTTGATCAGGCAATAGTTTGCGCTTGAGGCGGATGACAAGTTGATCACCCACATAGCGGCTGCTGTGGTAGCGATGATAAAAACGAAGTATGCGCGCCACCGCGTCGGCGGGGCTTGAGGCAAATTCATACAGTCCGGGATCTTCGGCGCTGATCCAGCCTTGCGCGAGCAGATTTTCCACAACGCCGTATTCCCATTGGCGCCAATAGCCACGCGGTTTGCCATTGATATCAGCGCCCTCCACTAGCACGATGGGGACAATGGGGCTCTTGCCAGTTTGAATCAGCGTGAGCACTTCAAAAATTTCATCCATGGTTCCAAAGCCGCCAGGGAAAACCGCAACGGCGTCGGAGTGACTGACAAACATAAGTTTGCGCGTAAAAAAGTATTTGAAAGAGATCAACTTGTCGTCGCCGGCGATAATGTCGTTGGCGTTGGTCTCAAAAGGGAGGCGAATGGACAATCCAAAACTAGATTCGCGGCTTGGGCCCTCGTGGCCAGCCTTCATAATTCCGTCGCCGGCACCTGTGATTGCCATCCAATGCTCCGCCGCCATGGATTGTCCAAAGGAGCGCGCCGCAATGTAGTCGGGGTGGTCCTCTGGCGTGCGCGCGCTGCCAAAAATGCTCACCTTTTGCACGCCACGAAAGCGGTTGAACACGCGGTAGGAGCGGCGGATTTCCTTGACCGCGTTCTCGATCAATTTAATTTGCGCGACATCGCAACCATCGGACAATAATTTTAATCCCGTGGCCAACAGTTCCTCCACATGGCGTCGCCTGCGAGCGCCAGCTTCTCCCTCATGGCCGGCGTGAGCGGCCGAGGCCTGCGTGACAATCTCGGCGAGTCGGGTGCGGATGGCATTGTCAAGTTCGGGTGTTTCACTCATGGTGTTGCTGTTGGTGTTGTTGAAGTTGCTTGCATGTGATCACGCGATGGATCCGCTCCTAAAATAGGAAGAGGGCTGACGGTAATGTTTGGATCCGTGATCAAACCCTTCACATCGACAGCCAATAAAAGATCAGTTGCCGCGCCAAATATGTCGCTGGCAATTGGAATAATTCCACGGTTCTTAAATCGCATGCTGATTGTCCCAGTATCAATGTCAACCGACCCTGATCCTAGGAGTTGTAGTGTAGGGCAACTGAGATCGAACTTCTCAAAGCGAATTGTCTTGTCACGAAGATAGAAATCTATTTTTGCGTCGTCCAAAGTCTGAGAGAGTGGCGGCATGAATTGCATGACTTGAAGCAGGCGCAGCGCCAACGGCAAATCGCCCAATTTGGCGTTGGAACCATGGATCATTCCGCGACCCTCGCGCTCCTGATCCCCGTCCATTTCGCCTCCAAGAGTGAGCATGCCAGCGATATTGCCATCGAGTGTGTTTGGCGCTTCGAGGGCAACGCCGCCTTTGAGAACTTGGGACAGGTCGGTGCCAACCACGCCAAGATTCATGTTCCATGGTCGCTTGTGCTGACCAAGCACGCGTGCGTCCATGCAAATGCGCCCACCGTACAAATAGCCCTTCAATGTGTCGATGGTGAAATTCCCGTTGGTGGAGTCTGAGTAAAGCGTGCCTTCAATTTGCGTGATGTTGCGATTGTGAATGGACAAACTGGCGTCCTTGAAATCCAAACGCATTCCATAAATGGGACCGCCAATATCGCTGGACAATTTCACAAGCCCGTTGATGTGATCCAGCCAAGGACCGCATTGCAGTTGCGCGTCGCAAAGCAGAATGTCGCCAGAAAAAGACGCCTTGCCAGTGGTTATAGGTATGGTGAATTTGGAGTTGGTGATCTCAAACGTGTCGTTGCTTTGAAATGCAAGTTGGCGCAGACTTTCCCGCAATGAGCTGGGCAACACTTCAAAGAACACTGAATCGATAAAGTGAAAGTGGGCGTCCATGGTGATCGCATCGTCATTGGATTTATTATTCAGTCCGTAGTCCACGGAGCCATTGGCCTCTAGATATCCAATGTGCGCCTCCATGTCTAGGAATTCCAGGCGCATGTGATGCACATGTAAAGAATCATCGATCAATTCGAAGTAGCCGCAGGGAATCTGAATATTTGCCATGCCTGGATCAAGGTCGAATTGCACATTGGTTGGATCAACCATGACCCGGCGCTCGGCAGGTAGCCCTCGACCGTCCTGCAAATGAACATCCACGCTGATCGTGCCCGTGGGGTTGCAGCCGCCCCAAGTCATGATGGATTCATCGCGGGTGTCCGCGGGAAGAAAGCCAAAAACCCAGCGATCAATTGGCACATTGTTGGCGGTGGCTTCAAACCATCGTTTACTAGAGTCCAATTTGGCAAAGCCACGCGCCTTCACCTGTCCATCGCCAATCAATCCTGTCAGCGAAGAAAGCGAGGTGAAATCATCGGTGACATTCACGCGCGCGGCGACTTTCGTGAGGTTAAACCCGCTGGGCAAAATTTGATCGGCGTCGGAGGAACCGTTCTCCGTCTTGTTGCGCGGCGTGATAGTTCCATTGTCCAACGCCAAATTGAAATCCCATGTGGTGGTTTCATCGGCAAGCGCGCCGATTTTTCCATGAGCATTCAGTTCGCCTTGTAGATTGATTTGCTTGAGCATGCGCGCGGCGGGCGATAGCGCTGACCCGGGCCACCCCGGGACTGCGGGCGCGTTCTTGGTTTCAAATGGAATTGCTGCGAGTAATAATTCGTTCACGCTGTCGTGTTCAAGGGTGATGGTCAAATCTGGAAAAACTTTCCGGTCCTCGCCGTCGCGCGGGATGTCAATAGATCCGCCAATCGTGACGGTGGCGTTGGATGACGTGGTGAGTTTCCATTTCTCCTCTGGCAGGCGCACGACTGTGTCCTCCAGAATAATGCTCCCCGCAGTCACATGCACTGGATAGGGAAAGCGCGAGCAAATCACATTCGCTTCGCGCAAACTAACGTCGCCTGTGGTCTTGACATTGGCTCCACCTTTGACGGCGCGTTCCACCCGCAAATGAACCGTGCAGCGCCCTTGAAATGGAAATTCATTGGGCTTCAACAACCCCGCAGCGATGAGATTCGTTTGGGCTTGATGGTCGTAGAGAAGTTCGAATACTTTTTTGGGACCAAACAAAAATGATTTTTTTAGGGCTTCATCAATCGGTAAATCAGCGGCGGTAATTTGTAAATCAACGCCGGCGTCGTCGCCAGGCTCGGTCACCGTGCCAGAAATTTCCACAAGCTTGCCTTCACTCCCTTTGCCTTTGAGCCACTCAATCTTCACCGCGTTGTTATCCAATAGAATGCTGGCTGTCACATCACTGAGCAAGTATGGAAAAAGAAAATATCCGCCTGACGCGGAGCGAATGTCTAACTTTCCTTTGTGGGTCAAATTGGACATGGCTGCGGAGCCCGTGGTTTTATTTTTCACCATGGCTCGTGAAATGTTCACATTCAGATCAATATCCCACGATGTGGCCAGCAAGTTGCCAAGCACTTGCACCGCTGACTTGGGCAATTCGACGCCATCGAAGTCCTTCTCATTCTCTTTGGTGAACGCAAAGTGATGAATTTGTATGGTGGCCTCCACGCCACTGCGTTCAAAGGCGTCTTCAAACCACGCGGGCGTATCCTCAAGCGAAGTGGGTTGATCCTGCGAGGGCAGCGTGATGTCAAGACTGAGTTGAATGGGCACCGGCAAACTGCGCGGCTTTGTGCTGGCGAGCTGACCAATGAAATTTTCAAACTTCAACATATTTTGTGTGAATCGAACTGTTCCACTTTGTACTTGCATTCTTGGAAACCCAGTCTGAAGCCGCGGTGGATCCTTCAAATCGCTCGCATTTTTTATATTGTCGGGCAGCGGGGGAAGTTTTTTTGGCTCATATCGAACCCATTCGGTTTGATATCCTGGAAATGGAATATTGGCCTGTACATTTTGCAGTTTCAAAGTCGCCTCGTTCACGGGCCGGGCAGGGCTGCCACTCACCGTGATCACTTCAATTGAGCCAGTCAAATTGATATCTCTCCACGCTGGCTGCAAGGATTTGGGCAGCAAGGGCAGCAGTGATTGGTCAAAGGAAAGCCCAGTGACTGTCATGACATATTCAAATGTGATCTGATTCCAATTTCCAACCAGCTCCAGATTGCTCGCTCGCTGATTCAATGGAGAACTTGTGTTGGTCACTTCACGAAGTTCAAATTTGAAATCCGTCGGCGAATTCTGATTGGGCTTCATATCCCCTTGAAAGATGTGTTGTCCCTCCACATTGACATTGTTCTTGGCGTCCACCGTCAGCGAAGCAATTTGCAGGCGGTCTAATCTGGCTTGTCGAATAGAAATAGGCGAGCTGCCCGAACCAGCGCGGGGCTTGAGCGCCGAGAGATTGAAAATACCGTGGGCATTGGAGCGTTCGGCGATATTGACCGCCGCCGAATCGACATGGATGTCCCGTACCAGAATTTCACCAAGCAGCAATTGCCATGGTTCAAATTCAACAGAAATCCCATTCACTCGAACAAGTTCTTGGGATGCGCCCGGCCAATTGGGTGCCAGCAGCACCATTGATTCCACAGTGAGATTACCCCAGCCATTCCAACGCGCGTTGACAACATCGGTCTGCGCTCCGCTTTGAAAATTCACAATGGCGGCAATGCCATAATTCAGCGCCGGCGAGAAGCGCAGTAGGCACCACATCGCAACGATCACACACAGGGACGCTATGGAAATTCCGCGCCTTCGATGCCAAATTAGTTTTGCATACGTGACAATGCAATTGATCAATCGGTTGCGTGCGAACACTTTTTCATTCTACGAGATTCGCAATTCAATTGTGGCTCGTATCCTGTAGCGACCATGGTTGAATCCGCAGCAGGTCAGTTTGAACTTTCGGCCATCCTTCGCATGGCTACGGTGGTGGCGCTGTGCGCGGTATTGGCTGCCGCAGTGTTTCTCTTGGTGCAATGTGCGCTGCGAAGGCGCGTGAAGAATATGAAAGCCGACACGCGCGTTCCCACCAAGCTTGTTGATGCTTGGAGTGAATCGGCCAAGCGAATGGATGGCAGTTCATGAGACCTTTGGCCATGGTGGTGGGCGCGTCGCGGCGGGTCGGGCGCGAGATCGCATTGGAATTCGCGCGCACGGGCTTCGATTTAGTCTTGACATTTCACAGCGACCAAATTGGTGCGCAGGAAACTTGCGCAATGGCAACAGAGCTTGGCGCCGCAGCCACGCTGTTGCGCATGGATCTTGCCGACATGGACGCCACATTGCTGGCCGCGCGCTCGCTGTCACTGGACAAACTTGACGCACTGATTGTGTCGGCCGCGATGTGGGAAAAAGATGCTCCGCAGCATGAAGCCGACGCGCAAGCCGCTCGATTGATGCGCGCCAACGCCAACACTCCAATGGCGTTGGCGCGCGCGTTGTCCCCGGCGCTGCGGCGCTCAACGCTGTTGGGCGGCGCCTCGGTCATGGCGTTTGGCGACATTCATGTTGACTTTCGCCCCATGCCAGAGTTCTCACATTATTTGGCAAGTAAATCCTCGCTGCACCAATCCTTTCGCCAGTTGGCTGTTGAATTGGCTCCGCATATCCGAGTGAATGTCATTGTTGCTGGCGTGATCGCATGGCCGCAGTCCATGGGCGCAGATGAACTTGCGGCCTATGTGCGGCGCGTTCCACTGGGACGCGTGGGAACGCCCCGCGACGCCGCCGTGTTGGTTCGTTTTCTGACATTGGAGGCGCCCTTCATGACGGGAAGCGCCATTGTGTTGGATGGTGGTCGTTCACTTGGACCAACGCAGGACTGATATTGCGTTGCTTACGGTTGTTGCGGTTGTTGCGGTTGTTGCGGTTGTTGCGGTTGACGCGCCATAATTTCACTTTGCGCCAATTCAAAGTAGGCCTGCGACGCGTTTGCCTGCCGCGCTTTTTCAAGAAAAAGGAGCGCGGTTTCTTGATGTCCCGCGCGCGACCAACTTCGCGCGGCCTCAAGCAATGGCTGCGGCTGCATCAGGGTCATGGCCGCAATCCGCTCCCACACTTGAGCGCTTTGCTCATGTTGACCCGCGTCGCTCAGGCATTGCGCGCATAGTTGGCATGTGGCTTCATTGGCGCTGCCAATGGAGACGCCGCCAAGCAACAGTTCGGCGGCTTCCAAGGGCTTGCCCAGATCGCGCAATATTTTGGCGCCACGAAATCGTATGGCGGGATTCTGCGGCGCCAGCGTACGCGCGCGCTGCATGTGCTCCAGCGTGCGCGGCGGGTCGCCAACTTGTGCAAGCGCCTCGGCCCAACCCATTTCAATGTCCGCGGAGTTTGGATCAAGTTTGAGCGCCCGTTCAAACAGTTCAATTGAAGAAGTAGGTTGCGTGGACACATTCCACATCATGGCTTCCATATAAAGATGCTGTGGATTACCTGGTTCAAGTTTTCCAGCTTTCTGGTGGAAGCGGATGGACTCATCAATTTGGCCAGCCGAAAATGCGGCGATGCCCGCCGCGGATGCAAGACCGGAACTGGTTGGCCGCTGCGCCGCCGCCTTGGCGTATGCGGCTGCGGTTTCAACTCGGCATGAAGCGCTTGGATTCGTGTCGCACTGGCGCAGCAACGCTCGGGCCAAGGCCTCGCTGGCCAAGGCGTCATCGGGGGCTTTGGCCGCCAGTTCACGCGCCACACGCAGCGCGTTTTCAAATTCGCCGGCATCGATCAATTTATCCATGGCTTGCACGCTTGCCTGAACTTGCGACGCCGAAAGCGTTGGTGATGCCGTTTGATCTTTGCACGATGACGCCAAAGAAATCGCCGCCAAGAGCAGGCATTCAAGAGCGTATGGTCTGTAGTATTGTTTGGACATGTCGCACACTCAGAAGTCAGAACCCAAGCCAGAAGTGAACGCGGTGAACGCAAGCCCTGGCGCGGAGTTGGATGCCAGCGGCTTGCCGAAATCGTACCGACCAAGCGAGCATGAACATGTCATGGCGGCACGCTGGCGCGAGGCGGGTTGTTTTCAAGCCAATCCACAGTCCAAAGCCCAGCCATTCACCATGTTTATTCCGCCACCCAATGTCACGGCGGCATTGCACTTGGGACACGCGCTCAACAACACATTGCAAGACACCCTTGCCCGCCACGCGCGCATGTGCGGGCGGGATGTGTTGTGGATGCCGGGAACGGATCACGCCGGCATTGCCACGCAAACGGTGGTTGAGCGGCGCTTGGCGTTGCAAGGTAAAAAGCGCAGCGATTTCACGCGCGATGAATTTGTGGCGCAAGTGCAGGCGTGGAAAGATGAATATGAGCGCGTGATTCTGGAGCAACTGGTCGCCATGGGTTGCTCGTGCGACTTTGACCGCACGCGCTTCACCATGGATCCCGTGTGCGCCGCCGCCGTGCGCGAGGGTTTTTTCCGACTGTTCCAAGATGGCTTGATCGAGCGCGGTCGCCGCCTTGTGAATTGGGATCCAAAAACCAAGACGGCCATTGCCGACGACGAAGTGGTGATGCGCGATGTGGACGGCAAGATGTGGTACTTGAACTATCCGCTGTCCGATGGTTCGGGCACCATCACCGTCGCCACCACGCGTCCCGAAACCATGCTGGGCGATACGGCCGTAGCCATGAATCCAAAAGATCCGCGCGCGGCACGTTTGCGTGGAAAGAAAGTCCGCTTGCCCATTGTTGGCCGCGAAATTCCAATCGTGGAGGATGACTATGTTGTCATGCCGCTTGCAATGGGCGGCGACGCCAGCGACGCCAAGGCCGAGGTCGCCACCGGTTTCCTGAAAGTCACTCCCGCACATGACCCCAATGATTTTGACATTGGTCGTCGCCACAATCTTGCATTGATCAATGTGCTTGGTCCCGACGGCGCCATCTCCGACCGCCATGGTTGGCACGATGTGTCCCCCGAAGCGAAGGCGTTCGTCGGTATGTCACGCGAAGACGCGCGCAAGGCGATTGTGAATTGGTTCAAGGTCAACGGTCTTCTTGAAAATGAACGTCCGTGGAAACACGCCGTGGGGCACAGCGATCGAAGTGGCGTGGCCATTGAACCCTGGCTCAGTGATCAGTGGTTTGTGCGCGTGACCGACCAACGTTTGCGCGGCGCGGCGCTTAAGGCCATGTCACCCGACCAATTTGATGGGGCTTCCCCCGCGGGCAAGGCGCTGGGTGACGGTGAAATTCGTTTCTTTCCGCCGCGCTACGCCAAGACATTTCAGCAGTGGCACGAGTCGCTGCGCGATTGGTGCATCAGCCGGCAATTGTGGTGGGGCCACCGCATTCCCGTGTGGACCCGCGACGCCCGCGATGAGGCGCTTGCACAATCCAGCGCGTTGCGCGACGCGCAAATGGTGGCAGTGCAGTCCAAGTGGTCCGCAATGGGCGCGGCGCACCGCATGCGCAAGCGCGATGATGGCAGCGTTGAGGAATCGGTGTGCTTGCCGTTGGAGCTTGATCATGTCGTGGCGCAATTGTTGGCCGCAGGATTTGCGCAGGATGAGGATGTTCTTGACACATGGTTCAGCTCCGCGCTGTGGCCTATGGGCACGTTGGGTTGGCCGCATCCAGAAAAATATCCAGACATGCAGGGCATGCTGGAGCGTTACAACCCCAGCAGCGTGCTCAGCACGGCGCGCGACATTATCACATTGTGGGTGAGTCGTATGACCATGTTCAACCGATATTTTCTGGGCGGAAAAGTTCCGTTCAAGCATGTTTATATTCATCCGGTCATTCAAGATGGATTTGGTCAGCGTATGAGCAAGAGCCTGGGCAACGGGCTTGATCCACGAGATGTGATTCACAGCCACGGCGCCGATGCGTTGCGCTACACGCTGCTTGACTTGACCACCGACACGCAGGATGTGCGCGTGCAGATCGACATGATCGATCCTGAAAGTGGCGAAACTTTTGAACCCGAATTCATGCGCGCGCCAAGCGGGCACATGGTGGCGGCACCGACGCAGAAAAGTCCCAAATCGTCAACTAAAACAATGGTTTCAACCTACGGCGCCGCCAGTGGATTGGCCACGCCGAGTGCCGCGCAGCCCTTGGCGCGCAACACCTCAAGCCGCTTTGACATTGGCCGCAATGTGGCCACCAAACTTTGGAACGCCTCGCGCTTTGCGCTGCTGAACACCCCAAATCCAGCGCTTGAAGTTGATCCCGCCACGCGTCCGCTTCTTGATCGTTGGATGTTGTCGCGCGTGGCTGGAGTGTTGGCGCGCGCTGATCGCGCACTTGCGGAATATCGGTTCAGCGATTTCGCTGGCGCTGGCTACGACTTACTGTGGCGCGACTTTTGCGATTGGTTCTTGGAGGCCGCCAAGCCCACGGCCAAGAATGATCCCGCGCAACAATGCGTGATGGCGTGTTCGCTGAGCGCCATTGTGCGCTTGTTCCATCCAGGCATGCCGCATGTGACGGAGGTGCTTTGGAGCGCGGTCAACAAGCACGCGGCGTGCTCCGTGCGTGGTCTTGACATGAAGTCCAGCGACCTGCTGGCCACATCGAGCTGGCCGGTGGCGCACCCAAGTTTGATCGACGCCAAAGCAGAGGCTGATTTTGCGCGCGCGCAAAGTTTGGTTGAAGCCATTCGAAACATGCGCGGGGAGCGGCAAGTGAATCCAAAGAAGCGCGTGAAGTTGTTGGCCAGCGCCAAGGCGGCGCAGGTGATTGGCCTGGCAGGTGGCGTTGTGCAAACCCTTTGCGGTTTGGATGAAGTTCTACCCATCACGCACGCGCGCTCGGCCACCGCCGCGGCCATGACATTTGAAGGCGATGAGTGCTGGTTGGATGGGCTGGTGGACGCGCTGGATCTTGGCGCCGAACGCGCGCGTTTAACCAAGTTGCTGGCCGAGCGCCAACGCGCCGTAAGCGGCTACCAAGGCAAATTGTCCAACCCCGGCTACATGGCCAAGGCGCCAGCCCAAGTGGTGCAAGACACCCAGAACATGTTGCGCGATGCACAGACGGAACTTGCCGCGGTGGAGCGTTCCCTGCGCGAACTGGGTTAATTTTTTTGCGCTCAATTAAGATTGTTCGTATAAAGTGTGATTGTTGAAATCCTGCATGAATATAAACCACGCTAGTTTAGTGACCGTGATTTTCCTGTGCGTCTTGGGTTGTTCGAGCGCGCCAAACGGAGCAACACCCACCGCCTTGCGCGCCACATCGCCCGGTGGCGAGGTTCATCCAACAGCGATCTCCGATTCCATTTCTAAAAATACCGTCGAGGCATCGTGGCCTGAGGGCGGCGACAATGGAGTTGTGGTGCGAACGCCGCATTATATTTTAAGGCTCTCGCTGCGCGATCCAGCCTTTCGCGATCGCTTGCCTGATTTCATGGAGACTTGTTTTGTGGCTTATGCCAACGCGTTGGGACCCATTGCACCACCGAATAATTCGCTGGAAATGTATGTGTTTGGCGAGCGATCTCTTTGGGAAAAATGGACGCGCAAGAAATTAGGTCGCGACGCGGATATTTATATTGGTCTCGGCAAGGGTGGGTACACCACGGATTCCATAAGCGTGCTCTATGACATTGGGCGTTTCGACACGCAGACCATCGCGGCGCACGAAGGCTGGCATCAATTCAGCCAGCAATCACTAAAACATCCGCTGCCCACATGGTTAGAGGAGGGCATTGCCTGCTACATGGAAGGCACGCGTTTGTCGCGCGATGGCGGTCCGAGCGCATTTCGTCCCTGGCGAAACTTTGAGCGTTGGTCCGAGTTGCGGGAAGCGGTTCGCAGCGAGGAGTTAAGCACACTGGGCGAATTGTTAAACGGAACGCCACAGGAATTTTTAAGCGACGGGAAAAATTCCCTCTTGACCTATTACGCGCAGGTGTGGGCGCTGGTGCAATTTTTGCGCGATGGCGAGAACGGCAAGTACCGCGATTCATTTGCGCAGTTGATTCAAGACGCCGTCACGGGCAAACTCGCCGGACGCTTGGCCGCCAGCAAGGCCATTATTGGCAAGAGGGGGCGCGAGCGCGCCGTGCAATTACGAACGGGCAACGCCGTGATTTTGGAATATTTCAATCCCGATTTCGCCACCTTCAGCGAGGAATACAACGCCTTTGTCAATGCCATCACCGCGCGCGGTACGGGCGATCGAATTTTTCGCGGTGAATTTCCATTGCAGGCCAACATAACTCCAGTCGTGGAGCCAACTGTTGCGCCAACTGTTGCGCCA
>SYAC01000030.1 GCA_005787685.1 Planctomycetia bacterium
ATTGTCGCGCATCACGCGCTCGCTTGCTGCCAACATGAGTGTGTAGTAACGATCTGCGAATGCGTTTGAAATGGCATCGAGTTGCTGCAAGGTGATTGTGACATCCTTTAAACCGCCGCCACTTCCAGTCACTATCCCCGCCCGGTCGGAAAGGTTTTGGGCTTTTTTCTTGTTGCCACCAGCGCAGCCATTCATACACATAAGAGCGAGGCACGCCGTTGTCATCACAACGCTCTGCAAGAATGGCGACATGTTGAGGGCTCGTGTGCGCAAGCGCTTTGCACCAATAAGAAATAGCCTCAAATACAACATAAAATGATAGTACAAAGAAAATACTGCTTGCAATAATTCGAAAGTTTGGACAATGGCTCGAGCTAGGACTGTATTGCTGCGCTAAGCGCGCTGAAAAATGGCGATTAGCGTTGACCAAGTTGGACGCGTAATTGTTGATATATGGGCGCAAATCGACCACTTTTTTCTATGCCTTCATTGGCTAGTTGCAATGCGGCGGCGGTGTTGCCGGTTTGAACATACGACATAAATAATGCTTGATCGCAGGCCACCAAGTCCTCGGCGGTCATGCGTAGGCGCGCCGCAAGCAAAAACGAAATAGCCTGCGACCACTCTCCGCGCAGTTGGTGCAGGCGTCCAACATAGCGCTCGGTTAAACCGGATTCAGAAAAACCTTGCTTCAATAAGAAGTTTCCCTCGGCAATGCCATCGGCGGCTTGTTGCATTTGCAATTGCGAAAGAAAGTTTGCGGGCGGGGCGGCGGTCGAAGTGCCCTGCGTATTTGCAAGCGCGGCGGCATCCTTAAATTGCTGCTGCGCCAAGCGTTCTTGGCATGCCAGGGTGAAATAAATGTATTCCAACTTCCATGATGTGTAATTGGGAACTTGCGACTGCGCAATTTGATACAGCGCAAGAGCTTGTGCAGTTTTGTTTTCGCGCAACAGTACCCGCGCTTCCATGCCAGTCAATGGCCGCATTCCGCCCGCATGGGGCTTGCTCGTTTGCCATTCGCGCGCCGCTTCCAGCATGCTGGGCGACAATGTGGACTCGAAGTTTTTGCACGCGCTTTCATATCGATCAAAGGCTTGCTTATTATTATTTTTCATAAAGCCAATGCCAAACAAGGTGCGCAGCGTGTGATTAACCCGGTAGGTGTCAAATGGATTACTGCCAAGGCGCTGCGCGTATGAGTTCCAATTGAAAGGATCATTCAGAGATGTGATGGAGGCGCCAGGCTGCGCAGGGATTGGCGTGGGAGCCGTTGCGTTTGTAGTTGCGTTTACTGGTGCGTTTGTAGTTGCATTTGCTGGTGTATTTGCCAACCCATTCGTGTGGGCGATAGCCAGCGCAACATCTTGCGCCATGGCGCGCGCGGCTTGTACTTGTCCCTGCAACGATGGATGAACGTGGTCATCAAGTAATTCCCAATCTGTTGCGCCACGCGCGCTCATGTTGCGAAACTTAAACGCAATATCACACAGCAATACACCGTGCGCCGCGGCCGTGTCACGGATGGCCTGCTCCGTTACGGAGATGGGCCGCCACGGCATGGTGTCCAAATCACGCGCCAACAAAAAAGCCTTGCGCGCCGCCACAAGATCACCGGCGTTGGCTTGCGCGTTGGCCAACATGAATTGCGTCAACGCGCTGCGTGGCGCAAGAAGCGCGGCTTTGCCAAGCAATTCCACGGCTTGCGCCGATTGCGCGCTTGAGCATGCGGCGGCTTGGCGAAGCAGTTCATTGAATTCTTCTTGCGACGCTCCAGAAAGATTGGACACATCGTCTTGACCCAGCGGCGCTAAACCAGATTCGTTGCTTGCGGTGGTGCACACCAACGCCGCCACGCCCGCCGCCTTCACCTGGTCCAACATGTCGCCCAAATTCGCCTGCAAGTTTCGAGCGGCGGCCTGACGCAACGGCGAGTCACACGCGATAAAAGTTTGCCCAATCATTTGCTCCATCAACGTTCTGTTTTCGTCAGCGCCCGCGCGCACAACACTCTCTACGGCCTGCACCAACGCCAAGCCGCGCGCCGCACGCATAAGTTTCAACGCCCAGAGTGGCATTGTTCCCGCCGCATTAATAGATGCTGTTCCATAGGCGCCAAAAAATTCATTGTTGCCAACATAAAACACAAACCAATCCGGCTGATAGCGCAGTGCGTCTTGCACTTGATACACCAATGGAAAGCTGGCCACGGCCGTTGTGCCAAGGTTGATCACCTCCACGCGTTTCTGCGGCAGAACATCACCCAGCATGGTCTGCAGAAATTCACTCATGGCCAAATTGCGCGGCTGCGGATATCCCTTGGACGCGCTTTCGCCAATTAGAAAAATGCGCAGCGTGTCCTTGGGCTTGGGCATTATAAAACTGCTTTGCTCCGCGTAGCCAGGCCGCGTTGGATTGGCAAAGAAATAAGGCTTGCTGGCCGCGGGTTCAACAATGCACAATTGCTCGCCCAAGGGCAGTGTGCCCACCGAGCGAATAAATGGCGGATAGCCGCCAAAGCCAAACAGTCGCAGTGCAATTTCCACAACCGCCAGCGCAATAAATGGAAGCGCGATGGTGATCAGAATAAATACTCGGCGTCTGGCGGGCGAGATTGTTGGTGTTGTGGTTGATGTTGTGGTTGGCGTCATGATTGGCGTTATGGTTGGCGTGCTAGTAATGAATAGACATACTCCAACGAAATTAAAACTGGCGCAAGGGATCGTGCGGCTTGCTTGGCAACGGCTTCCACATGGATGGCGCGGCGCTGTTACGAACAAGCAACTTGTCGCGGCCCATGACGCGCGCTAGAAGGCCCAGCGGCGTGACCACCAGAAAAAAAACAATCGCCAAAGCTACCGTGCCAATCAGCGTGCCCATGATCCACACAAATGTCATCCACATCCAATAGGCGGGCAGACCAATGCGAGTGCCCGTGCCCGCGGTCAACAACGCGAAGGCGCCAAAGCCCCACAAAATAGGCGCTACACCATGCGCTTTGGCGAACACTCCCCAATTCACAAAATAAAATAACGAGCCAACGCAAGCCAACGCAACGCTGGTCATAACGGCCCAGCGGCGAAGTTCGTTTGAGTTGGGTTTCCAATTTACATGAATCAAGTTGCGCGCTCCATGAGTAGTTGTTGAGCCATAGCCGGCGGCATTTTCAACGGCGACAATTCTAACCGCAATCATTCGAAACAATTCTTCCAACCGCTACACTTAAAACAACGTGTAAATAAATGGCGCAGCTTTTGTTCCGCCCAAAATAATTAACACGCCCACCAAAAGCAGAACCACAATAATTGGAATTAACAAGTAGGTCTTGTGAGAAATCACGAAACTAAAGAGTTCATAAAGAAATGATCGTCGTCGCACGGCTGAGTTCCTGCATCAAGTGGTATGTGAGTTGGTCAAGTATACATGTGTTCATGCATCAATCTGGTTTAAAGGATTGCTTGTATGCCTGGGCGCCTGGCATGGAAGGTTGCGCTTGTTTGCGCAAGAGTTGGTTGCCCACCACCAACACATCCATGTCGGTGAACATGAAACAGCGATAGGCGTCGCCAGGATCGTGAACAATGGGTTCGCCGCGAATATTGAAACTGGTGTTCACCAACACCGGGCAACCCGTGCGCCGCTCAAATGCCTGTAAAATGCTGTGGAATCGCGGTGATGTGTGGGCGTGCACGGTTTGCACGCGCGCCGAAAAATCCACATGGGTAATGGCCGGAACAACACTGCGAATTTGCTTGAGCGAATCAATGCCAGCAACCTTTGGCGCGTTTGGCTCGGGCGCAAGCACATGTTGCTTGGCCACGGGCGCGACCAACAACATATATGGACTGTCGGCTTGCAAATCAAACCACTCGCTTTGTTTTTCCGCCAACACCGCGGGCGCGAATGGCCGAAACGATTCACGAAACTTAATCGCCACATTCATGCGCCGCTGCATGGTGGCGTCTCGCGGATCACCCAGAATGGAGCGATGCCCAAGCGCGCGCGGACCATATTCAGCGCGACCAAAAAAGTGCCCCACTATTTTGCCATCCGCAAGATCAGCTGCGATGGCTTGGACCAACTCATCCTCGTGTAGTTTTTCATATACGGCACCAAGCGCGTCAAGCGCGCCGCAGATGTTGGCGTCGCTGTGCGCTGGCCCCAAATAGGAGCCGCGCTGCGAGTCCGTGGGTTGCGCGTGGCGCGCGTTGCCCAAATGTCCAGGTTGATCGCCGTGCCAATGCAAAAGCGCCGCGCCCAACGCCCCGCCAGAATCACCCGCCGCCGGCTGAATCCACAACTTTTCAAATGGTCCCTCGCGAAGCAAGCGCCCGTTGGCCACGCAATTCAGCGCCACGCCACCGGCCAAACACAAATTGCGCTGTCCTGTTTTTGCATGCACATATCTTGCCATGCGAAGCACAATTTCCTCGGTCACGGCCTGAATACTGGCCGCCAAATCCATGTCGCGCTGCGTCAGGCGACTTTCAGGATTGCGCGGCGGACCGCCAAACAAATTATGAAAGGCGCCGCTAGTCATGGTCAAGCCTGCGCAGTAATTAAAATAGCGTTGATCAAGCCAGAATGAACCGTCATCATTCAAGCGCATGATTTTTTCAAGAATCATATTGGCGTAGCGCGGCTGACCAAACGGCGCCAGCCCCATTAATTTGTATTCACCACTATTCACGCGAAAGCCGCAATAAAAAGTAAACGCACTGTAGAGCAAACCAAGCGAGTGTGGAAATCGCAACTCCTCGTGCAGCGTGATAGTGTTGCCGTTGCCCGCGCCCCAACTTGCCGTGGTCCATTCACCAACGCCATCCAGCGTAAGAATGGCGGCGCTTGAAAATGGACTTGGATAGAACGCGCTTGCGGCATGCGACTCATGGTGCGTGGTGAACACAATGGGACCGGTGTAGTTGCCGCCCAAACCCGCGTCGATTTCCCGCGGAAGATGAAGTTTTTTTTGTAGCCACTGTGGCATGCTGCGCAGAAAAGAACCAAACCCGCGCGGGGCGAACGCCAGCGATGTCTCCAAGATTCGCTCAAATTTGAGCAGTGGCTTTTCATAGAACACCACCGCGTCAAGTTGGCTGGCATCAATGCCGGCTTCGCTTAGGCAATAGCGCGCGGCGTGCGTTGGAAATCGCTCGTCATGTTTGCGACGACTGAAGCGCTCCTCCTGCGCGGCCGCCACAATTTCTCCATCACGCACCAGGGCGGCGGCGCTGTCATGAAAGAATGCTGATAGGCCAAGAATATTCATGGGAAACAAGTCGCCAAAGAATAACCCCGATGCGAGGGTTGCTCGCACCGGGGTTTAAAGTCACATGAAAGTGATAACCGAAATAAATTAAGCCTTGCGTCGACGAGCCACTAAACCAGCCAACCCAACAAGCGCAATGGCGCCTGGAGCAGGAATGGCAGTGAGTGTGTATGAAAAACTATTCGACGTGCCGGAGTTGTAGGCTTGGCTCCAATTTGTAATAGCCACGTTTGGATTTGCAAGCGCATCGACGGCGCTGTCG
>SYAC01000031.1 GCA_005787685.1 Planctomycetia bacterium
AACCAGGTTGGAGCGATGGATGCGCTCAAAACTTTCCGCAATGACCGCGCGCACGCCAAGCAAGTACGCGCCCTTTGCGGCCCAATCGCGCGATGAACCCATGCCGTAATCCTTGCCCGCCAAAACGACAAGCGCAGTGCCCGCCTTCTTGTAATGTTCCGCTGCGTCAAAGATGGGCTTGACCACCCCATCAAGAAAGTCCATGGTCACGCCGCCCATGGTTCCTGGCGCAAGTTGATTTTGAATGCGGGTATTGGCAAATGTGCCGCGCGTCATCACGCGGTCGTTGCCACGGCGGCTTCCATAACTGTTGAACATGCTCACAGGCACGCCGTTCTGCATTAAATAAGCGCCCGCAGGCCCGTCTTTTTTAATGTTTCCGGCCGGTGAAATATGATCTGTGGTCACACTGTCACCAAGTTTGGCCAAACAACGCGCCTGCTTGATGGAGCCAATCGGTCCCGGCTCGGCCAATGTCATGGTGGTGAAAAATGGCGGCTCTTGAATGTAGGTGCTCTTGGGGTTCCATTGATACATAGCACCACGCGTCGTGGCTATGTCCTTCCACTCATCGCTGCCATCAAATACGCTGGCGTACTGCGCGCGGAATTGCTCGTTGGTCACGCTCGAAGAAACCGCTGCGTCAATTTCTTTTTGCGATGGCCACACATCGCGCAAGTACACAGGCTTGCCGGACTTTGAAGTTCCAAGCGGCTCGCTTTGCAAATCAATGTCAACGGTTCCAGCGATGGCGTACGCCACCACCAGCGCTGGACTTGCCAAATAATTCGCCTTCACATCTGGATGCACGCGCGCCTCAAAATTTCGGTTACCCGAAAGCACGCTGGCCACAACCATGTCGTTCCCCTTGATGGCATTTTCCACAGCATCTGGAAGCGGACCACTGTTGCCAATGCAAGTGGTGCACCCGTAGCCAACAACATAAAATCCAAGCGCCTCGAGCGCTGGCATGGAGCCAGACTTCTTCAAATATTCCGTCACCACTTTGCTTCCTGGAGCCAGCGAACTTTTGACCCATGGCTTGCGAATTAAGCCGAATTCATGGGCTTTTTTGGCTAAAAGACCGGCGCCAATCATGACGCTTGGATTGCTGGTGTTGGTGCAGCTGGTAATGGCGGCAATCACCACGGCGCCATTTTTTAGAACGCATTCCTGACCATCCATCATGATGGCAACACCGTCATCGGCAAGCGCAGTGGCCGTGGCGCCACTAACCGCGGAGGTTTTGCCGGCAGATTTTAATTTTGGAAGCGCGGCATGCCACGCACCTTTCATGGACTTCAACTCCACGCGGTCTTGCGGACGCGATGGTCCTGCCAAACTTGGCGTGACGGTTGATTGGTCTAGTTCAAGAACGGAGGCGTAAGAAATCTCACGCGAGTCGTCGCGCCAAAAACCTTGCGCCTTGGAATACGCTTCCACGGTCTTGATTAAATTTTCGTCGCGTCCAGACAAACGCATATACGCCAAAGTCTGCTCATCAATTGGAAAGAATCCGCATGTCGCGCCATACTCTGGCGCCATGTTTGCAATAGTGGCGCGATTGGCCACAGGCATGTCGACCAAACCCGCGCCAAAAAATTCCACAAACTTGTTCACCACCCCGTGCTTGCGCAACATTTCCGTGACGCGCAACACCAAGTCTGTTGCCGTTGCTCCCTCGGGCAATTTGCCCGTGAGTCGAACTCCAACAACCTCGGGAATCAGCATATAAATAGGCTGTCCCAGCATCACGGCCTCGGCCTCAATGCCGCCCACGCCCCAACCTAGAACGCCCAATCCGTTGATCATTGTGGTGTGGCTGTCGGTTCCCACCAAACTATCCGGATACAACACGCCATCTTTTTCCCAGACCACCTTGGCTAAATATTCCAAATTCACCTGATGCACAATGCCCGCACCCGGCGGCACCACGCGGAAATTTTCAAACGCGCCTTGGCCCCATTTCAGAAATTCATAGCGCTCCATGTTGCGCTCGAATTCTTTTTCACTGTTAATTGTCAACGCCACGCCGCTGGCGTAGGCGTCCACTTGCACTGAATGGTCAA
Source organism: Planctomycetia bacterium (assembly GCA_005787685.1). Classification (GTDB taxonomy): domain Bacteria; phylum Planctomycetota; class Phycisphaerae; order Phycisphaerales; family SM1A02; genus SYAC01. The sequence continues at coordinate 2,070 of SYAC01000031.1, forward strand.
TCACCAAATCGCATGGAACAAGCGGATTCACACGCTTGGGGTCGCCACCCATACGCTGCATGGCGCCGCGCATGGCGGCCAAATCCACCACGCAAGGAACACCCGTGAAATCCTGCAATACAACGCGACCTGGCATGAACGGAATTTCCTCATCGCTTTGACGCTTGGGATCGCTCGCGGCGATCGCCTTCACATGCTCTTGCGTGTACACGCGGCCGTCCACATTGCGCAGCACGCTTTCTAACAACACCTTGATTGAATACGGAAGCCGATCCACATCTCCAAATTTTTTCAACGCCGAAAGGCTGTAATAATGCATTTGCCCGAGTGGCGTTGACAGTGCGGTGCGGGCTCCAAACGGGTCGTGTGCGGTGTGCGCCATATGATAATTCCTAACCCCAAGAAATTTGCGAATATAAGATTAATCATAGCGAAATCTGCGTGCAACAAAGCACAAAATTTGCGTGCTTTCATCCAATGCAACGCAATTGCCATTTGCGCCAATGTGTGCCGTGGTCTTGGTGGGCTGAGGCATCGTTCCAACGCGCGCGCTCACAATTCACATTGCAATATCGCACGCGCCAGTCTTGTCAAAGTGCATCACCCTTGCTGCGCAGCGTAATTTCCGCGCGTGGTCCATGAACCATGTGCTCAGCGGGAACGCTTTCCGTAAGAAACACTCCACCCGCAATCACGCAACCTGCACCAATGACCGTGTCACCGCCAAGAATGGTTGCGCCCGCGTACACGGTCACACGATCTTCCAATGTTGGGTGACGCTTGTAATTTTTACGCGCGCGACCACTCTCATCTTGCTCAATGCTTTTGGCGCCCAGGGTGACGCCCTGATAAATCTTGCAACGCTTTCCAATCACGGTGGTCTGACCAATCACCACTCCGGTACCGTGGTCTATGAACAACCCCGCTCCAATTGTGGCGCCAGGATGAATATCAATTCCGGTTGTGCGGTGTGCAAGTTCAGCCAACATGCGTGGCAGTAAGGGAGCACCAAAACCATGCAACTCGTGGGCAAATCTGTGCACGATAAGCGCATGCATTCCGGGATAGCACAAAATGACCTCATCCACGCTTTGTGCCGCGGGGTCGCCATCAAATGCGGCCGCAGCATCGGCGGAAAGCAACTCGCGAATAGACGGAATGGCTGCCACCAGTTTCGCCACAAGCAAAGTCGCCTGTGTGGCGGCGGCTTTCTCATCAAGTGGCATGGCAGCCGAATGAAGCGCGGCGATCTGATTGCCCAGTGGCTTGGCTTGAGCGCAACTTCCAGCCACATGCATGGCCGCCAACACCTGCGGAACAAGACAACGAACAAGCTGCTCAACATTGTGCTCCACCGATGCGCTTACACCACTTGGCTGGGCCGTGAAAAAACCGGGAAACGCCAAAGATCGAAAAAGTTGTATGGCCAACTCCAAGGCCGTGGATTGCGGCACTAACGAACCACGAGTCCGTCGCGATGCTGACAGCGATTCAACGCTGGCTTCAATCGCCGCGACAAACTTGCCTATTTCATTGCCTTTATTCGCTTGATTCATGAGTCAATAGTACGACACGCAGAAACGGGGCATTGACAATCAACATGTTCAAGTTATTTGGCAGGATATTCAAACACGCCGCGGCCACTTTTGTCGCCCAAACGCCCCGCCGTCACCAATTGCCGCAGAAGCGGACACGGAAAAAACTTGGGGTTTCCCAACTCGCGGTGCATCACCATCATGATGTCGTGGCATACATCAAGCCCAATAAAGTCCGCCAGCCGCAACGGTCCCATTGGAAAATTGCAACCCAACTTCATAATTTGATCAATATCCGCTGGCTGCGCAACGCCCTCCATCCAAGCATAAAAGGCCTCGTTGATCATGGGCATGAGCACTCGGTTTGACACAAACCCCGCTCGATCATTGGCGGGCACGGGCGTCTTACCCAGCGCTTTGGCAAGTGCAATTGTTCGCTCCGTGGTTTGCTCACTTGTGGCAAATCCTTTGATCACTTCCACAAGCGCCATCACTGGAACTGGATTGAAAAAATGCATTCCAATCACGCGCGCCGCATCCGCGCCAACCGCGGCGGCAATTTCCGTAATTGAAATACTGCTTGTATTGCTCGACAAAATCGCAGGTGCTGGAAAGTGCGCTTGCATTTCGCGAAAGATTTTCTTTTTCAATTCCACATTTTCCGTCGCCGCTTCAATGACCCACTGCGCACCTTTGGCTTGATCCATGGCCGCCACATAGTGAATATTTGCAAGAGTCGCATTAGCTTCTGCTTGCGTCATGCGCTTTTTTTCAACGGCGCGCTCGGCGGTTTTTTTGTGATACGCCTTGGCGCGATCAAGTTGTTCTGGCTTCACATCCACTTGAAATGCCTTTATTCCTGCGGTAGCAGCAACAAAAGCAATTCCAGAACCCATGGTTCCCGCACCAATCACCGCACATTGAAAAATTTCTGCGCTCATGTTGAATCCTTATTAAAAACGAAGTTGCCTTGACTCACGAGATTGAACAACAAACTCGCGCGTTGTGCTGAACTTTTCAATTTTTCAGACTTCTCGGATTCAAATGATAGTTCTGTGATTTATAGTCTTATAACTTAATACCTTAAATCCCTACATAATTTTCAAAAATCATGTTTTAACCTCTTTTTTGAGAAATTGGCAAGTCGCCGCGACCATGCTTCGTATGTACTGCCCACAATCGCACACAAAATAAATGAATAAAGTTACAAAAAACTTGTAAATTTATTTGAAACCCTCTTTTTTGGAAGCAAATTATAATTGTGATCTCAACCGGTAGATCATATTCCCTTTCTTGTCACTTTGTTCCCTTTCCCTTTCCTCACCGGACATCTGGAGTATTAACAATGGGTTTCCCAAAAAATGTTATTGGTTTAAGTGCACTTGCAGCTGCTGCAAGTGCAAATGCCGGAATTCTTGGCTACGAAGGAGTAAATTACATCGTAGTTGATAACGGTCGTAGCTATTCAGTAATGGATATCTATGCAAAGTGCAGCAACCAATTTGATAAATGCGTAAGTTTCTACGGTCAAAACGTCACATCACCAGCTAATAAAAATAGTTACGTTGTGACCACCAAAAACGGCGTGAGAAACAGCAATGAAGCAACGACCGCAACAAATGGCGCTCCATGGGTGCACTCAAACGGCTCTGGTTGGTTGCCAACTTCAGCTGCCTCGGGAAGTGCTTGGGATTCTTTCGTCACCATTGGTGCAAGAAACCAAACGGAAGCTCAAACGCAATCTGCCATCACCGCTGATCCATATTTCTTGAACGGCAGTGTTTCTGGTGCTGAAACAATCCAAGGCGGACGCAACTCCTCTGGCTTTTATGTTGGGGGAGGTTGGTACACAGCTTCCCCACTTTATCCTGGTAATTTGGCTGGTTCCTATACTGACTTTAAGATAATGTTCGGTCGTTTCACGATTGACATTACCGATGCTGCCGCAACAGATGTCATCACCATTTCTATGAAGGGTGTATCAACTTGGAGAGTCAATGGAACAAGTGCTGGTGGTGGTACAACAACCCAACCAATTTGGTCCATCGAAGCTACATACTTGGTTCCAGCACCAGGCGCAATTGCCTTGGTTGGACTCGCTGGCTTAGTAAGTCGTCGTCGTAAGGCCTGATTTACTTCAAAGTGTTCTTGTGAAACCCAAGACCCCGATGGTTTGCCATCGGGGTCTTTCATTTTTGTTTTTAAATGGCTGATAAAAAAAGCCTTTGATAATTTAAAAGGTCGCTTTTAAGACCTGTTCCATTAATTTAACTGAAATTGTGGAAATGTTTTTGACACGGCAAAAATATCGATTAATTTAAATTTGTCTTACAAATCAAGGGTCTTCAAAGATCTGATTTGAAAGAGTATGTGAGGTTGGGAATGGGAAACTTAAATCCGTTTTGTATCTCTATCAAGTCCCTTTTTGTTCCAGGCTTGATGTGCAAAATGTATTTTAAATCCTAATGCTTGGATACATCGTTCATAAAATCAATGCCAAAGTATGGCATTGTTTGGAGTTGGAAAAGTCTTTTTTAAATCAATTTTTTATTTATAGGAAATACAAGAATATGAAGTCAACTTCCCAAATCGTTTCAACCCTGCTCGCAATTTCATTTACTGGCGCCGCAAGCGCCTCGGTGGCTGGTCTCCAAGGCTTGCATGCCACGAATTACATGCTGGGAGCAAATGGGTTAGCCGTCAGTTCCACCAACGCCGCTTACTACAGCGTCATGGATGTCTATGTGAAGTTTAATTCGGCCTCTGGTGTAGG
>SYAC01000032.1 GCA_005787685.1 Planctomycetia bacterium
CAGCAGCTGGCTGCGCAGGAGCAGGTTCTGCAGGGGTTGGTTCAGAAGGGGTTGGTTCAGCAGCAGCTGGCTGCGCAGGAGCAGGTTCTGCAGGGGTTGGTTCAGAAGGGGTTGGTTCAGCAGCAGCTGGCTGCGCAGGAGCAGGTTCTGCAGGGGTTGGTTCAGAAGGGGTTGGTTGCGCTGAATCCGAAGCTGGAACCACAGGGGCAGATTCTGAAGCTGGTGGCTCTACGACTGGGCGAACAGTTGGTGAGGTAGGAGTTGGAAGTTCGTTGATAAGTTTATCAATATCAACTTCCGGCACCGCAGAATTAGTTTGAGTAGGCGTTATGGAGTCATTTGGATTTTTGGTTGATGGCTGTTCGGAATTTGAGGCAGATTTATCTTGTTTAGAGGCTTCGTCTTTTGGAGATTTTCGGTCATATTCTGGTTTGAATTCTTCTTCTAAGGTAGTTCGCGTGATTAAGATTCGAGTTGTATTCACGCTGGCGCCTTGAGCTGTTGCAAGCGCATCAAGCAGGCGAAAATCTGGCTTGGGCAGCGCAAAAAGTCCAGGCTGAGCAACCGAACCTAATACCCTATATTGAAATGTACGCCCCTCTGTTAAGGCCACAAATACCTGCGGGTTGGTGATGATGTCTTTGAGCCGTTCTGTAATGTCGTTCTCCAAGACCTCAACTGTCTTACCGGCTGCAGCTATTTTACCGATCACCGGCAGCTGTATTAATCCGCTTTGATCAATAATTCGCTCTGAACGCTCAGTTTCTCCCGTCCGCATTAAATTTGGAATAGAAATTGACAAAACATCGCCAGGTGAAAAGGTGTACTGAGATGTGCTTGGCTGCAACATTTCACGAGTTGGCTCAACAAAGTCGGGCAGATCACCCGCTTGTTCTATGACATCAATGCGTCCAAGAATGGGCATTGCTGATGGCGTTGTTTCAAAATAACCCGTTCGACTTGGATCAATAAAACTATCGGTTTCGCAACCCACAAGGATTGCGAGCAAGGACAACATGAGGCCAGGAAATAAATTATGCGAATTCGAAATTGAAGCACCTATATTTATTTAATGAAATAGATTTCTAGCAGTTGAGTATCGGTCTAAATGGGTAGCCTAAGTTATACAAACAAAAATGATCAGAGATTAAACATTATTGCATGTTGAATGTTCGACGAATTGATCGGGTGCAATTTATAAATTGCATTTTTCACGAAGCTGAGATAAGGGCGCGAGTTAGTGACCAATAACCTCTTCTAGTACGGCCATTCGTGCAGCTACCCCGTGGGTTACTTGGCGTAAAATGCGGGTACCACCAAATTCGTCAGCTACAGCGTCGTCAATTTCAACCCCGCGGTTCACTGGTCCAGGGTGAAGAACCACCGCACCTGACTTTAAACGCAATGCCCGCTCCATAGTTAGACCATAAAGCTCTCGGTAATCCGACGAAATGCCGTAAGATGCTGCACGTTCTGTTTGTAGTCTTAGCATCATAATAGCATCAAGATCGCGTAAATTAGAATCAATATCGTGAGAAATGCTCACTAAATCACAAAACTTGATCATTTCTTTATGTGACCTGTTCACCAAAGTCGGTGGGCCAATCAAAACAACATGACACCCAAGAATAGTCAAACCATGGCAGGCGGAACGAGCAACCCGGCTATTCGCAATATCGCCAACTATGGCGACTCGCTTGCCTTCTAAGGATCCCAGCGACTCCTGCAGGGTCAAAATGTCTAACAGGCCCTGGGTTGGATGCTCATGACGTCCATCGCCGGCATTGATAACTGGAATTGAAACCCGCCTAGCCACCATGGCTGGACCACCCGAAATTGTGGAACGAATGACCAACCCACTTACGCCCATGGCTTCAATATTGAGCGCAGTATCCACCAGACTTTCGCCCTTGCTCGCGCTTGAACCACTAGCGGCCAAAGTGAACACCTCGCCGCCCAGACGGTGAACAGCGGTTTCAAAACTGCAACGGGTGCGTGTTGAGTCTTCAAAAAAGAGATTGGCGATCACGCGGCCAGCAAGCGCGTCTTTGCGGGCGATTCGCTGATCAGCAACCGCAAGATTGTTTTTTGCGGCGGAAAGAAGGCGCTGCAGGTGTTCGCGCGGCAAGCCCTCTATTTGCAGAAAGTGCCTTGCGTGCATGTTCTTCGATGTCATGGTGCGTAGTTATAGCGAATTCGCATTGATATTGATTGCGTGAGCGACAGACAACCTGAGGCACGAGAATTACTTGCCACAAGCCTGACCTCATTCATGGCTTCATGCGCAAAAAGACCCGCTTGTTAGCGTAAGTTGTTGCGCTAGCCTTGATCTATGGCAAGCACCGTTTGGATTTCTGGCGACACGCACTTTGGTGAAGTCAAAGCGATCTCCTTATTTCAAAGACCATTTTCGGATGTCGCCACCATGGACAACGCCTTAATCGACGCCATCAATCGCGTTGTGAAGAAGCGCGATGTGCTGATTCATATTGGCGACTTTTGCGGGCCAAGTGCCCAGGGCCGCGACGCACAAGTTGCTCACGCGCTGACAATGCGAAAGCGGATTCTTTGCAAGACCATTCAACTTATCCGCGGCAATCACGATCCCAAGGTGGCGAAGTTTGAGGCGTTGTTTGCGTCGGTGAAAAATCAAAAGACATTTCGGCGCAATGATGGCGGCGAGCGAGTTGTCCTATGCCACTATCCGCTGCGCGCTTGGCGTGGACAATTAGGTGGAGCCATGCATTTGTATGGACACGCGCACGGCGCCTTGTTGGAAATTGGACGCAGCATGGATGTGGGCGTTGACAGTTGGAATTATTCGCCGCTTCGGCTTTCGCATGCGCTGGATATGTTGGCGGCGCGGCCGTTGATGCCGCCGGATGGCTGGGTGCGTAGGCAAGAAACAAGGCGCGATGTGCCCGAAGATTTTTGAAGGTCGGAAGACAACACATATGCCCGTGAATAAGCGCGGAAATAATTTTTGCGGCCGAAGATTTATAGAACGCTTGAAATTGAAGTTACCATGCGCCTTATGAAATACATTGCAATGTTGATTGTGGCTGCTGTTGGCCTGCTCGGCAGCGCGTGCGCTTCGCCGTCACCTAAAAGTGGAACGATCGCTACTGAAATTACCCGCGATGTTGCCGAAGGAACCTGGGCTTTAACAGACAGCGAAAATGGTCTTTTTGATGTGAATTTGTTCAATGATGGCGCGGCGATCAGCAATTGGTGCAAAGGCGTAGATGGCGCGAAAGGCGAGCAAGGAACCTGGAAGATTGAAGATGGGGTATTAGTGTTGAATTGGTCCGACGGCTCACTAGATGTGATTCAGTTGGGACAAATTGGTTTTGAAAAATATTCCTATGCCCCGCGCGTGAATCGACAAGGACCGCCCACTTCGTTTGGTCAAGCGGTCAAGGTTCTTACTTACGCCGCGCAGTGGGCTGGTGTTTGGAAGACTCGCAGCGCGGATCCAAACTTGAAAAAACTGGAATTTTATATTTGTCTGCAAAGCAATGGCGCCGCCATGAAAAGTATCGACGCCATAAACACAGGCTGGTGGCAAAAACAACAAGGCGGTATTGCCGTTTATTTCAGCGATGGCTGGTACATGTTGATCGAACGCGAGGGCGACAGCGTGAAGGCAAAAAGTTGGGCGCCAGGCGTGGACCATGCCTCCGCTCCAACTGGAATCGTTTCCATGGCGCAGGTGCTAGAGTGATCATCATGTCACACATTCAATCGCGCATCTCTCAATGTTTCGTGGCGGTGGCGGTATTGCTAGCTTGTGGATGCAAAAGTCAGCCATCACTTTGGCAGGGCGACCAGTCGCCAACTCAATATCAAACGCAACAAATGAACAAGGGCGGGCAACCCGTGACCTACTACGACTTGAATGATGGTGACAATGAGGATCCAAATGTGGATCAGGGCAACTATCCAGAGATGAGTGAACCGTGGTGGAATTCGCCTGGATACATTGGTGGTTAATTCGCGGCTTCTATTTTCCAAAGCGATCCGGGACCGCGTTCTCCGCCGTCAAATGCGCACAAGACAAGTTCGCCATCCAGCATTTCACCAAAGCTGCTCCAAAGATTTCCGCTGCGGTGAATTAATTTTCTTGGCGTGCCCATCTTCATGTCTTGAACGCGTGCGCCCCAGATAATTCCGTAGCCGTAGTCCGCGAAAAGATAAATGCCATTCAATGCTGGGTACTTTGCGCCGCGATACACATAACCTCCAGTCACGCTTACGCCGTCATTGTGTGAATACTCATGCACGGGGTCGATATAAGCGTGGCCAAAGTCACCTTTCTGGCCAGAGGCGAACGCGTGCAACCCCTCGCGCGCATTCCATCCGTAGTTGCCGCCCTTCACAATGACATCAATTTCCTCAAATTCGTTTTGTCCCACATCCCCCGCCCACAGCAATTTGGTTTGGCGATCAAAACTCATGCGCCACACATTGCGAAGCCCATACGCCCAAATTTCCTTGCGCGCACCTTTCGTGTCGACAAAAGGATTGTCGGCGGGAATTTTGTAGGGAGATTCCTTGGTCACTTCGGACACATCAATACGAATGATGGACGCAAGAAGTGTGCCTACATTTTGGCCGTGGCCGTACGGATCATCGGCGGCGCCACCATCTCCCAAACTGAGATACAGCATTGCGTCTGGACCAAACAGAATCGTGCCACCATTGTGATTGGAATACGGTTGTTCAACCTCCAATATTTTTTTCTCGCTGTCAATGTTGATGGAGTTACGATCATCATTCACGCGAAACTGGCTTAAGACGGAGCGACGCGGACTGGTGGCGCTGTAATACAAGTAGACCAATCCGTTCTGCGCGTAGTTGGGATGAAAACAAATCGACAACAAGCCTTCCTCATTATTTTTAGAATTCACTTCCTTGCGCATGTCTAGAAAAACTGTGCCAGATTTCGCCTGATTATTCTTTTGATCCAGGCGCAGAATTCGTCCGGCTTGTTCAACCACATACAGATTGTTGGGCTCGCCAGGGGCCTGCACCGCTTGCACAGGTCGGCGTAATTGAACATTGGGAAATATTCGAACCAGTTGAATTGCGGGAACGCGCGTGGGATCGGACTGGATCACTGGCGGTGATTGCGTGCCGCTGGTTTGTGCGTAGGTAAAAACCGCTGCCGCGCCAAGCAAGAAACATAGGGCAAAGAAGCTCATTACATGAATTCGAAAGTGGAACATCAGGCTGGGTCCTTGAAGTGATTGTGTTTGGCGACACGCTCTTCTAATTTCTCTATCGGAATAGACAAAAATACTTTTCCTAATTCTGGATCAAAATGTGTGCCAAGACACCTTTCGATTTCAGCCAAGGCTTGCGCAACATTGCGTGCAGGACGGTAGGCGCGGTTGCTCGTCATAGCATCAAAACAATCCGCAATACAAATAATTCTGCCAAGAACCGAAATTTGCTTGCCAACTAATTTACGCGGATACCCTGAGCCATCCCATTTTTCATGATGCTCCAGAACGCCAGGGAGCACATCGTGCATTTGGGGTATGTCGTGCAATATTTCATATCCGCGTTCGGGATGTAATTTAATTTGAGCGAACTCCTCGTCTGTTAAGCGCTCCACCTTACGAAGAACCTCCTCTTTTACAAACATTTTTCCAAGGTCATGCATTATGCCACAGAAGGTTATTTTCTCAATCTCTGCCTCACTCAGATTCGCTGCCTGAGCAAGCAATTTCGCAAATTCTGCCACGTGTTTGCAATGATCTTTCGTGTAAGGATCCTTGCCGTCAATGGACTTAATTAGCGCATGTGTAATTCCTTCGAATGTTTCCTTTTGATCGCGCTCAAGACGCTGCACCATGGCGGCTTGTTGAATATTTTTTAGCGTTTGCGCGGCCGTGTCCGCGACAGTGCCTGCGACACTTGCGGTGATTGTGAGCATGGCGTCATCGCACTGCTTTCGATCATCCAGATAAAGAAATCCGAACAGCATGCCTGACAATTCAACTGGTATGCAAATGGCGCAGCGCACATTCATGCCCTGCAAACTCATTGCAATTCCACCGCCTTCAACGGCTTCATTTGCTTTGGCAACAACGGGTCCTTGGCGCGCTTGCCGCAGCATAGTGCGGCTCATGCGTGTCTTTCCGCCTGGATCTTGAATATTGCCAACTTGGGCTAGCACTTCAACCGCCTCGCCTTGGCCAGTGGCACGCACAAACGCGACATTTTCAAATTGCGAGGATTTTGCCGCGGCATGGACCAACGCTTGATAGACCGACGATTCGTCTGTGGCCTTGTGAATGGCCGCGCTCGAGTCCAAAAGCAGCAGCAACTGATTGTGCGCAAAGGTCGAGGGACTGGAAATACGAACACGCTCAATACGCGAACTCTCCAGCGAGTTGTCCTTGTCACCGGACATGACAACTGTTCGCGACATATTGATAGGCGATTCTTGATTGATGAAATCAAACTTCCATGGTGCAATTTCAATGTGATCACCGTGCTGCAACGCAAGCGTGCGCTCCGTTTCCAAGCGCATTCCATTCACAAATGTTCCACCAGTGCTGCCTTTATCCTTGATGCGCCAGTGTCCTGGTTCTTGAGTTGTTGGCGGATTCCACTGTAATAAAGCATGCTGACGACTTACCCCACCGTCAGACAACACGATGCCGCAACTTGGTTCGCGACCAATAGTAATGGGGCCGGGGGGAGCAAGTTGCCGCCTGAGGTCCTTGTTGTCGGTTTCGCAAACAAGCCAAAAATCAGCCATGTCCGCATGATACTTAATCTTGGAAATTAAATAAATGCCAGAAATGAATTCGGGGAAATTGCACGCCGAAGCATGCGCGAATTATTTTGGTTGTGGCAGTGCCACTAGTAATTCTTGGCGCGCGTTGACAGTGCTGCCGGGTACCGGAGGTAATCCAAGCAGGGTCAAGCAGACATTGGCGGCGTCGGCATTGCGAATGGGCGGCAATTGATTGGGCGTGAAGCGTTCGTTGGCGCCGGGGCAATGTCGAGAGACTTTGTTGATCAAGTACAGATCAACAGGTTTTTGATTCACGCCGCTCCACACCATAAATGGAATTGTGAAATTGATCGGAGCCTCTGGATCGGTGTGGCTCGTAAATGGAACACCACCTCCGTGGTCAGAAGTCAGAACAATCGCCACACGCCCAGCCAGACTTTGTGATTGCTGAATTTTACTCAGCAGCGAAGCAAGCTCTTGATCAATGCGCTGCAGCGACTTTCGATAGGAAGATCCTTCGTTTAAATCCCAACCAGCGCCATGACCGGTGAAATCCGGCAGTGCGAGATGAAGAAATGTGAAGGATCGTTTTTGGTTTTGGCTCGCGACATTGATGAAGGCCACAAGTTGCTCCACCTGGGTCATGAGATCGGATGAGTGAATAAAACAATCAATTTTATTTTGGCCGTCATTGGGGGCAACACCATCTGGACCACCGGCATCTTCGCCATAACTTTGCCCAAACAAAACAAATTTCCACTTGCCGGCGATCATCGCGGTTTGCATGCCTGCGTCGTGCGCCACATCAAAAACGCTTGAAATATAACGATCCGCCTTCAAATGAAGCGACCCGCCCATTTTGCGCGACGGTGGATCCGAATTGCTCACCCAGCCGTGACCATGTTCACCCACCAATAGTCGACCCGTGAGCATGTCAACATGATTTGGAAGCGTGATTGAACTGTCGGGGTCGCAGCGGGCTTGCGCAGTCCATGCGCCTTGGGTGAGTTGCTGCATGGCGGGATATTGATCGACGATTGGCGGCAAGAGCGCTTCCGGTCGCAGGCCATCTACGGAAATTAAAATGACGTGGTCAATGGTGTTTGTGTTGGGCAGCGCTGACTTGGTTGGGGCGGTTGATTCCGTGGTTGTGTTGGATGCCGATGACTGGACTGGCCAGTTGACGGTGAATATGCCCGAGCCGGCCATGACCAAGCTTGCTAGAAGCAACCAAACATACTTTGAATTGTTTTTAAATTGTTGCGACATGGAATGTGTGGTGCGAACCGCGAAATATATAAAACATAAATGTAGGTCTGAATTGTCAAGATCATATTGCGAAATGTGTTCAAGTCCCATGAGTAACGATGCTTGAAAAAATAAAAACCCGTCATCGTTGCACGCAACGAAGACGGGATGTCGAAGTGGACCTGATCGGGATCGAACCGACCGCCTCTTCCATGCCATGGAAGCGCTCTACCAAATGAGCTACAGGCCCAAATACCTAATTTTTTCCAATTAGGCGCAAATCTATTTCAAGACCAACCGCAGGGTTGAATAGTGTAGTCAAAACGCTCATTTTTTGCCCGCGACGGAGCACATATCAAGTCCGCTATTCAAATGGGTTCAGCGGCGTATTACACCGCGTTAATTGCTTCTGTCAGAACAGCTTTTGAAACCAATCCATTCCACTTTTTGACAATCTGGCCTTGCTTGAAAAGAAAGACCGTTGGAATGCTTTGAATGCCGTACTGCATTGCGATATTGCGATGATGGTCAATGTCAACCTTGCCTACTTTCAGTTTGCCCTTGGTTTCCTCTGCAAGTTGATCAATGGTTGGTCCAAGCATGCGACATGGTTGGCACCATTCGGCCCAAAAATCCACCAACACTGGGACGGTGCTCTTTAAAACTTCGGCCTCGAAATTGGCGTCGGTGAATTCAACTGTGTTTGGGCTTGCCATGTGTGCTTCCTGGGTGTGGACAATGTGTCCAAAATTTGTTTGAACCGCCAGCGGACCTTCCGATGACGATTACCAAATACTAGCAAGCACCAACAGCCAAGCAAATATGCAGTAATTGCGCATGCTCGGCAACATCATGAACCCGCAGAATGGCCGCGCCCTGTTGAATGGCAATACCCGCCGCCGCAATCGATGCGGGTAATCGCTCGCTTGGTTGCTGACCGCCACACACCGCGCCTAGAAAACTTTTTCGGCTTAGGCTTGCCATGACTGGAAATCCGCTGGCAGCAATTTCATTGAAGCGCTGAAGCAACTCAAAATTTTGCTGGACTGTTTTTCCAAATCCAAATCCTGGATCAATCACAATGCATTGGCGCGAAACGCCGGCCGATTGGGCGCGCTGCGTAAGAAATAAAAGTTTTTCAAGCACATCGCGCGTCACATTGTTGTAATGCGGAGGAGATACATATGCATCGCTGTACTGGTCTTGACCCGGAGCGCACAAGCGATGCATAAGAATCACGCCCGCGCCATGCGTGGCCGCGATACGCAACAATTCGGGGTCTTCCTCGCCGCCGCTCACATCGTTCACAATGTTTGCACCAGCATTGAGGGCCGCCAAGGCCACTGGCCCCAGCGTGGTATCGATACTGATTGGAATTTGGCTATGTTGGCGCAGTTGTTGGATGACCGGTTCAACGCGTCGAATTTGCTCCAAGGCCTCAACGCGCGCCGCGCCGGGACGCGTGCTTTCTCCGCCAATATCTAGCATGTCCGCGCCTTGGTCGATCATGCGCTTTCCGTGTTCAACTGCCTGGCTGGTGGTGGCGAATAGTCCCCCGTCGGAAAAGGAATCAGGCGTGCAATTGAGGATGCCCGCGAACAACGGCCGTGTTGTAAATGACAACGGCGCGTGCGCGGCCACATGCCACTGCGGCAAGGATGATCTTTGAAATTGCGTCACGGATTGTTTGGCGTTGGCGTCATCGTCTTCGGATTTTTTTTCGGCTCCATGGGCGTAGCGTTATCCGAAGCGGATTTTGGATCGCTTGCAGGCGATGTTTCGGACTGATCGTCTTGCTCATCTTCCTCAACTTGATTGCGATCCGCGACCGCCGTGACAGCGACACCAATGACATTAGTTGGAATCATGGTTGAAGTTTCAATTTTTCCACCATTCACACAAAGCGCGAAGGCGATCGGTTCCAAATCGGGCGGCGCGTCTGGAAGTTCAAATCCGCCAACTGGAAACATGTTGGCGGCTTGGCGCACAACATTCAACAGCGATCCAACTCCAATAAACGCAAGCGCGTCAGGCTTGGGCATCATCCAAGCGCGTAGCGCGGTGATGACCGGATCGGTTTCCAAAGAGTTTGCACCAGCCGCAGTTTTGGCTGCTTTTTCAAGCACATCGGGCCGCTGGCTAAAGGTCACAAAAACGCCGTCGGGAAATGTTTTCACAAACCCATTTGGACCCTTTGGTCCGAAGACCAATGAGCGGGCCATGCGTTGCATTGGATTGGCTTTACGCGCGGGCTGACCATTCTTTGGAAGCGGAATATCTTTCATGGCGTACGCGTTGGTGGTGATGGTGTTTTTTAACACGCGGTCTTTTTCCCAAGTCACCTCGCGCATTTGTCCATCCACTTCGCCTGAAAGCGAAAGCATCCATTGCTCTAAAATGGAATTGACCTTCGCGCTATCGGTGGTGGAAATCCACAACATTGCGTCGTTCAAAATACCGCCGCCCACAACACCAAGTTTGCTGGGATAGATAGCGAACTGGATTGCGCTGGAAATATTTTTATTTTGTTCAAGCCATGCTGGAACTTGCTCGCCGCCTGGAATCTGTGCCGCAAGATCCAAAAAGGCTTGGGTTCCGCCAAGGCCGTCCATATCAGCCGCGGCGGCCATAACAAATGGTCCGCGCGGCAATCGGTTTAGATTGACACCAGCATGTACTCCTCCACGCGCAGATTTTCCCAACTCGCTAGCTGGATCAAGCACCGCGTACGAGCGAAGCAACACACCAAGTGGATCAATGTCAATGCTTAGGACTCCATCCGTCAAGCCCTGCATAAGTTTGCTCACGCGAGCGCGGGCAGAAGAATCTTGCGCAGGAACTTTGGTATCCGCCGGGGAATTATCTTTTTCTTTGGCAGCGGCAAGGTTTTGCACCAACGCGACCTCTGCTTGCTGACTGCCTTTTTGTATATCCGCCAATGATTGCGGCCCCGCCCACAGGCCAATTTCGCCATCACAAAGGACGGCAAATCCCCGCTCGCCCAAGCGTGTTTGCAAACGCTCCGCCAAACCTGGCTTGGGCGCGTAAGAGCGAGCAAGCTCTGGATTTTCACTGATGACCACAAAGCCCTGCATATTTTTTGCGTAGACCGTTTGACCGCGCCACTCAAACGCATCGGGCGCAACGATTGGAGTGGCCTGCAAATTCGAGTGGAGAAATTGCGCGTTGTCCGTGGTTGGAATCAGCGCGCACCACCGCAGTGATTGATCCGCGGCCACCATAAACCACACGACAAATGCGCCACCATCATTCATGCCCGGACCTATACCAAATTGGCTCTTGAGCAAATCGAGCGGCTTCATTTCTGTCAACGCTTGCATGCGTTGTAGTTTTGCGGCAAGCTCGCCCATGTCCTCGCCCAATGATTTTGCGTCTGGGACAACCGCAAGGCTAACGGCATCAATAGGCGCCATGTCAATGGCTTTTTGAAATGCGGCCACGCCAGGCGTGCGCCGAACAGGCGACTGATTTTGCGCGAGTGCCTGTGAGGCGCAACACGCCACGCAAAGGATCGTCAAAACCTGCGAAACATTCTGAATATGAAATTGTATGGGGTAATACATGTTGGATCTTTTCAATAGTGAGGGTTGGTGTATTTCAATCCGTAACCAAACAAAATGCGCCGCTTCATGGGGTCAAGAACCGCGCGGAAATTTTAGCGGGTAGACCCTGTATGAAACCTGTCGAAACAACTACTGTACGGCAGTGTTGACCAGCGAAACAATCACATGGTCTATTTCTGGCGCGCTGCTTGTAGGGGCGGTGGCGGCCGCTTTAGCCTGGCTGTTGCGCGCGGCGGGTTGGAAAAATTCATGGATCACTGCGGGAATATGCGTGGGAGTGTTCTTTGGACCGCTGTGCTGCGCCCACGTTTTTCCAGACTTTTACAACACGTGCGTGGACGGATGCGCCGAAAGCCGCATGGAGTTATTGCGTTCGCAACGAGCGCGGGTGGCGCTTGATCTAGCGTCTGCCAGCACAAAAACCATACCCGACGAATCTTTGATTGTGGAACTTGATGCTTGGCAACAATCCGCGTTGATTCGTCTTGCCCAAAACCGTGTTGAATTTAATTATGGCGCGTTGTGGATCACGGCCCTGTTCACGGCCGCTGTCACACTGACGCGCTCTCCCATGTCAGGACGCGTTTGCTGGTGGCGCGGCGGAGGTTTGGCCATTGGTGTATGGACGGTTCTCATTCCAATCTCATCTATATTCTTGATCGCGCAAATTGAAACGCGCGAAACCGTGACCACTTGGAGTTTGGTTGCTGCAGCAATCATTGCTTTTGGCGCGGCAGTGCCAGCTGGAAGAGAACGCTGGACCGTAATGGGATTGTTGGGCAAAGATTCGGAATCATTTGACGCCGCCCGCGGAACAGTGGGATTTATTTCGCTCGCGGTCGCGTGCGTCGCAGTCTGGGGAATGGATTTTGATTCGGCGGCCGTGTGGGTACTTCCATGGGGCACCATGTTTGCGGCCTGGGGATTGCGGGATCATGTTGGCAAATTTGCAACGCAGTGCGCTGGACCCGCGGCCGGCGCGGCGGTTGCTATTGCGCTGTCACGGATAGAGGTGATGGATGAATTTCGATTCTCCCCAACAGTGTTTCTGTATTTCGCCGCAGAAGATTTGCGCTGGATAGCCGCTTCCATTGGATTTGCGCTGACTCTGGGGGTTCCTTGGTTGCGATCCTTGCGGATTTCCCTTGCAATTTCAAGCGCACCCTTGCCTCAGGCGGCGCTGGCTTCAACCGCGCTCATGATTGGGGTGCTTCCAACATGGTTGGGCTTGTCGTTGGTTGTTTCGGCGGCATTTACCGAGTCGCTGTTGCCACTTCGACATCGAACAACCAAACAGTTGGACCAAATGATTCACGCCAAGTCCCAGTGAGGGATCACTTGTGCAGCGGTAGGTTGGGTTGGTTCACCAAGGATTTACGCGGGCTTGGGGCTGGCTGTCGCGGGTGAAGTGATTCCCAAAGCTTGCTCAATTGCTTGTTCCAAAGTTTTGTCTTGCGGCGTCACAGTGCTGGGATAAAAAGCAATTGGTTGACCGTCCTTGCTCACGAGATATTTGCTGAAATTCCAGCCCGGAAGTTTTCCAGTGCGCGTACCAAGAAATTCATACATTTCACTTTGACCAGCCCCAGCCTTGGTTTGTTCCTTGGACAACATTGGAAATGTCACCGAATATTTGGTGGAGCAGAATTCCTTGATTTCTTTTTCGCTGCCGGGCTCTTGAGAGCCAAAGTCGTTGCTGGGAATTCCAAGAACAACAAGACCCTTGTCTTTGTAGGTGTCATACAACTTTTGCAAGCCGGCATATTGACCTGTGAAACCACAACGGCTTGCGACATTGACCACCAACACAACCTTGCCTTTGTATTGGGAAAGGTTTGCCGGCGCGCCATCGATCGTGGTGGCTTGAATTGAATACATGTTGCGGTCCTTCCATTTGGTGACAAGTTCGGCACTTTGCGGCGCGGTTTGAGCGCATGCAAATCCAGTTACGGCAGCGATGGCTCCCAATATTGATTTAACAAGTGTGTTTTTCATAATTATTTGTTCGATCGCAATCGTAACGCAGATTCACCACATTGAATTGGTTACTATTTCCTTGTGATTCAACCCATTGGCAATACTGTGAAATCGGTCATTCCGCCGCCAGGGCCGCTGGTGACCGTTGATTTCAAGGAGCCACGATCACAAGTGATTCTCAATCGCGTGCGCCACAATGTGGCTTTGTGGGCCGACGCGGACCGCACAATGAAGCGTGCCACTGATGCGATTCAAACCGCGGATCGTTTGCTGGGTGGAGGTCCGGGGGCCATGGGCGCGGAATTTCGCCCGACTGGTCGCAAAGTGCTTCGACTCAATGCAATTACGGACGAGGAACCGCTTTGGATTATTGGCGATGTGCGCGGCGATGTACTTGCGCTTGAAACTGCTCTTTGTTTTATTGACGAAGCCACTGAAATCGGCCGTTTGCCCCAAATAGTTTTTCTTGGTGACTTGATGGGTGGAATGTTGGGTGACGTGGCCTGCCTATCGATTGCCCTTGAACGATTTGCCGCCGCACCAACGCGGACAATTCTGTTAGCTGGCGATCGTGAGCTTGCATTAAGTGCTTCCATGACCGGGCATTCCAATGATCGAAATCCGCGCAACTTGGCTGACATGCCTGTTCAACCCACGCAAGGAAAGGCATTGCAAATTCTTACGCGCGCGTTTTCACAACTTGTGCCAAAGCTTCCGGTAGCGGCAATTTGCCCCAGTGGAATTTTGTTGGCGCACAGCGCCCCTGGGCGCGCATCTATTTTGGCCGACATTCAAAGCGCCGCTGCTTTGGAAGCGCAACCCGATGCTTTACGCGCGTTCGCATTTGATCGACTTCACCCACGCGACGCGCATGTTGCGCCCACTGGAAACAGTGGCGGTGAAATAATTGGGTCGCAAGATTTCGCGGATTCCATGCATGCGCTTCATCGAATATTTGAAATGCCAGTAGAACGCATGGTGCGTGGCCAAGATTCGGCGCCCGAAGGACATCGGTGGTTTCGTCATTATGGCGATGGCGTGTTGTTGACCATTACCACCATGACGGATGTGCTTGCCAGCGAAGCGGGTGGCGGCCGAAGAAAGCCCTGCGTCGCGCGGTTAAAGGCCGGGCGATTGCGTGTGGTTCGCTTTGAAATTCCAGAGGACATTGCAATTTCCGCCGATCAAATTTTCCCGCGTGGCGCGCCCGCCACTCCCTTGCATATTGCCGCGTCACAATCGAAACCCGCCGCAAGTTCATCGGCAATTTCACCACTGTTGATGGGGTCAACACAAACAGTCGAGTCGAACAAAAACAATGTTTTGATCATGGTCGAATCACAGGCAGCGCAAGTTCATTTTGAGCGCGGTGTGCGACTTCTTTCGGCTAGAGCGTGGCCAGGCGCGCGCCAGGCTTTTCAAGAAGCCACGGCGGCATCCGCTGACATCAATGCCTGTTTGCTCAACGAGTCGGTGGCGTGTTTGTGCATGGGGTTGCCAGGTCATCAAGATGCTTTACGGTTGTGCCGCGGCTTGTTGTTTAAAAATTCAGCAAACGCGCACGCTTATTTCAACATGGGGGTTTCATATTTAACCAACGAGCGAAACCCCATAGAAGCCGGTCGCGCATTTCGAATGGTTACTCAATTATTGCCCGCCTTCAGCGATGGTTGGTGGGGACTTGGATTAGCGTTCTCGCTTCGCGCGGATCGCCGCGGCTCGCAGGATGCTTTCGCCAAAGCCATCGAGTTGAAATGCCTGTTGGCAACGCCAAGTTCCATGGATGGAATTATTCCTGCGCGTGAACTCGCTTCTATATTTGAATTATTACGGGGACGATCTCAATTTCATCCAACGCTGTCTTCTGAAATAGAGCCGCTTGCCAATGCGTGATGTATAGGGCGCAAAGCGCGCGCTTCACTATCGCTCACAGTACGTATCGAATACCCGCACAACTGCGCAACTTTTCCAAGAAATTTTGCCGTTGTGATTCGTCCATGACGGTGGTGTCCACATTCAAAGCGCACCAACGGCCGCCCGTACTCTTGCGAATTTCGCCAAGCTTGACGGGGTGATGGCCGAAGGTTTGTCGAATGGCAAGATGAATGTGAGATTCCTCGCCAGCAATCAAATTGTAACCCCAAGGGCATGGATACTCCAAATTAGCTTGTCCGATTGATTTGTCTGTGCTCATCTCATTCCTCCAAACTAAATGTCAGAAGTAGAAATCAAAGGTCAAATCAAAGTTTGATTTTTATTTCAGTTTGAATGAAATTCAAGTCGCGGTAAAAACACGCGAAAGTTGAGGTCAAATAGCTTTTTATATGCCTGAAATGAAGTATTTATAAGTCACGCATTCGCCGTGCACTGATTTAAGCCAACGGCAAGCGGCGCGCAAGTTCCATGTATGCGGTGTATGACGCCTGTACCTGCGTCATGGAATCGCCGGAAAATTTTTCTAAAAACGCGCGCGCAATTTCAAAAGCAACAACCTGCTCCATCACCACGCTGGCCGCCGCGATGGCGCTGATATCCGAGCGTTCATACGCGCTCAGAACGGATTCCTTGGTGTTTAAATCTACGCTTGGCATGCCACGCAATAGAGTGCTAATTGGCTTCATGGTTCCCGTAACCACCACCGGCATTCCATTGGTCATGCCGCCCTCAAGTCCACCAGCGTTGTTCGTGGGCCGTGTAAATCCAAGATGCGATTCGTTCTTCTTGGATGCGTCAAAGTGAATTGCGTCATGCACTTGGCTACCTGTGCGGAACGCGCAATCGCGTCCAAGACCAATTTCAACAGCTTTGAAAGCTTGAATACCCATCACGGCGCCGGCTAAGCGGGAGTCCAATCGCTCATGCCACTGCGCGCATGAACCAAGACCAATTGGACAATTGAACACATGCGCTTGCACAAGTCCGCCAACCGTGTCCTTGTCCACCTTTGCTTTATGAATGTGATCAACCAGCCGCGCGCTGGTTACGGCGCAGGGAACGGAAACATCGCTGGCGTTGCGCGCGGCAAGTTGCGCGGGCCATGAATGCGCCGTGACTTCGCCGCTCCAAAGCACATCAAGCGCGCCGCGCACAAATCCAAAGGTTTGAATGCCAAATTGCCGCAAAAAACAATTGGCAAGCGCGCCAGCGGCTACGCGTGCCGCGGTCTCGCGCGCACTGGCTCGCTCCAGCGTTTCGCGGCAATCGGTGGTGAGCCACTTCACGCTGCCGGCAAGATCGGCGTGACCAGGCCGTGGGCGGAAAACGGAAGGCGTTTTTGCCGCGTCATCAAGTCGATTGTCTTGGTTTGGTATTCGCATGGCAATGGGACCACCCATGGACACGCCGCGGCGAACGCCGGAAATAAATTCAGCATTGTCATTTTCCATTCGTTGACGTGCGCCGCGGCCGTAACCCGCTTGGCGCCGCTGCAACTCGCCATTGATGAACTCGCTATCAATGCAAAGACCGGCGGGAATTCCCTCAACAACGGCCAACATTCCTGGCCCATGACTTTCACCAGCAGTGATATATCGCAATGTCATGCACGCATCATACGAAGGCGTGATTAGTCGTGAGTGGTGAAATTAACGGTGCGCTTGGATATGCGTTGTTCATACATGGCGCCACCGCACCAAATAATTCCGGCAAAAAAAATACAAATGGGAATAGTCGTGTACGCGAGTGTCCAGCCCGAGCCTTCGGCGATCCATCCGATCATGGGCACGGCGGGAACATCCCCAAAAAGATGCAACACAAAAATAGCGAGAGCCATTCCGGTGCCACGCTCCGCTGGATTTAAAATATGCACCAAATGCGCGTGGACAGGTCCCACACTCATGACTAAAAAGAAAGCACCAATGGTGACGCCGCACCACATGGCCGTGATATTGGGCGCGAACAAAACAAAAAGTATGGCCGCGGTCGCCACAAAACTGGTGATTCCACAAATCCATAAGTGCGCTGTTGCTTTTCTTTGAAACCACCAATCGCCAAGAAAACCCCCGGCTAATGTGCCTGTGATACCGGTCACAACAATGATGGCGCCAAACATGGTGCTGGAACTTTCAACACTTAAACCCCAAACCTCGTCAAGATAGGTTGGCGTCCAAAATCCAAGGCTTCCAAATCCGGCGGTCTGCAATGCGTAACCCGCGGTGGTACACAACCATCTTGGTCGAAACAGAATGCCAATGGCATCGCGCGCTGTTGGCGGGGCGTTCACAACAACGTGCGCGTCCATGGCTCCGCGTTTTGGATCGCGTAAAAAATAAATCAACAGCGCAAGAAAAAGTCCGGGTCCGCCGGCGACAAAGAACGCTTCTCGCCAACCGTAGTTAGATCCAACAACTCCGCCAAGAGTGAAACCAATCGCGGCGCCAACCGGTATGGCCGCGTTGAAGAAAGCCATGGAGCGACTTTGTTGCTTGGCGGGAAATTCATCGGCAAGAACGGCAGGCGCGACGCTGGCGTACGCGGCTTCGCCAATACCAGTGAAGGCGCGCATGATCAGAAGGCTCCAAAAGCCCCACGCAAATCCGCCAAGAAGTGTCAACACGCTCCAAAACGCAACCGCCGCTGCAAGTACGTGCAGTCTGGGAAGTCGATCGGCGATTAAACCAAAAACCGGCGCGGCCAACATGTACACCACAATAAATGCGGAGTAGAGCCAGCCGGACTGAGTGTGGGTAAGCCCCAAGCCGCCCTGCTCAAGTGATTTTTCTAAAAACGGAACCAGGCTGCTGACCACATAGCGGTCCACATAATTCAGCAAATTCAGAAGTGAGAGCAAGACAAGTGCAATCATGGGCGCACGCAAACCGTGCTTCATGGCTGAGAATATTTTCATGAGTCAGCGTCCAACTTTTGTTTGAGTAGATCACGCCACAAATGAAGTGGCGCAGATCCACGCGCTAATGTTGGTCGCGACGAAATGCCTGGATCACCGCCGTTGTGTGGAAATGGCTGATGCGGCTTGCTATGCATGGTGTTGCCGCCAGCAGCAATATCTTGGGTGAACAACTCAAATTGCAACGCGGCTTGGCGCAAAAACATTTCGGTTCCATCGACCAAGATTGCGCCAGCATTGCGCGCCCGCTTTAGAAGCGGCGTTTCACGCGGACGATAGACGGTGTCCATGACAACCATGGTTGAATTTATTTTGAATGTGTTCGAAAGTGGATCAATATGTTCGCCGCCGCCGCCAGTCATTCCGGCACTGGTGCAATTCACAATTACGTTGAAAGAATTTGCCGCGACATTATTCAGCTCTACGGCCTCCACGCGCGATTGATGCGCTCCAAAAATAGCACGCGCGTTGAAGTGATTGGCAAGCTTGACGGCTTTGTCGTGCGTGCGATTGATAACGGTGACATGCGCGCCAGCGAGGCTCAGGCCGGCGACCACGGCGCGCGCCGCGCCGCCCGCACCCAACACCAATATGCGTTGCTGACTCCATTGATCAAATGCTTGCTTTACCGTGGATTTTTCCGAGTTGTTCACATTTCTGGTATTCAGTAAATCGATATGAGCATTGGGAATGCCGTAGCCAGAGGCCAGCGCGGCCGAGGCGCGCTCGCTCATTCCTAGCGCGCCCGCAAGCGCGACCACAGCCGCGGGCGCGTCGGTGTTAAATGCGCTTGCAACCACTCCATCGGCAAATAAAAGCGTGTTTGCGGCGCCGCACCACTGGCTTACGGTGTCGCAAGCGCCGCCCTGCTCCTGGCACAATCGCAACGCGTGCTCCTTATGCGGAAGCGTGACGCTGACCCCGCGTAAATTCAAAAGAGGTGCGGCGCACATGTCGCCTATTGACGCTTTGAAATGCTCCCACTCTGGTGGAATTGCCAAGGGGACATACGCGCCGTTGAATTGCCTGGCCACAAATGCGGCGTTGTGCAACAACGGAGAAAGCGAATGCTCCACTGGC
This sequence comes from Planctomycetia bacterium, assembly GCA_005787685.1. Lineage (GTDB taxonomy): Bacteria > Planctomycetota > Phycisphaerae > Phycisphaerales > SM1A02 > SYAC01. The sequence continues at coordinate 19,487 of SYAC01000032.1, forward strand.
CATCCCACTACGGCGAATACGGTGGTGGCCGGCGTCATGTGTGGCAATGCGTACACATTGATCAATTCATCAACCGTCAGTTGGCCAGGCGCCGTGCCCATTTCGCCGTCGGGACGCGCATAGGTGAGGAAGCCGCCAAACTTTGGCGCAAGCACTCGGCTTGCAATTCCAAATGAACCCATGCATAAGGCAATGGTGGGCTTGCCTTGATAACGCATAAATTCAAATGCTTCCAAGTTGTCGCGCACGCTTCTGGCGCGCCAGGCGACTTTTGCCACGGAGCACAACGGCTCGCTCCACATGGCGCCAACGCGCTTGGAAAGATCCGCGGGTCGCGTGTGAAAATCATGCGCGCTTAAAATAAGGCGAGTGGAAGTTTTGGTCGCCGCAAATTGATTTGCAAACTCCGCACTCGCCGCAAACGCGGCCAGTTCAAGATCAATGTATGACGGCGGTACATTGAGTTTGCAAATGGCCACCAGCAATTCAAGCCGTTCGTTCTCGTTGCCAACATAGGCCCCGCCCTCCGCTGCGACGCGCGCGGTCACGATGCAAGGCAAAGGACTATTTTTCACAAGTTGCGCCACACTTTCAAGCGCGCCCTGCGTTTGCGCCAAGGTATCCACGCGCCACTCCACAATGGTCGCGCCAAGCTTGGCTTGCGCGCGTGCGCACTCAAGCGCGGGCTCAATATCATTGGCACTTTCCACCGTGATTGCCACGGCGATCAGCGACATGTCAATCCTGAAAGAATGGTTGGCGCATTGCCTTGGGTTTGAACGCTCCACGCCCGCGCCACCAGGCGGTGATCATTTAAATGTGTGTGACAAGGAAACGGCGGCATATACGGAGTGTACGAAGAGCGGTGACGGATTAGCATGGTGACATGCAAGAAGTTTCCCTTGATGCGGCGATTGAATTTCTTCATAGTCACCTTCATGGATTTTTAAAATTCGACGGCGAACGCGTGGCCGTGAAGTTGATTGTGGCTAGCGATGGAACTCTTGTGATGCCGGTTATGGAGGCCATGCTGTTAGCCATGGAAACCGTTCTTGAACTTCCAAACGATGACGACGACAGCATGCATTTAATTGTCACGCTGACCCGTCAAACGGAAACAGGAACATTTGCGGGGTGGTGCGATCGTTGGCGCGCTTATCATGGCGAGCCCGAGGATGTCCGCTGGGCCAGCATTGCGATTGACTCGGGCCGTCTTGCGGGTTGGTTCTTGGATGATGAAGCCATGATGCGGTCCAATCCACTGGCGGTAGATGAACTTGCCTTATTGAAGCAATTGAACGCTCAACCACGCGCATTGTTAAAGGCACTGTGCGTGACCACCAAGGTGGACTGCGAGGAACCGATCGCGGTGGGTGTGGACGCAGGCGGAATTGATATTCGCCGCTTGCACGACGTGGCACGCCTTCCGTTTCCGATTCGTTTGGAGAACACGGCACAAGTTCGATCATTTATTGAAGGCGCTTCATTTCCTAGCCATTTGTGATTCTGTTCTTTGGACCAGCCATACTAGAATCATCTTTCCACAGGAGAACCACATGAACGGATCACATCACGCTAAAAAGTTCGCCGGCAGTTTGAACCACGCAATGATTGACAACGCTCAAGCTGACGCGGCGCAAACCTACGCCAACAATTTTGGCGCGCCTGGCTACGGTGATATTGGGCGCTGCTATATCGATCAAAAGTACGCTGGCTACAGCGCGGAGAATCAAGAAACATGGTGCACCATGTTTGATCGGCAGATGATTTTTCTGAAAGACAACGCCAGTAAAACATATTTGGACGGCGCGGCGCTGATCAATCTGCGTCGCGACCGAATTCCGCCGCTATCAGAAATCAACGGCTTCCTGCATCCATTGACAAAGTGGCAAAGCCGCGCGGTGCCTGGCTACTTGCCGTCCAAGGCTTTCTTTGCGTGCTTGGCGCGCCGAGAATTTCCCACCACCATTGTGATTCGTCCCAAGCAAAGTATTGACTACTTGCCAGAGCCCGATATTTTTCACGACATCTTTGGACATGTTCCATTACACGCCGATCCAGTGTTCGCGGATTTTTTGCAGACCTACGGCAAGGCTGCACTTGGCGCCACGGATGAAAAGGATGTGGAGCGCTTGGCGCGCCTGTTCTGGTTCACCGTTGAATTTGGCTTGATCAAAGAAGGCGGTCGCATCAAGGTGTATGGCAGTGGTTTGATTTCAAGTCCCGGCGAATGCAAGCATTCGTTGGAAAGCCCTGATGTTGACCGCAGACCATTTGATTTGGATCGTGTGTGCGACACCGCGTTTGAAATTGACCACTATCAGCCGATTTTGTATGTGCTGGAAAGCTTTGATCAGTTGCGCAACGCCATGACCACCTATGCCAAGCGGATCATGGACAAAACCGCGGTGGCTGAGCGCGTGTAATCAAAGCCGCCTTGGCAATGTGTGAGCTCATAGAAGTAGCGCGTGTGTCGCACACATAAAATTGTGTTTTTTCTATTTGGGAAACCATTTCGAATGTGTTCGCAATTTGAATTTCATTCATCCGCCCACTTTCATCCACACGATCCGGGCATGCTTGTTGCAACATTTTTTGCGTAGTCTTGCCGTATGGCCGTAAATAAAAATCGTTCCTCACGCACGCCCGCAATCATGATTGAACAAAAGGAATTCGCGCTTCGACGCGTGGCTCTGCTGAAAGCGTTGAATGGAAGTATTGGCTTGGTTCTGGCCGGGGAGGCTGACCCAAACCTGCACCACCCATTTGCGGCGCACGCGCATTTCACCTACCTCACCGGACTTGTTGATGAGCCCGGCGCCGCATTGTTGTTGGACGCCAAAAACCCAAATCCAGCAAGGCGCGTGCAACTCTTTCTACGGCCGCTCAATCCAGAGCGGGAAAAGTGGGATGGCTTTCGCGCGCAAATTGGTGAAGAACTGCGCACGCAAGCCGGTATTGAAACCATCTTTAGAACCAACATGCTTGCGCCACAACTTCTGGACGCGGCAAAACGCTCCAAGTCACTGACATTGCTCATGCCATTGGCGGCGCATACGAATCCCGTGAGTGGTGACTTGGAAATTTTCCGCCGCGCCGCGGAGCGTATTCCAAATTGCTGCATCAATGATGGCACGCATATTTTAAATGACATGCGCGCCTGCAAAAGCAAAGCCGAAGTGGCGTGCATTCAAGAAGCAGGACGCATCACTGGCCTTGGCTTTGCCGCCGCATTCGCGTGTCTGAAGCCAAACATGAATGAGTTTGAATTGCAGCGGCATGTGGAGTCTGGATATCACCAAGGGGGCTCACGCGAACTTGCGTTTCGCACCATCGCTGGTGGTGGTTTCAACAGCACCGTGTTGCACTATCACGCCAACGATCAAGTATTGCGCGATGGTGATTTGGTCTGTCTTGATTCCGGCGCTAAATGGTGCGGTTATTCCGCCGATGTCACGCGCACGCTTCCGGTGAATGGAAAGTTCACTCCACGCCAGCGCGCCATTCATGATCTTGTTTTAGCGGCACAATCAGCCGCCATTCGTGCTTGCAAACCTGGCGCGCGCTTTCATCACATTGACGAGGCGGCGCGCGCAGTCAGTCGCCGCGCTGGACTTGCCGATGCATTCATTCATGGCATTGGTCACCATCTTGGGTTGGAAACCCATGACGCAAATCCAGACTCTCCACTACGCGTTGGAGCCGTGATCACGATTGAGCCAGGCGTGTATTTGCCACATGAAAAAATTGGCATACGCATTGAGGACGATATTTTGATCACGTCACGAGGGCCAATCACTTTAACTAGTGGCATACCACGCTCAAGCAAGGAAATTGAGACAGCCATGTTCCGCGCACGGCGTTCAAGTTGACCCCCCCCGCTCAGTCGCGGTGCGCCGGGCTTGGGATATGCAGACACTTATATTCACCACGGAACTCCAATTAAAAATCCGTGGAGCACAAGCAGCGTCAAACTCCACACCACTGGAAATATCGATAGTGCAATGGCCACGACGGTTAGTCGACGTCCTACTTGATCTTTGTGGCGCCCAACAATTTCACAGGTCACGATCACAAATAAGACAATGCTGAACTTAAACGCAATTGCTCCTGCAAGATCCCACCGATCAATCACAATCTTGGCAAGTGGATTCACTTCGGTTCCACCCTTGCGCAAGATGTACCAAGTTAAAATAATGTCCAGACTTGCAAAAAGGAGAAACCAAACGTACCCCTCTTGATAGCGCATGGGTGGAACGCTGAGCCACTTGGGAGATTGGAGTCCTATCTGCGTTTCGTTTTGATCCCGCTGAAGAGCCATCATGGTTGAAGTATCCCACGAAATTTGATGAACGCTACTAAATTAGTGGGATTTTTGTTGAAATATTGTGTGCCGGTGAGGTGTTCAGTTGCACCAATTGTTCTTGAGTTTGTCGCGCTTGCGCGGAGTCGACAAAATCACTGTGACAAGATGCTTTGGCTTGAACCGCGCTAACCGCCACCTTGGTTTTGGAGGCAAGCTTGTGAATTTCCTCGGGTGACAGCACACCACGCTTGGCAAGAACCTCTTGCTGCTCGGGCGTCAGCGCGGCGCTTTGTACGGGCTTGTCGCGGCGATACTCCTCGCTTTTTCCACTGGCAAACTCCTGAATTTCCTTGCTGATGCGCACGCTGCACCAATCGTGTCCGCACATGGCACAAAAATCCGTGTCCACATCCAGGTCCTCATCGTGGTAAGCGCGGGCGGTGTCTGGATCAAATGACAACTCGAAATGCTTTTGCCAATTCAGCGCGGCGCGCGCCTTGGTGAGTTCATCATCGCGGTCGCGCGAACCTGGAATTCCAAGCGCCACATCGGCGGCGTGCGCCGCAATTTTGTAAGCAATGCATCCCTGCTTCACATCGTCCTTCTTGGGCAAACCCAAATGCTCCTTAGGCGTGACATAACACAACATGCTGGCTCCGTGATAGCCCGCGCTTGTGGCGCCTATGCAGCTTGTGATGTGGTCGTAGCCGGGAAAAATATCCGTGACCAGCGGCCCAAGCACGTAGAACGGTGCGCCATGACAAATGCGCCGCTGCAATTTCATGTTGTATTCAATTTGATCAAGTGGAACATGTCCGGGTCCCTCCACCATCACTTGCACGCCTTGGCGCCAAGCGCGCTCGGTCAGTTCACCGATTGCCGCAAGCTCCGCAAGTTGCGCGGCATCGGTGGCGTCGGCCAAGCCGCCTGGACGCAACCCGTCACCAATGGAAAATGTCACGTCGTAGCGGCGCATGACTGCACAAATGCTCTCCCAACATTCGTACATGACATTTTGTTTGTTGTGAATCAACATCCACTTGGCTAGCAAACTTCCGCCACGGCTCACAATGCCAATCAAACGATTCTTAATGAGCGGCAGGTGCTCCTTCAGTACGCCAGCGTGAATAGTGAAGTAATCCACCCCTTGCTTAGCCTGATGTTCTAGCGTTTCCAGAATCACGGCCTCGTTCAAATCATCAAGCTTGCGACCAATGATCATGGAATAAATTGGAACAGTGCCAATGGGCACATTGCTGTTACGAATCAACGCGTCACGGCACGCGTCTAGATCGCCGCCGGTTGAGAGGTCCATGACTGTGTCCGCGCCCCATTTCTGCGCCCACTTTAACTTTTCAACTTCTTCATCCGTGCCGGAACTCACCGGACTAGCGCCCATGTTGGCGTTGATTTTTGTTTGAGACGCGCGACCAATAGCCATTGGATCAAGTTCGTATCCCAAGTGCACGCGATTGGCTGGAATCACCATGCGACCCGCGGCGATTTCATCGCGCACTTGCTCGGCCGTCAGATGCGGCTCGCGCTGCGCCACGCGACGCATTTCTTTGGTAGTCACGCCAAGACGCGCGAATTCGAGTTGCGTGATGGGCTCAAATCCGGCGGGCGCTTGCGCGCGAATCCAAGGCGCGATGTGCGTGTGCAAATGCCCCGCGCAACCTTGTTCATGGTTGTGCGCCGCCACAATGCTCCAGCCCACTGGAAGAAAGTCCCATGCGGTCTTGGTGGATGCGGCCGGCATGCCCGGCGTATCTGGACTGGAAAATGCAAGCGGACCACCAATGTCCGCCTTGCGCGCAAATGAACCAGGCGTGGTGCCTTGCGCGTTGGTTGATGGATTGGCCGCGCCATGCAGCGGCAATGGCTGATTGTTCAGCCGCGCATGTGATTGTCCAATTTCAAATGAAGATGCATTGGCGGAGCCGCCATTGTTTGCGTGTGAAACTTTGTTTTTCATCGTGTACTTCCTGACAAGGCGAAACCGCGTCAAGCAGTTCGCGAACTAGCGCCACTTCCCTACGCCGATACGAATCGGTTCAGGTTCCGCGGGTACTTCTCAGCGAACTCCACGGTGGAATACGCGCCCCGAGCGGCTAAGCATTAATCATAGTCATACTTATTTTTGTTCGCTTGCAAATTGTTCGCGCGCCATGCCTATAAAATCGCACGCTGGCGGCGGCTTCACGCCCAAATGACGCAGCATGTTCACAATTTGCGCGGCGTGATAGTGCTGATGCGTGGCCACATGTATCAGCACATCCATAACGCTGGTCACGTAGGACTTCCCCTCGCGCACGCGTTCGGCCACTTGGTCAAGCTCCGCCTCTTTCACTTTGGCAAGCCAAGCGCCCCAACGCTGATCAAGCAATTCCCAGTCGCGCTCAAGCGCTTCTAAATTGGCAAAATTATCCAAGGTTGGAAATGGCGCGGTTTGATTTTTGTTTTCAAGAACATTCATCCATACGGTTTCCGCGCCATACAAATGCACGAATGTTCCAAGCACGCTGCCAATTCCCATTTCAAACGATTTTCGCAATCCGTCGTTTGTAAGTCCACGCGACGCGGTCAACAATTTGTTGCGTACCCAATGTCGGTGCTCGTGCATACGCATGATGGTGTCTAGGCGTGTTCCCATGGATGTAGGTTACATTGCCTTGGATGAAAGGTCTGCCAATCACTCTGGTGGATGTTGAGGCCGCCGCCCAACGCATTCATAGCCACGCAGTGCGCACACCGTGTCTTGAAATGGACGCTTTGTCACATATTGCGGGGGTGCGCGTGTTCGCCAAGTGCGAATTATTTCAACGCACTGGAAGTTTCAAATATCGCGGTGCCGCGCATGCGGTCAGTCGATTGCCAGAATCCACTGCGGCGAGTGGCGTGGCAACGCACTCCAGCGGAAATCATGGCCAGGCATTGGCGTACGCGGCGCGCGAGCTTGGATTTCCATGCCACGTTGTCATGCCACACAACGCTCCAATTACAAAGCGTGCTGCGGTTGAAAAATTTGGCGCATACATCACACTTTGTGAACCAACACTCACGGCACGCGAGGACATGCTTGCGCACATAGTGGCGCGCACCGGTTCAACTGTGATTCCGCCCTACAACCACATCGATGTCATGGCTGGCCAAGGCACCATGGCGCTTGAAATTCTTGCCGATGTGCAACCAATCGACGCAATCATTGTGCCTATAGGTGGCGGTGGTTTGATTTCTGGAATAGCCGTGGCAGCAAAAGGTAAACGCAATGAAATTTCTATTATTGGGGCTGAGCCACTCATTGCCAACGACGCCGCCCGCTCAAAATCCACTGGAATTTGCCAACCTTCCACCAATCAACTCACGATCGCCGACGGATTACGCGGCGCGCTTGGTTCGCTGACATTTCCAATCGTGCAAACGCTCGTTGATCGAATTGAAGTTGTGGAAGAAGACGCCATTGCGCAGGCCATGCGTTTTTCCTGGGAGCAACTCAAGCTCACCATTGAAGCCAGCGCCGCCGTGGGTGTGGCGGTTCTTATGCAAGATTCATTTCGTGAACTCGCGCGCCAACAAAAGTGGCGCAATGTGGCGATTATTTTTTGCGGAGGTAATGTGGATCTTGATCACTTGCCTTGGTCAGCATAATGACGCACGCCATGAATGCCACATAGATTGTTCACTTTGAAATTTGCGCCAGGATTGGCGCGCGTATTCATACAACTCACGGCGCAGGCGCACCCCGCGGCGCTTGGGCCCTGATCATGGCGTCCAACTTTTCCAAACGAAGCGTGTGCCGTTGTTGATCCGGCTCCAACCTTGCAAGCGCGGATAAGTGCAGGCGCGCGCGCTGTAAATCACCATCCTCTATTGCAAGCGTGGCTGCAAATTCACGCGTAGCCGGGTCGAACGGATTTATGCGCGCGGCTTTCTCCACCGACGCGCGCGCCGCCGTTCCATTCTTTTGCAGCCGATATAAGCGCGCCAATTCCAACGCGTAGCTGGGATCCTTCTCCTCAAGCAAATCAAGCGCGCTTAAGTGCGTGATGGCGGCTTGTTGGTCGCCCGAATTTAAATTGCCGCGCGCGTACACACGATGCGGATATGGGTCCACGGGCCGCGCCTTGGCGTACGCGTCTAAAAGCGTTGTGGCAATTCCATCCACTTCTGGCTGCTCCTTCAAACGCCGCCGCAATTTCAATTCCAACAAATCTGGCTGCTCCGGATATTGCGCAAGCCACTGATCAATCATTTCATCAGTCATCGTTACCGCCGGCTTTTTTACTTTTGGCCAACGCGATGCGAGCAACGCGGACTGCGCAATTTGGGCGGGCTCACCAACCTGCTTGGCTAAAAATGTGGCCAACGCATCCAGTCGCTCTTGCTCCGCCTTGCGCATGGTAAGTTGCAACTCTGGATCCTTGGCTCGAATTGTGTCGCACAACTTTTCAAGCGATGGCTCTGGTGCCAAGCCCCACTGCTCCACTTGCTTGGCGGCCCACGCGACAAATCCCGCAAAAAATTCGTCGCCACTTACCCCAACAGTTTCTTGGAACGCGTGGTTTTCATCCAAGCCTTTTTTATACTGTTCAAGTAATTTTGGCACGGAATCCCCGCCCCACTTGGCTTGGAGATATTCCACCATCCAACATCCTTGCGCGTACGCCAACGGCCTGTCCTGCGGCGACTCGGGTCGCACAAAGGCCCATTTTATTTTATCCAGCGCAAATAATTTGCCATTGGACAGAGCGTTGGCAAGCATTTGACAGGTCTCAAATGTGCGCGGCTTGGTTTCCATGCTCACCGCAAGCGCCTCGGTAAGCCAGTGTGGAATTTTATTTTCGGTTTGACTCAGCGTGACCGTGTGCGCGTATTCGTGGCGCAACACTTGAAGCCAATCAAACAACCCCAGATGTTTTTTAGGATTACCCTCCATTGGAACTTCAAGCGCAATGACGGGGCCGGTGGCAGCGGCGATGGTGTGAATTCCAGGCATGCCAGTAATGCGCACGGCAAAAAATTCGTGGTCGGGCAAAACTTCAATGGTGGTTTTGACCGCGGGTTCATGCTTGAATCTTGCGGTGACCTCCCCATGCATGGTCTCCAGTGCGTCGGGCATCAGTTCGGCCACAACTTCATCAATGCCGGGCTTCACGCGAATACGAAAGTGCGGCGAATCAATTTCCTTCCACTTTAAAAGTTCATCCATAAGCCACAAACCAAACGCGCTGCGCGTGTCGAATGGATCCAATTCAGCGGCGGCTTTCAAGGCCGCAACCGCTTCCTGATCACGACCCGCCTGCATGAGCAAATATCCAAGTTCGCCGCGTGGCTCACTCCACACTGGCGCGCGCCGAATGGCCTCTTCAAGCGCGCGCTGCGCCCACTGATATTGCCTATTTAAACTAAGCGTGCGACCAAGCGTTGCGTAGGCCAACGCGTTGTTGGGAAATTTCTTGTCAAAGTCCGCCAAACGCTGCTCGGTCAATTGCGTGTTCCAACGGCGACCCGCCACCGCCGCCCGCAAGGCAAGGGCCTGCGGCATGTTGGGTTCGCGCGACAATAGTCCATCTAAAATCGCGTCAGCGCGCTCTGGATCATCCGTCAACAGGGTGCGCTTGCAATCAAGTAAATCCGCAAGCGGATGTGTGGGATTCAGTAAGCGAAGGCGATCCGCCGCGCGTGCGGCGGAATCAAAGTCAAAATAGTTCAGGGCAACTTCACCCAAGGCAAACCAAGCGAGACTACAGCGCGGATCAAGTTCAAGTGCTTGCCACAAAGCCGGCACGCCTTGCGCTCGATTATGTCGATCAACCAAGAGCAACCCCTCGTCCAGTGGCACACGCGGATCAAGTTGATCCGCCTCGCGCGCTCGCCCAAATTCATCAACCGCTAATTTCCATTGAGCCGCAGAAAGAGCCTGAACTTTTGCAAGCGCCACGGTGGCGCGCGCGGCGGTGCGCAATGTATTAGCGTTGGCGTCCGCCGCAATTTGTGCGTCGCGCAACTCTTGCAAAATAATTTTAGCGTTTTCATTCTGTCCAAGCCACATCAAGGCGTCCGCGCGAAGCAACACGCATTCGGAATCTTCGCAACCCGCCAACAGCGACAAGGCTTGTGCCGCCTCGCCCCGCCACAATAACGCTTGCGCGCGAATGGTCACTGGAGCGTCTGGCGACTCAAGGGACGCGTCTTGCAGTTTCCAAACCCGCAATGCAACTTCCGCCTTGCGCGCGGTCGTGTTGACATCATCATCCGACCACTGTCCATGAAAAATACGCATGTCGCGTCGCTCATCCGGCTTCAGCCAAGGCTGCTGAAGAGCCTTCACCACCGCGGGTGAAACGTCTACGCGCGCTGGCACCAGGTCCCGTTCTTGCGCCACTGCAATACTGGCCACAAACAACGCGCCTGCAAATATGAGGAATGAATTTTTTTTGAGCATTTGTTACACCGCAATCAATTCAGCGTCACGCATTCAAATGCGATCCATACATGCATTACTTTAGGGCGCAGATTTATAAGGGCGCACATCTTTGCGCCACGGAACGCCATTGGTCGTCAAGTCGGCAGGCTGGGTTGCCAACATGGCTTTTGCGGACTCATCCAGCACCTTGTTCACTTGGATTTTGGTCAACAATAAAATTTTCGCATCGCCACCTTTGGTTGTGGCTGTCACCGCCACTGGTGCAAGCGTGGTCAGGTCATACCACACGCACAAGTCTCCAAGTTCTGGATCAACACCCGAGTTTGGCTTGGGATGCAGCGCAAGTCCCTGGACATTTTCCAAACGCTTGAGCAACGGTTCCGTGGGTTGCGCCGCAAATTGCACATGAAATCGCTGGTCAATTTGATCTTTTTTCTGGCCAATTGGAATTGGAATCAGACCCTCATCCATACGCAGTGGATCAAGTTGCTCGCCGGGCGGAACCAATTCACGGGCGATCAATTGATGGCGCTGGTCATCAAATTCAAACAGCCAGCCACCAGAAAACACGTAGCGCATGCGCTGCGAAGTGGCATGGCCGGATGCGTCAATGAGTTGATCAAATTGAATGGCCAACCTTCGACTTTTCAATTTACCCGCTTGTTGTTCAAGCACAATTTCCCCAGTGCGTCGCTCACGATTTTCACTGACCGCGTCCACGCGGTCATACACCACATTCGCACGGAAGGTTGTCATTGCCTCGCCCGACTTTTCGAGCGCGCTCAACATGGCGTCCGGTGTCTCAAATTGCGTGGACCGTGCGTCGGCTGGCGAACCAGCACTTTCGGGGTTCTTGTTGGCGGCTGGCGGTGGTGTGACTGGGGTACTTTGTGAAGCGGTCGTTGCCGCATCGGTGGTTTGCAAATGCTCCGCGGCGCACGCAACCATGCTCAACGAAACGCATGCGACAACCCCAACCTTGATCACAGTTTCACCTGGTCAACAATGTCTAAACCAAACGCATGTAGGCCAGGCATGGAACCCTTGGGATGATTGGTCAACAATCGAAGTTTGGTCAATCCAAGATCGCGCAAAATTTGTCCACCCACACCAAACTCCCTTAAATCCATTGGATGCACACCGGCGGCAAGTCCATCTGGGCGCGTTAAATCCGGCGCATTTGGGTCATCCTTCTCGGGGCGATGAATGCGCTGTAAGCGATCAGGTAAATCAAAGCCACTACCTTCGCTGCGCAAATACACCAGCACTCCGCGGCCATCTTTGGCTATGGCGCGCAATGCTGAGCGAATTTCACTCTGACCGTTGCCCTCATTCCCGTCCTTGGGTGTTGCAAACACATCGGAAAAAATATCGCGTCGATGCATACGCACCAATGTTGGCTCGCTTTGTTTCACCACCGTGCCCGCTTTCAAGCGACCAACTCCACCTGCGGTGAAGGCAATATGCGGAAGCGCGTCAACCGAACTTCTCCAAGCGAATAGACGAAAAATTCCTTCTGGCGTTTGAATGTCCTCACCATCATGCGGCTCAACGCGCGTCACCATCACTTCGCGCGCCAAGCGCCATTGAATCACCTGCTCCACCGAGCACATCTTCAATTTGTGCTCAACACAAATCGCCTTCAGTTCCGGCATGCGCGCCATGTCCCCGTCAGGCTTCACAATTTCAATGATCGCCGCCGCGGGTTGCAGACCTGCAAGCCGGCACAAATCCACGCTGCCTTCTGTCTGTCCCGTGCGAACCAGCACACCACCATCGCGCGCGCGCAGTGGATTGACATGACCGGGCCGAGTGAAATCCGCTGGCCCCGATATTGGATCGCTCAGCAGGCGAATGGTGGTTGCGCGGTCCCTGGCGCTCACGCCTGTTCCAATTCCATGGCGCGGATGTCCTTCCACGCTCACCGTGAAGGCGGTGTTGCGCGCGTTGTTGCGCGAGGCCGCCAGATCAAGTTCCAGCCGATCGCAAATGGCGCCATCAAGCGCCACGCACAAATAGCCGCCCCCGACGCGTGTGAGAAAATTCACCATTTCAGGCGTGATCATTTGCGCCGCCACAACAAAGTCGCCTTCATTTTCCCGCCGCTCATCGTCCACAAGAACAATGGCGCGGCCGGCTTGAAGCTCGATCAGAATTTCATCAATGGAAGCAAGTGGCATGGCGTGAGTGTAGTTTGTAACGCCACAAGTTTGCCTGAATCAAATCAATACATTTTTCGCATATTGGAGAACACCATGAAATCCCAAGCCGCCGAACTACAACAATTACTGGCACTGACCGCGCTTCCAACCGCCGCTGGCCACGAGGACGCGGTGATCGCGTTCATTGACGCGTGGATTTCCAAACGCGCTGCAAAAGTAGCCGTGAAACGCGACAATGGCGGCAATATTTTGATCACCCAACGCGCGTTCAAAAACCAGCGCCGTCCCCTGCTTGTCACGGCGCATATGGACCATCCAGCGTTCGTGGTTCAGCGCCTGCGCGACGCACGCCATCTGGAATTGCAGTTTCGTGGCGGCGTACACGAACCCTATTTCAAGAACGCGTCTATTGAAGTGATTGACTCCGCGGGCAAGCGCCACACGGCCACGGTCACTGGGCGCATGAAGGGCAAGCATATTTTTCCGGTCTACACGGCTCAACTTCAACGGTCTGCCACAACGATCGCACCTGGAAACATTGCGCGCTGGCGTTTGTCGAAGGCGCGGATTGCCGGCGGCTTGCTGCACACCAACGCATGCGATGATCTTGCCGCCGCGAGCGCCGCGCTTGCCGTGCTTGATCGTCTTTTGCAATCCAAAAGCGCGCCACATGTTGGGTTACTTTTCACTCGCGCGGAAGAAGTTGGTTTCATTGGCGCACTGCACAGCGTTCACAGCAAATTGATTCCGCGCAACGCGCGTCTGCTTTGCCTGGAAAACTCGCGTTCATTCCCGCATGACAGCCCCATTGGCGCCGGCGCCATTCTGCGCGTGGGCGACCGCGCCAGCGTGTTCTCACCCAAACTCACCAATGCGCTGAGTTCCTTGTATGACCAGCACAAAAAACAAAATCCAAAATTTGTGTATCAGCGCAAGCTCATGCCCGGCGGCGCCTGCGAGGCCACAGCATTTTCAGCGCATGGATTTGAAAGCACCTGCCTATGTCTGCCGCTTGGCAATTACCACAACATGCGCGACATTGACGGCGTGTGCAAAGGCGCATCGAAGGCGCGTGTTGGCCAGGAATTTATTTCCATTCGTGATTATGAAAGCCTGATCGCCATGCTGCTCCTTGCGGCGACCTCACTTCAAGACAACGACGCCGGAACTGGCATTGCCATTCCTGTTCTGAAGGCTTTGTACGCCAAACGAAAACATGTTCTTGCTTCGCAACGAACACAATCTCGTCGATAGACTCCAAGCATGGCGTCATGCGATCCAAAGTTTGATCTTGAACAAGTGTTCAGCAAGGGCATTGCCATGGCAATCAACGGGGAGGCCGCTAAAGGCGATGCGCAAATCAAAGCCAGCAACGACAATAAGCACGGTGACTTTCAATGCAACGCCGCGCTTGCCATTGCGCGCGCGGTCGGCGCGAATCCACGCGATATTGCCGAAAAAATTCTGGCGGCCACTCCGCTTTCCGCGCTGGGAACTGGGGAAATTGCTGGACCAGGCTTTATCAATATTCGTCTGAGCAACTCCGCGCTTCAGACCATGCTTGACCGCGTGAGCATGGATGACCTTGGCATTGAACCCGCGCCGCGCGACCACGCGATTGTGATTGATTTGTGCGGCGTGAATGTGGCCAAGCAAATGCATGTTGGACATTTGCGCAGCACCATTCTTGGGGATGTCGTGGCGCGCCTACACGAGCGCCTTGGAAGAAAGGTCCTGCGGGAAAATCATTTAGGCGATTGGGGACTTCCAATCGCAATGACCATGTCGGCGCTGAAGCGCCAGAAGCGCGACCTGAAATCACTCACGCTTGCAGACTTAAACCACGCCTATCGCGTGGCTCAACTTGAGGCCGCCACCGACACCGCTGGACTTGAGGCCGCGCGCGCACATCACGCCGGTCCGCATCGCATTATTGAACTTCAAACGCAACAGGACAGCGCGCTTGCCGCCGAGCAAGACGCCAAAGCCACCCTACTGCGCTTGCAGTCCGGGGACGCCGCCACCGTGGCAGCGTGGCAGCAACTCATCAATGTCACCATGATGGAGGTTCTTGAAACCGCGCGCGTACTTGGCGTGCGCTTGACCAACGAGCATTCGCGCGGCGAAAGCTTCTACCGCGACCAACTTGGGTCAACCGTGCAGGCCTTTATTGACAAGGGTCTGGCGCAAGAAGATCAAGGAGCCATGGTTGTTCGCTTTGCCGATCGCGAGCGCCCGCTTCTCATTCGCAAGGCTGACGGCGGATTTTTATACTCCACAACTGATCTCGCCGCGGTGCATCACCGCGTGGGCGCGCTTCACGCCGGCGAAATTTTGTATGTTGTCGACGCCCGCCAACGGGATCATTTCCGTGATGTCTTTGACGCCATTCATTTAATCGGCTGGGACAAACTTGCCAATGGCACCCAAGCCAAACTTTCACACTTAGCGTTTGGCAGCGTGCTGGGCACCGACAAAAAACCCCTCAAAACCCGCAGCGGCGAGCTGTTTACGCTCAAGGCGTTGCTGGACGAGGCCATTGCGCGTGGCACGGATCAAGTCAAACTTCGCGCAAACCAAACCGATTCGCCAACCGAAGGAACTTCCGATCAAGAGATCGCCGCCATTGGCCGCGCGGTTGGAATTGCAGCCGTGAAGTATGCGGACTTGTCTGGGGACCCAATCAAAGATTATGTGTTCGACCTTGATCGCATGATCGCCTTTGAAGGCGACACTGGCCCATACATTCAATATGCGCATGCTCGCATTGCCAGCCTGCTGACCAAAGGAGCTGCAACCGAATCCTCAATTTCAAATGCTGCATGGAAATTTGATCACGCCGCAGAACGCGCCTTGGTGCTGGCCATTCTTTCCTTCCCCGCCACCATCAAAATGGCAGCGGATCTTGGCTCTCCACAACGCGTATGCGGCGCGCTTCATGAACTGGCAAATTCGTACGCAACTTTTTATCAAGCGTGTCCCGTTCTCAAGGCGCCAGATGATGCCACACGATTGGCGCGGCTGCGTCTTTCACTCTTGACCAAGCGAGTGCTTGCACAAGGACTTGATCTACTGGGAATGGATTCACCGGATCGAATGTGATTCGACTACGGGTCGCAAACACACTTCATACACAACACCGCTTTCACGCAAAACGGATTGCGCCTTGCGAATACTTTCCAACCAATGCGCGTCTGCGCCAACCAAGTCTGGCTCCCATGTCACCACGCGTGAAATACCCGCCTGCACCATGCCAATGGCGCAAGCCACGCACGGCGAAAATGTGGTGTACATGACGCACCCAAGCGGACTTACGCCGTTGCGCGCGCATTGAATAATGGCGTTCATCTCCGCATGCACAATTAATTCGTATTTTGCTGGTCGTTCCAATCGCTCAGCGCGATCTTCAACGCCTCGCGGTAAGCCGTTGAAACCCGTAGCGACAATTTGCTTGGCGGGACTCACAATAATCGCGCCCACTCCACGACTGGGGTCCTTGCTCCATGTGGCAATCTGATCCGCTAGAAGCAGAAATCGAATATCCCATTTGTGGTTGTTTGTAGAGTTCATTGCGGAGCGTACATCCGCAAACAAGTTTAACCACAACTAGCCCGCCAAAACGGCCATGCCCAATCTAGAACCGGACAAGCCCGCCGCAATAAGCTCCAATCTTTTTGCGACCTGCCCCATGTCTTGAACGCGATCTTGTGGCAGTATTTGAATACATTCTTGAACCAAATTGCCCAATTCTTCAGGAATAGATGGGGTTTTCTTATGTAAAGGCACCGGCAATTGCAGCATGTTGGGATTGATTGGCGTGGACGAACTCGTTCCAGTCTGAGGAGGTATGACCGTAGGAATAATTTGGCCTCCCAACACCAAATACATCATTGCTCCAAAGTTGTACACGTCGGTTTGCGCTGTAATAGGTTGTAAATGGCCCTGCTCAGGCGCAATATAGCCTGGCGTTCCTTGAATTCTTTTCTTGACTTCATTCATCGTGCAAGCTTGGCCAAGATCAATAATCTTGACTTTTTCCCCTTCGGTCACCATCACATTGATGGGCTTGATATCGCCGTGCACAAATCCACGACTGTTCATGTGGTCAAGTCCGAAAGCGATCTGGGAAAGTAACTCGGTCGCCGCCAAAATATTTTTTGGCTTGCGAATGTCAAGCGTATCAGCGTCAATTAATTCCATCAGCAAAGCAATCTCAGTCACTTTTAATGACTTTTTTATGCGCAAGATTTTATGAATGCCACGAATATTTTGGTGTTGCAACTTGGAGCCAATCGCATATTCCTGTTCAACTTGATCAATGAAGCGATCGGATTTGTCATCTATTCGAACCACATGCTTTAAAGCCCAAACTTGCTTGGTCTTGATGTCTTGCACCACAAACACTTCGCTAGCGGCGCCAACGCCGATTTTGGCAATAACTCTATGACCAAAAAGTTCAATGGGTAATGGAGACATGGTGTATAGATGACCGCAAATAAATTGACTAACAGGCTAGATGGACGACTAACTGATCGTAACCATACCCGCAATTGCATGCAATATCTAAACCAGAATTTAAATAAAATCCAACTATTTCCGTTGAAATTGAAGATCAATTTTGCAAGATAAAGTGTTAAAATTGTGTTTGAATAAGTTGCGCCTCAAAGTCGGCGGCGCTAAAAAATCGTCCGGGACTGCTCACGCCGGCCACATCGCTGTGCAAAAAAACTTTTTCAGCGGAAATATTCAACTCTCTTTGCAGTCGGCGCACCAATGTCGCCAACTCGCGCATTTGATTGTCAGTAAATGGTCGTCGATCCCCGTTTCCAATAAGGCAAATTCCAACCGCATGTCGGTTCAATTCATCCGCGGATGGCATGTTCTTGTTTGAAACCAACAATACTGTCATCGGGGAATTTGATGATTTAGCTATTGCCGCCACATGCGCACCAGGCTCTTGCCTGTTCCAACGACTGGCAACTTCTATGGACCCGTCGGCAATTCCTTGGCCGTTTCCAATAATAAAGTGATATCCAATTCCACTTGCATCGGTCGCCCCCTGCAAACGCGCCACTGAATTGGCGTCACCAGCAGGTGTATTGGAATGATGAATCACAATGGAGGTCCAGCGTGCGCGATTCAACGGTGATTCTCGTGGAAGAATGCTTGAATTTTTGGCGCCAAGAATGACGGGAGCCATGGCGAGCAATTTGGGAGCGCCAGCATCGCCAAGCACCAACAAGCTGCTCGTGACTGTCGCGGTCACAATAAACCCAGCCCAAACCATGCGTGTTCGTCGAGTAACAAGTCGACGCACATTCACAAGTTTGATGATTTGAATTGGAAGCGTCATAAATAATTATTCATAATCCCTATCGGACAATTCTTTGATTGGCTTTGGCGAATTTTAAAATTATTTCTTGGGCTCTCAATCTGTCGGCGGCGAAAGTCGCGCGCGCAATGCGGGCCTTGGATTTCCAAACACATCGGGCTCGGTCACCGGCGTGAAACGATCCCGCAAATTGTCCGAGCGTTCAAACTGATTGCGTGGTTCGTTTTCTGGAAAGAGAACTTTTTGGCAACCGTTCATTGCGAGCAGGCTTAGTGCGCAACCCAAACCAATACAAATAGCGCCACGCAGCGTCCAACCACAATGAATGGTGGTCGGCTTGATCTGCGCGCTCAAATATGGCCTCCGTTGATGTAATTGCCTGCGGCACATAGATCAACCCATGTTACTCATTCTACATTTGGCGGTATTTCCGCATTGAATTCATCAATTGGCCATGGAATGGCGCGTTCGGTCTTCAGGGTCCGCCCCGTCCAACCATCGCGATATGTCACCACGACCAAGGCCGTGGCGTTGAGCATGTCGGGCGCAATCACTATGGGCGTCTCAAGGGAGTAGTGCGGACTTCCAAACCCCCCTCGATAAGCGTCGCGCAACTGAAGCGGTCCCCAATGTGCCACGGCCAATTGAGCAACATTGGCACCGGACTGCAAGCTGGCCTCAATCGTCAAATCGCCAGTCAGTTGCAGGGCTTGCCCACGGGCATCCATTGCGCTCACAAATATCACCAATTTCTCAGGTTGGGTGGGCTTTCCCGCGACTTCTTTTTTGGGAAGCGCCCTGGACAAATTGCCAATGGTCAATTTCGCGGCGCGCGGAGTGGCCTGCTCCAATTCGACAGACGGTGACTGAGTAGTCTCATTCTTGAGCGCGAATTGAGCCCGCAGTTCCTCCACTTGCGCTTCAAGCACCGCATTCTTGGCCTCAAGTTCCGTGACTTGCTGGCGCAGCGCGTCGGCGGGGCTTGGAGTCAAGATTTTGGCATGGCACGCCGCCAGACTTAGACACGCCACCCCCATAATGGTCAGATTTGTATTCACTTTGTTCCCTTCACGTCGGTTGTTGATAATCGAATTTTAAAGACGAGTTGTTCCAATGCGTCGGTGAAATCTACATTGACCACAGCAATATCGTCGCGTAAATGAAGACGAATAGGCGCAAAATTTAATATTCCACGAATCCCTCCATCCACCAAAAATTGCGCCACGGCAACGGCGGCGTTTGGCGGAACAGCGATCAACGCAAGTTTGACCCGACTATGCCTGATGGAATTTGCTAACGCTGTCATGGGCTGAATCTGCAACCCCGCAATTTTATTTCCAATGGTCTTCTTGTCCAAATCAAAGGCGCCAACAAAGTTAAATCCCTCGTTGCGAAACTTTGGATAGGCCAACAAAGCTCGACCAATATTGCCAACCCCCACCAAAACCGCGTTCCATGATTTATCCATGCCCAAAATACGCCGCAGTTGATGGTGCAGATCACGCGTTAAATACCCAACGCCCGGAGTGCCAAGTGAGCCAAAGCAAGCCAAATCTTTGCGAACCTGGGCGTCTTTCACACCTGTTTGGGCGCCCAACTCCTTGCTACTTATGGAAACCCTATCCAACTCCAATTGGGCGTTCAAAACGCGCAGGTACAAACTCATTCGTTGGCTTGTTGGTTTCGAAATGCGTTCTGTATTTGGCATGGTTGGAATCCACAATAGACTATCCACATGCATATCGCGGACATTCTTTCCCGCGACTCGGTGACCACGAGTTTCGAATTTTTTCCGCCGCGCAACGACGCGGGTTGGGACTCGCTATTTCATGTCATTGCGGACTTTGAAAAATTACAGCCCTCGTTTGTCAGCGTGACATACGGAGCGGCGGGCAGCACACGCGCGCGTACCCACGAACTGGTTGTTCGACTGAAGACACAAACCAAACTTGATCCCATTCCACATCTCACCTGCGCCAACCACAACCGCAAAGATATTGAAAATATTTTGACCCAATATGCGCAATCTGGTGTCTCCAATATTTTGGCACTGCGGGGCGATGCCCAAACTGCTGGAAGCACGGCAAGTGATTTTCCATTCGCGGCGGATCTTGTGAAATGTATTCAACAATTCAACCAAAGCGCAGCGCACCCGGATCGGCGTGGATTTGGAATTGGCGTGGCTGGATTTCCTGAGGGACATCCAGATACTCCCAACACGCTCACTCAAATGGACCACCTACGCGCCAAAGTTGACGCCGGCGCGGACTATATTTGCAGCCAATTATTTTTCAACAACACGGCGTTCTTTGATTGGCGCGAGCGATGCGAGCTTGCTGGCATACGCATTCCTGTTGTGGCTGGGATTATGCCCATATCCAACATGGCCAGCCTAAAGCGCATGGCCGAATTGGCTGGCGGCACCACATTTCCTGCAAAATTACTTCGCGCGGTACAACGCTGTGGTGATGATGATGCCGCGGTTGAACGCGTTGGAATTCATTGGGCCACTGAACAGTGTCTAGCCTTGCTTGATAGTGGCGTGCGTGGAATTCACTTGTACACCTTGAATAAATGCACGGCGACACAGGCTATTTTTCAAAACCTTGGCTTAAAAAGTTCGGCGCAGCTCCGCTCAATGTAACAGGGTCCGCTGGCGTGGCGGTTGCTCAATTCAGATTGGTGAAACGCCATCAAGGAGTCGTGGGAGGCGCCGCGGACTTTGGCGTCTCGTTTGGGGCAACTGGCGTATTTATTTTTTGCGGCGACTTGTCAGTCGCGGTATCAACCCACAACGCTTTTAAAATAGTTGCCATACTGTCGTCACCTGGTGTTCCACGCAAAGCAAATAGACCAACGGTCACGGCATCTTGATTGTTGAGCAAGTGACCAATGTACGCATGCAACAATCCAAACTGCGCGGCGTCCTTACCTATCTCCATGCGGCGGCTAGTTTCCACTAGCGCCTTATCCAAGCGCGCGCGCGGCGGAATGGCTTGCGGCCCCCAATCCACATCCATCATTTCGGGGTGCTGGTTGAACAACTCACGGAGGGTCATGGCAGCGGAAGCCAAAAGATTGGCGCTGATTTGACAGTGCAACATTCCTGCTATCGCCAAAGGATCATCTGGGCGAATGGCAAGGGCTACTTGAAATCTTTTCTCGGCAAAAAATGCGTTGCCTTCGTACATGGCGCGTTGGCCCTCCGACAACAATTGATTAAATCGGTTCTTTTCCTCGCCCGTCATAGAATTCAGCTTTTGCCCATGCTTCAACACCATCGCGTATTCATCAATAGTCATGTGAATACCCGGGCGTTTTTCATTTTCTGTGTCAACAGCCGCGGTGGTCGTAGATGAGCCATTCGTTTTGGGCTGAACTTCTTTTGCCACCAGTTCTCTTTTCAACTGGTCATATACGCTTAAAAGTTGCTCCTCGGAATTTGTTCTGTCCTTAAGCGCGGATTTCATTTCGCCGTCGAGCGCGGTCTTCTGGTTACTTTGCAATTGATCTTCAAATCTTTGCTTGACCCTTATCATCATCGAGTCATACCCATTCACGCGATTATCAAACGGTTGTTGTCTCAGCGACATGCTGCGATCTTTGGGCGGAGGAGCTTTTTTTGCTGCCACGGCATCGCCAGACTGATATGACTTAAACGGATCGCGTACGTTCGTGCCAATAAAGTCAGCCTGAATGGTGTTGTTGCGAACATCCTCACGAAGGCGCGCATTTTCGTAAAGTGACAAGCGCGACGATCCCAACCGATTACGCTCACTTTCAAACTTCACGCCGCGCAAATTATTGGCGGATATAATTCCCGTTTCACCATTGTTTAAGCGATACTTTGCAAATGGCATGGTTTCTCCCACCATGGAACGGTTCGGCTGGATGGACAAGGCTAATCCTTGGCTATCAAATTGCAGTGGATCCCTTCTTTTCAAATCGTTCACGCCGTTGGGTTGCGTCCCCGCGTTGCGATTATTTGTGCTTTGGTTTGGAATCGTGCCTGACCTACCCCCAGTTTGTTGATTGACGGTCTTTATAAAGTCATCGTTTGGTCTCAAGCCAAGGCTTTGAGACAAATTACGCGCCTCTGATGATTCGCGTCGAACAGGCCTGGGAGCCGGTGTGGGTGTGGTGTTTACTCCTCCAGATCCAACATGCAGCGAGCCATCAAGCGCGGTTTGAGCAAATACAAATGCGCCATTGATTGCCACAAAAATAACCACGGCGGCAAAGTGAACCGAGGCGCGTATATTTTGGATTCGCTCATTGCGCTTCATTGCATTATCGTAGCGAAGCGAAAGTTAAATTCGCTTAGAAAATTCATGACCCAACAAGAAAACATTTCGCCGCCACCCCACCGCATTTCCAAAGTCGCGGTGCTTTTCGCGCTCTTCACGGTTCTTGGCGCGGTTGTTTTTGGGGTTTATGGACCAAAAATTGCGGCTCGCCTTACCTTGTTGGGGGGCATAACGCTAGACGAAGTGCTGCATGCGGCGGCATATTTACGCGCGGGTGCAATTATGGAATTGCAGAGTAACACACCGGAATTATCCTTGATACCCGAGCAGCAAAACGCCACGCTTACGCGCCTTCTTGGTCGCTCCTGTCGATTACCGCAATTTGAGAAGGCTGGCTATCAATTGCAACGAGTATCCGCCGTATCACTGCCGGGTGCGTCGTTTCGCTCTGTGGAGTTGGTGTATCAAAGCGTGGACGACACCGACAAAAAATGGTTGGTGTTATATATGGCGGCCGATGACGGTCAATTTCTTTCCTTTGATGAGCTTGGCCGGTCGCATCAATTTGTGCCCGACAATTTGATCTTGGAAAGTATTGAACGAAACGACGAGGATGCGTCACTGATTATGATTTGGAGCGATGGCCCCGTTCTTTATCTGGCTTGCATCGAGGACCAAGACGAAATTGAAAAACTCCTACCCTATTTAGGCTCAACGTACATAGAGCCCTCCTTGCAGCCGTAAAATACTTAGACTGTCACCATGAGTCGCACGGCCTGTATCACCACCCCAATTTATTATGTCAATGACCGCCCGCACATTGGTCACATTTTCACCACAACATTGTGCGACGCTTGGGCGCGCGCCATGCGTATGCAAAATGACGATGTGTTCTTTCTCACTGGCACTGATGAACACGGCGTGAAAGTGGAAAAATCGGCGGCCGAACATGGCGTTGCGCCGCAAGCGTGGGCGGACACAAATGCCGCCGAATTTCAGCGGGTTCTTTCGCTTTTTCAACTTACCAATACGGATTTTATAAGGACCACCCAGCCACGGCATGAACGCCAAGTGCAAACATTTATTGAGCGCCTGCAAAAGTCAGGCGCGCTCTACAAAGGCTCATTCGAAGGTTGGTACGACGAGGGACAAGAGGAATATCTGACCGAGACGCGCGCCAAAGAGTGCGACTATAAAAGTTCCATCAATGGAAAACCACTTGTGCGCGCCCAAGAGCAAAACTGGTATTTCAAACTAAGCGCCTTTGCTGATCGTTTGAAGGCGCACTTTGAAAGTCATCCACAATTTGTCCAGCCAGCGGCGCGCATGAATGAAGTCACTGGGCGTCTGCGCGACGGTCTGCAAGATGTGCCAATGACACGCACCAACTTCACCTGGGGCATCCCCATGCCCGGTGATCCAGGTCATGTCATTTATGTGTGGATTGACGCGCTGTTCAATTACATCACGGCACTCGACTACACGGATTCCTCCATCAATAATCCACGCGCACAATATTGGCCC
This sequence comes from Planctomycetia bacterium, assembly GCA_005787685.1. Classification (GTDB taxonomy): domain Bacteria; phylum Planctomycetota; class Phycisphaerae; order Phycisphaerales; family SM1A02; genus SYAC01. The sequence continues at coordinate 43,485 of SYAC01000032.1, forward strand.
GCCGACTGGCATGTCATTGGAAAAGAAATTCTTTGGTTTCACGCGGTAATTTGGCCCGCAATGCTTATGGCGCTTGAGTTGCCGCTTCCAAAAAATATTCATGCGCATAGTTTCTGGATTAGCGAAGGCAAAAAAATGAGCAAAAGCCTTGGCAATTTCATTGATCTGCCAACCATTCAAACATACATCGAGCGCTATGGTCTTGACGCGTGGCGTTGGTTTATGTTGACCCGTGGTCCCATGGATGCCACCGATGCGGACTTCCGCGCGGCCGCGTTTCACGAAACATACACCGCTGATCTTGTGAACACGGTTGGCAATTGCTCTAGCCGCGTCACCGCCATGATTGTGAAGACGTTCAACGGACAAATGCCCGCCGATATTGAGCATGGCGGCGCATGGCCTGCGCGCTGTCAACAAGCGGTGGCGGAATGGCAAAAACATTTCGCAGCGTTTCAGTTGGCAGATGCGGCGGAAGACGCTATGAAATTGTTACGCGATGTTGATTTGTTTATCAATAAGACCGAGCCTTTCAAGTTGGCGAAAGATCCCGCGCAACGCGATGTGGTTGCGTCTATTCTGGCGCAGTGTTTGGAAAGTGTCCGTATTGCGTTGCTGTTGCTTGAACCCTTCTTGCCGCAGAAAATGTTGGAATTTTCTGCAACACTTGGCTTGCCTTTGGATGCACCGTGGAATGCTCGTTCGCAATGGGGCTTTGTAAAACCCGGCGCCGCCATTGCCAAAGTTGCCTTGTATCCGCGCGTAGAAAACGCCAAGCCCTAAGCGCGTGCGCTTTAGACATTACAAATAAAATCAAGCCTAAAAATCAAGCAGACGGGCCTAGTTTTCTAGACCCGCCTGCTCAAAAAAGGGCGTGAACGAGGCAAACTTGGTCTTTACAGACGTCGCCGCCTCCCACAAATCATCCCGCCACCTCCGAGCATGGCCAGCACTGACAGTGCTCCGGGCGCGGGAATGAATCTCATATCTAGCGACACGGCATCAAGCGAAGTGTTGGCGCCTGTACTAGAAAAGTTTACTTGCCACTGCGTAGCGGCAATTAAGTTTGGTTGGAAACTCCAAGTGAAGGCCAGAGTCTGGACCCGGCCACCCATGGAAAACGGTTGATCAAATTGAACATAAGAACTGTTTGGATTCAGACGAAGTAAATTTCCAGAGTTGTTCATCAGCGTAAGCGAGACGCTTTGCATGTTTATTACTGTTCCAGCGGCGGAAACATTTAACACAACCTCCACAGGATTGCGTGGCGCCGAAACAACGCCGCCCAGCATGGTGATTTCAAGCGGACCAGTTGGACCGTAAATATTCTTGGTGCTTGTAAGAACTGCTCCTGGACCAAAGTTCAACACGGTCCCAAGATTATTACTGTTCACAACATCCGGTAGATTTGCACCACCATAAGCGGATGTGAAATTTTCCCAGCCCATGTACAGGGTGTCTGCAGTTCCACGCCAAGCTGGAGTTAAGCCATTCACAAAGCCAGCATTTGTGCTCAAAGCGAAGGCCCCAATGGCAAAGATTGACACGCAACAGATTTTCATGATTTCCTTTTTCCTCGACCTCAACGAATGACTGAACAAATTGCTGTAACAGTACAGCATGAGTTTTTACGCACGAATTGCAATTGCTGTTGCATAATTGATGCAAAATTAAATATTGAAATAGCTTGAGCTGCTTGTAAAACAACTCATAATACGAGTTATGGGGCATTTATTACGCTATGTATCGCCCCGAACGCCATTCAGTGATCTTGGGGCGTAAGCCGTTAATACGACTTGGCAAACAACACGCGCCGCTGTGCTGGCTTGCCAGTCAAAATGCATGGACCGGGGTCCGAGGCATTATCCATTGGCACCACCCGAACCGTAACACCCAGTTCGTTCTTCAATTTGGCCTCCGCATCCGCGTCCATTGCAAAGCGACAACTTGCAAAGCCGCCATGGATTTCGGTTGGGACATTTTCACTTTCGGCAGTCTTGGGTGTAAAGAACTCACGGAACTCCTGAGGGTCATCAATAATCTTGGTATTGGCTTGGCAAAATGCGTTGGCTTTAGCCAACATGCCCGACTGAATTTCCTCGAGCAACTTCACGGCGCCAGCCACTAATGCGTCTGGCGAAAGACTCTCCTTCTCCTTCACGCCGCGGTCACGCCGCGACATACTCACAACGCCTTGCTCCAAATCGCGCGGCCCAACTTCTATACGCACGGGCGCGCCCTTCTTCACCCAACTCCACATCTTGTCACCGCCGCGCAAGTCACGCGTGTCAACTTCCACCTCTATGGCGCGACCTGCATACGGAATTTCGCGCAAACGCGCCGCAAGTTTATGGCAGGCTTCTAGAACGGGAGCTTGTGTTTCGGGCTTGGGTGTAATGGGCAGAATCACAAAATGCGTGGGCGCCAAGCGCGGCGGCACAATCAAACCGTCATCGTCGGCATGCGTCATGATGAGTCCCCCCACCAAGCGCGTGCTGACGCCCCAACTTGTGGTCCACGCGTGTTGCAATTGCCCGGCCTGATCCAAGAATTGAATTTCGCTCGCTTTGGCGAAGTTTTGCCCCAAAAAGTGGCTGGTTCCAGCTTGCAAAGCTTTACGATCTTGCATCATGGATTCGATGGAGAAAGTATCCACGGCGCCCGGAAATCGCTCGCCATCCGTCTTGCGCCCTTTGATCACGGGCATGGCCATCCAATTCTGTGCGAAGTCCGCGTACACCTCCAGCATCTTCATGGTTTCCTCGCGCGCCTCGGCCTCTGTGGCGTGGGCAGTGTGACCTTCTTGCCACAAAAATTCTGTCGTACGCAAAAACAATCGTGTGCGCATTTCCCAGCGCACCACATTAGCCCACTGATTGATCAGCAATGGAAGGTCGCGGTAACTCTCCACCCACTTTGAAAAGCTGGCGCCAATAATTGTCTCGCTGGTTGGACGCACAATCAACGGCTCATCTAGCTCGCCAGTCGGAACCAACTTTCCATCTTTCATTTGTAGACGGTGGTGCGTGACCACGGCGCACTCTTTGGCAAAGCCATCAACATGCGAAGCCTCCTTTTCCAAAAATGAAAGCGGAATGAACAACGGAAAGTAGGCGTTCTTGTGTCCAGTGTCTTTGAACATTTTATCCAGAGTGCGCTGAATATTTTCCCAAATGGCGTAGCCCCATGGCTTGATCACCATGCAGCCGCGTACCGCACTTGTTTCGGCAAGGTCGGCGGCTTTGACCACTTGTTGATACCACTCAGAATAATTCTGCTCGCGGGTTGGTGTGATGGCGGTTTGCACTTTGATATTTTGATTTTTGGCTGATTGATTCATAATGTCCGATCGAAAGGTAACACGCCAAGGGAATATGCACGCGACTCACGGCAACCAGTACCGGCGGGGTACCGTCCACGCGGCGATCTTGGAGGCATCACGCAGAATGCATAGAAACCGTTATAAACCGTAGTGCTTTTGCAATATTGAATTTGAAGGCTTGGGTCACCAACCGGCGCGCATTGTTGGTGGATTCAATCTCTGTTTGCAAAATATGCGCGTGCAAGAATTCAGGTGCGGCCACGCACTGCGTTCGAAGAAGGGATATGTCACGCAGTTCCCCCATGGCTTTGGCGGCGGCATCCAGTCGTTTTTCAATTTCTAAACCACGCGGGCCGCTTTGGGCGCGCAAAATGCGAAACGCAATGTGCGTGCGTTGAACTCGTTTACGCAATGCGTGCAGCCAGATTTCGTTGCGACCATCCCAGGATTTTTGAGCCCGCATATGCGCCCTATTCCAAAGATGTTCAACCGAACCCGCCACCATAGTCGGAGTCAAATTTGAAATTCCAATGCTTTGCGTAATACAAATCAATCTCTCCGTATCACCCGTCAGGCTTCCAAGTACCTCGCGCCTGTGCGCCGCATTCGTTTCATTGTCCACCGATCCGCATATATTGCGCAACGCTTGAAGCGCTTCTGATTGCACCGCCACAGGCAAGCTTAAAATAATTTCATAAATCTTCTTTTCGCGCGCATGCATGTCGCGTAAATACCCTAAGCGACGACCTAGCCCTACCCACTGCTCGTCTAGTTTTTGGCGTTCATGCGCGCTAAGACTTCCCGCGGTCAGCAACAAAGCGCAACGAATTTTTTTAACAGCACGCCTGTATCCGCGGATTCCCTCAATTTGATCATGCCCAAAGTTGCCCAATGCCTGCGACAAACGTATATGGGATGACTCGCATTCTTGATGCAATATTTTTTGAACAATTTTTGCGGCGCAAGAAATTTGCTTCACACACAGATGCTAAGAGATTGCGCACACAATTCCGAATACCCGCCAAGCGCACGGCGCAACATCGCCAATCAATGCTTGGCGGCGGGTTGCGTGGGTTGATTCGCCGTTGGGGTGGCGGGAATAATTGGCGAAGCCACAGGCGCTTCAACCGTATCTAAACTAACACCCACCAACGGTGGATAAAATACTGGCTTTTCAACTGGAATCAACCAACGCTGCAAAAATGATGGGCGATAGTCTGCGCCGAACGCGCCATCCAAATGCACCGTGGCCATTTGCCACACGCCATCGGTGGTGACATAAATCACATCGACTTCCGCGTGGCTGCCATTCAAGCGAAGCTGTTGCAACGTCATGCCCACCTTGTCGCTCTCGGTCATGGGACGAGAGCCGTCACCAAGCTTGGCGGCAACTTCATCCCACACATAATTGGGTGTTTGAGGTGGCAAATTGAAAACCAAAATTTCACCCGGTGGCGCTAAGCGCACTTGGGCATAACGTAAACCGCTGGCCATAAGCTGTGGACATGGCGGCATGGATGGGGAAAGCCCTGTCTTGCCCGCGGTTGGTGGATATGTGGCGCCCGCTACACAACCCGTCAATACAAGAAGCGTGGTGGAAATCAGCGCAATGACCAGCACAAATGGAGATGCGATTCGCTGCATAAGAGTGGCTCCAATTTCAATTCAAGTTCTTACTTTTCGGCTTTGGCGATTTGCCAATATTCAAGCTCAACAGGAGCCTGTCGACCAAAGATGGTGACCAACACTCGAACCAAGCCCTTCTCGGGCAATGTTTCGTCAACGGTTCCTTCGTAATTCTGGAATGGACCTTCCTTAATAACAACTGCGTCGCCCTTCACAAACTCCATGCGCACGGTTGGTGATTCATCAGGCTTCTTGCTGTCGAACAACATCTTCTCAACTTCTGGCGGCGCCATTGGCGTTGGCCGACCAGCCGTACCAACAAAGTCGCCCACGCCCGTGGTTTCCTTGATTAAGAAAAATACATCTTGCGGAATGCGCCCGTCTGGCTCCAGTTTCATTTCAACAAACACATAGCCGGGGTACAACTTGGTTTCCGACACGCGTTGCTTGCCGGCCTTGATGGTCTTGGTCTTTTCAGTCGGCACCATGATGCGGCCAACCAAATGCTTCATGCCTTCAATTTGAACCTTGCGCTCCAGAGTTGACTGCACGGAATTTTCCTTGTTGCTTGCAACACGAAGCACAAACCAATCCATGCCGTCGCGATACATGGGCAATTCACTGTCGGGATCAACTGGTGTCAGCGTTCCGTTGGCGGTCATTTCGGCGGCGGACATGGTTGGTGGCGCCAACATGGGCGTGCCCTTGTTCTTGGTGCTTGCTGCTTCATAGGCACGACTAGTGGCAACGCCACCCTTCAATGGCCCGCCACTTCGAAGCGCTCCAAGTCCAGCGGAAAGATTCTTGGTCTTGACCGGGGTCTGAGCCTCGGCTTCAGCATGATTTTCGGTATTTGGTGATTCTTCTGACAGCATGTTGATCAACTCCTCATGTCCAAAACTTTCATCCAGACGAACAGGGTGGAAAATATAAAATCAAACAACCAACAGAACAAAGAAATGATGATCACCACCGCGATCACCACAACCGTGCTTCCAACAAGCTCTTGCTTGGTGGACCAATTTACTTTTTTCATCTCGCCTTCGGTGGCCACAAGAAAGTCCACGCTGCGCGCGTTCTGACCAACAAACCACCACAAGGTCGCTCCAATAACGGCCAAGAACAATAAGGACACGCTGCTAGACAAATAGATAGACGGGAAACCCACACTCACCGTATCAAGCATGCGCCAAATCCAAATTGCTCCAAGCACCGCGACCGAACCAAAACCAACCACCGACATCACTCGTGTCCAGTAGCCCTGACCAAACTTTCGAATTGCACTTGCCATAATGTACTTTCAGTATGCGGTAATTAGAAATGTGAACACTTCAGACAATTGATTGCGCCGCGAACACCTGCGCCAAGAAACACGCCCAAACCTGAGTGACGCCAAGCAACTGCTTCAAACAAACCATCAAACACGCCGGGAGGGGATCGAACCCGCGACCTGCGGATTTGGAATCCGCTGCTCTACCAGCTGAGCTACCGACGTTTATGCGTTCGCAAGGGAAATTCCCTTACTTACGCTTGATTTTGTGAAGGGTGTGCTTGCGAAGTCGTGGTGAAAACTTTTTATAGCCCTCTTTCACTCTTTCGGAAATACCGCCCTTCACGCGGATTTCGGTGCGGTAATTCAAGTCACCGGTTTCGGTGCATTGCAGCCAAACATATTCACGATCGAGAGATTTTTTAGCCATTGCAAACTCCAGGCCCAGGGCCTTTGATAAATCCCATCTGTTCCCGCCAACATTGTGTTAGCGGGAACAGGCGGGATGAAACTTACAGATTGATCTTCGTGCAAACACCTGAACCCACGGTTCGACCACCCTCACGGACAGCGAATCGTGTTCCAACTTCCATAGCCACGCCCTTGCCTTCAAGGTCAACGCGCATGGTGATATTGTCGCCAGGCATGCACATCAAGTCCTTGGACTCAACGCCTTCCTTGATCAGCTCAATGCGACCGGTGATGTCCGAAGTTCGGAAATAGAACTGTGGCTTATAGCCAGAGATGAAAGATGTGGATCGACCACCCTCTTCCTTCTTCAGAACATAAACCTCGGCTTCAAACTGACTGTGTGGCTTGATGGTTCCTGGCTTGCAGAGAACTTGACCACGCTCCACGTCGGCTTTTTCAACGCCACGAAGCAGGCAACCAACATTGTCACCAGCGCGGCCTTCATCAAGCGTCTTCTGGAACATTTCAACGCCGGTCACAACTGACTTGCGTGTGTCTGGTCGCAGACCAACAATTTCAATTTCATCGTTGACCTTGATAATGCCGCGCTCGATGCGGCCAGTAGCCACGGTTCCACGACCCTTGATGCTGAAGACGTCTTCAACGCTCATCATGAAGGGCTTGTCGGTTTCACGAACAGGCTCTGGAATGTGCGTGTCAATTGCTTCCATAAGATCGGAAATGCACTTGGTTTTCTCGGCATCGCCTGGATTGCTCAAGGCTGGGAACGCCGCGCCACGAATGATTGGAATCTCGTCGCCCTTAAATCCGTACTTGGTGAGCAATTCACGAACTTCCATTTCAACCAACTCAAGCAATTCCTTGTCATCCACAAGGTCGCACTTGTTCAAGAACACAACAAGCGCAGGAACGCCAACTTGGCGCGCCAACAGAATGTGCTCCTTGGTTTGCGGCATGGGGCCGTCGGTGGCGCTGACCACC
>SYAC01000003.1 GCA_005787685.1 Planctomycetia bacterium
CTGGGACCGTATGTGTCGCCAGAAGATTTGCGTAACTCGGCGGATCCCCCGCGAGGGCGTATTGGTGGCTTTCCCCGCGGCAGCGTGAACGGCCCGCAACAGCAACGCGTGGATCCAAGCACTTTCGGGCAGCGATCCTGGAATCCGGATATGGATAATAATTCATCGGATGATGGTGAAAATGAGTAGCCGTAAAGACACCCCCCAGACTTGCGCCGGTCTATCGTGTTTCAAATCTATTTTGTATTTATGCAACCCTCAACTGTTACGCTGACACCATGACAGGTCAAGCATCCAGGGGCTGGGACTCCAACTTTCCAATATTTACATCAACCGGACGCGACACAATTATGTCGTCGCTGATGAAACTGATTCCCGACGCGTCACGAGAACAAATTCGTGCTTGGAAAGAATCAATTCCACCGCTGCAGAATGAAGCAAATGAAGTGCTTAGCGCGGACCCTCAAGCACAAAGATTTAGCGCAATTCTTGAATACGTCATGCCCATGGAGTCACGCAGGCCAGACTGTATCTTTCTAATCGATGGCGCAATACTTGTTCTAGAGCTCAAAGGCAAATCTGAAGTCACTCAAGCAGACATAGACCAGGTTGCGGCTTATGCGCGCGATCTCAAGTGCTACCACCGTGACTGCGCAGATAGACCGGTGCACGCACTGCTTGTTCCCACCAAAGCCAAAGGTTTTGTCGGAACACGACAAGGCATATTTATTTGCGGCCCTGATGCAGTTAATGATTTGGTCTCGCGCCTTGATCGTGATAAGCAAACCGTAATTCCAGTTGAGAAATTTCTAGAAGAAGAGGCCTATAGACCACTTCCAACATTAGTTGCCGCCGCACGGGAACTTTTTACAACAAACAAGTTGCGACGAGTTCATAAAGCCGCAGCTGCAACAGAACCAACCGTAACCAGAATTCGTGACATTGCCAAAGAAGCCGCAAGAACCAAAACGCGCAAACTGATTTTGCTTACTGGCGTTCCTGGCGCAGGTAAAACACTTGTTGGACTTCATACAGTTCACGGCCATTGGCTTGATGAACTTGCGATTGATCGTGGCACTGGCAAGCCGCCCGCGCCAGGAGTATTTCTTTCTGGTAACGGACCGTTAGTAGAAGTGCTGCAATATGAATTGCGTGATGCCGGCGGCGGTGGAAAATTATTTGTCCGCGGAGTCAAGGATTACATCAAGCGGTATTCAGGTAGAGCCAACCTAACGCCGCCAGAACACGTTCTTGTCTTTGATGAAGCGCAACGGGCATTCGATCGCGCAATGGTGGCTTACAAGCACGACATTCCAATTGCAGAAGCAAAAAGTGAGCCGGAACTCTTTATTGAATTTGCAGAACGCATTCCAGAATGGTGCGTTGTGGTTGGCTTAATTGGTGGCGGCCAAGAAATTCATAAGGGTGAAGAAGGCGGCATTCGACAGTGGCGCAATGCCATTGCCGCAAGCCCGGGCGCCGCTACTTGGACGGTACATGCTCCGTCTGGTATCGCAAACCTATTTGATGTATTACCAAATCCTGTTGTGATTGAACCAACATTAAATCTAGACAGAGAACTTCGATTTCACCTGGCAAAGAATGTTCATCGGTTTGTAGCGCAAGTTCTAGAAGGCAATCCCGCAGTGGAGAATGCCGCAATTGCACAGCAACTGAATTTGGATGGCTACCACTTTCGTATTACTCGTGACTTTGCTGCTGCGAGGGAGTATTTACAAAATCGTTATAAAAATGAACCGGAACGCCGGTTTGGATTGATCGCATCAAGCAAGGATAAGGGCCTAAATCGATTTCGGATTTATAATGACTATCAGTCGACCAAGCGCGTGAAGTTTGGACCGTGGTATGGCGATGCCGAAGATCACCCCGCTCGACATTCATGCCGCCTGCTTGAAGATTGCGTAACAGAGTTCGGTGCGCAGGGTCTAGAACTTGATGCGGCGCTTATGGCATGGGGAACAGATTTTCGTAAATTAAATGGCAAGTGGAGCACGGGCGACTCAGGCAAATATGACAAGTCCGTTGAAGTACGAGACCCCTATCAACTTCGTTTAAACAGTTACCGTGTGTTGCTTACACGCGGGCGTGAAGCGACGGTGATCTTTATTCCACCAGTACCAGAGATGGATGAGACCTTTGAGTATTTGGTTGCGTGTGGGTTTACGGGGGTTTAGTGGTGATATTTAATTTTCTATATTTCGCTCAACTAAATTTCCCAATAACCCCGTCACACTCCCCCACCTCACACGTTCATTCAACATAGCCACGCGCGCACCCGCACAACACCCGCCAAAAGCGTGTGCCGTTGCCGCTAGTCTGTAGCCGCACTCACAAGGAACATTCGCATGGAACCATTCATCATTTCGCTCTTAATTATTCTGGTGCTCATCTGCGCATTTATTGCCGTGCGCCTTCTGCGCGCGCCCGCTGACAACGCCACCACCAGTCAAGACGCCGCGATCGCTGCTCAAGAAAAATCGCGCCTTGAAATAGAGAAGGCGCGCTTGGAAGAAAAACTGCAAGCACTTGCCGCCAGCGCCACTCGCGAAGCCGCCTCTCAGAAAGAATCTGCCGAGCGCGAAATGAAATTTCTTAAAGACTCGGAAGAGCGCATGAAGACGCAGTTTGAAAATCTTGCCAACAGCATTTTTGAAGCCAAGGGCAAGACCCTGACTGAAGGCAATCAAACATCCATGACCGCCCTGCTACAACCGCTGAAGGAGCAACTTGCCGGCTTTCGCACTCGCATAGATGAAGTGCACAAATCCGATGTCGAGCAATCCGCAACATTGCGCGCCAACATTCAGAACCTGCAACTGGCCACCACCACCACCAGCCAAATTGCGGTGAACCTAACCAACGCTCTCAAGGGCGACACCAAATTGCAGGGCGATTGGGGCGAGTTCACCTTGCAGCGCATCTTTGACACCTGCGGCATGGAGCGCGGCCGCGACTATGAAGTACAGCAGTCCGATCGCGGCGACGAGGGCGGCCAGCTTCGACCCGACTTTTATATTTACTTGCCTGACAACCGCGTGGTGATTTTGGATTCCAAAGTGTCGCTGACCGCGTATGTGCGCTACTGCAACGCGCAAACCGACGACGACCGCAAGGCCGCGCTGAAGGAACATGTGAGCTCGGTGCGCAAGCACGTGCGCGAGTTGGCTGGTAAGGATTACTTGCAACTTGACGGCATTCGGGGGCGTACGCTTGATTTTGTGTTGATGTGCGTGCCGCTAGAGCCCGCGTATCAAGTGGCCGTTACCGCTGACATTTCGCTAATTGAAGAATCGAAAAAGACCGTGACCATTACGGGGCCCAACGCGCTGTTGACCACTTTGAAATTGGTGATTCAAGTGTGGCGCCGCGAAAAAGAAAACAAGAACGCCGAGGAAATTGGCCTGAAGGCTGGCGCCATTTACGACCAAGTTGCGCTGATTGTAGAAGCCATGCAAGAAGCTGAAACCCGCCTTGGTAAAGTGTCGGAATCATTTGATATGGCCATGAAGCGCTTGTCCAGCGGCAAGGGAAATTTGGTGAAGCGCGTTGTGGAAATCCGCGAGCTTGGCGCCAAAGTGAAGCGCGAATTACCAAGTGACATAACCAACACTTCCAACGAAGATGAACAATAAATATGCGCGCGCCAGCTGAAAGTCAGCGCAATTTCATTTTCACCGGAATCTGAATCTCGCTCCAGCGATAGCCCGCTTCAATTTGCGGACCGTTGTAATTCAAGGCGCGAGGCTCGCCCGCGACAACCCACTGATCTTGCTTGGCAAGCGCGTCGCGCAACTTGTCAAGTGCGGTGTTGACTTGCTTCAATCCGTAATTGCCCTGCATGCCCAAACTAATCACGGTCATGGGCGGCAAATCC
>SYAC01000004.1 GCA_005787685.1 Planctomycetia bacterium
ACCAAGCGGAACAAAGCCCGTTGCCGGCAAAGCCGCCAATGCTTTTGGCTTGTACGACATGTCAGGCAATGTGTGGGAGTGGTGCAATGATTGGTATGGAAGTTACGCCGCGGGCAACGCGACGGACCCAGCAGGACCTTCGTCAGGTTCGTACCGCGTGCTGCGCGGCGGCGGCTGGGGCGGCGACTCCTACTACTGCCGCTCGTCGGCCCGTTACGGCTTCGATCCCGGCGACCGCTACGACGGCCTCGGCTTCCGTGTCGCGAGGACTCCGTAGTTCCCTTTACCCTTTGCTGATTCCTTGGAATCAGCTTCTATTTTACTTTTACCATTTCACTTTTACCTCTCTGCCGCTGCTCCATCAATGCGCGACAGGGCAATAGTTGTTTATTGCGGCTTCAGTGTGCAAAGTTCAAACCAGGCGAATCAATGAGCGGTGTTGGGTGTATCTCAACTAACAGAATTCACATCGCATCCGCAACGCGTACGCCCACCGCAATCACCTCTTGGTCGCCGTTCACGCGCGTCAAGTGACCCTTGGTTCCTTGGTCATCAAGAAAGATGGCGTCGCCTGTATTCAGGGTGCGCTCTATTCCGTCGCCCGCGGTCACGGTGATGGAACCAGACATCATGAAGAACCACTGACGATAGGGCGAAGCGTGCCACGGCCCGGACCAGTTGGCGGCGAAGCGCACCACGACAAATCCCAGGGCGGGTATGAAATCGGTTGCTTCAAGAGGCGTGGTGGGTGGCGCAAAGTTACGCGTGGCAAGCGGCAGGGCGCAGTCCTGGAAATGTGAAAGGCCGGCGGCGTCGACAAAGAGACGGATGTATTTCAGTGGGATGATCATGGTGAGATGCGGCAACTTTCATGAAGGCTTGATTGAGCGCAGTGACTTGGTAGCGGCAGTGCATGAATTTCAGTGACGCTGGAGCCACGCAATGACAAGAAATAATGGGGGTATCGTAATCTGGAATACCTTTTTTGAAATTTTCAAACAGCGTTCTGGTTTGACTGAATAAGTGCGTTGTAAGCATGCTTGCCAGTGATTTGCCTGAAGAATCTTTGGAAAAAAGGCCGTGAATTTCTGGCGCGCGATTTTGCGCGTCATGATGCGCCGCAATATGGGCCAGGGCAACACAGATGAAATAGCCGCGAACGGTGGCGAACAAGGCGCGGAAAGTCGCCGCGGCGGTAATGCGTTTACTGCTATTACGAGCGGTGATGCGCGGCGTGTCGAGATGGTTCACGGCAGTGTTCGCGCCGCGAACATCAGCGTATTTGGTTTTGCGCTTCGTGGCATTGACGCGGTACCGTGCGAAATTGAAGTGGATGTCAGCGGCCAAGGTTTGCCGCGCACCACGCTGACTGGTTTGCCGGATGCGTCGGTGCGTGAAGCCGTGGAGCGAGTGCAAACGGCGGTGGCTCACACGGGTTTTGCGTGGCCGGGCGGGCGAGTGGCTATTAACTTGGCGCCCGCGGATTTGCGCAAGGAAGGTCCCGCCTTTGATGTGCCAATGGCGTTGTCGGTGTTGATCGCGTCGGGCGCGTTGAAGCGCAAGAAGGGGGCGCGTGGGTTAGCGCTTGGTGACATGAATAGCGGCGCAAGTAAAGGCGCAAGTGGCGACGCAAGTCAAGGCATAAGTGGCTTCGCAAATACTTCGGCGCATGCAAGCGGATTTGGTCGCTTGTTGGCGGCCGGCGAGTTGGCGCTTGATGGACGCATTCGCCCCATTCGCGGCGCAATTTGCATGGCCATCTTGGCCAAAGAACTTGGCTTTGACGCGGTGCTACTGCCCACGGAAAATGCGGCGGAGGCGTCCGCGGTGGCGGGCATTCGCATTCTTGCGGCGTCATCGCTGGCGCACGCGGTGGCGATTTTGTCGGGTGCGCAAGACGCGCCGGCGTTGCAGGAAAAAATTTCCGTGGCGCGTGACATTCCTACGATTGATTTCAGCCGCGTGCGCGGTCAAGAGGCCGCCAAGCGCGCCCTGTGTGTCGCTGCTGCGGGCGGGCACAATGTGTTGTTGATTGGTCCCGCGGGCAGTGGAAAAACTCTCATGGCGCGCGCGCTTCCTGGCATTTTGCCGCCGCTTGATTTGGCCAGCAGCATGGAGGTGACGCGCATTCATTCATGCGCTGGCGTGTTGCCGCCGGGTGAGGGACTTATGCGCGCGCGGCCCGTGCGTTGTCCGCATCACACGGCCAGCACGGCGGCCATGGTTGGTGGCGGCAGTCATCCGCGTCCTGGTGAAGTGAGTTTGGCGCACGAAGGCGTTTTATTTTTGGATGAGGTCGCGGAGTTTCCCCGCAGCGTGCTTGAGGCGCTTCGCGAGCCGCTCGAAGATGGTTTTGTCACGGTCAGTCGTGCGCGTGGAACGGCGCGATTTCCAGCGCGCGCGTTGTTGATTGCCGCCATGAATCCAACCGCTCGCGGCGACATGGGGCAGGGTTCGCGCCGCGCCGTGGAGCAATATTTGTCGCGCCTCAGTGGTCCGGTCATTGACCGCATTGATTTACATGTTGAAGTGCGCGCCGTTTCTTTCGCGGCTTTGTCCGGCACACGCGCGGCAACCAGTACCGCCGAGTTGCTCGAAAAAGTTCTCGTTGCGCGCGCCCGCGCCGTGAATCGTCAAGGTGAAACGCCCAATGCGCGTTTGGTTGGTATCGCGCTTGATCGCGTAGCCGTGCTTGATGATGAAAGCCGATCGATTGTGCAACAGGCTATGACCGAACTTGGTTTAAGCGCGCGCGCGTATGACAAAATCCGCCGCGTTGCGCGCACTATTGCGGATCTAGACGGCGCAGAATTGATTCGCGCGCAGGACATTGCGGAGGCGGTTCAATATCGAATACTGGATCGCTTCCGTCCCAATTCGGAGCCGCTGATGGCTGGTATGGGAATTTAATCCAGGCGTGGCAAGAAACTGTGCGCGCATTTTCCATGAAGTGATGCTTCATGCTTTCGTGCCTAGAAAATTCATCAACGCTTAGCCAGAAATACTGCGCGTTCATTTCCCATGAAGCAATGCCTGATGATTTCGTGCTTATAAAATCAATCCACGCTTGGCGCGAAAAAATGCGCTCATTTTCCGTGAAGCGATGGCTGGCAATTTCGTGCTTGCAATATCAATCTACGCCTGGCGCGAAACCGCGGCGCATGGTGTTCTCGCAAATCGCTCGTGGCTCCGTGAATTGCAACAAGTAGTCGGCGCCACCAGCTTTGCTGCCCACGCCGCTCATGCCAAAGCCGCCGAACGGTTGCCGTCCAACAAGCGCGCCAGTAATTCCACGGTTGATATACAGATTGCCCACGCGGTAGTCGCGCTTGGCTTTTTCCAGATGGCTTGGCTTGCGTGAATACACGCCCCCAGTGAGTTTGTACGCCGTGGCGTTGGCAATCTTCAAAGCCTCATCAAAATCGCTCGCGCGAATAACCGCAAGCACTGGACCAAATATTTCCTCGTTGGCCAAGCGGTGCTCGGGACGAATTCCGCTGAAGATAGTTGGGGACACAAAGGGTTTTCCAACGCGCTGCTCTAGCCCAGCGGGCACAGGCAACTGCAACTCAAGTTTACCTTCGCTCTTGCCAATCTCAATGTAGTGGCGAATTTTATTGGCGGCCTCTTGATCAATCACGGGTCCGACATCCGTGCCTGGCAACATTGGATCTCCCACGGTCAAGCATCGCGTGGCCTCGACAAGCCTGTGCAAGAACGCGTCATGCGCGCTGTCCACCACAATCACGCGGCTGCACGCGGAACATTTTTGTCCACTAAAACCAAACGCGCTTTGGCGCACGCCAAGCACCGCCTCATCAAGGTCGGCGCTGGCGTCAACAATGATGGCGTTCTTGCCGCCCATTTCGCACACCACTTTTTTAACGGCTTCCTGCTGCGGCGCGACCACGCCGCACGCTTGAATAATGTCAAGGCCAACGCCCTTGCTGCCGGTGAACGCGATCAACGCCACGCGCGGATCGCGCACCAACGCCGCGCCAACTTCCTCGCCAGGGCCAGGCAAGAACGCCAGGCACTCGCGCGGGACACCGGCGCTCCACAAAATGTCGCACATGACTTTTGCAATGCCCACGGTTTGTTCCGCGGGTTTCACCGCCACGGTGTTGCCAGTCACCAGCGCGGCAACAGTCATTCCGCAGCAAATAGCCAGCGGAAAGTTCCATGGGCTAATGACGGCGCACACGCCGCGCGGTTGATAGGTGATTTCATCCAGTTCGCCCACGAATTTGCCAAGCCGGGTGCGGTCAAACAGACTGGCGGCTTGGCGCGCGTAGTACTCGCAAAAATCAATGGCCTCGCAAATATCGCCGTCGGCTTCGCGCCATGTCTTGCCAGCCTCGCGAATAATCACGCCGCACAATTCGTCGCGGCGAGCGCGCATGGCGGCCGC
This sequence comes from Planctomycetia bacterium, assembly GCA_005787685.1. GTDB lineage: Bacteria > Planctomycetota > Phycisphaerae > Phycisphaerales > SM1A02 > SYAC01. The sequence continues at coordinate 4,412 of SYAC01000004.1, forward strand.
GGCCTTCACCAAAGTGTCGGCGCGCTGCGTGAATGGCCTGTCACGCCACGCGGGGTACGCTGCCGCAAGCAACCCCACGGCGTCGCTCGCGGTTTGCGCGGAAACATTTTTCATTCCAACAGGCACGCTGGCCTTGCTTATAGCCGCCGCAAATTGCTCGCGCGCGCTGGACACAGAGAAGTTTCGGCACGGTTCGGTGAAGAACGCGCGTCCATTGCCAACAGCAGGATGGGAGTGCGAAAGTTTGTGCTTGTCCGCGGTTTGCTCCAGACGCTCTTGTTCTGATTTATTGTGCGTCGCGGAAATCTTCTCGTGCGGCGAAGCCAACAGAACCGACGCATCGGCGTTGTCCATGAAGCCAGCCTTGAGCCAACTTTCATTGCTGGTGTTCTCCAAAAGTCGGCGCACCAAATACGCCATGCCTGGAATCATTTCGCCCACTGGAACATATTCACGGATACGCAAACCCATATCGGAAACCGCAAATTTCAAAGCGTCGGCCATGCCGTGCAACATTTGCAATTCAATGGCGGAGGGGGGCAAGCCCAATTGCTCCGCCGTTGCCAATGTGGCCGCAATACTGCGAGCGTTGTGGCTGCCCAGCGCCAACTTGGTGCCGCCATCGCCCACTTTACGCGGGCAATGCTGCAAGAAAATTTTCTGCATGCGCTCAAAGCACGCGTCGGTTTCAACTTTGGTGCTCCATACTGGACATGCCCAGCCCTGTTGCTCCGCGTGAATGGTTTCGTAATCCCAGTACGCGCCCTTGACCAAGCGCACCGTGACCACACGGCCACTTTTCTGCGCCCACGAAGCAATGCGGCGCGCGTCATCATCGCCGCTACGCAAATACGCCTGCATGGCAAGACCAGCTTCAAACGGAATCTCCTGGCAACATCGCATGAACAATTCAAGCGTCAGATCCTTTAGCGCAAACTGCTCCATGTCAAAGTTCACCAGCACCTTGTTGGCAACAGCCGCCTCCAAAATTGGTCGCAGCGCCTTCATTAAGCCTTGGATGCAACTTTCCGTATCAATGGGATCGGTGCGCGCGTACAGCGATGAAATTTTTATGCTGACATTGGTGCGCGCAATGGGGCCCAAGTGGTCGCGTTCCAGTTGATCGTTGCCTGGCCACGCCGCAACGGCTTGTGGCAAGTTACGGATTAAATCCAAGTATTTCGCCTGATAGGCCGCTGCTTCCTCGTCGCTCACGCACGCTTCGCCAAGCAAATCCACGCTGAAGGCCACGCCGTCTTGCCACATTTTTTTCAACTGCGGCAGCGCGCTCTGCGCGTCGGTGCCCGCGATGAACTTGCTGGCCATGCCCGTGATTTGATTGCTCATGGTCTTGGTCATCAAGCCCTTGGCAAGTCCGCCAGCTTTCAAACCAAGGTCAAGCCCTGGCGGTAACTTTACGCCAGGTTGCGTGAGATAATCCGTGAGATGTTCATGCACTTGATCCGCGGTGCGCAACATTGGAAACGCGTCCACAAAGCGGAATAGTTGAATCTTGAACGCCTCGTCCTTCATGGACCAGTCCATGAGTTTGTCCGACCAGAATTGCGCGCTCAGCATGCCCGTCTTGTTGTCGCGCGCGCGCGAGAGAATGTCCGCGCCCTTGGCTTGTATCAAGGTCTCAAGCGTTGGATCGGCGCTAGCCGCGACATGAAATGTGGGGGTAACTTTTGGACGACGCTTGGAAAATAATCCCATAGAAATTCATTCTAGTTGCATCTGTCCATGGATTCCCGCCCGCCAAGTGGTGGAGTGGGTAAAATTCAAAAGAGACTTTATTTGCCTGTTTTTGAAGGTATTTGCCTTTGTAAGGAGTTGATACTCATTGCCCACGCTCCATTGCAATGGCATGGAGAATTTGCGCACATTGGCGCGGGCATGGTTGGCGGCTTGGTGACTTTACTGTGCGGCTTAGCGCACTGCCGCAATGGCGCGCTCGTATACGGCGTCCACTTTGGCGGCGGCGCCATCCCAAGTAATACCGCGCACTTCAAAGAAGCCGCTGTCGCGCAATGTTCGCTGCAGCGGCGGATGGCGCAACACGGCCACAATCTTGTTGGCCATGTCGTCGATGTCCCAGAAATTGCACTTCAGGGCGTTGGTCAGAATTTCACTTACGCCACTGGTGCGGCTAATCAACACGGGTACGCGGTGGCCAAGCGCCTCAAGCGGAGCGATGCCGAATGGCTCACTCACGCTTGGCATGACATACAAATCCGCCATGGCAAACACTTTTGGAATGTCCTTGCCGCGCAAGAAACCGGTGAACAAAACTTTGTTGCCAATTCCCATGGACGCCGCCATTTCAATCATGCGCTGCGCCTGGTCGCCGTTGCCGGCCACCACAAACTTCACGCCGTCCATGAAATCGAGCACGCGCTTGGCCGCGCTGATGAAATACTCGGGACCCTTTTGCATGGTAATTCGCCCAAAATAAAGCACAATTTTATCGTTGCGCTTGATGGGCTCCGCGCCCATGCCGCTTGGATCAAGTTCCACGCCGTTGTACACCACATCTACTTTGTTGGGGTTCACGCCGTAGCGGTTCACCACCAAATTGCGCGTGAGCATGCTCACTGTGATCACGCGGACTGCGCCGTGCATTCCGCGGCGCTCAATGTTGTAGAGCGGTTGGTTCACATGCTCGCCCGAGCGGTCAAACTCCGTGCTATGCACGTGCACTACAAGCGGTTTGCCCGTTACGCGCGCAATGGACAAGCCTGCTGGATACGTCAGCCAATCATGCGCGTGGATCACATCAAAGGCAACGCCGCGCGTGGCTTGCAAACAGAAGCGCGCGTATTGCTCGCTCTCTTGAATTAAATTTCCGCCGTAGTCCGCGCTGTTTGCGCCGCGCGCCTGGATTTCTTGAGGTGCGCTAGCCGCGTTTTCAGGAAGCACCTCGAACATGACCAACTCCTGTGTGAGCCACGTGCGCGTTTGCGCGCTCATCCATGTGGGCAAGTTCATCACTTTTCGAAGCGCAGCGGAGCCCAGCAATGTTTGCACCGTCAAATTCACCTGGCTCGAAACATAGGGCGCGCTCACGCTTGTGGGCACTGAAATCACATTCAATCCAGCGCTTCGGGCCGCCGCTGCAACATCGGCGGGATTCACCGATTGCTGCATGGTCTTGCTAATGAACTCTGTGGCGGCATGAACAATATAACGCTCTATGCGCTCTCTTTGCACAACTTCAGGCGGTGGCAGCGATGGATGCGGCAAGTTCGCCCCTGGCGAAAGCATGTGCACATGGCTGGCAAACTGTCCATCGATATGCTTTGGCAACACAAATGTCACATCATCGCCGCGGCGATCCAGCGCCTTGGTTAATCCATAGCACGCAGTACCCAGACCGCCCGTGATGAAGGGGGGAAATTCCCAGCCAAGCATAAGCACGCGTCGCCCCATGAATCAGTCTTTCTCATCGCCAGACATGTCGCCCAAATTTCGAAACGCCGCCTCATAGGCAAGCAACCAAGTAGCCACAATGGACGCGTCACCGTTGAGTGATTCATTTTGCAATGGAACTTTATTCTCAAAAATATATTCACGCTGTTCGCTGCGGAAGTGCTTGGGCGCATCAACTTCAAAGTCGCTGCCAAGTTCAATCAACTCCTCTTCAATCAACTCCTCAAGTGGATCGCCAAAGTGCATCAAGTCTGTTTCAATGCTCTCGCTCAGCCAACGATCGGGCGTGCTTAGGCTGACGGTCCAATGACCATTGTGCGGTTGCACCAAATACCAGGCCTCCTCCTTGACATCACGGGCGCGGCAACGCAACAAATCACCACGCACCTCAACGGAGGTGAAGACATTTCGATCGCGCGCAATTTCCGCGACACTTTCCAAAAATTCCCGTACATTTTTCATAATGCGCCAAATCCTTTCATACACTGATGGGCGAAAGATTGTACCCAAAGTCCAACTCAACACACTCTTTACACTTTGCGCTTTCAAGCCCCGGATTGAAACACATCAACACACGCGAAAGCATTGCCATGAACGCCAAACAAGGGACAACCGAAAAAATTTGGACCACGCGTGAATTGCTGGCGTGGATGACGCCGTTTTTAATGGGGAAAAAAGTGGATTCGCCGCGCGTGTGCGCGGAAATGTTGCTGGGGCATGTGTTGGGTTGCGATCGCACCCGCTTGTATATGGAATCCGATCGCGTGGTGGACGCGGCGCAACTTGCGCGCTTGCGTGACTTGGTGCAACGCGCCGCGCAGCACGAGCCGGTGCAATATTTGGTTGGTGAAACATGGTTCTACGCCAAGCCCTATTTTGTGGATGGCAGCACGCTGATTCCGCGGCCAAGCACCGAGCGTGTTACGGAATTGGCCGTGTCGTGGGCGCGCCTCACCGGGCAAGCTTCATTGAGCATGCTGGATCTGTGCACTGGTTCGGGTTGCGTGGCGGTGAGTGTGGTCAGCGCATTGGTCACGCCCAAGCGCAACAACTATGAGCCGCCGGTCGCGGCAATGGATGTTTCAGCGTTGGCCAGCGACTTGGTTCCAGCCGCGCTTGTGTTGGCCGCGCGCAACGCGGCGCGCCACAATGTGCAAGCGCGCGTGCAGTTTCTTGCGGGTAATTTATTTGAATCAATTCCCGCGGCCCGCCAAGGCACCTTTGATCTTATTACCGCGAATCCTCCATATATCAGTGATGCCGAATGGGCGCAGTGCGCGCCCAATGTGCGGCTGCATGAGCCAGCCACAGCTTTGCGTGGCGGCGCCGATGGATTGCGTGTGATCGCGCCACTATTGCGCAATGTGGCGCAGTGGTTGCGGCCCGGCGGGCGATTCTTGCTCGAAATCGCGGCGTCCCAAGCCGCCGCGGTGGAGCGTTTGACGCGTGAAAATACACAACTTGTTTTTCACGCCGTGGAACTCGACGGCGATCATTTGCCGCGCGTGTTGGTGGCGGAGCGCTTGCAATCATGAAATCTCACTCATAGACCAGACGGCGGGGGCGTGACAATGGCCTTGCAGGCTTCGTCAAGAAGTTGCTGCGCCTGAAATGGCTTGAACAAAAAGCAATGCAGACCTTCTTGACTAGAGCGCACAATTGAATGATTTGGGTCGTAGCCAAAGCCCGTCATTAAGATCACGGGCGTTTCGGAGTCAATGGCCTTGGTGGCGCGAAAGATTTCGTATCCGTTGCGATCGGGCAAGCGAACATCGCTGAGCACAAGTTCAAACGGCGCGTTTTTATTTTTAGCGGCTTCCAACGCCAGCAACGCTGGCTCTCCAAGCTCAAACGAAGTCACAATGGCGCCTTGCTGGCTTAGGATGGTCACAATCGCCTCGCGAATCTTGGCTTCATCGTCGACCACCAGCACGCGTCGGCCCTCAAGTTTGGGTTTCTGCGAACCCGCCACGGTGATGCGATCAATGCCAAGCACACCCCTGAAACCTTCCGAGGCATTTTGGAGGCGCTTTTCCAGCGAAGCCACGCAATCCTCCATTTGCCCCAACGCCAACAAGCCCGCGCTGGTGTTGGACATATTCTCGCGCACAGATTCAAGCGATTCGCGCAGCGTTCGCACGGGAATTGCAATTTCCTCTTGCACGCTTCCAGTGATGCGTTGATTGGTTGTGTATCGCTCCACGATCAGCATGTCTAAAATATTGAGCGCCATGGCCACATAGCGTCCATACAACTCAAGCAGAAATTGGTCCTCCTCCTCAAAGGCGCGCGGGTCACCACTTTCCAAATTAATTGTTCCCACCACGCGGTCATGCAGCAACAGCGGAACCGTCAACGAGCAGCGACAGTTGGGAAGACCCGCTCGGTAGCGCGCATCATTGGCGGGGTCCTTGCACAGATAGCTTTGACCAGTGCTGGCTACATATCCACTGATGCCCGCGCCATCCATGTCGGCCCGCATTTGCTGACCAATGGGCAGAGGCGCAATGCCGCGGTGCAGCACCAACTCCAACACGCGCGTCTTGCGATCAAGCAGGCGCACTTGATAATTGGACGCCGCGAATAATTCGCGCAGTGCATGCTCCACGCGGCTTTCCAGCAACTTTAAACGCTCCGCAACATTCAGCGGATTCACAATCACCGCGTCCAGGTTCAGCATCAAGTCGCCGGCGTTGTCTACTTGCTCAATGCGGTCAAACAAGCGCTGGCGCGGCGTGACATTCAGCAGCGTGGCCACAACATGATCGCTCTGACCCACAACCGGTAATTTGGAAATAGCCACCTCGAATGTTTTGGTGCCGCTGCGAAAACGCCGCAAATGATTTTCGCGCTCAGACTTGGTTTCGCGCAAGATATCGCGGCAAGTGTCGGCGAAGCGGCGCATGACTTCTGGAGTTTGTCCCGCTAGCCGCCCACTCATCCAAACAATTTCGCCCGCAGTATCCACCACGCCCACGCCATCCACCAACCCTTCTAGCAAGGTGGCGGCGTCAAAGGTTGCGGATTCGCGGGTCTTTGCGCTCATGATGTAAGTCTAGGTTGCGTTCATCCAAACACCAACTCGGACAAGAAGGTTTACACTACTCCTTCAATCGGTTTCATTATGATTGTCGCCCAAGATTTAATAAAAAAATTTGCAACGCGCGTCGCCGTAGGCGGCGTCAGCTTTCATGTTCCCGCGGGCTGTATTTGCGGGTTTCTTGGTCCAAATGGTGCTGGCAAGAGCACTTCAATGCGAATGCTTGCGGGCGCGTTGGCGCCAGATAGCGGACGCATCTTGATTGATGGCGCCAATGTGTGGACGCAACCGAGTCTGGCGCGCGCGCAGGTGGGGTGGCTTCCCGAGCGCGCGCCAGTGCAGTTGGACGCCAGTGTTGAGGAATTTATTCAGTGGTCGGCGAGCATGAAGGGCGTTGATGCGCATTGTGTGCGGCAATTCGCCGCGCACGCCCTGAGTCAGTGCGGCCTGTTGAATGTGCGTACGCGATTGTGCGGCGAGTTGAGCCGTGGTTTTCGCCAGCGTGTGGGCTTGGCCGCCGCGTTGGCGTCGCGCCCCAAGGTTTTGCTTTTGGATGAGCCCACCGCGGGACTTGATCCCGCGCAGGTTTTATCGTTTCGAGAATTATTGCAGTCGCTCAAGGGCTCCGTGACCGTGTTGTTGTCCACGCATGTGCTTGCGGAAGTAGAGGCCACATGCGATCGACTGATTGTGCTTGACCGCGGTCGAGTGATTGCAACGGGTACACCGCACGAGGTGCGTTTGAAATTGGGCGTGGCCGCCAAACTTGAAATGGAGGTCAACGATCCCGCGCGCGCTCAAGTCGCTATTCAGGAGGCGGGATTAATCGCGCATTCGCAGCGATTGCTCGACGAGCCGTGGCACGCCATAACGGCGACGGGCAATGTCACGCTTGCGGCGCGCAATATTGTGTCGCAGTGTCTGGCACGCGATGGCGTGGCCGTGCGCCGCATGGATGTGCAGACTGGCGCCCTTGAAGAAGCGTTTCGACAACTCGCATTGGAGGTCTTGTGACATTGGCGCGTACGGCACTATTTTGTTTGCGGCGCTTTAATGTGAACTGGCCCCGGCCCGCGCAAGTGGGGGTGGCATGAGCGGATTTACTGTGGCTTTCCACCGAGAATTACGCTCGCTTGTGGCCACGCCTTTGGTGTGGGGCGCCGCGGCGGCGGTGTCCATTCCAGCGGGGATTGGATTTGCATTTGGCGGACTGATCGCGGGATCGGTCGCGGATTTGTCGCGCGCGATTGGAATTTCGTTGTGGTGCGTTGCCGCCGCGGCGTGTGCGTTGGCGGCGCGCAGTATTCCAAGCGAGCGGCGCGCGGGAACATGGGACTTGACGCTGGCCTCACCCATGAATGTCGCCACGATTGTCCAAGCAAAATGTGCGGCCATTGCCGTGGCAAGCGTGGCGCTGATCATTCCCATTCTTTTGCAGGCGATTGTGTTGTCAACCGTCGCCACGCCATCATGGAGCGTCATTGCATGTGGCGCGCTTGGATTGTGGCTCATCATGGTCGCGGCAACTGGTGTTGGAATGCTCGCGGGAGTGGTGGTGCGTTCAAACGCCGGCGCGATTGTGGCTTCGTTGTCCGCCATCGCGGCGTGGATCGCGCTTTGCCGCGGCGGGCAATCCGTGAATTGGCCTATGATCGCATCGGCCGCGTTCGCGCTTGATCCACTTCGACGCGCCGAGGATTTCACGCGCGGCACGCTGGACCTTGGCAGCGCGGTGGCCTTGATCGCCATGGGCTTTGGCGGCGCGTGGTGTGCCGGCGCGTGGGCGCGCAGCGAGGCGCACACTGGCACAAATCGCAGGGTATTGCCGCAATTTCTGCTGTGCGCCGGGGTGTGCGCGGCGGTTGTGTCCACGGTGCTTGCCGTGCGCGGAGCGGGTGCCCCAACAGCGCGCGTGGATGCCGCCAGCTTGTTCAGCGGCTCATTGCAAGCCGCAACCAAAAAAATCATCGCGCAAAGCGCGGGGCCCATGCATGTGACGTTGTTGTCGGCCAAAGGCAACGCGGATACCGCGGCCTTACGCAACGCCCGCGCGGTGTTGGCGCGCGCCTCGGATGGCGTGCTTTCGGATGGGAAATTTCTGAATTGCCAAGAATTTGATTCGCTTGATATTGCGGACGCTGAAGAAAGCGCGGCTCTCTTTGAAAAAATCGAGGCCAGTGAAGGTAAAAATGTGAACGCATGGCGCCAGGCAATCGCCAAAGGCTTGGAGGCGTTTCGTTCCATCGAAAGTTTCGCCGACGCATCCGTAGCGCAAATTCAAACGCTTGCCAACGCGCTTGCCAAAGATGACGCGGCCCGCGCCAAGCTTGAGTCTTTCGCTGCGGCTATGAACAAGACCATCTCGCAAGGACAAGTGGTGCGCGAGTCCATTACGCGCATGGCAACACCTACGGCGGAGCGTCCGCTTGGCAACGCCGAGGGCGCTGGTCGCACATTGGCCACTGAATTGAAGTGGTGGTCATCCACACTGCAAGAAGTCGCGGATATTGCGGGAAATAACCTGCAAAATCGAACGCCAGCCATGGCCACTATCGTGCGCCAAACCCAGCGAAATTGCGCGCGCTACGCCGAGCAGGCCAAGACCGCGCAAGATGGTATTGATCAACTTTCACCGCTGCGGCTTTCTGAAGTCGCGGCGGCAATGCAATATCCACCCACCATGATTGTCAGTGGCACAAATGGTGTCGCGGCAATTCCCGCCTGGCAAATGCAAGGCAGTGTGGATGCCACTGAACTGGCATTGGCGCAGGCAATCCGCTGCGCCGAGGGCGCGCCACGGATTGCGGTCACTATTGCGCACGCGCAATCAACCTCGCCACTTGAAAGCGTTTCGGGTGGGGGCGACTTGTCGCTTATTGTGCAATCCCTTCGTGCCGCGCGCATTGAAGTGGATGAATGGAATCCCATCAAGGGCACGCGGCCAATCACGCAGGGCGTGAAGCGCGTCTGGATTGTGTTGCCACCACTAGATCGAAGCGCGCAGGAGCCCGATCCAGCCGAGATTGCGTTGTTGGCTGCGACGCGGCAACTGTTGTCCCAGGGCGAACATGTCTTTGTCACCGCCACGCCCAATCCATTTGCGGCCATGGGAATCAGCGATCCTTGGGCGGATATTTTGCAAGTCGCCGGCGTGCGCGCCAAGAGTGGTCAAGTGGTGCTGGATCTTGGCGCCCGATCTGAAAACCTGAAGGAACTCCGCAGTTTTATCGAGTTTTCAGGCTCGGCCCTAGGGCATGGAGCATCCATGGCAGCCGCCAACGAAAATATTGTGTGGCCCATGCCAATTCCAATTGAAATCACCAAGCGCGAATCATGGACCGCGACTGCCATTGAATTGATTCCACCTGGACCACAACGCTGGATTGAAAATGATCCGCGCGTTGTCAGCCGCACCGTGGAAGCTGCGCCATCTGGAAAAGTTTTCACCCAAGGCCTGCCCGTGTTGGTGGTAGCCGAACGAGATGATGGCATTCGCGTCGCAATCTCCGGCGGGCTTTCTTGGTTGCTCACCCTGCATAGTGGAATGAGCGAAGGAGATGCGCGGACGCTGCGCTATCCAGGAAATCGCGATCTCGCTATTGGCGTCATTGGTTGGCTTGCGGGCGGTGAACCCATTTCAACCGTGGCAGATACAGGACGCGTTCCAGAACTCGGCCAGCAAACGCGCATTGTATTCAGCGCGCTCAGTGTGCTGGCTATTCCACTCTCCTTGGCGCTCACTGGAAGCATGATTTGGAAATCAAGGAAGCGCCAATGAAATTCATTCCACAATTTCTCAAGCCGTGGTTGGTGGCGCTGCTGGCAATCATGCTGGGTTGGCTCTTGCGGTTGAGTGGCGACAACACGAGTCAGTCCAAACTTCTATTTGAAATTCCAGTGGACCAAGTTGCCACCATTGAGCTTCAAAAACAGGGAAGAACACTGCTCTTTGAACGCATTGGCGATACCTGGCAACAGACGCGGCCCTATGTGCAGTCGGCCAACCCTGTGGCTATCAACAATTTGTTGGTGGCTCTGGCGGAGGCGCGGGTGCTGCAAGCTTCGCCGTTGTCTGAATTGCCTACGCGCGCAGGTTTGGACGACACCGCGCCCAGTATCAAGGTGACTTGGCCACAAGGTGGCGCAACCTTACGCGTTGGAAAAAGTCATCCCGCGGGGTTGGCGTGGCTTGCCGACACGGACAAAAATATCGGGGGCCCTGGCTCCCAAGAAATGCATCGCTTGCTTGTGGATGGCGATCCAGTGCAGCTTCGAAGTGCTAGACTTTTTGATCGCTCCGGTGCGGAAAGTGATCGCGTGCTGGTGCAAGCGAACTCGGGCACCGCGCGTTTAGAAATAGTGCTTGAAAAGAAGGACGGGCGCTGGTGTTTGATTGAGCCCGTTGAATCGCGCGCCGACAATATCGCGATCGCAGATTTTCTAGAGGCTGTTGCCCGCCTTGAGCATGAGGGCTTTGTCGATGACGCGCCCCAAGACCTTGCGCTCTTTGGTTTGGCGCAACCCGCGGCCACGGTTTCAATTCGTTCCTTGGATGTCTCCAAAGGTGTTGTCAGCGAGGAAGTCCTTGAAATTGGCGGCGATTGCGCCGCAGGTCCTGGTGGACGCTTTGGCAAACGCCGCGATCGACCAGGCGTATTTCAGCTGGAAATGCGCTCGCTTTCCACTTTATTTCCCCCCAGCGCCGCCTTCATTGATGCCACCATGTTGGGCGTTGATCCCGTGGAGATCAAATCTATCGCCTTTGAAAATGCAAGTGGTGAACCAATCGCGCAACTGGTTCGCAGCGTCATGCAATGGCAACTCACACTTGCCGCACAATCAAGCACTCCCCAGCCTGCCAATATGCAACGCGTTCGCGACTTGTTGCAAACATTGTGCACGGCGCGCGCCACCGATTTAGCAAAGGAAACTATTGCGCAAAATATGGTGGTCGCCAAATTCGTGGTGACGCTTTCCAGCGGCGCCACTATTCACTTGGTTGTTGGTAAAGATTCACAAGGACGCTGGCTTGTTGGAGATGGTGGAAACTTGACCCGAGTTTATCCTGCCACGCTTGCGTTTCCAATAGAGCCCGCGCTCTTTGGTTCCTCAAATCGATAATGCAGCAGCGCGTCTTGATCGCGTCGACGCACGGAAAGTAATCGCACTGAAATAGAATCCTGAATCGCAAGCGGAGCCAGTCCGCGCGCCGCATGAATAGCCTCGCGGTCGCCCACCACCTTGGGGCCGACAAACACCCACGCTTCGTCGATCACATTTTCCTTCAAAAGTTCGCCAGTCAAACCGCCGCCGGCCTCCACCAGAACCGTGGACACGCCATATTCCTTGCGTAAAGCCGCAAAAAGTCCGCGAAAATCGGAGTGTTGCTTCATGCACCCCACGCCCAAATCGCCTAGCGCGCGCCGATGCTCCGAGCGTTCTGAAAATGATTTTGCCAGCGTAGCCACAACCGTCTTATGTTGACGGGCGGTTTGTACCAACGCCGCGCTCAGCGGCATCGTTAACGCGGGATCAATCACCACTCGGATCGCGTCGCGCCGCAGGTGCACGTCGCGCGCGGTGAGTTGTGGATCATCATGCATGATGGTTCCAATTCCGGTCAAGATGGCGTCCACTCGGCCGCGCTGGCGGTGCACCATACGGCGGCTGCGCTCGCAACTAATCCACTTGGAATCGTAAGCGCGCGTGGCCACGCAGCCATCAACTGTTTGCGCCCACTTGGCCATGACCCAGGGCAATCCAGTTTGAACACGTTTCACAAACGGCGCGTTCAATTCGCGCGTTTGCGGGCACTCCAACAAATGCGTTTCAATTCCATGGGCGCGCAACTGTTCGGCGCCGCCAGCCGCAAGCGGATTGGGGTCCACGCATCCATACACCACACGGATCACGCCTGCGTTCTTCAGCGCATCAACGCACGGCGGCGTGCGGCCAACATGCGCGCAAGGTTCAAGCGTCACAATCGCTGTTGCACCACGCGCCTTGGTGCCCGCGCGTTTCAACGCCTCTACTTCAGCGTGTGCGCCGCCAATCTTTCGGTGATAGCCCCAGCCAACCAGGTTGCGTTTGGCATCCACAATGACGCAACCAACCATGGGATTGGGCTCCACATTTCCATGCCCGCGCACCGCCAAGCGCACCGCCATTTTCATGCTTTCAAGCCAAAAATCCGCCCCAATGTGGACATCGGGGCGGATCGTGGTTGGTGTGCTCTTCGGCATGGCGCCGTCAGCGAAAGGTCAGGCCTTCGCCAACACTTCGTCCTTCAAGCGATCAGGCATAATGCGATAAGTGGCGGGTTCCATCACGCTTGAGGCGCGGCCTTGGGTCATGCTGCGCAGCGTGGTGGTGTAGCCGAACAATTCAGCCAGCGGCACTTCCGCGGTGATCATGCGAGTCACGCCGCGCAATTCGCTATCAATGATTTGGCCGCGGCGGCTGGCGATGTCGCCGGCCACGTTGCCAAAGAATTCGTCAGGCGTGGTCACGACCAATTTCATAATTGGCTCCAGTAAGGCCAAGCCAGCGCGCGTGCATGCTTCACGGAACGCCAGAGCGCCCGCTTGTTCAAACGCAATCTGACTTGAATCCACATCGTGGTATGAACCAAACACAAGTTGGCAACGCACATTGATCACTGGGTAGCCACCCAAAATTCCGCTGGCCGCCGCTTGACGCGCGCCGTACTCAACGCTTGGAATAAATTCGCGCGGAATGGAACCGCCGCTGACTTTGTCCTCAAAGACAACGCCATTCTTCATTTCAAGTTCCTCGATCTCGGCTTCTTCCTTGGTCATTGGCGACACGGTCACCACGGCGTCACCGTATTGACCGCGACCACCGGACTGCTTCTTGAACAGGCCGCGAATATCCTTGGCGATTCCAGTGATGGTCTCGCGGTAGGCCACGCGTGGCTTGCCCACGGTCACATTCACCTTCATGTCGCGTACCAGCTTGTTTTTAATGATTTCCAAGTGCAATTCACCCATTCCGCTGATGATGGTTTCACCAGTTTCCTCGTTGTAATTGCTGCGGAAACTTGGATCTTCACGGCGGATGATGGTGAGCGATTCGCCCAACTTCTTCTTGTCGTCAGCGGTGTTTGGCTCAATGCTCATGGAAATCACGGGCTCCGGGAACACCATTCGCTCTAGCACGATCGGATGATCAGGGTCGCACAATGTGTCGCCCGTGAAGGAATCTTTCAGACCAACTACGGCCACAATTTGTCCGGTGCCGGTCTCGTCAAGCGCGGTGCGGTTCTGCGCGTGCATTTCATACAGGCGGCTGACATTTTCACGCCGACCATTGCCTGGATTCAGAACGCGGCTGCCCTTGGCCAACTTGCCAGAATAAATTCGAAGGTAGGTCAAGTTGCCAGCGACATCGCTGACCACTTTGAACACCAAGGCGGAGAACGGCGCGTCTTCGCTATGCGGGCGAGATAGTTTCATGGAAACATCCTTTGGATCTACGCCTTCAACAGGCGGACGCTCCGTTGGGCAGGGCAGGTAATCCACAACCGCATCCAGAATTTTCTGTACGCCGGTGTACTTGAGCGCGGAACCGCAAATCACTGGCGCGCACTTCAAATTAATGGTTGCCTTGCGTAGCGCGGCCTTCAATTCAGGCACGGTGATGGTGGATGGATCCGTCAAGAATTTCTCCGTCAGGGAGTCGTCAAGATCGGCAATATTTTCCACCATTTGCGTGCGCCACTTCTGCGCAGTTTCAAGGAAATCAGCGGGAATTTCCGTCTCTTTAATCTCGTTGCCTTGCTCGGCTGGATTCCAGTACATGGCCTTCATGCGCATCAAATCAACAATGCCCTTGAAGGTGGCGCCGCCGCCAATTGGAACTTGAATGGCAATGGCGTTGGCGCCCAAGCGCGTCTTCAAACTGCCAAAGGAAAAATCAAAGTCGCCGCCAAGTTTGTCCATCTTGTTGATCAAGCACAAGCGCGGAACACCGTAGCGATCGGCTTGGCGCCACACGGTTTCACTTTGCGCTTCAACGCCTTCTTTACCGTCAAACACGGCCACCGCGCCGTCAAGCACGCGCAGCGATCGTTCCACTTCAATGGTGAAATCTACGTGTCCAGGCGTGTCAATTAAATTAACCTTGTACTCAACGCCCTCACATTCCCATGGGCAGGTTGTGGCAGCGCTTTGAATGGTGATGCCGCGCTTTTGCTCCTCTTCAAGGCTGTCCATGGTGGCGGTGCCTTCATGCACTTCACCCATGCGATGAATCTTTCCGGTGTAGAAAAGAATGCGCTCCGTCACGGTGGTCTTGCCAGCGTCAATGTGGGCGCAAATTCCGATGTTTCGAACCTTGGTCAGATCAATGGGCATGTGTAGCTCGTCTGCCCCATATGCGGGGCGTGTAAAGTGGGCGCGCGTCCAGAATTCGACTCCAACCGCATAGGACGCCTGCGGTGGAGAATCGAAGAGAGTAGGCATTTTTAGGGGGTCAGGTCAAGCGTGAAGAAGCCTAGAAAACCCTTATTTTTAGGCTTGTTCGATCGGGGCCGATCACATGTGCGCTAGCACTTTCGAACCAAACGATCTATTTCCAATCCCAAGGCGGTTAAATGCGGTCGAATCACCTCCAGAAATCGCCTTCCATCCTCCACATAGCCAGCGGTTGGGACAATTCCAGGGATCACATGTCGGAAGAACGCGTTCATTCTTCGCATGCTTAATTCGCGCATGTATTTCGCCGTCATGCTGGCCAAGGCCACGGGCAAATGCCGCTGCTCCGATTCCGTCTCAAACGAAATAAACATGTTCTGCTTTCCATCAATGACTTGATAGCGACTTTGACGATCGTTCTCCTCATGAATTCGAATCATGGCCTCTGGAAACGCACGCTGCAGCGGCTGTAAATAGCGCGTGCGTCCGCTTTGTCGATCGCACGCCACGCACAACTCAGCGTCCATATATTTTTCACGCAACTCGCACAACAGGCGCAACAGGGCCAGCTCGCTCACCGCGGATTTGCTTCCAGTGACTTTGGCGAATTCATTCAATTCCTCCGGCTCAATAATTGTGCAGCGGTTGCGCAGCATGCGCGCGCCAGATTCCATAAAGGCAAGATGCAGGCGATTGGCGGCCACTCGCAATTCGTCCGCGGTGGTGGCCACAGGCAGCAAGGTGGTTGACAATTCCTTGTGCCACGGCAGTGCGTCCGCGGGACCGCACCCAAGCAACTTTAATAAATTGCTTTCAAGCAGCGGAAATAGCTCGGTTTCCTGGTCGCGTACTGGGCGCGTCATGGCGGCAAGAGTGCTTAACACGCCACGCTCTAAGTGTCGCAAAGGATGCGTCTTGGCTTCTTTGGCACCTTTGAGTGTCTTGGAATCATCAATCGCAATGCGTCCCTTGTGATCCGTGGGGCGCTTGCACACCGCGCTCGAAAGTTCCTTCCATAAATCAGGCCACTTGCCCAGCGCCTCATCGGTGCTCCACTCGGTGCACGCAATAGTCATTGGTCCAAGCAATGGTCCGTAGCCCGCCTCATCTATGCCGGCGTAAATGCGCATACTTTCAAGCCTACAACAAGCGGCGCGCGGCCATTATTTTTCCTGGGCGCATTGGTTATGTAATGTGGGTACATTCTTACCGAATAGGAGTATCTTTATGGCAACCAGCAGCAAGACATCGGAAATTTTAGGCGCCGAAGCCACCTCACTATTTTCGTACAAGGCGAAAGTGGATAAAAAACTTTTGCATCTTCCCGGCCCCGACTTTGTCGAGCGCATTTGGATGGGTTCCGATCGTAATCCGCAGGTGTTGCGCAATCTGCAATCGTTCTTCAACCACGGCCGCCTTGCTGGCACTGGATACATGAGCATTCTGCCCGTTGATCAGGGCATTGAGCATTCCGCTGGAGCAAGTTTTGCCAAGAATCCACTGTACTTCGACGGCGAAAATATCATCAAGCTTGCCATGGAGGGCGGCTGCAACGGCGTGGCCACCACCTTTGGTGTGCTGGGTTCGGTCAGCCGCAAGTATGCGCACAAAATTCCATTCCTGGTGAAGTTGAACCACAACGAGTTGCTGACATTTCCAAACCAGTTCAAGCAAATCATGTTTGGCTCAGTCAAAGAGGCCTGGAACTTGGGAGCGGCCGCCGTGGGAGCCACGATTTATTTTGGCTCCGAGGACTCCGATCGTCAAATCATTGAGGTTGCGAACGCATTTTACCAGGCGCACGAACTTGGCATGTGCACTTTCTTGTGGTGCTATTTGCGCAACCCCGCATTCAAGAAGGACGGAAAAGATTTCCATGTCAGCGCGGATCTCACTGGGCAGGCCAATCATTTGGGCGTGACCATTCAGGCCGACATCATCAAGCAAAAGCAGGCAGAATTGAACGGCGGCTATGCGGCGCTGAACATGGGCAACTCAAGTTACGGCAAATTTGATCCGCGCATTTACACCGATCTGTGCAGCGACCATCCGATTGATCTCACGCGCTACCAAGTGTTGAATTGCTACGGCGGTCGATCTGGCTTGATCAATTCGGGCGGCGCCTCTGGCAGCGACGATTTGTTGCAGGCCGTGCGTACCGCGGTCATCAACAAGCGCGCTGGCGGCACGGGTTTAATCTCGGGCCGCAAGGCGTTTCAAAAGCCAATGGCCGATGGAGTGAAGTTACTCAACGCCGTGCAAGATGTGTACTTGGACAAAGAGATCACCATCGCGTGAAATGCCGCGCAACGATTGTAGCGCTGTGTTTAAGCGCGTTGTTCTGTGGCTGCAAATCCATGGAAGTTTCGCAATCCACAAATACCAAGTTGCAATTGCAGTGGCACTTAGCCAGCGAAAAGCGATTGCCTGGTTTTATCGACATGTCCACTCTTGAAGTGGTTCAAGGCGGCGGCACATTGTGGGTCTCACCCGAACCCATATTGCGACTTTCAGATATTTCAAACGCGGCGCGCGCGAACTCAGGGGAAAATTTTCTCTATCTCACCGTGAAAGTTTCCTCCCGCAGTGGGTTGCAAAGCGATACTGGCGCCCATTTGCGTGATTTATTGGCGTTCATGCTCAATGGGAAAATTGTCTATGTCGCCATATTGGTAGCGCCTTTGTCGCAGCAAATGATTGTGCGCATTGGACCAGATGGGATCAGCGAAGAGCAAGCCGAAGACATTATGCAAGCGGTGCGCGATGGCGGCGGCTCCAAATAATCAGTGATTGCACGGCGCGCGTGCGCCGTCACCTTCCGCTGCGCATGGGCTGGGTATTTCTCCTACAAACCTTCACGCCATGTCCGCTCCAAGCCAATGCAAACACGACTGCGGCAACTTATCCCGCGTTGACCCGTTGTAATATCGCCTGGCGAGTTGGTTTTACTGGGCGCGAGGACTCCATGGAACGGCGAATTTCCTCGGCGCCACGAACATCTTCGCCAAAGCGCACAAGCCGAAGCGAATTGGCAATGACAAAAATGTAGGCGCCCGCCTGATAAAACGGGGTAATCCAAATTTGAATGCGACCAGTGGCGGCCAAAGCCAAGCCCACAATGGCCAACAGCAATGCCGCCGCAATGTTGAGCGCGATAATGCCGCGCGCGCGCCGCGCCAACTCAAGTAAAAACGGAATGTGGCGCAAATCATCGTTCATCAAGGCAACGCCGGCCGAGTTTGTGGCAATGTCGCTTCCAGAAAGTCCCATGGCCACGCCCACATCGGCGCTGGCCAGAATTGGACCGTCATTGATGCCGTCGCCCACAACCAACGTGCGGTGACCGCGGCGAATGAGATATTTCAACTCCTCGTGCTTCTCCTCGGGCAAGCATTCGGCCTCGATGGAGTCCACACCAACGGCCTCGCCAACACGCGTCGCCACGTCGAGGCGGTCGCCGGTGAAAATGCAAACTTTGCGCACGCCCAGTTCGCGCAATCGCGACACAACATCACTGGCATTTTGTCGCAACTTGTCCTCTAGACCAACCGCGCCCAAATAGCGTCCGCCCAACATCACATGCACGCTACTCATGCCTTCAATTCGTTTGGTGGATTGGTCAACCTGTGGCGCTATGGACGAGTCATTCTCCAAGAGCCACTGCGCTCGCCCAGCCAGCACAGGTCCGTCAGATGTTTGCGCGCTCACCCCGCGGCCATGAAGTTCCTTGTAATCGCGAATGGAGCGCGGCAAAATGCGGGCTTTTGCAGCGGTTTCCAGAATACTTCGCGCCAATGGGTGGTTACTGCTTTGCTCGGCGTCGGTGGCGGCTTGCAACAGCAACGCGGGGTCCACCCCATCGGCGGGCGCCAAGCGACCCACGCTGAATTTTCCAGTGGTCAGCGTTCCAGTTTTATCCATGATCACGGTGTCAATGTTGGACGCGCTCTCCAGCACGCGCGTGGTTTTAATCATAATTCCCAAGCGCGCCGCAGCGGCGAAGGCCGCGACCATGGCGGTTGGATACGCGATCAACAATGCGCCTGGGCATGTCACCACCAATACCGTCACCGCGCGCTCGGCCGCTTGATCGCGCACCGCGGCAATTTCACTTTTGCTTGTGAAGAACCATACCAGCGCTGCCACCATCAACACCACTGGAACATAATAGGTCGCTAAGCGCTCGATTAATTCTTGTTTATGGCCCTTGGCATTTTCCGCCTCGCGGATAAGCGACTCGACTTTTCCAATGGTGCTTTCGCCCGCGACGGCTGTCACTTCAATATCCAACTGACCCGTGAGATTGGTGGTTCCGGCGTACACCGCAGTTCCTTCGCTGGCTTCAATGGGAATGGCTTCACCAGTTAAACTTGCTTGATTCACGCTGCTTTGCCCTGCAATGACGCGCCCGTCCACGGGAAGATTTTCACCAGGACGCACGCGAACTTTTTGTCCGACGCGAATTTGATCCAGGGTGGTTTCTGTTTCGCTTCCATCCTTTTGGATCAGGCGCGCAATGTCGGGAGTCAACTCAACCAGATCGCGGATGGCTCGTTGCGCTCCCCAAGCGGTGCGGCTAAGAATAAGTTCGCTCAGCCACAAGAAGAAAGCCAAGAAGCCCGCGGCCAAATATAAATTGTTGGCGAGTGCGGCCAGCACGGCCAGACTTGCGAGTGAGTCGCCGCTGGGACGACCCATTTTCATTTCTTTCAACGCACCAAAGGCCAGGGGCGTCACCAACATCAACGCGCCAATCGCGGCGGGAATTTGCGCCACTTGCGCTTGCAATCCAAGCAGGCTTCCAATCCAACTTGTCAGCAGCAATGTTCCGCCCGCGAGCGCCACAAAAAGTCGGCGTTCAAGGCGTTCGCCGCCTTGGGAAAGATCGCGGCGTGAGGGGGGGTTGGCAAATGTGTCGGATGGGCTCATCGGCAATGTCTCATTTCGTTTGGTGCAAGTATCAAAAAGCACATTCTTCTTGATGAAGATGAAATCCTAGCAGGGCAGAAGCATGGGGCAAGTGTGGGGTTGGCACGCGTTCTGTGTGATGTGTGTCGCAAGCGCGCGGAAAGTATGAATTGGCGTGGCACAAATGTGGTTCGCGCAAGGTCAGGGTGGAGTTCGCCGCAGAAAAATTCTTTGACCAGGTTTCTCAACGCCAAGTCCCTAATGCCAAGTCCCTAATGCCAAGTCCCTAATGCCAAGTCCCTAATGCCAAGTCCCTAGCGCCAACTTCGCGTCAGCAAGTCCGCAGACTCATCCAATGCGTTCGGCTTTGGCGGAGCGGGACATTAAGTCGCGTAAGGCTTGGGCGGGCGAATGATGTTCAAACAGCACGCTGTGAACCGCGGCGGCAATGGGCAGTTCAATGTTGTATTTTTGCGCGAGTGCCAGCAGACTTTTACAAGTTTCAACGCCTTCCACCACGCCATTGGTCGCGGCTAAGGCATCGTTCAAGCTCATTCCGCGCCCAATCTTTTCACCCAAGGTTCTATTGCGACCCTCTGGACTGAAACAGGTTGTCGCCAAATCACCAACTCCGGCGATGCCAAAAAAAGTTTCTTGTTTGGCGCCCATCGCCACACCAAGTCGCACAATTTCAGCCACGCCGCGCGCCAGTAGCGCACTTTTTGCGTTGAAGCCCATTCCCAATCCATCCAACATTCCCGCCGCCAGCGCCACGACATTTTTTGCCGCGCCAGCAATTTCCACTCCCACAGGATCGTTGCTGGTGTAAATGCGAAGCCAGGGTCTAGAAAAAATAATTTGCACAAGCTCGGCAAATGGTTCTTGGTCGCTGGCGCACAGCAATGTCGCTGGAAGTTGTAGCGCCAATTCACTGGCAATCGTTGGTCCACTTAACACCGCGAGTGGTCGCTGGCCTGTGACGACGCGCAGCACTGCAAGTGGCGGGCACAACAACGCAACTTCCACGCCCTTGGTCACGGTAACAATGCCAGTGTCTGGCAACAGTGTGGGCGCAATACGCTGCCATGATTCGCGCGCAAATTGTGCTGGAATTGCGCTGACCGCCAAAGTTGCGTCGGTAAAAATTTCCTCCGTGTGAGCGCTCACGCGCACGGATGCGGGCAGTTGAAAATTGGCAAGCCGCGGGCTGCGGCGAGTTTGGTTCAGCAGTTTGGCGGCGTCGGCAAAGGGACTCCATAGCCGAGTTTCATGTCCCGATTGCGCCACAATCGCCGCCAAAACCAAAGCCATTTGGCCATCACCTGCGATCGCAATTGTGTGCTGCCTACTCATTCCTCTTCAAATCGACTTTCTACCAATGTGCGCAACGCCGCAATCGCCTCGTGGGCGTCGGCACCTTCGGCTTCAATTTCAATTTCCGTTCCTTGCGTGCAGGCAAGCATCAACATTTGCATCACGCTCTTGCCATCCACGCGCTCCTGATTGTCCGTTCGGTGCACTTTGATTGTGCAAAGAAATGAACCCGCCGTGGAGGCGAAGGTCATAGCTGGGCGCGCATGCAGGCCCAGTCGGTTTGATATCAAAACACGCGTCGAGTTCAAGTCTCTAGCGTACCAATGGATTCGCGTCGGCTTCATCAAGCAGGGTGACAACATCCGTCACAGTCTTGGCTTGGCGAAGAAACTTTCGAAACTGTTCTTGGCTGAGAATCGAAAATAAACCCTCCATGGCCGCCAAATGCAGTTCTGGTTTGTCTTCTGGACTCAGCAGCAAAAATATGGCGTGCACGGGTTGGCGATCCAGCGCGTTGAAATCCAAGCCAGCGGGATGCAGCCCAACCGCGGCAACGCATTTTTTCACCTCCAAAGTCTTGACATGCGGAACCGAAACGCCATGGCCAAAACCTGTGGAGCCTTTTTTCTCGCGCTTGATGACAGCCTTGAGAAATTCATCGCGATACGCGGGCTTGAACGCCCCAGCTTTCATCAACGCGTCAAGAAGTTCACCAATGCACTCGTCGCGCTTGGGAGATTTCATTCCCGTCACGATTGCTTTTTCCAATACCAATTGGCGAAGTTTCATACGAGCGACCTGTTTCCTTTCAAATCACAATGCGCGTTTGGCGAATTGCGCAAAACTTGTGTTTTATTTCAAGTGTGCACAATATCAATCGTCATAAGGGGGGCTTTCGGCGCACAAATTTACGATTTCTTATCAATCTCCGGGTGCTTTCGATTGCGCAAACGGTCTTTATGGTCGGTTAATTGACGCACGCCGCGGTCAAGCACCAAGTCAACGCACGCGTACAAATCATCGTGGGTGCTGTTGGCAATAAAGTCCTCATGATGCTCGACATCGGTGATCAATTCGACATGGAATCCGTGGTGCGGTTGCTTTTCAATCACAAAATTAATTTGCAGCACCTTGTCAAAGTGACGCTCCAATCGCGTCACTTTGCTCCGAATGTATTGCTCAATGGCGGGGGTCAAATCCAAATGTTTTGCGCTTATGTTCACAATCATGGTGTGTCCTTTCGTATGAGCAACCAAGTCAACAATTCCACCCTAGATTGTAAATGCGCAATGCACAAGGGGAATTCAGAAACTTAGTTCTATTTTGTTCCGTGGTTCGATTCAATGTTGAAATTCGGACGAGTTCCCGCGTGTCGCACCCAATGGGCAACGCGCGCCACAGCCTCAGGCAAAGCCTGGCGCTCTTCTTCAAAGACACGCGCCGCCAGTTGAGTGGCGTTCATTGAGCCATCAACCGCGCAGCGGCGCTGCACAATAATGGACCCTTGGTCAAACTGTTCGTCGGCCCAATGCACGGTGCAACCACTTTCAGTTTCACCCGCGGCAAGGACCGCGTTGTGGACATGCTCGCCCCACATTCCGCGGCCACCAAACTTGGGCAGCAGCGAGGGATGGATATTGATGCAACGATCTTTCCAGCGCGTCACGCGGAACAGGCGTAAATAGCCGGACAGCACAATCAACTCAGCCCCCGATTTTTCCAGCGCCGCATCAAGACGATCATCCAGAGTTTCGCTTGGAAGCCTTTCAATTTCACAGGTGGCCAAGCCAAGCGCGGCGGCGGCGTGAATACCGGCCACATTGGCGCGCGTGGAGGCAACCAGCACAATGCGCGCCGGAATTTGCGCGCCGGCTATTTTTTGTTGCAAGTTCACAACGCCGCGGCCGCCACCAGAAATCAAGCACGCCACGCGCACTGGATCGATTATGTCGGCGCTGGTCATGCGCACGAAGAGTCGGATATGTCGGGCTTTGTACGAAAATCAACGCTGTGTCCCGACTTGTTTACCGCGACCATTTTTACGGTGGCGTGCGTCACGATTATCTTTTCTCCGCCGCGGTAGCGTTCGGCCTCTACAACGACCGACACGGTCACGCTGCTGCGGCCAGTGCTTGCGGTTGTGGTGAACACGGTCAACACATCACCCGTGAACACTGGCGCATTGAATTCAACGCGGTCAAATAAAATCGTGACCCAGCGATGCAGTCCATGTTTACGCGCTTGCAAGTAAGCCGCTTCGTCGATCAGGCTTAGTATTTTTCCACCAAAGATGGTTCCTTGGTGGTTGGCATCCTCGGGGTGTGTCACATGGCGCAGCGTGAGCGCTTGATCATTTACATTCATGATGGCGAGTCTATACGCGCAGTTACAAAGTTTTTGAGGCGGCGCGTTTGGAAGTTTTTTTCACGGCGACTTTCCCGCCAGGCGTTTCTTTCAACATGCGCCGCAAATACATGCCAGTGGCGCTGGCTGCAATGTGCGCCACCTTCTCCGGGGTTCCCTTGGCAAGAACTTGGCCACCGCGCTCGCCGCCTTCGGGCCCCAGGTCAATGATCCAGTCCGCGCACTTAATCACATCCAAATTGTGCTCAATCACAATCAGGGTGTGGTCGGCGTCGGCCAATCGATTCAAAACCTCCAGCAATTTTCGCACATCGTCAAAGTGAAGTCCAGTTGTTGGTTCATCCAACACGTACAAGGCCCGACCCGTGGAGCGGTTTCCAAGTTCGGTGGCCAATTTAATGCGTTGCGCCTCGCCGCCAGAAAGCGTTGTGCTGGCTTGTCCAAGTTGCATGTAGCCCAGGCCAACATCGCGCACACACTTCAACATTTCGCGAATCTTGGAGTGCGCGTCAAAAAACACAACGGCGTCGTCGACTGTCATGTCCAACACTTCGGCGATGGTCTTATTTTTAAATCGAATGTCAAGCGTTTCTTTGGCGTAGCGTGTTCCATTGCATGACTCACAGGCAACAAAAATATCAGGCAAGAAATGCATTTCAATTTTGCGCACGCCTTGTCCTTGGCAAGCTTCGCAGCGGCCGCCTTTCACATTGAAGGAAAATCGTCCAGGCTCGTAGCCACGCACGCGGCTTTCCGCCACGGCCGCGAAAAGCTTGCGAATGTCATCAAAAATACCAGTGTAAGTGGCTGGATTGGAGCGTGGCGTCCGGCCAATTGGACTTTGATCCACTTCGACCACGCGCTCAATTTCCGCCAGTCCAGTCACGCGGTCATGCGCGCCCGCGACCACTTTGGATCCATGGACTGTCTTTTGCGCCACCTTCAATAGCACTTCATTTACCAGCGAGCTTTTGCCGCTACCCGAAACTCCGCTGACGCAAATCAAGCCACCCAGCGGAAACGCCACATCGATATTCTTTAAATTATTTTCGCGCGCGCCCTTCACCACAATCGCCTTCGTTTCGCTCACAGGCCGGCGCTTGTGTGGAACTTCCACGCATCGCTCGCCGCGCAAATACATGCCGGTCAAACTTGTGGCATGCGCTGAGACTTGCGCGGGCGTTCCTTGCGCCACAACTTTCCCACCATGGCGACCTGGACCAGGACCAATATCCACCACAAAATCGGCGGCACGAATGGTGTCCTCATCATGTTCAACCACAATCACGGAGTTTCCAATATCCGTCAGTGTGCGCAGGGTTTGAACCAGGCGGTCATTGTCGCGTTGGTGCAAGCCAATGGTTGGCTCATCCAACACATAGCAGACTCCAACCAATCCGCTGCCGACTTGCGTGGCCAATCGAATGCGCTGCGCCTCGCCACCGGAAAGTGTTCCACTGGCACGGTCCAATGTGAGATAGTCAAGACCAACGCTGTGCAAAAATCCAAGCCGCGATTCAATTTCCTTCAAAATGGGTTGCGCGATTTGTCTTTTACCCGCGGACAATTGCAGTTGTTTAAAAAACTCAATCGCGTGAGTAACATTCAAGGCGCTGGCGTCGGCAATGCTCATGTGCTTGTCCAAGCCACGAATTTTCACCGCCAAACTTTCCGGACGAAGGCGCTTGCCTTGGCACTCGGGACACGCCGCGCCACGCATGTAATGCACCAACCGCTCCTTCACAAATTCACTTTCCGATTCCAAATAGCGCCGGCGCAAGTTAGGCAGCACGCCCTCAAATTTCACTCCAAGTTTTTCAGCATCCTCCTCTGGAATTCCATCCATGAGATAGCGTCGAATTCGCGGCGGCAATTTGGAATAGGGCAGCTCGCGTTCAATCTTAAAAAAGGAGCAAAATGCCCTTAAAATACGGCCGTAATAAATGTTCATTCGACGCCCATTGCGCCGCCACGGTTCAATGGCGCCATCGGCCACGCCCGCATCGGGATGAGCCACCACCAGGTCTGCGTCAAATTCCTGGATTTGTCCAAGCCCACTGCAAGCAGAGCACGCTCCTTGTGGCGAGTTGAAAGAAAATAATCTCGGCTCAAGTTCCGCCAATGAGCACTCGGGATGCTCCGGACACGCCAACTTTTCACTGAAGCGATGCTCTTTCCAATGCGCGCCGTCCTCTACCAACGCAAGCGCGCTACCAGCACCAAGCTTCAGCACCGTCTCCACGCTTTCAGCCAATCTTTGGCGATCACTCTGCGCTGGAACGATTCGATCCAAGATGGCCTCAATGGTGTGCAATTCGTAGCGGCCTAGCCCCAACGGATTTTCGCCGCCCGCTTTCAACGCCTCGCGGATGTCGATCAATGTGCCATCCACGCGCGCACGAACCAGTCCTTGTTTTTGCAACGCTTCAAGTACATCCTTGTGAAAACCCTTGCGCGCGCGAATGACTGTGGCCGCCAGCATGACGCGTTTTCCAGAGAATGACTCAAGAATTGCGTCGGTGATTTGTGTGGCGCTCATTGCTGAAATTTCACGGCCGCAGATTTTTCCGGCCGCGTCGTTGTGCCAACAGGTGGCTGTTCCGCAACGCGCCCACAGCAGACGCATGGCGTCATAAATTTCTGTCGTGGTCGCAACCGTACTACGCGGCGTGTGGCCGCCACCGCGCTGTTGAATGGCGATGGTGGGTGGAAGGCCGTCAATGCGCTCCACATTTGGCTTCTGCATTTGGTTTAGAAATTGCCGCGCGTACGCCGACAAACTCTCCATATATTTGCGCTGACCCTCCGCAAAAATAGTGTCGAAGGCCAAACTGCTTTTGCCACTGCCAGACACGCCCGTGAACACCACAAGTTGATCGCGCGGAATGGATAGCGAGAGCGCTTTTAAATTGTGCTCGCACGCATTTTCAATTCGAATTTCTCGTTGCGGCTGTTGGGTCATGCAAGAGTTCGGGGCGTTGGCTGCGGAAGGTGGGTTGATGAAAATCTTAAGTACAACTTATAGGAACATTTAAGGGGCTTTGGCGACCTACAAATTGATAAATTGTGAATAATGCATGTTTCTTTTGGGCATTTATCTTGAATTATGTGTAGGTAGAAGCATGGTAGGGCATGAGTAAGAAATACTTGCGGCATAACTCGTTGTTTTTGCCGATACTTAAAAAAAGGAACTTCAAAATAAATTTTAAAACACTCGAATAGAAATTGACTTGCCTAAGGTATCCAAACATGGAACATCGAAACGCATCCCCGTCCATTCACAAGCCAAGCATCCAGAAGGATGACTTTGAGTTTGTTCGCAGACCAAAGACGGATGAAATTCCAGACGCCATGGAAATAGCCGAGTTGCGGGAAGCCTGTCGTCGCGCGCGGCTTGGGCGCCCCATGCTCGCGGAAACGCTGATCAAAAATTTATAATTTTTTACTGAACCTTTCAACACAAAGACTCATTTGAAATCAGCCCCGTCTATGCGGGGCTGATCTGTTGTATACGCGCCACCCTTTTCACCGCGCGCCATTCACGCCGTGCGCCGCCACATTAGGGATGAATACGTTTGCCACTGGCGCGCGTTCCAGGCATGCCGGCGTTGGTGGAGCGCTTGAGCGTGGGTTCCTCTTCGGGCAAAACCATTCCCTCTACCAACGGTGCGGCCTTTAAGCGATTCATGCGGTCGCGCAATTTGGCCGCGGTTTCAAATTCCAGATCCTCGGCGGCTTTGAGCATGTCGGCGTGCATGGCCTCCAGCATTTCATCACGGTCCATACTCGCGCCTTCTTTGCGACCAGCGGCGGCGCGCACGCTGCGGGAAGCCGCAAGCTCCTGCTCAATTCCTCGGCGAATGGCTTTGCGAATGGTTTCCGGAGTGATGTTATTGGCGGTGTTGTAGGCGATTTGCTTTTGACGTCGCCGCGACACTTCATCCATGGCCGCCTGCATTTCCTTGGTGACTTTGTCGGCATACAAAATGGCCTCTGCATTGGCGTTGCGCGCAGCGCGTCCCATGGTCTGAATCAAGCTGGAAGTGCTGCGCAGAAACCCTTGGCGATCGGCGTCCAAAATACAAACCAAACTCACCTCTGGAAGATCAAGCCCTTCGCGCAGCAAGTTCACGCCAATCAACACGTCGTATACGCCTTCACGAAGTTCCCGCAGCAACTCCAGTCGGTCAAGCGTTTCAATTTCGCTGTGCAAATAGCGAACGCGAAGACCTTGCTTATCCAGGTGGGTGCATAAATCTTCGCATAATCTTTTTGTAAGAGCCGTGACCAGCGTTCGCTCGCCGCGCGCGGCGCGTTCGCGCGCGCGTTCGATTAAGTCCGCCACTTGAGTCAACGCCGGCAAAATGGTGATCGGAGGATCAACCAGTCCCGTTGGTCGAATCACTTGCTCGCTGACGACGCCACCGCAGTGTTCAAGTTCCCACGCGCTGGGCGTGGCGCTTACCAAAATGGCTTGCGGCACCAATGATTCAAATTCCCCAAATGTGAGCGGCCGATTATCCAAGGCGGCGGGCAGGCGAAATCCATGTTCCACAAGCGTTTCCTTGCGTTTTCGATCGCCAAAGTACATGCCGCGCATTTGCGAAATGGTGACATGCGATTCGTCGATCACGCACAGCCAATCATTTTTGTCGCGACCTGGAATGCTGCGAAAATAATCCAACAAGCAATAGGCGCGCTCACCAGCGCTGCGGCCGTCAAAGTAGCGGCTGTAATTTTCAATGCCGCTGCAGAAGCCAGTTTCTTGGATCATTTCCATGTCGTATTGCACTCGGCCTTGCAGGCGCTGCGCCTCAACTAGCTTTCCCGCGGAACGAAGTTCAAGAACCCGTGCCGCAAGATCCTTACGCATCTCGCCCAGCGCTTTATGCATTTGCTCCTCCGGCATCATGTAATGTTTGGCCGGAAAAATAAACGCCGCGACTTCCTCGGCTAAAATTTCACCGCTCACTGGATCCACAATTTCAATGCGTTCCACCTCGTCGCCAAACATGCCAATGCGAACAGCATGCTGCTCATAGGCTGGATACACCTCGATCAAATCGCCGCGTACGCGAAAGGTTCCACGCTCCGGAGAAACCTCATTGCGCGTGTATTGCATGGTGGTTAAACCAAGAAAAAAAGCGCGTCGATCAAGCTTTTCCCCGCGGCGCACCGCCAGCATTCGGTTCATGTATTCGGCGGGGCTACCCAGGCCGTACAAGCAACTCACGCTGGCAACCACAATCACATCTGGGCGCGAAAGCAGCGCGCTGGTGGTGGCAAGGCGCAGTCGATCCAAGTCGTCGTTGCGCGAAGCATCCTTCTCTATATAGATATCCCGCTGCGGAATGTAGGCCTCGGGTTGGTAGAAGTCGTAAAAGCTGACAAAGTAATTCACCGAGTTGTTGGGAAACAATTCTCGCAACTCCTCATACAGTTGCGCGGCCAATGTTTTGTTGTGGCTGATCACCAACGTGGGCTTTCGCACTTGCTGAATCACGTTGGCGACTGTGAATGTTTTTCCAGTACCGGTTGCTCCCAGTAATGTTTGCCATTGTCGACCCTCATGCAGGCCTTCCACCAACGAAGCGATAGCCATCGGTTGATCGCCCGTGGGAACAAATGGGGCCTGGATTTGAAAGGCGCGATCGCTCACCCCCGCACTGTAGGAAGTGGGGGGCTTGCATGCGAATTTAAAGTCACGCGTTTCCAGTCAGAAGTTCCCGCGGCGATTTTTTAAGCAGCCTTGCAACCGCGGGAATAGCCGCAAGGATGGTGAATAGGACGACCACAGCCGCACCAATCATCCAAGGAATGACCGGGAAAATGAGCGATAAATTTAGCCCGATTAAGTCGCGGTACAAAATACAACCTGCCCACGCCAATTCAAAGCCCAGCCCCGTGCCGCCCACAACCGCCGTCGCGGCGATCATGGCGGCTTCCGCCAACACCAAGCCAGCCACCGAATTTTTACCCGCACCGGTGGCCCGCAGCACTCCAAACTCATAGCCGCGGCCAGACACTTGCGCTGCGATCACATTCCCCACGCCAAAACATCCAAGCAACAACGCCGCAAACGCAATCGCGCCGCCCATTCCAAGAATCACTTTGCCTACCTCGTCCACTTGCGTGCGAATACCTCGGCCACTGGCGAACAACGCGCCAGGCACGGCGTTGGCAACGGCCTCGGCGAGCTTCTCATCCTGCTCGGTGGAACCTGCTGGTCCCAAATCCATTTGCATGATCACCGCGTCGCGCACGCCAAAATTTTTCGCCACGGCCGACAAATCCATGAACACGCAACTCATAGCGTGCTCCATGTAGACGCTGCGAATGCCAAACACCTGCGTCGCCATGTCCAATCCCGCGCTCGACACGACGCCAACCACTTTCATGGTCGCGCGGCTCTTGGGTCCAATCAGATCAATGGAATCACCCACATCAATGCCACGCGCGGTGAGAAATTGCTCCGCCACCAACACGCCTTCGCCACTCTTTAATTGCGCCAAGGCCGTTTCGGGCGAGCCCCGGATCCAATCCAGGCGATTCATTTTTAAGAAGGAATCAGGCTCAAAACCAACGCAAATGACACTGGGAGGTGCGACGGATTGCACGCCAAGGGCCATCTTGGAATCGGTCTTGAGCGGCAAATATCCAACCGCCGCGGCGTTGCGCACGCCGGGAAGTTTTCGCAGCGCCTCTTGATCGCGCGGACTTAAGCCGCTGACTCGAAACGCGAACGCGTCGCCAAATTTCACCTTGGAACGGATTTCATTGAGCAGGCTTTCGCCATTACTCCACGAGCTTACCAAAATGCTCATGCCCATCATCAATGCGCCAGCGGTGAGACCCAGTCGATATGGCGCGCGCGTCACTCCGCCGCGCAATAATCCTTTGGGCAGCCCGCACAGCGTGGTGATTGGTCCACTGACAATCGCTCCAACCATTTGCATAATGGGCACGCACAGCAGAAACCATCCCACATGAATAATGGGAAGACCAGCCAACGCGTGCAGCCAAAATTTCTGTTGCGTGTTTGTTGGCAGCGTCAACACCAGCACCTCAAAACTTGCGCATGCAATTCCAACACCAAGGCAAATCCAAATTCCCGCGCGCCATACTGGCGTGGCCCTGCGACGCAGGGCCTCCAGCGGTGAGGTGCGCGCTGCAATGCGCGCCGGATTCAGCGCGCCAAGCAGGCCCGCCATGACCGATCCCCCCAAAGCCAATCCCGCGCCCAGCAAGGAGGGCGTAAATCCCTGCGGCAAACTGTCGCGAAACCACCAGGTGACAAGCCACGCACCCGCAAATCCAAGGGGAATTCCAACAATTCCAGCGGCGCCGCTCAGCGCCACGCCCGCGCAACATTGTCCCGCGAACAGTTGCCCGCGTGATGCGCCCAAGCAGCGAAGCGTGGCGAGTTCGCGTTCCAATTCCGAAACCGCCGTGGTCATGCCAACGCCAACAATAAATGAGCACGCCAAAAACGCAATCACCGTGGCTAGCGTGAATCCAAGTTGCCCCGCCAACACTTGCTTGTCCATGCCCGAAGTCGCCATCTCTGCCGGCTCAAGCAACATGTCGTCTGGAACATCTTTTGAATGCGTCTTACACCACGCCCCAACATCAGTTTCCGGCTTTAACAAAATGGCGATTTGCGTAGCTTCATCATCGCGGCCCATGGCGTCATTCAGCGTTGAGCGATACAGAACGACTGCTGGTTTCTGCAACGCGCCCAACATGGGTCTTTGCACAATGCCGCATACATACAATTTCAATGGCGCGCCCAATCGCAGCACCATGAGGGTGTCACCTATTTGGGCGTTCAAGTTTTTCGCAGTCACAGGATCAAGCACAATTTGATTCGCGTCGGTTGGCCGGTGGCCTTCCTGCATCGGCATGGGGTCAAAGCGCGCATCGGAAAGCGGATCAATGCCGCGCGCCTGCGCGGTTGTTCTGCGCAATTTGCCTTGGGAATCAAGCGCCCCATCGGCCCGACTCAGCGTTAATGAGCCCAATCTGCGAGCTGAAACAGCCGCGACATTTGGCCAGGATTTCACTTGATCCACAAGCGCAGCGGAAAATGGAGCGGCCGATTGCTGCACCAACCGCGCGTCAACTTCGCCAAGCAAATTGGTCAATTTCCCTTGCACATTGTTGTGCACTGTGCGCATGCCGCTTCCAACAGCTGTCACCAGCATACTGGCCATGGCAATGGCGGCAAAGAGCAGCGCGCTTCTACCTGGGCGAGCGAATAATGTCCGCCGCGCGAAGCGCCAACTGGGAAGCATCCATTCCTTGAACATCAAAGCTCCCGGCCAAAAGGCCATCTCGAAGAACATGAACTTTTTCACAATGCGCGGCTGCGGCGGGTTCGTGCGTGACCATCACCACCAACATATTTCGCCGTGCCGCAAGACTCGCCAACAATCGCCACAAGCGATCGCTGGTGTCGCTATCCAAATTTCCAGTTGGCTCATCGGCCAACAACACGGGCGGCTCATTCAAGAGAGCGCGCGCAATGGCGACGCGTTGTTGCTCGCCACCAGACAGCGAATCCGGCCGGTGATCCAAGCGTTCGCCCAGACCAAGCTCGCGCAGCAACTCTTGCGCGCGCGCCGCGACACTGGCGTGCGACATGCCATCCAAGGTGCTGGGCAGCGTCACATTCTCCAGCGCGTTCAAGGTTGGAAGCAGGTTAAAACCCTGAAAAACAACACCACTTCGGCGTCGCCTGTGCAGCGTTAATTCAGCTTCCGACAGTCCATCAAGCCGCGACTCGCCCACTTCAAGTTCGCCGGAATCCGCAACATCAAGACCCGCTAGCAAATGCAACAGCGTGCTCTTGCCACTGCCCGAAGGTCCCATGATGGCGTGAAAGCCTGGGCCTTGAAGTTCAAGATGAATGCCACGCAACGCATCAACGCGCCGCGAGCCCATGGCGTAACTTTTTCGAACACCCCGCAGTCGAATACGGCACGCTTGAAGATGGATGTCAGTGGACTGCATGCTTGGAGTCGTAGGTCGCCGCGTCCATCAATGTGGAAAGCGGGGACACATCGCTCACTTTTAATTTGACTAGCCAACCTTTTCCGTATGGATCGCTGTTGAGCAAGGATGGGTCCTTCACTGCGGCGTCATTCACAGCGGCAATGGTTCCAGACACGGCGCAATAAATTTCGCTGGTCGTTTTTACGCTCTCGACCTCGCCAACCACATCGCCAACCCCAATCACCGTTCCCACCGGCTTGGTTTGGACATAGGTCACATCGGTCAACTCATTGGCTGCGAATTGGGTGATTCCCACCGTGACTTCGCCGCCCTGGGCGACGAACCATTCATGACTTTCGGACACTCGACATTGTTCTGGACTTTTCATTGTGCTCTCCTTTGAGGTGGGGGATCATAGTGTCCCCAAGCTTTGCTATCCTGCCCATGGAAAGAGAGATCCTCGGATGACATCCCAAATGGTTTTAACGCTTTCGGTCGGAGCACTTCGACCTTTGATGAAGCGGGCGAAAAAGCCTTTGGATATTTTTGAACTTCCAACCTTTGTCAGTCAAGAAATGGGTCTGCGCGGGCTCAATATTCCATCCGATTTACTGGCAGGGCGCACGACCAAAGACTTTGAGCGGCTATGCGATCTTTCCGACAAGGCACATTGTCCATTTCTTGTGTTGATTGAAACTCCGGAGCTGGATTTGTGGAGCCAAGCAAATCAACCAACCGTGGTGGATCGCTTGCGGCGACTGGCCAGCGCGGCCACTCGCATTGGCTGTCCAAGCGTGGCCATAAGTTTGGCGCAAGTCACAACGCAGGAGCGCGTGGACGCAGTGGTGAAAACATTAAAGCTTGCTCTGGCCGAAATGGATAAATTTGAAATCACGCTGTTGTTGCAAAGTATGCCGGGCATACTGAGCGAGGGCAAAGCGCTGGTTGAGGTGGTGAAAAAAGTCGGTGGCTTCCGCATTGGCACCATGCCTTCGTTTCACCATGCCGCCACCCATGGCGGCGTCAGTCAAGAGCTGCGAAAATTGGCTCCATATGCGCAGTCCATTACCGCCAGCATCAAAGGATTTTCGGAATTAGGAGACCACGCCGAATGGTGTTTGGACGAGTGCGTGGAAACGTTGCGCTCTGTTGGCTATGTCAATTCTCTGTCGCTAGAATATTTGGGTAAAGGCGATCCAATCAAACCGCTCAGCATGGCGCGCGACATGCTTTCCGCGGCAATCGAGGCGATGAAACCAGCATGAATTCCCTCAATCAGCCGCTTATTATCACCATTGATGGTCCAGCGGGCACCGGCAAAAGTTCGGTGGCGCACATGTTGGCGTTGCGGCTTGGGTTGGAATTTCTGGACACCGGCGCCATGTACCGCGCCGCGGCGTTGTTGGCCATTGAACATTCAATTCCAATAGACGAAGGCGAATCAATTGCTACGACGCTTGCGTCCACCACCATGGTGTTCGATTGGAAATCCAGTCCGCCAAAACTTTTATTGAACGGCAGAGATGTTTCTCCGTTTATTCGCTCAACGGAAGTGACCGAAGCGGTTTCGCCCGTGTCGGCGTGCTCCGAAGTGCGCCGCGAAATGGTGCGTCGTCAAAGAGAAATAGCCAACGCCCATCCGCGCTTGGTCACCGAGGGACGCGATCAAGGCTCCGTGGTTTTTCCAGACGCGCCGCTGCGAATTTATTTGGAGGCCGACGCCCGTGTGCGCGCCCAACGCCGCGTGGCGCAGTTGCACGCCCTTGGCCACGTGGCCGATGAGGCCAGCATTCTTCGCGCCATTCAGCATCGCGATCATGTGGATTCAACACGCGCGGTGGGACCGCTTCGCATTCCACTGGGCGCGGATCGCGTGGACACCAGCCACATGGATTTGGAAGCGGTTGTGGGCACGCTGGAATATTTGGCGCGGCAACGTCTGGGTGAGCGGTTGCCCTTGGCAAATACCGCGGCGGTGCGCCACTAATGTTTCATGACTTCGCGCGGCGCGCACCTGGCAGCACCTTGGCGCAAGCCGTTTGGTGGGATTTCGTAGCTTTGTTTTGTGCAACCCTTGCGCGCATTTTCTATCGCATGAACGTAGTTGGGGCGCACCACATTCCGCGCAGCGGTGGCGTCTTGCTGGTTGGCAATCATCAATCATTTCTTGATCCCATTCCTCACGCCGCCGTGGCCTTTGATCGGCAGACCGCCTACATCGCTCGCAGCTCGCTGTTTCACAATAAATTTTTTGCTGGGCTCATCACTTCATTGAACGCCATTCCACTGAAAGAAAAATCCGACTCCGCGGCTATCAAGACCGCGTTGCAAGTGTTGGCGCAAGGGCGTTGCTTATTGATTTATCCCGAGGGCGGCCGCTGCGACGATGGGGCTATCGCGCCTTTTCAACGCGGCGTGGCACTGCTGATTCGCCGCGCCAAAGTTCCCGTTGTCCCCATTGGTCTTGATGGCTGCTTTGATATTTGGCCCAGTTCACAAAAGTTGCCACGCCTCAGTGGCCGTCTTGAAGTGGAGGCTGGACCAGCCATTGATCCTGAAGTGTTGATGAACGATCCAGACGGCGGTCTAGAGCGATTGCGTTTGGCGGTGGATCGACTGCGCATGAATCGCCGCGAATCCATGCGTCAATCAACCCACGGACGCTTTCCCGCAAGCGGGCCGGGTGATCAACTACTTGCGTTGGCGCTCGCAAGCGATAGCGCGCGCGCCAAGCCTTGCCAACCCGCAAGCGAAGCACTCCATTTCCCCAATAATTCCAATGCCTGACGCAAATTTTCCAAGTGCTCCAAGCATCAGTGCGCGCGACGCTGCGGCGGAAATTGCCGCCAAATTTTCCCAGGCGGGTCACACCGCGTATTTTGCGGGCGGTTGCGTGCGCGACGAACTGCTGCAACTTTCACCAACCGATTACGACATTGCCACCAGCGCAACCACCGAGCAAATCCGCGCGATTTTCCCCAAGGCTCGCGGCGTTGGTGAAAGCTTTGGCGTGATCCTTGTCCATTACAAGGGGCGCGTGGTTGAAGTGGCAAGTTTCCGCGCCGATGGCCGCTATGTGGATGGTCGACGCCCCGAGGACATTGAAGTGGGCGATGAAATAACCGACGCGAATCGGCGCGATTTCACCATCAATGGAATCTTTATGCATTGCGCCACAGGGCAAATCATTGACCATGTGAATGGCAGCGCGGACATTCAAAATAAAATCTTGCGGGCCATTCATGATCCAGACGCTCGCTTGCGCGAGGACCGCCTTCGCTTGCTGCGCGCGGTGCGTTTCGCGGCGCGCTTTGACTTGACGATTGAACCCGCAACTGAAGCCGCCATTCGCGCGCACGCGCATGAGCTTCGTGGAGTCAGCCGCGAGCGTGTGGGCCAGGAGTTGCGCCGAATGATCGCTCACCCAAGCCGTGTGCGGGCTTTGGAATTGATCGAATCACTTGGCCTTGCCCCAAGCACTTTGAATGAACCCGCGCCGCCAACCGCGCTGCCACGCGTGCGGAAATTGGTGATTCATTCAACATCAACCCAGGGTGCGCCTCAACCTTCACAGGGCATTCGGGCCACGCTGTTTGCAACCGTGCTTGCCGCGTGGTTACTGGATCGCAAGTCCACATTGCCCTGGCAAGAGCGCGTGCAAAAATGGACGGACGCGCTGGTGCTTTCCAACCACGAGCGCGACGCGCTCGCCAACACGCTTCAACTGCAAACCACCTTGCCCCAATGGAGCACATTTTCAAAGGCTCTGCGAAAAAGAACCGCCGCCAATTCATCGTTCCTAGACGCCCTGGCGGTCTTGGCAACTGATGCGGCCGAGTTGGCAGGGGGGATTCTCAACGACTTTCAAACACTGCAAAAGGAGGGAATTTCACCAGTTCCACTGCTCTGCGGTGATGACTTGATTTCCATGGGTTTGCGCGCGGGTCCAGAATTTCGACGCATCTTGGACGCGGTCTATGACGCCCAACTGGAGGGACGGCTTGCCAACAAAGCCGCCGCTACCTCTTTGGCCAAGCAACTTTCCAACACTTGAGGCGTATACTTGTAAATCATGAATCGTTTTTCTCCATTGTCCGCCATGCTGCTTGCTGCAATGTTCGCTTTCGCCGCGGACACGCCGTCGCCGTTGCAAATGGATCAGAAAGATCCCGCCAAGGCGCCCAAGATTTATGTGATACCCATGGGTCTTGACGGTCATGGGCAAATGGGCACGGATATTCGCCTGAGCGCGTTTGAAAAAGTGGTCAAAGATGTGAAGGAAAAAAAACCTGATTTGATTATCTTTGTCATGGAAAGTTCCGACGGCCGAACAGGCAAGGCCTATTTGGGCAATGACGATCGTTCTGAGCGCGGCCAAATGGATTTTGAGGATGGGCGCAAAATGGTCGATCTCTTAAAAAGCGATCTTGGTCCCATTCCGCAAGTCATGTGGATTAAGGATTCGGTTGGATTCAGCACTGCGCTCGCGCTTGCTTGGCCTGATCTTTATATGTCCAGCACCGCTCGTTTGTGGGGCATGGACCGAGTGCGAGAGCAGTACGAACGCACCCAAGATGACGAGGTACGCAAGAAATATATGGCCGCTTGGAACGGCATTGTGAATGGGTTCTTGCGTCGTGGCGGCTATCCATCGGAGTTGGGTTTGGCCATGATGCGCCCCGAACTCTTGCTCAGCGTTTCTTGGAACGGTCGCAATTTAAATTGGCGTCCCGACACCAAGGGCACATTCTTGGTTGACGGGGACACGAAAGCGGTTGCCAACTTTGACGCAAAGACCGCCGAGGACCTGGGTCTTTGTGACGGCATTGCCGACAGCATTGAGGATCTCATGTTCTTGCTTGGCTACCGCGAGTGGGATGATTCACTTGGCAAGAACAATCAAGATGGCGTGAAATTGGTTGGCGATTACATCACCGACTGGCGCAAGACCTACGCCAAGACTGTTGAATATTTCGTTGAATATGAGAAAAATTTCAAAGCCTCCAAATTTACCGCCGCCAAGGCGCTCCTTGAACGTATTCGGGATGCCATGAAAAAATATCCAGCGGTTGAATTTCGTTGGAGAATCCAAGGGCGCCCCGGAATCGATGACATTGAACAAATGTTGCTGCAGGTCAAGGAGCAAGCCAAGGGCGCCAAAAGGAACAGTTGATCAAGTGGACTGTTTTACATAAGGAATCGTAATTTGAAATATCGACATGCCATATTTGTTCCGGTTGCTCTTTGCGCAAGCGCCGCATTTGCTCAAACCAAACCGCCTTCGCCTGCAGCGGCGGATCCAAGCAAGACTCCCTTGGCGCCTAGCGGCAACTCCACTGGCGCAAAGCCGAGCGATGGTGAAAAAGACACGCGTCGCCAAATTTTTGTTCTTGAACTTGGCGGCATGGTTGGTGTTGGTTTGCGCCACAATGAAATGGAGGTCATTGAAAAAGAGGCCGACAAATTTGGTCCTGGTCAAATCATCGTTATCCGCATCAATTCTGGAGGCGGTTTGGTGATCGAGGGCGACGAAATCGCGGAATCACTCATGCGCATACGCGACAAGCATCGCGTGGTGGCTTGGATTGAGGAGGCCATTTCAGGCGCGGCTTTCACCGCCATGCATTGCCGAGAAATTTATTTCCTGAAGGTTGGAACACTGGGTTCCATCACCATGCTTGATTCGGGCAGTGGCAAAAGCGCCGAGGGCAAGGCGCTTGAGGCTTGGATTGAAAGAGTGGGCGACGTTTCCGAGGGAGCAGGCCGCAATCGTCAAGTTGGAAAATGCATGGTGTATTCACCGCTCGTCGTGAGTTACACCAAAGACCCCAAGACCGGCAAGGTCACTTTCTTTGACAACGCCAACGGAGAAGTCATGTTGAGCAATGATCAAGAAAATCTCACCTTTAATGAAAATAATGCGCTGGATTGCGGATTTTCACAGGGCACTGCCGACAATCTGGAGGAAATCTGCAAGATCATGCAGTTGAAACCCAATTCGTATGTCGTGAATCCATATGGAAAGAAAGTGAGCGAGAGCTGGGACAAGACCGTCACTGATTCCAAGAAAGCTGCCATGCGGCTCAGGACTGAATGGGAGATCAAAGGCGCAAGCCAAGGCGAGGCGGCGCAAATTGCGGCTCGCTTGAAATTGCTTGATGAGATGCTGCGCATTTGGGAAAAATGCGAGCCTGTTGCCATGGGGTACGAAGGTGGAGGTCCGCTTATTCCGGATGAAGCCCAGCAATACGAAGACCTCTTCGCCGAATTTCAAAAAGTCAAAGTGAAAGCGCCCATCGTGAAGCTGGCCTTTGAGCGTTTGAAAAAAGATATGAAGCTGCAACTTGCGCAGTTGCGCAAGTCTCAATAATGCAGCGTCTTTTGCGTTCGGTTGTTGTATATTCCTCTGTAAATGAATAAAATATTTTCTGAAGTTGAAGATCCATTTCTTCCAAAGGCGCGCACACATTGGCCTGCAATAGTTGGGTGGATCATGCTGCTTTGGGGGGTGTTGGGTTTCATTTTTGCCATCTGGGGTTTTGCCAGTAAATCATTGGCGGTCGAGACGTATCAGGGCCTTCCTGACTGGATGGTGGCGGCGTTTCGAATGATCTCGATTTGTGGAACAGCGCTCACAACTCTGGGCGCGCTTAGTGGCTGGTATCTGCGCAAGAAATTGCGCCGCGGCTATTCAATGGCGAAGTTGTGGATGGTTCTTACGCTTTTGTTGAATGTGGGTGGACTCACAATCCAAATCACCAATCGTGATGACATACAGGCATTGATGAATCGCACCATGCTGGCGCAACTTGAAAAACAAAATCAACCCACGCCACAAATCCCGCCCGAAATGATCAAGGGAATTTGGTTCGCGCAAACTGGGTGCTACGGACTCTTGGGCATACTTGCGCCGCTTGTCATTGGCATCTATTTGTTGGGCTCAAAGCGCGTGGAAGAAGTTGCGTTGTGGCCACGGTAAATAA
This sequence comes from Planctomycetia bacterium, assembly GCA_005787685.1. Lineage (GTDB taxonomy): Bacteria > Planctomycetota > Phycisphaerae > Phycisphaerales > SM1A02 > SYAC01. The sequence continues at coordinate 43,879 of SYAC01000004.1, forward strand.
TGTAGTTTTTGAATGCAAAGCGTAAACGCAACCGGCTTGTGCGGCGCGTGTATCGCTTGTTCAACCCACTTCGCGACGCTGAAACAGAAATGTGCCAAGCGTCAGCGCCATGACAATCAGCACAAATCCGTAAGGTACTGCCGTGGCGATGTACTCAAAGCCAATGTTTTTCTTTTGTGTCAACGCATCGCTAAGCCAAAAGAGTTGGAAATTAGGAATCACCGATTGCATCACTTTGTAAAAACCCCACTGTAAATGCATGGAATCGTGCCATGATTGATCCGCCGCTGGCAGCTTGCTCATGAGGTCTGAAAGCTGTTGCATTTTGCGGGCAAACAACCAGTCGCTGAGCAAGCCCAGCATAAATGTTGCAAGAACTATGGCCAGCGTCAGCACTTGTCCAAGCCGCGTGCTCACGGCGACTGCGATAGCGCCAAGAACAAGTTCCGCCACCATCAACATGCCAAGTGCCTTCCATAAATTTGGTTTGAATGTTGTCGCAAGATCCGCCGTGCCCCATTCGGGTTTAAAAATCAGACAGACGCAATACGCTATGCAGAGCAGAGGCAACCCCAGTGAAATGACAGTCGCTCCAAAATTCCATCCATATAAAAAATTGCACCAAATGCCGCCGCCAAACATAAGAACTACGGCAGCCAATCCAAATGTGAGCACGGGTTGGTTGTAGGGCGTCCTCACGGTGGGCATGGTTCCATGCAACTCCGTCAGCATGAAAATGAACCCTAGCCACAGCGTCACCATCAGCAGCACGCTTGCCACGCCCAAGAATTTACCAACCACAAAAAGTGGACGAGGAACTGGTTTGCTGACCACAGTCAACACGGTTTTGTTTTCAATTTCGCGGCTGACCACTCCTGTGGCAAGAAACGCGGACAGGATGATGCCGCAAATAAAAATAGTGGACAAGCCAATATCAACAAACATTCGTTGATCGTCTTCCATGGTGAAACTACTGAATGGAACCGACAGAAATACAAAGATAAATCCAATCACCGCGGTCACTAAAGTGACCGGTTGGCGAATGCACTCCAGCATTGTGTTTCGTGCAAGGGCAAGTAGTTTTTCAATCCAAGCCATGGGGGTACCTTGGGGCAAGTCCTAGAAATTGTTCACCAAGAATAGCGAAAGGTCGAACCTTCTTCACCCCTGTGGGTAGAAAAAGATGCCCCGTACAGGCGTTCATGCGATACTATTTACAGACCTCTGTTTGCCACCATGAGAATCGATCAGTTTTCCTATCAACAAGCTAGCCGTGTTTCCGTTCTTGGCTTTGTCCTTCAGTTCGCCATGGCAATTGTCCTTTTGGTTTTTGGACGACTTGCCAGCGACACCACATTTATTGTGGCGTCCATCTCTGTTTTTTGCGGCATACCGGTCTGGGTGGCGCTTGCGGTGGTCTTTCATCAGCATCGACTTGAACGGCTTGAATCACTGGAACGGGAAGAGCTTGCACAATCGCGTGGTGAAAATATCTTTGAGCGTTCAGCGCTTGATCAAGAAGCCGCGGCGCGGCGCCTAGGCCAAATGCATCGATGGCTCATGCCCGCGGTGAGTTTAACCGTCGCCTTTTTATTGTTGGGACTTGGTCTTTGGAATTGGGCGCACTTGCGTGAAATGCAGGATCCGGGTCCGGACGGCATTTCATTCGCGGTTGGGTCTGCGTTGGGGTGGCAACTTGCGGTCTGTATTGGATTGGCTCTCATTGCCTTCATTTTCGCGCGATTTGTGGCGGGTATGTCCAAGCAACCCGCGTGGCAAAACTTGCGCGGCGGCGCCGGCTTCATGGTTGGCAGCGCGCTCGTCACGCTTGCAACCGCAGTGGGAATTGTCTTTCATGTATTTCAACGACCCACCATCATGGAATGGATGGCTCTTGGAATAGCCGGGTTCCAAATAGCTTTGGCCATTGAAATCTTTTTAAATTGGACGCTGAATCTTTATCGACCGCGGCGAGCCAATGAAATTCCTCGTCCAGCATTTGACAGCCGAGTGCTTGGGCTGCTTGCGGCGCCCGATAATTTGGTGCGCGGCATCAACGAGGCGGTCAACTATCAATTTGGTTTTGACATTACCTCCAGTTGGGGCTACAAACTTTTGCTTCGCAGCAGCGGCGCATTGGTGGCTCTTGGACTTGCCGCGCTTTTCATTCTGAGTTGTGTTGTGGTGGTTGGCCCTGGCGAGCAAGCGGTTCGACTTCGTGGCGGATCAATCGCTGGGCGCGTTCATCAAGGTGAACTCATGTGGAAATTTCCTTGGCCATTTGAAACCGCGGAGGTGGTTGACATTGCACAAGTGCACGCGTTGCCATTGCAAAGCACAAGTTTGAAGGTGACGAAGGTGAATTTATGGGGCGATGCCGCTGAATCCGAAAGTACGCGCCCTGCGTATTTGGTGGCCGCGCCCAATCTTGCCGCCGAAGTGCAACGCGATTTGGGCGCTGGCAGTGAAGCCGCTGCGGTGCTGTCGTCGAGCGCGCCAATGCCTCAAGTTGGTCCAATTGCTGATTCGGCCACGGCCGGCATTAGCGATCGGTTTGCGCTTGTGGACGCGGACTTGGTCTTGATTTGGCGTATTCGTTCGGATGGTCTATTGTCTTGGTTGAATTTTGCTAGCGATCTCAAGCTCAGACGATCTGGTTTTGAAATGCGAGAGGTCATTTTGCGTGAATTGTGTCGCCGCGAAGTCTGCCAATATCTTTCGACGCGTCCGCTTGATGAAGTCCTCAGTCCAAGCGGAGACGCCCTTGCGACCGCGCTTCGCGAACGCATTCAAAAGTCATTTGATGAAGTTGGAACAGGCGTGGAGGCCGTCAGCGTTCAGATTCCGGCACTTCGCCCGCCCGGAGAATCCGCGGCCTTGTATGAAGAACTCTCCCTAGATACTCAGAACGCGCGCAATTTGATAGAGGAGGCGCAGCGCGTTGTGAACACCACCATGGCTACCTTGCTCGGTGACGCGCGCTTGGGGCCCAAAGCGGTGGACGCCATTGAAACATGGCGCGTGAACATGCGCGAAAAAGGTGAAGATGCGCCTGAAACGTTGGCCGCGCGGCTGATTGTTGAAAATATTTTGGTTTCAACACGCGGTCAAGTCGCAACCCAAATCAAGCGGGCGCGCGCACGGCGATGGGAATTGCATATGGACGCGCGCCGAACCGCCAGCGCGGTTTTGGGGCAGTCGGGCGCTTATCACATTGCTCCAGAGTTGTTTATGCAGCGCAAACTCATGGAGGCGATCGGGCAAAGTCTTTCAAATGTCCGCCAAAAATATGTTCTAGGAATAGACCCCAACCGCATTCGAGTAGATATTCAAATGCAACAGCCAGAAGTTGGCTTCAACTTAGCTGACTATGTCGAGAAGAAATCAGATCAGTAATTCAGGACACAAATATCATGTCAAAAACACTTCCAATCGCCGCGGCCGCATTCATTCTTCTGGTGTTGACATTGTTCAACACCACCTACACGGTGAATTATCATGAGGTCGCAGTAGCCACGCGCTTTGGAAAGCCTGCAGGAATTGTCCGCGACGCTGGGCTGCACTTCAAGGCGCCATTTTTCATTGATCAAGTTGCCAAACTTGACACGCGGCTGCAACTGACTGAAAGCAACATGGAAACTGTGCTGACAAAAGATGGCCAGCAAGTTGTGGTGAAGGCCTTTCTTTTGTGGAGAGTCGACGCAAAAGGTGATGCACCACTTGCGTTCTATACGGGGTACGGAAATTTAGACACGGCCAGCAAAGAACTGGAAACACGGCTCAACGCAAGCATTCGCGGATCGGTTGGACAATTTTCCTTCACCGACTTGATTGGTTCAAACAGCAGGTTTCCCGCAGCGGAAGCGGCATTATTGGCGGATATCAAACGAAATCCAATGGTGGGCGTGGATCCAGTCACGGTTGGATTAAGCCAAGTTGTGCTGCCGCCAAAGACCACAATCGCGGTCATTAAACGAATGAGCGCGGTTCAAGAAACGCTGGCCAATCTAGAGGAGAGCCGAGGACAGGCGGAGGCTGACGCGATTAAAAGCATGGCCGCAAGTCAAGCTGACACCATTCGTAATTTCGCTGAGCAGTGGGCGGCGGAACTTGAGGCCGTTGGAAACACCGAGGCCACGCGCTACTACGAGCAGATGAAAAAAGAGGCTGACTTGGCAATTTTTCTAGCTTGGCTTGACACGCTGCGGGCCAGTCTCGCAGGCAGCACGACATTCATTACGGATATGAATAAAGCGCCATTTCACATGATGGATTTGGACGCGCCAGTTGATGCGAAAGGTATCCCTCAGCCCACACAAAAATCCTCGTGGGGACAATCAAACACATCGGACAATAAATAAATGGCGGACGCAGATCAAGATTTTCCATCGCAAGATTCGCAAGAATCCGAATCACCACGACGCGGAGCACGCGCGCAATTTGAGGTTTCCGCTCCGGTTGCCGCAGAGGCCGCCATGCGGCAGGCCATGGACCCAGCCAATCAAAGTCTTGGGGAAGCGTTGCGTCTTTCGTACCGACTGCTTCAAGTTGCCATTGTTGGTCTGATTATCACATTTTTATTCAGTGGATTTCAAACCGTCAAAGAAGGAATGAGTGGAGTTCGCTCTATCTTTGGCAAGATTTCTGGCGAGCCTGGACAAGAGGCTTTGATCCCTGGATTGAATCCATTTTGGCCGTATCCAATTGGGGACATCACTGTCTTCGAAGTGAAGCGCACCGTGGAATTGCGTTTTGAATTTTGGCCGCGCATGGTGGCTAAGAACATCACCATTGAACAAATGATCGATGGCGCGGATCCGAACGCTCCTATCAATCCAGGTGTAGATGGATCCGTTCTAACAGGGGATGGAGATTTCGCGCATGTGCAATTGACCGCTGAATATGTCATTGGAGATCCAGTTCGATTTTTAGAAGCAGTCGATATTGAGAAAGGGGACGCCATTGTTCGCATCGCTCTTTCACGTGGAGTGACCGCGGCAATAGCCACACTGCCTTTAAGTGAGTTGGTAGATCAGCGCGAGCAACCCGCTTTGCTCGTGCAAGCGCAAGCGCAGCGCATCTTGGACGATGTCTCGAGCGGAATTCAATTACAAAAAGTCACCATGCCCGAGCGCAGCGCGCCTTTTTCTGTTCGCAATGTTGTGCGTCGTGCGCAAACAGGCAAGGAGGACGCGAAGACCATTGTGGACCGCGCCCGACAAGATTCCACCGCCCAACTTTTAGCAGCGGCTGGTCCGAATTATGAACAAATATTACAAATGATCGATGCCTATGAAGCGGCTCTTTCCGCGGGCAATTTGGTCCAATCCGATCAGTTGCTGCGCGGCATTGGTGAACGGTTGGAAATGAAGGATATTGGTGGATTTGCAAGCTCTATTGTGAACAAAGCCAAGAGTTACCAAAGTGCGATCGCGGCAAATTTAAGCAAGGATGTTCGTCGTATTGAAGGTCTTCAAGAAACGTGGAATCAGAACCCCAGACAACTTGCGCGGCAACTTTGGTTAGACGCCTTGCGTAGCGTGTTGACTCAGTCTGAAGTTGAAGTTTTTTCCATGCCGCCAGGAGTTGGTCAAAGCCAAATATCCATCGCATCCAGTCCCGAAGTCATGCAGTTGCGGCGCAACGCCGACATGACTCGTCGCAAACAGGCGGCCATCATCCTAGAGGCGCTGCGGCCAAGTTGGCAGATTGGCGTGAAGCAGATGACGCTTGATAAAGCGGGGCGGCGATTGGATGAGAAGGCCACACAGGGCTTTGGTCGGGAGAATAAGTGACGACTCGCAATTCAAACAACACTACCGATCTTGCGGTGCAGGCCATTGGTTTGACCAAGGTGTTCACTGACTTTTGGATGCGCGCAAAAGCGGTTGCCGTGGATGGAATTGATTTCGAAATCCGTCAACGCGAAATTTTTGGATTACTTGGACCAAACGGAAGCGGCAAGAGCACCACCATTAAGATGATCCTGGGACTTTTGCGCCCAACCCAAGGGCGTTTAACCGTGTTGGGCCACGCGCCAGACGACGTACAAGTCAAATCAAGGATTGGCTACTTGCCCGAGGAAAGTTATTTGTATCGCTTTCTCAATCCAATGGAAACGCTGGATTATTACGGAAAATTGTTTGGTTTGGATCGACGCGTTCGCCGCCGTCGCTGTGAGGAATTGTTGGAAATGGTGGGGTTGAATCAAGTTGGTCGGCGCCAAGTTGGTGAGTTTTCCAAAGGCATGGCGCGGCGTCTTGGTTTGGCTCAGGCCCTTGTGAATGATCCCGATTTTTTGATTTTAGACGAGCCAACCAGCGGACTTGATCCAGTTGGAACCCGCCAAGTGAAGGACCTTCTTCTGGAGCTTGGGCGCCGCGGGAAAACAATTCTTCTTTCCAGCCACCTTTTGTCGGATGTGGAGGATGTGTGTGATCGAATGGTTGTGCTGTATGGCGGAAAAATAAGAGCGAGTGGAAGTGGCGACGAGTTGCTTGAGGATTCCGATCACACCGTGATTCAAACACAGCGCCTTCTACCAGAAACAATTTCAAAGATAGAAAAAGTGTTGAACGATGCGCAGGGGCTTGGCATTCAAAGCGCGCACGCGCCGCGTCAAAAACTTGAGGATTTGTTCATGAAAATTGTCGAGCAGGCCAAGGCGGAGCAAGTTTCTAACAGTGGCGCTTTACATGGCGGAAAGACGGCCGCATTTTTGGCGCAGGACCCAGCCGAGGGCGCGGAGTTGGTGGAAAGCCTGGCCAGCGTGCCAGTCACCAATCCCGCAAAGGTTGTTCCTTCTATGCAATCCAAGGAAAAGTCTGCCGCCACCAATGTACTGAACGAACTTCTGCAAGAAGTGCCAATTCCTGCGCCAAAGACCCTCAATGTGAAGCCACCACAAGCCGCCACCAATGTTGATCGCGGAGTCCTTGATGGACTTCTTGGAAATGATCCAAAATCTGGTGGGAGCAAATCTTCGTGAAACAGTCGTTTCGGGAGCGTTGGTGGCGTTGGAACAATCATTTCCAACAGACTCGTGTCAAAGTCATCTCCACGGTCATTTCAACGCTTGTGATTCTTGGTTGTATGGCGCCATTCTTTGTCGCCAGCGCAAGGTTGCAATCGCAACGCGATGCCATTGAATTGGTTGTGCAGCAAGCCAATCTCGCTGATCGTGAGCCAATTAGCGTGGCCCTGTTGGAACAAGGCGAAGTGACGACTGCATTAGGAAAATTTCAAAGCAGTCGATTACGTTCAATGGGAAATGATTTATTTGATCGGCAAGGCAAGGTTTTGGATTCCGCGTTGATTTCAGATGTGTTGCTTGCCCCCTATTTTCCAACTTGGTCGCCTATTTTCCTTGTGGAGCGCTCCACATCGCCGCTGGCGGTCACCGCTATTCTTTTGGCAACAACATTTTTGGCGTTGTGGATGAATTTTTTCATTCCGTATCTATGCATCATGATCGCTTGTGTGGGAATTGTGGTGCCAGCGGTGAGTCGGGGATATTTTTCCTTGGCCTTTGTCACCACTGGAATTACCGTGCTTTTGCTGTCATTTAGCTTACTTATTCAACTTTTAATCGCGCTGCTGAACGCGCGTGTTGGTTGGTGCGCGGTTGCTCAAACCTTGGTGCGTGAATCCATTCGCCTGCGCATCAGTCTCGCCTTTATCTCGGTGGTGCTTATCGCCCTTCCTTTGCTGCCAGTTTTTATAGATGGCTCCACCCCATTGCGTTACCAAATCCAAACTTTCATGTCGCGCTCATTGGATATTTCATATGTCTGCGCAGCGTGCATGACCTTGACCCTGGGCTGCGCGACTGTCGCTTTTGAAATTCGAGATCGACAAATATGGCAATTGATGACCAAGCCCCTGGACCGCTTTCAATATCTGATTGGCAAGTGGGTGGGGTTGGTCGGATTGAACGCAGTTTTGTTTCTGGTATGCGGATTGGGAATTTTTATTTTTGTTCAATGGATGCGAACGCGTCCAGCCGTGGATGATTTCGACCGACTCGCCATTCGCGACGAGGTTCTTGTGGCCCGCGATGTTTCACGGCCGCAATATCTGCCACTGAGTCGCGACAAATTAGAGGCGGAGGTTGACTCGGTCATTGCCTCCGATGCTGTTTTGAAAGCCGACTTGGACAGCGGTCGACGCAGATTTGAGGATGTGCGACGCGAGATCGCGCTGCAGCGCCAGGCCGAGTTTCAATCCGATCAGCGCCGGGTTGGCGCGGGCGAAAGCAAAACCTTTGTATTTCCTGACTTATCCATGGCAAAAAAACTGGGTGGAACCATGTCTCTCCGCTACTTCTTACATGCCGGAGGCAGCGATTCGCATACATCGTGTCCGATCATTTTTAAATTTGGCGATGGAAGCTGGGTGGATCGCATGTTTGTTCCAGCGCAGGGTCATGTTCTCATGGTGCCCACAAGTTTTATCGACGCCGACGGCAACTTGAAAGTTGAAGTGATGAATTTGAAATACGATGTCAAGAGCCAAACTTTTCTGCCAGGTCCCTTCTCATTCAATTGGGAACAAGACAGCCTTGAAATTCTTTATCGAGTGGGGGGCTTCGAAGGGAATTACCTGCGTGGCATGATGGTGAATTTAGTCAAGTTATCTTTCTTGGCCATGCTGGCTGTCTGCTCCGCCACTACGCTTAGTTTTCCCATTGCCTGCCTACTTTCATTCTCACTTTTCCTTGGCGGCAGTTTGGCCCCGTTCTTGCAACAAAGCCTGAAGTATTGGACTTCGGGCGCGGATGATGGCTCCATTGAAAGCATGATTCAATTTTTCGTGCGCGCCATTGCGGTTGTTGTGGAATATGCGTTGAGACCTTTTGGGCAAACCAGCGCCAATGATCTTTTGGTGAAAGGTCGCAATGTCAGTTGGGATCGTTTAACGCTGGCAATATTCGTCATTGGCATTGCGTGGACGGGCATCACGCTCATCATTGGCTGGATCGCCTTCCGACGCAAGGAATTAGCTGTGTACAGCGGTCAAGGATAAGCCATGGTTGATCGACTTATTCAACTGGCATGTGTACTTCTATTCGCGGCTGGTGCCGCTGTCAGTGGCGTCTTTGTTCCAAATCTTTTGCAGCAGGCCAACAAAGATGGGCTGCGCTATACGGCCGATCCAGTTGAAGGCGCGCCTCCGATCATTGTGATTGGCACGGCGATTGGCGCGCTTCGTGGCATTCTTGCGGATTATTTATGGATTAAATTGCAGGCGCAAAAAGACCAAGGACTTTTTTACGAAGCCATGGCCGACGCTGACTTGATCACAAAATTGCAGCCGCGCTTCGCAGAGGTTTGGGGTTTCCATGGACATAACATGGCGTACAACATTTCCGTGTTGACCAACACCCCTGAAGAACGCTGGGCTTGGGTGAACGCGGGAGTTGATTTAGTCCGTAGCAAGGGACTGCGTTACAACCCCAACGATCTTGGGTTGAACAAAGAACTCGCTTTTTGGTTCGCCCATAAAATTGATGGAGTCTCAGACGACGCCCACTTGCATTACAAACGCGAGTTCGCAAAGGAATGGCTTTATGTTCTTGGTTCACCACCCTATGACCAAGTGGAGCGAGAGAAGTGGCTGCGCGCCATCGCCAATACACCAGACACCATAGAGGAATTGGAGCAAAAGAACCCAGAGGTGAAGGTGTTAGTTAGTGAATTGACCAAGGAATTTGCGCCATTTGAAAAGCAATTTCGATTTGAATTAAACAAGGATTTTTTGATCAATTTGGGCAAATGGATGGCGGTCAAGACATCACCGTACGCCAAGATTCTCAATCTGGAAAAAAAATTCAAGACAAGCGATCCAATATTTGTAGCCTTTGATCGCGTGTTGGCCAGGCCGGACCAGCAAGCCGCGCTCAACGCACTGTTGTCATTCTTGCGCAAGCGCGTCTTGATAGACGATTACAACATGAATCCCTCCAAGATGGCGGATTACACGCGCGACATTGGTCCGCTGGATTGGCGTCATCCACAGGCGCACGCCTTTTACTGGAGCAAACTTGGAGCAGAAGAAGGCCAGGCCCGTTATGGCGATCCTGATAGCGCGTACAAGGTCATGAACAATGATCGCATGACTATTCAAGCTATGCAGGCTTTGAATCATTCTGGCCTGATGGCCATTGATCCGTTTTCAAATGACAACCCAACACGTTTGCAAGACAACCGATGGATTAAATCGATCGAAAAATATTTTTTAAAGCTTTATGAAAAGCATTACGGCGCGCGCGGCGCTGGTGGAGACACATTTTGTGATTTCCATGAGAACTTCATGTCCCAGGCCATTCGCCAGCTATTTAGAGTGGGTGATTACGCGGGTGCCCAGGAAATCCTTGATCATTTAGACAAACTCTATGGCCGCGGCGGCTTGATTCCCAATGATCAATACGAGAAGTCGCTTGAGGATTTTGTGCGCGATTCAACCTATGGAGAATATGACATGGTCCCAGACGTGGCGCGCACGGATGTCTACGCGGTCTTGCAGCGCGGTTTTCGCGAAGGACTTCTCATGGGTCGTAAAAAAATTCTGGATGAAAGTTTGAAGTTTGCCCAAGACTTGACGGATTATTTCCAAGGCAATCGCTATACGGATTTTGTAAACAAGTTTGGCGAAAAGCGTATGGCGGATCTTGTGGGCGATATTCGTCGCAGCGTGGAGGATGTCTTAATCGCTTTGCTGCGCGACAATAATCAGCCTTTGTTTGATCGACTGGCTATTTACAACCGCGCTTCCGAAGAACAGCGACGCATGGTGTACGACGCGGTCAAGGGTCAAATTGAAACCGAACTGAAAGCCAGTCCGTTAAGCGAAGCAATGGCACTTGCCGCTGCACTGCCGGAACCGCCTGAGATGGAGGCTTATAGAACCCTGCAAGCCGAGGCCGCACGCTTGCGAAAAGAAAGTCTTGAAGATCAAAATAGATCGGAAACACAGCGTAAATGACTCAAATGACTTGCCCGCCCGCCGTCCTGGCGATTGGTCGAAATTACCCTGAACATGCCCAAGAAATGGGTGGCGCGGTTGATTCCAATCCAATCGTGTTTATGAAGAACCCGGCGTGCGTGATTGGCGACGGACAAGCAATTATTATTCCCGCCATCTGTGAGCGACCAGGACCACAAGTGGATTGGGAGGGCGAGTTGGCGATTGAGATTGGAACAACATGTAAAAACGTTCAGGAGGCCGACGCGCTAAGCGTGGTGCGCGCCTATCGCGCCGCTAATGATGTGAGCGCGCGGTGGTGGCAGAAGCAGGGTTCTGGCGGACAATTTTGCCGCGGTAAAAGTTTCGATACATTCTGTCCGCTTTCGCAACCTACCCGGGCCGAGCGAGTTCCAAATCCCCAATGCTTGCGCATTATCACGCGCGTGAATGGCCAAGTGATGCAAGACGCCTCCACCGCGGACATGTACCACTCGGTCCCAAAAATAATTTCGGTGCTCAGCGATGGAACCACCTTGCTCGCTGGAACGATCATTCTCACTGGGTCCCCCCCGGGAGTTGGTGCGGCTAGAAATCCACCTATTTTCCTGAAGAATGGCGATATTGTGGAGGTCGAGATTCCAGGCGTGGGTCGGGTACGCAATCCAGTGCAAAGTGAAAGATGAGCGAGCCCGCGGCGAAAGTTTCGCTCGCCGCGCGTTGCCTCATGGGCTTGGTTCGTGGCTATCAAATTATTCTTTCACCTGTGCTGGGCGGTCGATGCCGCTTTGAGCCATCGTGTTCCTGCTACTCGATAGAGGCGTTTCAAACGCACGGCGCTTGGCGTGGTTTGTGGTTGACATTACGCCGAGTTATTCGTTGCCAGCCTTGGGGCGGTTCTGGATTTGATCCAGTTCCAATTTCTTGCAGCGGCTGTGTAGTGTGCCCAGAGCACCCATCAAAGCGTCTTGATAGTCCTTCAAATTTTTCGGTTCATGCGGGCGAACCACAATCACCACATCCAGACATGTCGGCAACTGTTTCTGTAAAAGACGAAAGCTCTCGCGTAACAAGCGCTTGATTCGGTTGCGGCGAACGGCCGTTCCCACCTTGCGTGGCAAGCTCACTCCAATGCGGGTGTGCGTGAAAGAATTGACCAAGGCGTAGATGGTGAGAAATTCCAAATTGACACGCTGCTTGCCGGCGTACACGCGGCGAAAGTCGCGGTCCAAGCGCAAGCGCATTTTGGTTGGAAATCGTAGGGAATGCGGCATGTTACGAGGCATCCAATTCGCGTTGGTAGCGATTCATAAGCGAAGCCCGCGACAGCAGACCCAAGACTTTCGCGGGTTGGTCACGCGACAGAACTGTGAGCCGCTGCACATCATGGCGGCTGAATCGGTCAAGGACCACATCAAGCGTTTCATTTATATAGATTACTGGTAAGTCATCGCGAGTCACCTCGCCCACGCTGAGCAACCCAATCACTTGTCGATTCAAAAGCGCTTGACGCAAATCATTGGATGTCACCATGCCCCGATACACGCCATTCCTGTGAAGCACCACAAAGTCGTCAACGCCATGCTCAGCGCTGATGCCCAATACTTTTGACAACTCATCATCCGCCGACACGGTAATTGCGGTGTCCAGCGGAATATTGGAAACATACAAGCGACGCAGTACCGACAAGTCGCTCATGCCACCAAGGCGAATGCCAAGCGACGCTAATTCCGCTGTGTAAATACTGTCGCGGTTGAGCAAGCGGCTGGCCAACGCTGCAATGACCGCCGTCAACATCAATGGCAACATCATGTTGTAACTGCGCGTGGCCGCGTATCCCACTCCAAGGAAAGGGGGATAGCCCGAATCTGATTTGTTCAAACTTATCCATGCCGCGCCCATGCCGCCAAGAAGAATTGCCCCTATGAGTGGCCGCAGCAATGGATGGACCGGAATCCGCAAGAATTGTTTTTCACTTATCGGCAGACAGCGCGTGAATGCCACCGCAATGAGCGCGCTTAAAAATCCAAATACCACATAAAAGAATATTTGCCCAATGGCAAATGATTCCGATGTATTGGCGAAGAATTCCTCACCTCCGCCAAACAATGACTCGGAACTTTCCAACCACATTTGCGCTGTCGCCGCGCTCACCACACTGGCAATCACAATGGGCGTGAAGGTGCGCAGCCAGAAGTCGCGCAAGATCACCTCCATGTTGAAAAAAATAGCGGCGAGCGGCGCATTGAATACCGCTGCTAGGCCCGCAGCGGAACCACAGCCCAGCAATGTGGCCGCACGAGCGCTATCGCCTTTGAGCCAGCGTGAAATATTGCTGCCCACGGTTGAGCCAATGGTCACGATCGGCCCCTCTGGTCCCGCGCTTCCGCCCAAGCCAATGGGGCATGTGCTAGCCAGCCAATGTCGAATGCCAATTCGCATCGGCAAATTTGATTGTTCACGATTCACCGCTAACATGACCCGCGTGACTCCGTGACCGCGAAAGTTGGTGGTAAAAAGCCAAAATACAAATACGGTCAGCAACGCTCCCACGCAAGGCGCCAGCAATACAAGAACTTGGCTTAGACCCGCAAACTTCTGACCTACAAATTCCGGCAAATTTTCCAGCCAGCGAACCGGAAGTATAAATCCAATCGCGGCGGTTCCCATGACAACGCCAAGACCCCCAGCCACCAGAATCAACCACCATTCCCGGTCTAGCCCAAGGCGAATGCGCAGTCGATTGATTACAGTTTGAGCAACCATGAGTTTATGTAGAGTAACTCGCGATGCTCGCCCGAAGGCTCTGCTTGAACGATCAAATCAAGTGTTTGGGCGCGTGTATAAACGGCGCTCGACCAATTCAATAAACTTTGTTACACTATTCGGCTCGCCAAAGTGGCGAATTCTTCGAACCATATTGGAGATAAAAACATGATTGAAGCACTTTTAAGCGATGAAATTGTGGAGAAATTTGGTGGTCGTTTTAAATTGACCTCATTGATTCAGAAACGCCTAAAGGAAATCATTGAAGGAGCGCGGCCGCTTGTGGATAGAAATAATCGCAGCGATTTGGAGGTGGTTGTGGCCGAAATCATGGAAGACAAGATCACTATTGATTGGGAGAAGAGTGAATTTAAAAAGCCAACGGGCAAGCGCAAGTAACTTCGTAACCATGACATTCAAATAATGCAGACGCCCGACCCGCAAAGGACGGGCGTTTTTATTTGCGAGCTGTTACGCCATGATGCTGACTTGCCGCGCATGGCGGGGGTTCAACTTGCTCGCCCGAGCCAGTAAAAAGCGGAGAGGGTGGGATTCGAACCCACGAGTAGGCAAGCCCACTATCCGTTTTCGAGACGGGTCCCTTCAACCGCTCAGGCACCTCTCCGGCTTGATGGGATGTGAAGTATGACGCTTGAATCGCATCTGGTCAACGATCTGATTTTTGACATTGCCAGGTGCTTACGCCGTAGTGGCTTGCGCGGCCGCAATCCATCCAGATTTACCATCAGCAAGGCGGATCAATAGCCAGCCTGGTCGCCGTTCCAGCACACGAAATTCAACGCCTTGGGAAAGTGGCTCCGCGAATTGGGCATCAAAGCCATCGCCATTGCCTTTGCGCACGATGACTGCGTCGTTGATGGTGACGCCTTGGGGCCAAAGTCGCGTGGCGGTCATATCCATCACAAGGGTCGCCCCCAGGATGGCGCCAAGAATTCCACACCCCCACGCCAAGCGGCGCGCAAGCAGGCGCGCGGTCGCATGTCGCACGCCGCTGGGCTTGTGGAATAAGAAACCAGCGATGCTCCAAGCGGCAATCCAGAATATTCCAGCCCACGCAAGGCGACCATTGAAGGAAATTAAATGCCACCACGCGGAAACATCTTCCATCAACATGCCGTCGCCGGAATTGAATCTATCTTTCACTAAACTTCGCGCGTGCGCCAGATTGGATTGCAGCTGCGAGTCCCCGGGCATAATGCGCTGTGCTTGCAGGTAGGAGCCAATGCCGCTTCCAATTTGGTTGGCTTGCACCTGCGCGTTGCCTAGGTTGTACAAAAGTTGTCCGTTGTTCACGCCACTCTTGACAATCTTTTCGAAACCATTGACGGCTTCCACAAAATACTTTTGCGCAGCCACGGGATCGGTGCGGGCACTTTCAACCCCTTTGTCATACGCCGATTGCGCGGCGTGCAATTCGATGATGATCTGCTCGTCGCTATCAATCGATCCCCAGGCGCATAGAACTTGGGGTGAAATGGCGATGATTGCGT
Source organism: Planctomycetia bacterium (assembly GCA_005787685.1). Taxonomy (GTDB): domain Bacteria; phylum Planctomycetota; class Phycisphaerae; order Phycisphaerales; family SM1A02; genus SYAC01. Next base: position 59,118 of record SYAC01000004.1, read on the forward strand.
AGAGAATGATGGACCAAAGATAGAGGCGCGAAGGGCTCATAGTTTGATGTCCTCCAGATTGGATGCCCTTCGGCGACGCCAGGAAAGTTGATCAAGATCGCGGATCAGTTGTGCGGCTTGATCCCGTAAAGTTTGTGCGCTTTCAAGGCCTTGCGGCGCGAATGCCGCGCGCTCGCCCAAAGCAAGAATGGTGCTCAGCGATTGCAACAGAGGCAAGTTGGCGCCAGCTTCTTCAGCGCATTCCAAAGCGTCGCTGCGAGTCACGGTTCCAATAGAGCGGTTGGTTTGGGACTCGATGAAGGTTTGAATACATTTCGCAATGGTGGCGGCATTGTGGGCGTTTACAAGTTGTTCATGAGCGATTTTGGCGGCGCCTTTGGCTCGCGCGACTCCCGCATTATTCTTGGCTTGTTCCTTACGCTTACGCAACACAAGCAAAGTGATGGCCACAAGTGGTGGAGTGGCCAAGATCATTCCTGTTGCCCATCCCACGGTGAGTTGCTGATCACGCGCAAGATCCGCGCTTGGCGCCGCGTTGGCAAATAGTCCGCCATCAACCTGGGTCAGCGTTGCTTTAGAAGTTTCACTTTTGACAGAGTTTATGCCATCCAGCGCGTTGGTGGAAAGTCGTTCCGCGGGACTCACGCTAATTGGAATGGATTTGGTGCTGGTCGTGACATATTTGGAGGTGGATGGATCGAAATAGGAAAACTCGATTGGTGGAATTTCTTTGGTGTCCGCTGAAAGTGCGCGCAGAGTTTGCGTGAATATTTTTGTTGATCCATTCACGGTCCCGGCAAGCGGATCCGTAGGCATGCGGAAATTATTGGTGAGGAGCGAGCCATCAAGTGGAGGCGGCAGTAGCGTGCGCAACGCTTCTGTATTGTCGGAAAGAGTTTGTATGGATAGCGTCAGTGTCATTGGATCACCCACGGCTATTTTGTTTGGTTTGACAGTTGCCTGAATTGAAAATTGGCCAACCGCACCGCGAAATGACGAGGGTTTATCTATTTCGGGCAAGGCTTTCACAACTACATTTGAAGTGGCGCTGGAGACAGAGATGTTTCGAACACCGCTGATGGAAAGCTCCGGTGATCCAAAAAAGTCACGGTTGACCGTAATGCCTGTTGGGTATCGTAAATCAATCCGCACATCGCCAATATCTAGAGCGCCGCTCCGTGTGGCATTGGTGTTGGTGGTGATTTCATATACGCACCAAGGCGCGCCATTGCGCACCTCTTCACGACCCGATGGACGTTGATTATTTTGCACCAGTTCACGCATGCGTGGTTGAAACACGCCCCATGAACTTGACGACTTATCAATGAGTTCCCACATTTGCCGCTCATTTAAGAAGACGTCATATTCACGATTGGAGTAGGGACGAATAGCGATCTCCAAGATCAAGTCAACAGATTGCCCTGAGTAGAAAACAGGTGGATTGCTTTTGACGGTGACCTGAAGTACATCGCCAGTTGCGGCCACAGATATGGAAACATTTTGCGGCGGACTTTCAAAAACGCGGCCATCCGCAACTACTTTAACTTTTGGCAAAGTTAAAACGCCGGCGCGAGTTGGAGTCATTTCAAGGGTCCAAGTGGTGGAGATCTTTTGCGAAGACACTCCGTTGATATTTTGGCGCATCTCCATTCGTTGTGGTGAGCCTGCGACCAGACTCTGAAAGTCTGGGCTTGGCGTAATTTCAGGCGGCAAGTCTTGCCCTTTCGCATTTGCCACCACAACTTGCATTTTGATTGGTGTTCCAACCCATCCTTCGGGTTGCAGTAGCTTGAATTCAACTGTTTGCGAAAAAGCACCCGCGCTTAGTCCCAGTGCGGCAACACAGGCAAGAATGTAACGGTAAAAAATTTGATGCGCACTCATGGACTACCAATCTTTCCCTGCGGGAGCCGACTGAATTCGCGATACTTTAGCTTTTTTGTCTGCATTACGTTGTTTTTCTTTGTCGCGAACCATTTGCAATAGACGCTCGGTTTCCTGCTTGTCTATTCGTTGCTGGCCTGGCGCAACCTCTTGCTCATTGGCGGGCTTGGCTTCTTTTTGTTCCTGTTGTTCTTGCTCTTGCTCTTGTTGTTCTTGCTCTTGTTGTTCTTGCTCTTGTTGTGTTTGCCTGTTTTGTTCTTCTTGTTTTTCTTTGTCTTGCTTCTGATCTTGCTTCTGATCTTGCTTCTGATCTTGTTGTTGATCTTGCTTCTGATCTTGTTGTTGATCTTGCTTCTGATCTTGCTTCTGATCTTGTTGTTGATCTTGCTTCTGATCTTGCTTTTTTTGTTCTTCTTTCATGATCTTAAGAAGTTTCAGCGCGGTCTCAGCGTTTACGGCACTGTCTTCATCTTGAGGAGTGGCCGCAAGCGCGTCTTTGAAATGAGTGAATGCTTTTTGGACTTTTTCAATTCCACTTTTCAGATCAGGCGCTGGCTCTTGAGGCATACTGGCCACGGCGGGGGCATTTATATTGGCTTGACTTTGGGGTTGCTCTAAATTTTGAACGGCATTGGCGTAAATCGCATTGCCCTCATTGAACATGGATTTCGCAGCCAGATCGGCCGAGTTGGTCTGCGAGGAATCTTTGAATAGTTTTTCAGCCTCCATAAATTCGCCTTGACGAAATTTGGCAATGCCCAAGTTGTAAGCCACTTCTTTTGAATCTGGATTGAGCGCGAGCGCGGTTTGCAATTCCAGGGCGGCATTGGCCCAATTTTCTTTGCGTAAAGACGCCATGCCACTCTTTACGGCACGGCGATATTCGTTCGCGTTGAATGTGGTTTCAAGTTCTCCCAAGTCGGTTTCTGGAATATCGGTAGGTCCAAGTGCATTTGCATTGGCGGGAAGATTGAGTTCTGTAGGCATGCGAAGTGCCGGAGTTTGATTTTTGGTTGGCACTGGCACGGCCATAGGCGGCTGATTGGCGGTCGGAGTTTGGGGAGTGGTTGACCCTGGAATGGCCTTTGATTTCAGTGGCGCCACGGTCGGTATCTGTGCGTTCATTTGTTGCGCGGCGAAAGCCTGAGCCGTCACTACAAATACCACAGCAGCAAGCATGAATTTGGTGGTTTCGATTCGTAAAATGTGAGCCATTAAGATTGTCCCCCTTTTACTTGGTTTTTTCCACGGCTGTCGCAAATCAAACTTTCACTGAGCAACAATACAAGGGCCGCTGCGGCAAACCATTGAAAGCGTGGAGTTTGTCTACGAACAACCATTTCTTCTTGCTCGGCGCGCTCCAAATTGCCAATGCTGTCCGTGTACACCTGCGCCATGTCAAGTTGCGCCGTGCCAGCGGGAATAAACGCGCCGCCGCCAGCCACAGCCACATCGCGCAGGGCAGCGTCGTTCATCTTGGTCCAAACTTCCTGGCCCTCGTGCACCAACCAACGCGTTGTTTGCGCGCCTTCGGTCACTGGAATACGCGCGCCATCACGCGAATCGCCAATGCCCACCGTAAAAATACGAATTCCATTTTCGGTGAAAGCTTTGGCGGCGGCCGCACTAGGCATGCTTTCCATATCTTCACCATCGCTCAGCACAATGATCACTTTCGCGCCCTTACTTTCAACGGGAAAGCTATTCGCCGCCAAACGAATGGCGTCACCAAGCAGTGTGCCGCCACGCGTGGCCGCCTTGGGTTCCAAATCAGTCACGGCTTGACGAAACGCCGCGTAGTTCAATGTCAGGGGAACGCGTAGCGCGGGGGCGCCCGCAAAATCAACCAGAGCCACGCGGTCGCCACCCAGCGCTTCGCTGGCATCAATAGCGAATTGTTTTGCGCGCTCAAGCCGGCTTGGAGTCGCATCGTTCGCAAGCATGCTGCGACTGACATCGATTACAAATACCACATCAAGTCCGCGTTGCTGCACTTGTTCCACTTGCATTCCCCAACGCGGATCCATTAATGCCAGAGTGAGTGCGATCATGCCCATCGCACCAAGAAACAAGCGAAACCAACCACGCGCTAGATTTAAATTTGGAATGAGCTGTTGCAACAAGGGCCACTCGGCGATGCGTTGAAGCAGAGCGCGGCGCTTGCGCAAGCCAAAGAAAGCCATCAACACGATGAAGCCCACGAGCCACAACCATGACATCGCCCAAGGTTGCGCAAATTGAAATGACCCGCTGTTCATGAATGCAACCTCATGGCAATGTCCTGAATTTGGTGTGCGACAATAAAAGTTCTCCTGCAATCAAGATCATGACCAGACTTAATAATGATGGCCAAGAGATTCCACCCAAGCGCAACCCTTCCAGTGCTAAATCTTTGGACAGAATGGTGCGCTTTTGTTCCGTGACTGTTTTTTCTAATTCATCAATACGCCCGTAGATATTTTCCAAACTCTTGGTGTCCGTCGCGCGGAAATATTGTCCGCCAGTCGTGGTTGCCATTTTGGTGAGCAAGGCCTCGTCAATATTCACACGTTGCTTGACCATTTGTGTTCCAAAGGGAGTCTGGACGGGCATAAGCGCCATGCCGCGCGTGCCCATACCAATGGTGTACATGCGTATTCCCAATGATTTACATAGGTCTGCGGCGGTCATGGGATCGATATCACCAGCGTTATTTTCGCCGTCGGTCAGCAACACAAGCACTTTACTTTTGATGCGATTGGCGCCATTTCTATTTTTCCCATCTGTGGCGTCGCGTAACTTTTCGGCACCCAACGCAACCGCGTCGCCAATAGCCGTTCCATCGTCGCCAACGGAAGGGTCGGCGTGCTTCATGTCCTTCAATCCGGCGAGCAGCCACTCATGATCCATGGTCAGCGGACTAATGCTGTCGGCAAAGCGCGCGAAAGAGACAAGTCCAACCAAGTCATCTTTACGACCGGGTAAATTCGCGCCGCCGTCAACAAATCGATCCACCACATCTTTCATGGCGCTTAAGCGATCGACAGACTTTCCATTGCTGGTGAAGTCCATGGCCAACATAGAGCTTGATCGATCAACAACAAGTTCAATGGCAACGCCGTCTGTCAGCGTGGAAGTTTGCTCATTGATTCGAACTGGTCGTGCCAGGCACACAATCAAAAGCGCCAATGCTGCCGCTCGAAGCGCGTATGGAAGCCAGCGCAATTGAGCGGCGGTTCCAGCCCCGGCCATCTTGGCGCGCTTGACAACACTGAAGGTCATGGCGGGTTGGCTTGCCCGGCGCCATACGCGCCAAAATGCCGCGAAAACCAGCGGCAAAAGCAGCAACATCCAAGCCTCGCTGAACTCAAAGCGATTCATGGTCGGACCTCTTGCGTGGCCGTGGTTTCACTCTCCGATTCATGATTCAAATGCACGGGTGCGGACTCGAGCACAAATCCACGCGCCGCGTCAAGCCCGCGTTCGCATTCATTTGGTCCGGGGCGCTGCGCTGCGTACTTCACCATGTCGGCGGCGCGCAAAAATGAAGCGAGCAAACGTTGATGATCATCCATAATTTGTGGATGATGACGTGCGACGGCTAAAAATTCCTTCGTGGTCTGATCGGGAGCGTGTATGCCAAAGCGTCCCTCGACATAATGACGCACCGCATCTGATAGCAAGATATAGAAGTCAAGCACCAACCCCTTGCTGGGCAATTCTTTCGCGGCCAATTCATTCAACTCGCGTAACGCACGTTCATGCGGAGCCTCCAGAATGACAGGTTCCATGGGTCGATGAAACCACAATCGATAGGCCCCGATCGCCAAGACCGCCACCAAGATGCACGCTCCAATAATCCACGCCCATTGTGTTTCAAGTGGAACACCCACTGGCCCCTTGATATCCCGAAATGCGTTCGGATTAAATTGACCTTCAAGTCGCGATTGAACTGTAATAAAGAGCGGTGGACTTTTCAGCGTACTTTCCTTGCCTGCGCCGTCGCGCACCACAACTTCAAATGGTGGGACCTCCACCTTTTCACCGCTCTCAAAAGTGACCAAGGTTATTTGCTCCGCAAGGCGATCGGGAAACGCTGGATTTTTAGGAAGTGGAGCGCTGGAGCGAACTTCAAATGTGCCAATATTTTTACTAAAATTTGGCATATTCACGCTGGTGTCCACGGAGCGGTCAACTTCAAGCACCACCGCCAACGGGTCGCCCACACGAATTTCACTATTCGGCGTGGAAACGCGCAACGTCACTCCCGACTCGGTGGTTTGCACACTCAGAGGTTTGGGCGCGTTTGCGGCCTCATTTTTTTGGCAATTGGCCAGCGCGCTCAACAGCGCCAGCATGTACCCGACATGGCGAAATTTCATCTGGCCCTCCGCGATTCGCGGCGGCGAAAAACTTCCGTGAGCGGCTTCACAAAATCTCCGCCGGTTTCCACCTCAACCGGGTCCATTTTTAAACGCATAAAAGTTTGTTGTAATTGAAACCGATCCTGCGCCGCCTGGTTGGCAAACCGCGCGCGCACGCCGCGATTGGATGTGTCCATGAGAAAGCGCTCGCCAGTTTCCGGGTCTTGAACCTCCAGCAACCCAACATTGGGTAGACTTTGTTCGCAGCGATCACATATGACGACGGGAATGCAATCGTGCCGCCGCCTGGCGATGGCCATGGATCGCTCCCATGCCGTGTCTTGAAAGTCACTGATTACAAATAGCACGCTGCGTTTACGCACAATGCCCAGCACTTCATCAATCGCGCCGGTGATGTTGGTGCCCTTTCCCTTGGCTTCAAGCGCCAGCAACTCACGCACAATGCGCAAGACATGTCGCGTTCCCTTGCGCGGGGGAACAAATCGTTCTATGCGATCGGTGAATGCCAAAAGTCCAACTTTATCCCCATTGCGGATAGCGCTAAATGCCAATGTGGCCGCAATTTCAGCCACCATTTCGCGCTTGAGCGTTCCATTGGTGCCAAAATTTTGGCTGGCTGAAAGATCCACCGCCAACATGACGGTGAGCTCGCGCTCCTCCTTAAATATTTTTATGTGCGGACTGCCCACACGCGCGCTGACATTCCAATCAATGGAGCGAATGTCGTCGCCCACAATGTATGGACGCACTTCTTCAAACTCAATTCCACGTCCGCGAAACGCGGAGTGATAATTGCCGGAAAGCACCTCGCTGGTGATGCGGCTGGTTCGAATTTGAATTCGGCGCACTTTGCGAATGAGTTCGGTTGCATTCATGATCTTTTACCATTCAGATTCAAGATCATCAAGGAACGGGAACATGTTCCAAGAGCATCTTCACAATATCATCGCTGGTTTTTTCCAAAGCTTCCGCTTCGTAGCTCAGACCAATGCGGTGGCGCAGCACATCCAGCGCAACATCCTTCACATCCTGCGGCGTGACATACCCACGACCATCTAGGAACGCCTTGGCACGGCTGGTAATAGTGAGCGCGATCGTGGCGCGCGGACTAGCGCCATATTGAATTAAGTCCTTCGCTGGAATCTTCACGCTGCCGGGATCGCGCGTGGCCACCACCAAATTCACAATGTAATCCTTGATGCGATCATCAATGAAAATGTTGTCCACAATCTCACGCGCGGTGGCTATGTCCTCGGGTTTAAGAACTGGACGAATGCTGGTGGTCGTTGTGGTGCGCGCCATGCGGTCCAAAATTTGGCGCTCCTCCTTGGGGGAAGGGTATTTCACCACTAATTTCAGCATGAAACGGTCTACTTGCGCCTCTGGCAGACTGTATGTTCCTTCTTGCTCAATTGGATTTTGCGTGGCTAAAACCAAAAATGGATCGGCCATGGGAAAGGTTTCGCTGCCAATGGTGACTTGCCGTTCTTGCATGGCCTCAAGCAGGGCGCTTTGCACTTTGGCGGGCGCGCGATTAATTTCATCGGCCAAAATAATATTGGAGAAGATAGGACCTTTCTTCACCACAAAGTCGCCGGTGTTGGCGCGGTAAATTAATGTTCCAATCAAGTCCGCTGGCAGCAAATCGGGCGTGAATTGAATGCGTTGAAAATCGGTTTGAATGGCCTTGGCAAGCGTGCTGACGGCGGTGGTCTTGGCCAAGCCAGGAACGCCCTCGATTAAAATATGTCCATTGCCTAAGAGACCAATCACCAAGCCTTCAAGCAGGTCGTGCTGACCCACGACAACTCTTTGCATTTCGCCAATCAGGGCTTGAAATGGTTTAGCGGCGATCGCAACTTGGCGTTCAATTTCTTGAATATCGGTATTGTTTGTTTGATTCATGATGTAGTTCTCTGTTTTGAGTGGGGTGAGTTACGACGGTCTCTGAGAGCGGTTCGCGAAATTTAAGTGCTTCATTGTGACAATTATTTCAAATTTTTGGTGTGGCATAATTCTGCGTATGCAATCAATTTACCGACTGTGTGCCGTTTACTTTCAACCGCTACATTTGAATCTATGACAGCCGCAAACACCCCGATAGCTTGGATTGGTTTGGGCATTATGGGTACTTCCATGGCCGGTCATTTACTGGATGCGGGTCACCCAGTGATTGTGCATACCAGGACCAAGTCGCGCGCTGATTCGCTTTTGGCCCGTGGAGCGACTTGGGCCGATTCATGTGAACAAGCCGCTGACAAAGCTGATTTTGTTTTTTCTATGGTTGGCATGCCCGCCGAAGTGCAGGAAGTGTTCCTAGGAGCGAACGGAATTCTGAGCGCAAAAAATTCGCCGCGCGTGATTGTGAACATGTCCACCAGTTCGCCAACGCTTGACCGCAAGATTGCCAAGATGGCAGCGGCCCAAGGAATTAGTTTTCTTGACGCTCCGGTTTCTGGCGGCGACTTGGGCGCGCGCAACGCAAGTTTATCCATCATGGTTGGTGGTGAAGCATGGGCGCTTTCGCAAGTGATGGCGTGCTTTGAGCGTATGGGAAAAACAATCGTTCATCATGGCGATGTTGGTAGCGGACAACTTTGCAAAGTGGTGAATCAATTGTTGGTGGGGGCCAACATGGTCGCTGCCGCGGAGGCTTTGACGTTGAGCAAGGAAACCGGACTTGATTCTTGGAAGATGTTGGAAAGCGTGGGTGGGGGCGCGGCAAGTTCGTGGACCCTTACAAATCTGGTTCCGCGCATGTTGCGGGATGATTGGGACACCGGTTTTTCACTGGCATATTTGGCCAAAGACCTGAAAATTGCCATGGAAACCTGTCAGGAATTAGGCCTGCAATTGCCTGGGTTAGCCCTTTCTCAGCGTCTTTACGCCCGTTTGGATGAATTGGGCCATGGTGCCCATGGAACCCAGGCGCTGTTGAAGTTGTGGAAGCAGGCGGATGCATCGCTTTCGCAGTGATTGCCGCCACTTGGCGAAAATGAACTTTTTGGCTACATTTTGTGGCTCGCCGCATTCTGCGGCACTCAGGAGATTTCATGGCCACCGCAACAGCTTCATTCAAACCCGGAACAAAAGTCACTTTCAAGGTCATTAAGATGCCCGCCGCTGAAAGCGTGCGCAAGACCATCTTCCGTCTTATGCGCATGGAAACCCGCGTGCAAAGGGCGTTGGATTTGCTCGCCAAGCGCCGCGCCAAGACCGACAATAAACACAACCAGCGTGGTGGTCGCACATGGATCAGCCGCAAGACCGCCAGCCGCGTGGTGGTGTTGAAGCCAGGAGTTTCATTCACTATTTCCTACACCAACCAGCTTGCACCAGATATTCGCAGTGTGCAAAAGTATCTCCAGCAAACATCGAAATAAATTGAATCGAAAGAAAAATAAAACAGCGCGTCGCAAGACGCGTTTTTTATTTGGGGTGTCAGCGGCTTAAAATAGCGTTGCGAATGGGAACAAGCACGCTGGGAATAACGCGCTCTTCTGCCAGACGTTCGGCGTGTCCCGCCAACGCGGCCATGGCGGAGGGCAAATCTTCTAGTTTGATAATGGGCGAGGTGCGACGCACGGTCAGGAACACACTGATGGGCTCGCTGGGAAATCGCAGGGGGGTCATGTCCGCCCCTTTGGTGCGGCTTTTAATTTCCACAAACGCCTGTACTCCCTCTTCTTGGTCTAGTGAAAAGCCAAAGAATGGCTGGACATCCGAGGGCACATCACGGTCTTTTTCCAGAAGACCGCCCAGTGGGCTGTCTGCAAGCAGTGCGTCAAAAATAATCGCATCGCGGTTGCCCTCGGCCTCAAAATCAAAGCCAAAAACAAGCTCTAGATTGTCAATATCCAGCGGGCGAATTGATAAAAACCACGGGGCCGTTTCCAGCACAAGCCGATGGAGTCGATAGGCGTCGCTGAGATTGGCGGGATTCACCGAGCCGCTACGCAAACTTGTTTGACGCAGCGCCACCCATGCATAATTTCGCTGATCGTCCTCGGCGCTCTCCAGCGAAATTTCATGGTCGTAGCGTTTCAGTTCTTGCAGCGACGGTATGCCCACGCGCAAGCGGTCAAACAATTCCAGCACCGACTCGCGGCCCCATGGCAAATCCATTTTCATGGTCAACTTTTGGTTGACATAAAAGTCGCGACACACATTATGAAAGGAATCGGTCATAGGGCAACGCAGTGTACGAAAGCCTTAGCGATGGTGTTGCAGCAACCAGCGCACAATGGGTTCCACTGGCGAAAGCGACGCTACCACCAAATCCGCGCCACATGCCGTGAGTTGTTCCACGGTGAATTGACCTGTGGCCACCGCCAAGCACAAACATCCATTGTGGTGGGCGCAATCCACATCATGTGGTGTGTCCCCGATAATGATCACGCGCTCGCGCTCAATATCACGGCCATGTTTTTCGCGGTAACGACGCAACGCAATGGGTGGAAGATCGCGTCGCGTCATGCCCTCTCCTGCGAAGGCGTTCACTTGGAAATGTTCTGGACGCAATCCCGCAAATTCCACTTTCAACCGGCCTGTGGCGGGATAATTTCCAGTGAGCAGACCAAGTTCAACATTGGGCTCTTTCGCCAGGCGTTCGACCAATTCCGCGACGCCCTGAAAGGCTTTCACGGTGTTTTGAGTTTGCAATCGCTTGGCCAAGTGACGCTGGTATGTTTCGCGAAAGACCTCGTGTGAATCTGCGTCGTCAGATACTTCGTGGCGGCGCACCATGTCCTGCCAAATCAAGGTGTCCAAGCGGCCGGCAATGTCTATGCCATCAAAGGAAAATGTCTTGCCAATATGCAACTCCTCAAAGGCGTCCACCATGGCGTGCATGCCAGCGTGCTGGCTTTGTAACAGCGTTCCATCAATGTCAAATAGAATAAGCATGGGTGAATTCCTAAAAAATATGGTCGCGTCAAAGAGTGATTATGCAATTTACTTTGTTGCCGCCACAATCTTTTGAGCGGCATCCGTCAAATCCGCGGCGGTTTGCATCATTGGAATTTCATTCTTGGCGGCCTCCAGCAGCTTGTGCGCCGCATGCACATTGGTGCCCTCCAAACGCACCACCAGCGGCACTTGAAATCCAACAGTTTTTGCCGCACAAATAATGGCATTTGCAATCCGGTCGCACTGCATGATGCCGCCAAAGATATTCACCAGGATTCCCCTCACGCGCGTATCGGAAATGATAATTCGAAAGGCTTCCGTGACCGCCTCTTGGGTCGCGCTGCCTCCCACATCCAAAAAGTTGGCGGGTTCGCCGCCATGCAATTTAATGATGTCCATCGTGCTCATGGCCAGGCCAGCGCCATTGACCAGGCAACCAATCGATCCATCAAGCGCCACATAGTTCAGACCAAATTCATTGGCTTTGATCTCGGCCGGAATTTCCTCTTGCGCGTCAAACAGCGCGGCCACCGCGGGTTGGCGAAAGAGCGCGTTGTCATCAAAAGTGAACTTGGCGTCAATGGCCATCACGCATCCGTCGGTATTTTTCGCGTCCGGCGCCGTGAGGACCAATGGATTGATCTCAGCCATGGTGGCGTCTTTTTCCACGAACACCTTGGCCAACTTCAACAGCGCGTCGGTGGCTTGGGAAAGAGCTTTGCCCTTGAAACCCAAGGAAAACGCCACTTTTCGAGCCATGTACGGATGCAATCCTAATTGCGAATCAAGCGGCTGTTTCAAAATCGCTTCAGGGCGAGTTTGGGCAACATGCTCAATCTCCACGCCACCTTCGGCGCTGGCGATCAAGATGTTGCGACGCGTGGCGCGGTCGGTGAGTACGGCCACATAAAATTCTTTTTGAATATCAACGCCCGCGGCCACAAGCAACCGGCGAACTTGCAAACCCTCCGGCGGAGTCTGTGGACTCTGCATACGGTTGCTCAACATGAACTCTGCCGCGGTTCTGACCTCCTGAATGTTCTTGCACACTTTCACAAAGCCAGCCTTGCCGCGTCCACCGGCGTGCACTTGTGCCTTCACCACCGCGATTGCATGACCGCAAGAAAATATATTCGTGGCCTGCGCAACGGCCTCATGAACCGTGAGCGCCACGCCACCACTGGGAACAAGAACGCCTGCATTGGCCAGCATTTCTCGGGCTTGAAATTCATGAACTCGCATTGGGCAATTGTAACTCCAGCAAGCGCTAGTGCATGGGAGTGGGGGTCGTTGGTTTCCTCTGGGGAAATAGCACACTGCCAACCATTCCCGCGGTGATGACCCCCAAGACAATGATCAAACTCCAATGAATCGCAAGCATTGGAGAGGCAAACCACCAACTCCAGACCATTTTAACTCCTACAAATGCCAGGACAATTCCGAGCGCGGGCTTGAGCAAGTAGAAACGGTCAATGACATTGGCCAACAAAAAATACATGGCGCGTAAGCCAAGAATGGCCGCGACATTGGAGGTAATGGCAACGATCGGCTCCTTGGTAATGGCCAGCACCGCGGGCACGCTGTCCACGGCAAAAATGACATCGGTCACTTCAACCACCACCAACGCTGCGAACATGGGCGTGGCCACCCAGCGGTTATTGATGCGGCTAAAAAAGTGCGTGCCGTTGAACTGATTTGTGAGCGGTATAAGTTTGCGTAATATTTTATAACCAATGCTGTGCGACGGATCACTATGGTCATGTTGTGAGGCGGTCCAAATTAACTTGCTGCCCGTGCCGATTAAAAATGCGCCTAAAATTCCCGCCAGCCATTCAAAGCGGTGGATTAGTTCAATACCCGCCGTGATAAAGACAATGCGCATGATGACCGCGCCCAGGATGCCCCAAAAGAGAACGCGATATTGAAGTCCAGCTGGAACCGCGAAGTGCCTAAATATAATCACGAATACAAACAAATTGTCAATGCTGAGCGAAAGTTCTATAAGGTAACTTGCCAACCATTGCAAACCAATTTCCGTGGCGGCGCTGCTTGGAGAGACTGTGCCATCTTTTTTCACAAACTCGCTGCCAGTCAACACGCTTGGATCGGCTTCAAGCCAGCCCTTGCATATCCACCAAAAGAAGACATTAAACACCAAGGCCAGCAAGGTCCAAGCAAGCACGCTCTTCAAGGCTGACTGCCAGTGGATGGTTTTTGTGTTGCGGTGAAGAACCCCGAGATCCAGCGCAAGGAGCGCCGCGACGCCTACAAAAAAAAGCGTTATGAAATCGGAATAGTTGGTCAGCGGAAAGATATGTGAGACAGTAGCTAGCAGCATGATTGTGTGCGCTAGGGTGGCGCATAAAGATAAATCATTTTAACCAAGGTTGATTGGAGCGGGGATAAGAGGACTTGCATTCCGTAAAGTTTATGGGAGTCACCCCAACGGACCAGATTTTACCCTAATTTGTTGCATACTTTGCAATGCGCCATCGCTTAGCCTCGCTACACTGCTTGTTCACGAATAATGGTGCCTTGGACAGATGGCCGAGTGGCTGAAGGCGCTGGTTTGCTAAACCGGTGTACAGGGTAATTCTTGTACCGCGGGTTCGAATCCCGCTCTGTCCTTTTGAATTGTGGTCGGCGAATATGTGCGAAACAGGTGATGCAGAGAATCAAGTTCAAAGTACTTTGATCAAAGTGGGGGTGCGATAGATAAAGTATTGAGGAAAATCTTGCTTCGATACCTTTGAGGCACAGTGAAAGGTTCTCATCCTTGCGCCATTGAGTGGCTAGTTTGCACCGCCTTCAATTACAACGCCTTGAACATCACGAAGCCAAATCACGAGATGAAGATTGATTGCCGGCAATTTGATTTCTACATACGCCGAGCAATTTGATCATCAAGAGGTGGGCACTGCCTGAGTGAATCGCATTGTGAGTAGGCTCGTTCAGGCCTTGAGCAAGTTGAGTGCACCCAGATTGGTGATTTTTACAAATTGTTCCAGGGCGCAATGATCAATTATTGAACGATTGAAATATGAGGCGTGACCTTATTCACCCCTGTCAAGGGGCGGATTCATTTGAATGAAGATCTGATCCCAGAAAGCTCGGTATGGACCAATGACACCAAATCCGAATGTGAGGAAGCGCGTGTACAACACATTTTGCGAACCCTCGCTCACGACAAAATCTTGCGGATTGAAGCCAGTCGACGACAAGACCTGGTTTAAATTTGGAATGCCGGTGGTTTGAGGAGCCAATCCATTGATAAAACCAAAGTTGAGATAGATCCAACGATTGGCCCGGCGGTTGTAAGCGTACATGATTCCTAAGGCTTGTCCCTGACTGGTGTCCCCCCCCCCATTCGTCGAGGATCCGCCAGACACCATGCCGTATCCCTGAATACGGACATCATTGAGTAGAGAAATGTCATCAATAAGAAGTTGCGAACGAACTTGAATGTCGGTTGCGAGTCCCGTGGAAACATATTGAAGTGATGGTCCGTACCCAGCGCCGCTGCTTCCCCGACCTTTTTGCTGCGCTTGGATTTGTAAAAATTTGTTATTGAGTGTTCCAAGGGCGAATTTATTGCCACTGATTCGCGTTCCCGTGATTACTTGCACATCAAATGGAGATCCACCTGGATAGGACTCATTTATAAATACATTTTCCAAACACACATTTGCCAACGGAAACCCGCCAACATTGTGATTGGTGCTTGGTTGCGGCTGAATATCACCATTTGCGACAACGAATGGATCATCGCTAACAGTTGATGGAAGCGGGACACCAGGTTCAAATCCGCATTGCGGAATCACGCTTCCCAAGAAGGCCCCAGTTGGATTGCCTTGCGAGTTTGTGGCTCTATTATTGAGAATGTTTCGGATTCGATCTGTTCCGATACTCCCACCAAAGACTTGCTCTGAGAATCCGTTTAAAGCACCGATCAATCCCGCGATCATGGAGCATGCGCCGCTGGTTTGGCCAAAGTTGGCTTGGTAATTTTGCTGGGGAGTGGCGGGGACACCAGTTGTTGCGTCATTGAACAAAGTACCTTCACCCAAAGTGCAAATGGCGGTTCCCCAACCCGCCACATCAACACCGCCGGCACCAATGGTCTCCGACCAATTACTACTACGGAAGCGGCAGTATTCAACGCCAGGGTATGGGGTTCCACCGGCAAATAAACTATTTGCGGAGCCGAAGGGCACGGGGGTTTGTCGGCCTGGCCACACTGCTCCCACGGTGATTGCGATTGGTTCTTCGACCTCTTGCACTATAAACCCACCATTGCCGGCAGGAATTACAACGGTCGTTCCTAATGAATCAATCACGTTAAATAACTGATTCACAAACGGATCGCTTGCCAATGTGAATCCTGCGCCATACTCCAACGGGACACACAAGACATCGCCGTCAGTGAATTGTTCGCCTGCTGAAACCAAGGCCGAGACAAGGCGACCGCCTTGCGCCAGGGTGACTGCGGGAAAAAATGTGGCTTGTGCGAGCGGCAGTAACCCAGTCATTCCATAGCCGTTGTCGGCAGCCACAAGAACGCCCAAGACCGCCGTGCCGTGATCAGGATTAATAATCGTGGAAGTTCCTGGAGCAGGAACAACAATAGTTTGACCTGCTTCAACGGTGACTTGTCCTAGAAGATCTACATGGTCAATAATGGCCGAGTAGTCAATCACGCCAATTTGAGTGAGATTTCCAAGAATACAGGTTGAGTCAACTCCAATACCAGTTGTAAAGGCTTCCATACCCGCGATATCAATTCCACCTCCTGAAAAACCGCTATTGATAAAATCGTAGGTTTGATCTAATGGCAGTGGTATAGTTATTGGCGTAGCTGTACCAGTTCCAGTGCCGACTGCAGTGGCAACAAAGATTGTCCCGATCACTCCGATGTCGGCTCCAACGGCTATCCAATTCGTGGTTCCGAGGGTCGTAATGGAGTAGGCTTGTCCAATGTTGATGTCTGGAGCAGTTACCGCCGCAGGCGCAATTTGTGCAAATGTGTTTGATACGGGTGAAATTCCAGGCATGGCATTCGCGGTTGCAATACCGGTTCCTGTGATGGCGCCAGGCGCTGTTGTGCAAGTAAATATGACACCAACATTGTTGCTAGAAGCTCCGTAATTGGTCCAAATGGTGGTTCCAACTGTTTGAATTGTGTAACTTAAACCCAATTTCAAATCGGCTTCGGGGGTTATTGACCCACTTGCAATGAGTGTAAGTTGACTGTTGTATTCAGAAGTTGTCAGAACATTTGGCAATTTGGTTCGAAACAAGGCCAAGTTTCTGGCGCGAAATGGCTCAGTCGATGTGGCAATAGGTACAGGGTCAAAGTTTGGAATGCCTCGAAAGGGGGGCACCGGCGTCCACGACGAGGTGGCTGTGGATGTGATAGCGCCACTTTGACACAGTGTGGGATTAGTCCTTGCTGAGTTGACGCATGCCGCATCCCAACCATTAGAGCAACATGAAGAATCGTTCACGCACACATACACGCAACATGGAGTGGTGTAGCAACCGGGGATGGTTGATTGTGTTGCATCAAAGCAATCATGGGAAAATGTGAAAGGAAAAGATTTGAAAGCGTTGTCAAATTCCGCATTACCGGCATTGGCTGCGTTGGTTGGATCAATTGCCCAAAGAAATTCTCCGCCTTCAAAGAATTGCGAGGAAGCCGAAGGGATTCCAAGCCTGAGTCCGTTACAAGCTGGAACCCCACTAAATGAATTAAAAAAAGCATTGGATGAGTTTGGAAGTATTTGCTTGAGAAAACAATATCCAAAATTAGACCCAGTTTGTCCCACGGGTATTTGGGCAACTGGGGGAGGTGGTGCTTTAAAACCCCAAGGTCGAATTCCGTCGCCATTGCCAATGTCAGTATATTTTACAATGCCAAGGGTTCCAAAGACATTGTTTAGAGCGGGTCCTCGCAAGGTGAAGCATGCGTCATATACTTGGGCGTCTTCAAATGCATAGTTTTGAGGGGCATCCAAAGACATGACATAGCAATTTTGGGTGGCTAAATCAACTTGAAGCATGCCTATGTCAAAACTAATATTGTTGTAAGGAGTCGGCGAACCGATGGTTTTGGGGCAGTATATATTTGCGAGTGTGGCGCAAGTGCTGTCCCAACCTGAGGATTGTTCAAGATCAACGCAATTAACAAATCCAAGCGTTTCGGATAAATAACCGGCGCACACATTATCTCTGCACCCGTATTGGCAATCGGAGGTGGAGGTAAATCCAATTGGGGGATTAGTACACCTAGCGGCTGCGTTGCAGTTTGGGGTGCAATCCCAACGCGCAGTTGGGGGCACAACTGGGGCGGTATAGGTAACACAATTGGCCGTTGTGTAAGGGAAAGAAGTTCCGTACCCAGCCCAACGAGATGGACGACTGCAACCAATGGCTCCCACTCCACCAGTCAAACTGGATGCTGCAGAGCCAACCACAAAGATCGGTCCAGGAGGGAGGCAGGGAATTGTGTTGCCGTTCGCGTCTGTGATGGTTTGACAATTGAGGCCAATATCGGCACCTTCGTTTGCAGGTCCCTTTTGTAAGCTTAAATCTACATCTGGGCAGCCTTCCTGCGCTGGAATGGGCAGGTAATCAACTTGGGCAAATTCGACGCAATCAAGTTCGTTAAAGGCTTCGGCTGCGGAAGTCAACGCGGAAGGAGTCACGGTGACATACATGTACCCCGCCAAATCTGGCTGGGCTTTGCGACTTCTTGCGGCGGCTCTTTTTTCCAAATCGGACAGTTGTTGCGTAGTTTTATTTATGGCTGGTTGAACTGTGCCACCAAATCGATCAAGCAGAGCAATGGCTGGAGCAATTGGATTTTTGGCAAATGCTGCGGCGCTATTGCCAGCGGCGATCGCCGCGCGGGTCGATGCGCAAGTAAGCATGTTGCCAGCCAACCCAGCGCTACATCGAACTAGTAATTCATCCTTGAATTTCACGGCAATTCTGCCGGAACGAATGGCCAAGTTCGCGCCACCCGCGGACAAGACGGCATCCATGGAATCTGGACCGGTTGTTTTTAATTTATTAGCAAGCTGACGGGGGGCAACAACAATGTCGTAATCATTTTCGTTTGGAATTTGGTTATTGTTGGTTGCCAATCCAGGCACCTTGTTTGATTGCTTTGGGGTGATTAGATCGGCGCCCTTGTTGGAGCTGGTGTTGGAATTTGAAGTGGCGCTGGTTGCAGCGCCTGCTCCGGAGGCGGGTTGGTTGACCACAGTCAAAGTAACGAGCAGTACGAACAAAGCGAGGGAGCTAGACAGGCGAAACATTGAAGGGGGTCTCCAAGAAAGGAAAAACCATAACAACCAAATAACGCAGGCGTAGTTGCGAATTGCTAATACACCATTCCGTGCAAAGGTACCCGCTAGTTCCAGAATCCTCAAGGATTTGGAAATATGAATTCCCTGGATTTCGTGCATTAAAGATCAAGAAACAAGTCTAGGCGCCTGGCGCAAAAGGCGATCTTTCAAATGAGTGGGGGGGATAGTAAAAAGTGCTTTATCCTGCCGTTTGAGTTGTGTTTTTAAGCACGCGTTGACCAATATCGTGGCGAAAAAAAGCGCCTTGAAAGTGAATTTCACCCGCCGCTTGAGTGGCCAAAGTGCTGGCCTGAAGTAAATCCACGGCCACTGCGGTGACTCCCATGACGCGCCCGCCCGCGGTTACGGGAAGGCCGCCAGTGCCAGTGGCAGTTCCAGCGTGAAAACAAATCACTTTTTGATTTGTGGTGCCTAGATTTTGAGCGGCATCAATGCCCGAAATGGAATCCCCAACGCGGGGCTTTGCGGGATAGCCCTGCGCGCACACCACGACGCAGCAACTCGTGCCGCTTTCAAAGGAGAAATTGGCTTGATCAAGTTGACCAGAGGCGGTGAGCCACAGGGTTTCAAGAAGGTCGCCCTTCCAACGCGCCATGAGCGATTGAGTTTCGGGGTCGCCAAAGCGGCAATTGAACTCTAGAACTTTGGGACCGCCGTGGGTTAAAATAATTCCCGCAAATAGCACGCCACGGAAATCAATATCCTCGCGGCGCAAGGCGTCAAGTGTTGGCACAAAGACATCGCGCTCAATCATGCGTAGCACGGGGTTGGTTGCCAGCGGAGTTGGTGAGTACGCGCCCATACCGCCGGTGTTGGGACCGATGTCGCCATCGCCAACTTGCTTGTGATCTTGACACGCGTCCAGCATCCACATTGTTGTTCCATCCACCAACGCAAGCACACTAATTTCTTGGCCGTGCAATCGCTCTTCAATCACAATGGTTGAGCCTGCTTCGCCATGCGCATTTTGTTGAAGCGCCGCGGTGGCCGCGGCGATGGCTTCTTGTTTGTTGGCGCATACGGTCACGCCCTTGCCGGCGCACAGTCCAGTGGCTTTGACAACCAATGGATCTTCGCGGCTTTGAATATAGTTCAGCGCCGCGTCTAATTGCGAGAATGAACGGCCTTCCGCCATAGGAACTCCGGCTGAGCGCAACACTTGCTTGCACCACGCCTTGTCCCATTCCAATTGAGAGGCGGATTTTGTTGGACCAAACACAAGTCGATGGGGTGGGTCGTGATATTCATCCGCGAAACCCGCAGCGAGTAGCGTTTCTGGACCAACCACCACAAGATGAATGGATTCTTTTTCCAGAAATCTTTTGAAGTGGAATTTATTTTTTGGATCAAGACTTTGCGGGCATGCTTGTCCCAACGCAAGCAATCCCGCGTTGGCTTTAGGGTCAACCCATAATTTACCCAAGCGGGGGCTTTGTTTTAATTTCCAGGCCAAGGCATGTTCCCGACCACCAGAGCCGGCGATAAAAACATTGCACTTGGCTGGGCAGGGAAGCGGGTTGGATTTAGATTTGCTCATAATTGATTTGATCGGCGCGCAAGTCTTGAAATTACTCCAAGCGCACTGCGCAACAAGGTCAAGGGGTACAAGTTTAGCGACCATCGGCTTGATCGTGCGAGGGTGGTTATGCTTTGTGTTCTTGCAAACCGAGACCCCCCTATGCCCATTCGATTTCCACTTTGTATTGTTCTTGTGTTGAACGCCGTCTTTTATACGGTTGTATTCGCGCAAGATTCGACTGAGGAAACTCCGCAAACACCTGCGGATGTCGCTCCACCCGAGCCCGAAGCGAAGCCGCTGCCAAAGCCAACCCCAGCAAAGAAGGCGCCAAGCGCGACCGATGTGAAAAATAAAGAAGCCGCTGCCAAAACAAAAAATCTTCAGTCGCTGAAGGAGTTGAATTTATTTTGGAAGAGCGTCAGTGAAAAGAATCGCAGCGCCTCTTTGATATTTCCAGCATGGATAGCCGCCACACCAATGCCCTCCGTCGTCGCGCCGTCGCCAGAAAATATTTGGCCAGGTATGGAAGGATTTGCAGATTGGAAAAAATGGGTGGTGGCAAATCCAGCTTTGCGAGACGCCATTGTGAAATCGCAGATGTGTTTTGTGATTGGCATTCCATATGGGCAAGAGGGGCTTGACGCAAAGTGGAAAGCCAAGGGAATCTCGGCTACGCCTGGTTCCGCGCCTGGCGAAGCCGCGTTTGGATACCTCAATGCCATGCGAGGGTTGGCCGCCTATGCCACGATCTGCATGTATGTTGACGCGGAGAATAAAAAGTTTGACGCGGCTTTCGATATCTCGCTTGCCATGCTGCGCGTGTTGCGTCAAGTGAGTGAGCAACGCATGGAGGCCGAGAAATTATTTGGCATGACCATGATGTCGCGCTTGTTAGAAGCCAACCGCGTATTTATGGCGGCCAACATTGAAACATTGCCAGTGGCAACGCTGCAGCGCGTGGCCCTGAAGGGATACGCATTTATTAAGCCCGGCGACAATGAGCGACTGAAGCGCTTGGAGTTGCCAGAGGGGGATCGCGTGATTCTGACCGAGTCCATGCAGAACGCCTTCGATGAGGCGGGGCAACCCAACGAGGCGTACTTTGCAGATGAATTTGGCGAGATTCAATCCATCAATGCGCCGCTGACCAGATTTGGAGCGGCCGCGCGGTGGCGTCAATTGGCCACTGTGCACGGACCGTTGGTGGCCAGCCAGGAAAAGTTGGTCGCCATTTATGACGACTGGTGGCGACGATGGAGAATGCGTTTCTACGATCCAATTTTGGACAGCCCGACGCAATTTTCAAAATTGAATCAGAGCAAATATGCCTTGGTGACTTTATTCGTGGAAAATTTGCAGCAAGTGTTCGATGCCCGATTGCGCTTGATTGCGGAGATTGATGGCGCAGCGATGTCGGCGGCGTTGTGCGGATTTTATATTGACAGCACCAAGCAGTGGCCGCGGGATTTGGCGTCGGCGTTTCCCATTTATGGAATGCGGCGCATGAATTTTGATCCATTTGATAAGAACTATGGGAATTTGAATTACCGAAATCTTGGCGACAAATCGCAGCCGCTTGAAACAGCGTGGGGCCAGGTGCAAGTCACGGGAGCGGTGTTGTGGTCGGTTGGACCGGACCATGAGGATGATGGATTTGACGCGCACGATCCGGCGGACGGCACGGGTGATCTGGTGTTTTGGCCACCGCCAAGATTTTTGGCGCGTCAAGCTGGCTTACTTAAATAAGAATGGGACTTCAATGAGAAATGCAAGACAATGAGTGAATCAAATGTTGAAAAAGTGGTGATTATTGGCAGCGGTCCCGCTGGTTGGACCGCGGCCATTTACGCCGCCCGCGCCAACTTAGCGCCACGCTGCATTATTGGCGTGCCCCGCACCGACCCCGCGCCCGTGTTACCGGGTGGGCAGTTAATGTTGACGACGGAAGTTGAAAATTACCCAGGATTTCCCCACGGAATTCAAGGCCCTGAAATGATGCAAAAATTTCGCGAACAGGCGGAGCGATTTGGCACCAAGATTTCTGAGGCCGATGTTGTGAAGTGCGATTTCTCCAAACGCCCTTTCAAACTTGAGTTGAGCGAGGGAGCGCCCGTGTTGGCGCACAGCGTGATCTTGTCTACGGGCGCCACGGCAAATTGGATCGGTCTGAAAAATGAAATGCGACTGGCCATGAGCGGCGGTGGCGTCAGCGCGTGCGCCGTGTGCGATGGCGCGTTGCCGGCGTATCGCAATCAACCATTGGCGGTGGTTGGTGGTGGCGACAGCGCCATGGAGGAGGCCAGCTACTTGCTGAAGTTCGCCAGCCATGTGCACATGATCATTCGCCGCGATACATTGCGCGCCAGCAAGGCCATGCAAGCGCGCTTGCTAGGCAATCCCAAAGTCACCATGCACTGGTTCACGGTGGTTGCGGATGTGCTTGGCCAAGACAAAATAGAGGGGTTGCTGTTGGAAGATGTTCGCACCAAGGAACGGCGTAATTTGCCTGTCAAAGGCTTGTTTTTGGCTATTGGGCATTCCCCAGCCACCAAGTTTTTACAAGGCACGGCGGTGGAGCTTGATGAGAAGGGCTATGTAAAATTACGCAACCGCGATAGTCGAACCAATATAGAAGGTGTGTTCGCAGCGGGCGATGTGGCCGACGCGCACTATCGACAGGCCATCACGGCGGCGGGCATGGGTTGCGCGGCGGCACTTGATAGTGAACGCTGGCTTGCCACGCAAGGCGTGCACTAATTGGATTGCGATTGATTTGGAGGAAATAAAAAGACGCGCGAAGAAATTTCTGTGCGCGTCCTTTTATTTTTTTGTGGTGAAACTAGGCTTGCGCTTTTTGCGTGACGGCGCGGCGTACATGCAACTCCTTGAGTTGCTCGTCGTCCACCGGCCCAGGCGCGTCGATCATGAGGTCGCCACCAGACTGCGTCTTTGGAAAGGCGATCACGTCGCGGATATTATTGGTGTCGCACAAATGCATGACCAAGCGGTCAAGACCAAACGCCATGCCGCCATGAGGCGGCGCTCCGTGACGAAGCGCGCTGAGCAGGAATCCAAACTTGCGATCCGCGTCTTCTTGCGTCAGGCCGATCAGCTTGAACACTTTCTCCTGCACATCGGTTCGGTGAATGCGAATAGAGCCGCCGGCAATTTCACTGCCGTTGAGAACCATGTCGTAACCGGCGCTCACACAGGTGCCAGGGTCGCTTTCTAAAAGGTCAAATTGATCAGGATTTGGGCTAGTAAATGGATGGTGCATGGCCACCCAACGCTGGCCTTCCTCGTCAAAATCAAACATGGGGAAATCAATCACCCACAAGAAATTCCACATGCCCGCGGGAACAGCCTTGAGATCGTCGGCTACTTTCAGGCGCAGTTCACCCGCGGCCTTGACGGCAATTTCCCAGTGGTCGGCCACCATGAGAATGGTGTCGCCAGGTTGCGCGTTCAGCGCGGCTTTGAACTCCGCGGCAATGGGTTCCACAAATTTTGCAATGCCAGTTTCAAAAGTTCCAGTGGCGGAAACTTTTGTCACAGCCACGCCGCCAGCCTTAAACGCCTTCACAAAATCCGCGTAGGTGTCGGTCATCTTGCGCGTGAGTTGGCCTAGCGAAGCGGGCACAACAATAGCTTTTACGCAACCGTTTTTTCCAAGACGGGACTTGGCAAGCGCCTCGTCAAAAACTTTGAAGCCGCACTTGGCTGCGATCGCGCTGATGTCGTGTAGCTCTAGGCCAAAGCGCGTGTCTGGTTTGTCGCTGCCAAAACGGTTCATGGCATCAATCCATGTCATGCGCGCAATGGTTGGAATAGTCACGCCCAGCATTTCCTTCCACAAGCCTTGCACAAATCCGCTCATGACATCCATGACATCGCTGCGGTCCACAAAGCTTAATTCAAGGTCAATTTGGCTGAATTCCGCCTGGCGATCGGCGCGTGGATCCTCGTCGCGCAAGCAGCGGCAAATTTGAAAGTAGCGTTCGCAACCGGCCACCATGAGAATTTGCTTGAACAGCTGCGGGCTTTGTGGAAGCGCGTACCAGTCACCCGGATGCAGGCGTGATGGCACCAGAAAATCGCGCGCTCCCTCGGGGGTGCTCTTGATTAGAAGTGGAGTTTCAATTTCCGTGAAGCGCTGGCTGGAAAAATACTGGCGCGTGAATTGCAACACGCGGTGTCGCTCGCGCAGAATTTTTTGCATGGATGGGCGGCGCAAATCCAAGTAGCGATACTTCAGGCGAATTTCCTCATTGATCTTTGGCGCATCATGGTCGTCGGGAAGGATGGGCAAATCAATCGCCTTATTGAAGACTTCAATCTCCGCGGCAAGAAGTTCAACCTCACCAGTGGCTAGTTTCAGATTTGGATCGCCCGCGCGCTTGCGCAGCAATCCTTTGACGGCAATGCAATCCTCGCGGCGCAAACCACGCGCGGCGGCGACAACATGCGGCGGGGCGTCCTCTAAATTACACACCACTTGGCACAGGCCGTCGCGGTCGCGAAGATCTAAAAACACCAATCCCTTGCCTTGATCTCGATAGGTGTTCACCCATCCGCAAAGTGTGACTGTGTTGCCAGCGTGGTTGGCGCGAGGTTCTCCGCAGGTGTGTGTTCTTTTAAGCATGGGTGGTTTCCGTGTCGGGAGGCGAAGGGTACTTGAAATGACGAATCGGGTATGGTTTGCTTGTGAACGGCGCAAACGATATGAAAGATCACTTATCCGCGAAAGCCACCGTGCTGTTCACCGCGTTCGAGCCGTCGGGGGACGCGCATGCCGCGCCAGTGATCGCGGCGTTGAAGACCATGGCGCCTGAAATAGAAATTGTCGCGTGGGGAGGACCGCAGATGGAGCGCGCCGGCGCCACCATGATCGAGCGCACCGCCGACGATGGCTCAATGGGATTGTCGGCGTTGTCAAAAATTTCTTCGGTAAGAAAAACTCAGGCCGCCATTCGCCGATGGGCGTTGGCCCGTCGTGTGAATGTGCATGTGCCCGTTGATTCGCCGGCGGCGAACTTTGCCATTGCTCAATTCATGAAAGCGCGCGGAGTGCGCGTGTGCCATTTGGTGGCGCCACAATTGTGGGCATGGGGACCTTGGCGCTTGAACAAGTTGCGCCGCTGCACCGATTTGGTTCTGTGTTTGCTGCCCTTTGAGCAAGAGTGGTTTCGCACGCGGCGCGTGCCCGCGAAGTTTATTGGGCACCCCGTGATCAATCGCATTTTGGATCAGACCAGCATGGATGCGCAAGCCAAGGAGTTGCCCCCTGGTTCGCCCAAAGTGTTGCTGCTTCCGGGCAGCCGCAGCAGCGAGGTGAAACGCAACCTGTCCTTGCTGTTGCAAGTGTTCAGTGATATGCAGCACAATCATCGCCGAGCGCTTGCGATTATCGTGACGGCCAACCACTCCCTAGAAAAGTTGGTCCGCAATCTTGTGCCAACATTGCCCCCCGGCGTGTTGTTGATGACGGGCAAACTGGACGCGTCAATTTCATGGTGCGATATTGCGTTATGCGTCAGTGGCACGGTGA
This sequence comes from Planctomycetia bacterium, assembly GCA_005787685.1. GTDB lineage: Bacteria > Planctomycetota > Phycisphaerae > Phycisphaerales > SM1A02 > SYAC01. Next base: position 84,711 of record SYAC01000004.1, read on the forward strand.
GTTTGGATGTGCTGCGTCAAGCCAAACCCATGGTGGGCATGTATCGAACGGGCTTATTGTCGGTGATTGGCGGCAACCTGATGCTGTCCATGCCCAATCGATTGCTTCCCAACATTTTGGCGGGTCGGCGCATGGTGCCAGAGTTTGTGCCGTGCCTTGGGCGCGCTGGTCCTATTAGCGCCGCAGTGGAGAACTTGCTGGCGGATCAATCCCGGCTGCGTGAAACTGCCAACGCTTTACGCACTCTTTTGCCTGCATTTCAGGGAAAATCACCTGATCGAGAGGCGGCTCAAGCCATCCTTGCCTTTGCCTCTGGGCGCAACCCAATGGACAACACGTGAGCGCGATCGGCCGTCTTGTTCAGTCGAGTGTGAATTGATGCACGCTATGCAGAAAACTCACAGAGCCTCTATTATTGAAAGCGTATCTCACACTTGAAAAGGAATATCGTATGTTAAAAAATCTCACCGCCGTATGTGTACTTGCAGTTTCCAGCGCGACACTTTTCAGCGCGATCGCTTGGGCGCAAGAAACGCCAGGGGAAACGAAGAAGCTTAAAATTATTTCCAGCCTTCCACTGACCGGCAGCGCCAACGCGCAGACCACATCGGTGATCAACGGTATTCGCATGGCCATTGATGAAGTCAACGGTAAAGTCGGGGACTACACCATTGAGTATGAAGCACTCGATGACGCTAGTCCACAACGCGGCAACTGGGACCCGGCGGTGGAGGCGCAGAATGCCAACAAAGCTTCGCGTGATTTGAGTGTGGTTGGCTACATTGGCACCTACAACTCCGGCGCCAGCAAAATCAGCATGCCCATCTTGAACAAGGCGGGATTGGTCATGATCAGTCCAGGCAACACATATCCAGGTCTGACTAAGCCTGGAACTGGCGAGGCGAATGAGCCAAAAATCTACCGCCCTACCGGCAAAATTAATTATTTCCGCGTGGTGCCAACCGATGATTTGCAAGGTGTGGTCGCGGCGGAATGGGCCCAATCCATGGGAGTTCAGAAGGTATTTATTTTGGATGATCGCGAGCTTTACGGCAAAGGTATTGCCGATGTTTTTGAGAAGCGCTCCAAGGAATTGGGTATACAAGTGCTTGGACGCGAGGGAGTGGATCCAAAGGCGACCAACTTCAAGGCGCTGGCCACCAAGATCAAGGCTGTCACTCCAGACTTGGTGTACTACGGTGGAACCACCCAAACCAACGCGGGTCAAATTGCAAAGGATCTTCGCACGGCCAATGCCACGCCAAGTTTCATGGTGCCCGACGGATGTTTTGAAAATGCATTCATTGAGGCCGCGGGCGACGCCAATGTCAACGGCAGCGCATACATCACCTTTGGCGGACTTCCAGCGGATCAACTCACAGGTCGTGGCGCGGAGTTCCGCGACTTGTACACAAAGAAGTATGGACAAGAACCCGAGGCCTATGCGGCGTACGGCTATGAGGCCTGCAAGGTGTTGCTCGAGGCCATGGCCCGAGCCAAGACCAAGGACCGCGCGGGCATTTTGCAAGCTGTGGCGGAAACCAGGGATTTTGAAGGGGTTTTAGGCAAATGGAGCTTTGACGCCAACGGCGACACCACCAACAAGGTGATGAGTGGGAACACTGTGGAAAATGGTAAGTTTAAATTTGTCAAAGTGCTTGGAAAATAAACACTCGGGACCATTGCAAAAATGAATCTTGCCACACAAGGATTTCTTGGTGAATATTTCCTTGGCATGACCATGGCCCAAGCCACGCTTGTTGAAAATGTAGCCATGGGTTGGGGCCATGTTCTGTCGCAACAATTGATCACGGGTGTCTCCAATGGAATGATCATCGCGCTGATTGCGATTGGCTACACCATGGTGTATGGAATTATTGAACTGATTAATTTTGCGCATGGAGATTTGTGCACGCTGGGATCGTTCTTAGCGCTGACCCTGGTGGGGGCGTTGGGCATGGAGGCGTGGGCAGGTCTTGGCGGGACGGCGGCAGTGGTGACGCTGTTGATCAGCGCAGCACTATTTTGCGCGGTCTTGAACTGGTCCATTGACCGCGTGGCGTACCGTCCGTTGCGGGGCAAGCCCAAACTTGCGCTGCTTGTGAGCGCCATTGGATGCTCCTTTATTTTAATAAATATTGCGCTGTTTTGGGGGGGTTTGCCCATGGAGGTCTTTGGCGGCGGGAAAGCGGCGGCGGCTCCCAAGGATTTTCCATCGCTCATCTCAAACGAAAATTTGCTGGGCGCACATTCCGCAATCACCGTGACATGGCGTGATCTCTTTGTGGTGATGGTCACCATTCCATTGATGATTGGCTTGACATGGTTGGTGAAATCAACGCGCTTGGGCAAGGCAATGCGCGCCGTGGCGCAGAATCCAACCGCCGCCGCGCTGATGGGCATTGATGTGAATCGCGTCATTGGCTCCACCTTTCTCATTGGCGGAGCGCTCGGTGGATTCGCCAGTGTGATCTACGCGCTTTACAACAACACGATTTCATTTCAGATGGGCTACCGCACTGGCATGGACGCATTCACCGCGGCGGTGCTGGGTGGCATTGGAAGTTTGCCAGGTGCGGTGGTGGGCGGAATTGTGATTGGCTTGGTGCGCGCGCTGAGTGATGGCTACATTGAAGCGCGCTGGACCAACTCGGTGGTTTTCGCAATTCTTATTTTGACGCTTGTGTTTCGGCCCAGCGGAATTTTGGGAGCCAAACTCCGGGAGAAAGTTTGATGAGCGCCACGCCCGTTTGGAAAAAATTCATGCGCATTGATGTTGCGCTGTTGATCCTGGCGTGCTTGTTGGCGTTGGTGAATCGGCGACTTGGATTGGAAATGGTCGATCCCATGCGCGGCGTCATGGTGTTCGCAATCTTGGCGCTTGGCTTGAACATTGTCACGGGTTTCACAGGGCTTTTGCACTTGGGAATGGCCGCATTTATGGCTATTGGCGCCTATGCGTTCGCCATAAGCAGTTGCGATATTTATCCCTTTCAACTTGGATTTTGGTGGGGAATTCTATTCACGGCGATTGTTGGCGCGTTCGCGGGGGTGTTGCTTGGCGCGCCCACGCTGGGTTTACGGGGCGACTATTTAGCCATTGTCACGCTGGGCTTTGGCGAGATCACGCAAGATGTATTGAAAAATATGGATGTCATTACAAAAGGTACGCAAGGTATTAATCCATTGCCTGCGCCATATGTTCCATGGTGGAGCGACGGGGGATTGATCATATTTGAATTCGCGAGCGATCAAGAACTTCCTTGGTACTGGTTGTTTCTTGGATTTGTGGTGGTCGCGGTTGTGGTATGCAGAAATTTGGAGCGCAGCCGCACGGGTCGATCATGGCTGGCGGTGCGAGAGGATCAACTTGCGGCGCAGTGCATGGGCATGGCACCAGTGCCAGTGAAGATGATCGCCTTTGCCACTGGCGCAGCGCTGGCGGCAGTGGCTGGTGGACTATGGGCGAGCATGTACTCCAGCACTGGCGAGCCAGGCAATTATGATTTTCAAATCAGCATCTTGGCGCTGTGCATTGTCATTGTTGGTGGAATGGGTTCTATCAACGGAGTGTTGGTTGGCTCAATCGCCATGATTGGGATTGCAAACATTGCGTTACCCAAGATTGCCGGAGCCATGCAAAACGCGGGTTGGATTGTTTCGGGCAGCGTATTTGGCAGCCCGAACAACTGGAAATACCTTGTATTTGGCTTGGTTTTAGTGCTCATGATGCGCTTTCGTCCAGATGGATTGCTGCCCGCAAAGTTGTCTTTGGTGAGCGCCAAAAAGAAAAATCAAGTGGAGTCAACTCCATGAGCGTTGTGCCCGCAATAACAAATCCAATTTTGGAAGTGGACGGCGTCACCATGCGCTTTGGCGGTTTGGTGGCCAACGATCGTGTTTCATTTCAAGTCAAGCGTGGCGAGGTGTTCGCGTTGATCGGTCCCAATGGCGCTGGCAAGTCCACGCTGTTCAATGCCATCACGGGCGTGCATCAAGCCACCGAAGGACGCGTGCGATTTGAAGGCAAGGAAATTCGCCGCGATTGGAGTCGCGCTACTTTCGCGCGCATGATCTTGAGTGGATTTATGTTGGCGGCATTGTTCACGATTCCAATTCGCGCCACCGTGTTGTGGAAAGATGTCATTGTGGCCAATTACATTTATGAGGAGCCCTTTCCCATTGCGCAAGCATTGCGCTGCGTTGTACCGAGCTTGCGCAGCATTGGCTTTGAGTCCGTGGCATTGCTGGCGCTGGTTGGTTTCGTGGTGGGGGCAGGCGCATACACCACGCTGTGGTGGCGCGCGCGGCGCACTCCGGATTTGATTGCACGCGCTGGCATGGGGCGGACATTTCAAAACATTCGCTTGTTTGGCGAGTTGAGCGTGATTGAAAATGTGTTGGTGGGAATGCACGCCAAATTGCATTGCGGATTCTTAGCAAATATGTTGCGTTTGCCGCGTTTTTATAAGGAAAATGCGCTGGCGCATGAGAAGGCGCTGCGGTTGCTGGAATTTGTGGGACTGCAAGCGCGCGCTGGCGAGGCCGCTAGAAATTTGCCGTACGGGTTGCAGCGGCGCCTGGAAATTGCGCGCGCGCTGGCGGGCGAGCCGCGTATTTTGTTGCTGGATGAACCCGCGGCGGGCATGAATCCAACCGAAACGGTCACGCTGATGGAATTAATCCGCAGCATCCGCGACTCCGGCGTGACCGTGTTGTTGATCGAGCACCACATGCGAGTGGTCATGGGTGTCAGTAACCGTATTTGCGTGTTGAACTTTGGAAAGCAAATCGCGCAGGGAAGTCCCGAACAAATCCGCAATGATCCAGCTTGCATTGAGGCCTATTTGGGCAAGGAAGAAATCGGTTGAGCAATAATTCCCAGCCAATTCTTCTAAGTGTGAATGGCGTATGCGCTGGCTATGGACCATCCGATGTGCTTCATCAGGTTTCCCTTGAAGTGCGTCAGCGCGAAATTGTCACGCTGATTGGCGCCAATGGTGCAGGTAAAAGCACCACATTAATGACCATATCGCGCATCCAGCCCTTGCGCGCGGGCGTGATTGCATTCGCGGGGCACGACTTGGCGAACACGCCGCCCGATCAAGTTGTGGCGCTTGGTCTGGCGCAGGTGCCGGAAGGTCGGCGAATTTTTCCTCGGTTGAGCGTGCGCGAAAATCTGGAGATGGGTGGATTCCTGCGCCGCGATACGGCGGCCATGGCCCGCGACTTGGAGCGCGTGTACGCGCTATTTCCAATTTTAAAAGATCGCGATCGCCAGCACGGCGGAACATTGTCCGGTGGTGAGCAACAAATGCTGGCCATTGGACGCGCGCTCATGAGTGAGCCGCGTATGTTGATGATGGATGAGCCAAGCATGGGCATTGCGCCCATTTTGGTATTGCGGATTTTCCAAGCCATTCAACAATTGCGCGACGAGGGCATGACGATTTTATTGGTGGAGCAAAATGCGCGTGCGGCGTTGCGCTTTGCCGATCGTGGCTATGTCATGGAGACCGGGGCGATCACCTTGTCTGGCTTGGGCCGCGAGTTGCTGGATGATCGCCGCGTGCAAGAGGCCTATTTAGGCGACTAGCGGGCGCGCGTGAAAGCCGTCGCATAATGCATGAAATATGGGGTTGCAACGCTATTTTGTTCGAAGACGCAGGGTAGTTACCATCTGTGTTGGAGAATTTGCTAACCGATGCGCGAGTACAAACTTAGAAACGATTTGGAGCGCGCCGTCATAGATGGCTTTGCGCTTCCGCTTGGAATTGCGCCCATTAATTTGCCGAGTCCAACCCAGGGCTACACGCTTGAGTTCCACGAGGGCGAGGAAGGCGACCCAGACACATTCTCATTTCACATTGTCACCAGCCACGATCGCATGCTTGGTCTGGTGCGCGAGGCGCTAGGGTTGCTGCCCGAGCACGTTACGCCAATTATGGAAGTTGGAAGTCGCGACGCGTACCGCAGCGTGGATGTGTTCATGGGCCGCGAGCCGATTTCGTTTGAGTCTTTCCTGGAAATTTGGGAGGGCTTTGAGCCTGTCATCATGGAGGACGCCAGTATCGGGGTTGGCGCCAACGCCGAGGAGCCGTTTGTTGAAGTGTTCCTGGATTCGTGGAAGGGATTGTTGATCCATGTTGCAGCCGACAACAAGGAGACGGTGGAGCGTATGTTGCGCCGCCATTCGCTACGCGAAGTGGAGGAGACTTGGCCAGATTCGCTGGATGAGGTGTTGTCGCCGCCCTCGCATGTACGCGATGTGCTTGCGATTGAGGATGATCAAAGCCCAGATTTAGACGAAGTGCTATTGCAAGTGCGTGAATGTTGGGGGCTTGAGCTAGATGTGGACCCCGACACCAATGTGGACGAGACTGGCCGAGAGTTGGGCAGCACGCTGTGGCATTCCATAGCGGTATGTCTGGATCTGAATACCGATGATTCAAGTGATCATCCCTCTGGCGGCTACATCACATTTTGGATGACGGCCAAAAATACGGCGGAAGTGGAGCGCTTGGCGCGCGAGCGTTTGCAAACCGAAAATCGCTGGCTTCTGCAGAGTTTTTACACGCTTGATCGCGTGGCCTTTGATGAGCGACCGGAGTCCTTGGACCATCTGCCCATGAAGGGCAGAAAATCCGAGGTGCATTTGGTTGAAGAAGATCCCTGGTGATATGGCCGGTGATATGGCCGGTGATATGGCCTGGGATATGCGCGCCTTTACTCACACATACAATTTGTGTTGACTGATATACGCCAGCACCCGCGGATCAATCAGCGCATGATCACTCGCGGCGCCCGCCACAATGTTGGCGCGTAGTTGCGTGCTGGATTCCGCCTCGGCCCGCACTTGAAGAATCCACGGGCGCCACATGTTAGCGGTGGCGCTGTCGTGGCGCGCGGCAATGTGTTGTAAAAGTTCCGCCGCGTTCAACGGAGCGCGCGGTACCACCACTGGCGTGGCAAGCGCAAGAATGCCTTGTGGATCTTTCCATGAATAAAAGTTCAGCGCTTGATCGCCGCCAAGCAGCAGAAATAGGTGTGCGCTTGGAAATTGCGCGCGCAAATTATGCAGTGTGTCAACGGTGTAACTGGATCCACCGCGCGCAATCTCTTGCGTATCAATAACCGCCCGTGGCTCATTGTGAAAGGCGATGCGCAACATGGCCTCGCGGTGGTGGGCAGCGGTGGGCGGCTGATCTTGGCGTTGTGGATTTGTATGTGCGGGAATAACGCGAATCTCATCGGCCCCAATAGCCGCCGCGGCTTGTTGAGCCAATAAAAAGTGGCGCCGATGGGGGGGGTTAAATGAACCGCCAAACACAAGCACTTTGCGCGTGCTCATGAAGGCAACTCCGTCAATGCGCGTTCGACAATGTCGCAGGCATTGTTCATGGCCAAAGTTGACATTCGCCCTAGATGTCGCAGCGATGGAATTTCCCAGGGATGTGTGGCCACATGCAGCGCAATGGCCATGGGGCGCGGTGCCCCCGCGGCGTTGACAAAGTTGAACACGCCAGGTGGAAGTTGCGTGTCAATATCGTCGCTCACGCCTCGAATAATCAGCCATCGCCAACCGGCTTGCGCGCAGACGCGCGCGAAGTACGCCGACTCCATATCCACCATGTCGCAAGAAAATTGTCGGGCGGTTTGCGCTTTGATCTGGGTATCGGCCAATAAAACATCGGCGCAAAAAAGCGGCAGCGCCAAGGCTTTCGTATGCGTGTCAACGCAAGCCAAATCCTGTGACGCAGGCGGGGGCGCGTTCACCCCTATTGGCATCCATGGCGCGGGTATCACAACGCCATTGGGCGCGGTCACATGCGAAGCGACATAGGCCTGACCCAATTGCGCGCGCGCGCTTAATCCACCTGCAAGACCGCATAAAATGACATTTGTGCCAGCGCCAAATTCCTTGGCCAATGCGCCCAACTCTTTCGCGCAATATTTACCAACGCCAATGGTGCGGATGACGCAGCGGTTGCCCAAGCGCTTGATGGCAATGTTGCTTTCAAATTGCATGGCGCACAACATCAATGGGGTGGGCATGTCCATTACGGTATCCGATCTCGTGCGCGCCGCGTGCGCGGTCCCTATTGGGCGCATGCATTATGAAGGCATGAAATGAATCCACTCAATGGGAGAAGGAAATCGCGCCGGTTTGGAATGTTGGACGCACGCCCCATTTCATGGCATTACCAAGCGATTTGTGGCGGTGAACTTGCTCGCTATACTCTTTGCGCTACTGCATTGATCCGTGAATTTGTTTGTATTGGCGCTTGTTTGGCCCCATCGTCTAGCCCGGTTTAGGACATATCCCTCTCACGGATGGAACAGGGGTTCGAATCCCCTTGGGGTCACTTTCACTTGATGGCTCGCAAGAGTCGTTCGACGATTTCTTCTGTTTGCTCTATATTTAGGCGCTCGCCGGCCCCATCGTCTAGCCTGGCTTAGGACACCACCCTTTCAAGGTGGCTACAGGGGTTCAAATCCCCTTGGGGTCACTTCTTCACTTGCGGATTGAGTGTTTATAATTCCATAACACCGGCAAACTGTTGCGTGCATGACAATCAACGCAATTCAAATGGCAGAAAAAATAAAACCATTTCGCATTCGCCCACCGCGGGCAATCATTACAAACTTCTTTTGGCCAATCATCCGCATCATCACGGGAATCCACCGCGTAGAAAATGTGGTGGAGAAGTCCCACCAAATTCTTGGCGCGGGAACATTGATTGACGCGTTGAATCGCGCCACTGGCATGCGCACGATTTGCTCGGCAGAGGATCGCGAACGCATACCAAAAACTGGGGCGCTGTTGGTGGTGGCGAATCACCCAATGGGCGCGCCAGATACGCAGGTCATTACGACGCTGATGGATTCGGTTCGAAGCGATGTGAAATTTATAGCCAATGAACTGTTGTGCCAAATTCCCGTGGTCGCCGAGCGCTCGCTTGGTGTAAAAATTATTGGTAAGTCATATTTGAACTCCAACATGAGCCCCTTGCGCGAGGCATTGCGTTGGCTTGCCAATGGGGGATGCCTGTGCGTGTTTCCATCAGGTGAAGTGAGCCACTCCACATGGGGTCGTTGGCGCGCAGTCGACGCACTTTGGAAAACGCATACCGCCAAGTTGGCGCGCATCACGCAGTCCGCCGTATTGCCGGTGTTTATCGAGGGGCGAAATCCATGGTGGTTTCAGTTGGCGGGGTTGATCCATCCAATGCTGCGCACTGTGTTGTTGGCGCACTGCTATCCATTGCAGTTTGGGAAAAAAATCGCGGTGGCGGTGGGCACCCCAATCGAAGCCAGTGAAGTTGCGAACTATCAAGGCGATGACGAATTGATTGGATATTTTCGTCTGCGAACCTATCTCTTGCGCGCGCGGTTGGATGAAAAATCCACAAATACCGCAGCGATTGCCTACTCAACGCCGTTGCTGGAACGGCCCCAGTACGCGCCGGAGGAATTGGCCGCGGAAATTTCTGGCTTGCCGCAATCGGATTTGTTGCTCAAGCAAGGCGATTGCGAAGTGTGGTGCACGCAAAGTGAAAAAATTCCGCTGAACATGCTTGAAATTGGGCGCTTGCGCGAGGAGGCCTTCCGCGCCGTAGGCGAAGGTTCAGGCAAAGCCATTGATATTGATCGCTTTGACCGCTACTACCGGCAATTGCTGGTGTGGAACACGCGCACGCAAGAAGTCATGGGCGGCTATCGAATGGGGTTGACCGATGAAATTCTCGCCGCGCACGGAATTGATGGCATGTACACCAGCACACTGTTTGAGTATTCGCCAAACATGTTGAAGTCGCTTGGTCCAGCGATTGAGCTGGGAAGAAGTTGGGTGGCGCGCGCGCACCAAAGAAAGCCACTGCCGTTGTTGCTTCTGTGGCGCGGCATTGCGCGCTTTGTGCTGCTGCGGCCGCAGTACGCAATTTTGCTTGGTCCCGTCAGCATTTCCGACGCCTATCAAAGCATGTCCAAGCGGCTCATTATGGCGTTTTTAAAAACGCACCACGCCATCGATCGATTTGCCAAGGATGTGAAGCCTAAAAAGCCGCCAACGATGGAGCCGTTTTTGGATTGGGACCCCGCGCACACGCACGCGGCAGTCCGCAATGTGAGTGATGTGGATCGACTGATTCAAGAAGTGGAGGCAGAGGGCCGCAAAATGCCGGTGTTGTTGCGGCAATATTTGAAGTTGGACGCGCGGTTGATCGCCTTCAATGTCGACCCAGAATTTGGCAATGTGGTGGATGGACTGATGTTCATGGATTTGCGCAACATTTCCCCGCGAATTCAGGATTATTACTTTGGCCACGAGCAGGCTAATCAATTTCGCGCGTATCACGCACGCGCCAGCGCGCCGATTGCTTCTTGAACCCGCGCTACAAACTGGTGGCTTGCTTGCCCACTGGTTCAACAACTTCGTGGACCGCGGACTGGCAGCGACTTTGAAATAGCCACTTGCCGAATTGAGCGCAAGGGGCGAGTATGCGCCAATGCAATCGATCTCCGTGCAAAGCGCGCAGGGCAATTACGACATCCATGTTGGCGACGCGTTATTGCAAAGGGTGGGGGCGACGATTGCGCAAAAGATGCCAAAGGCCCGCGTGGCGATGTTGGTGGTCGATCAAGCCGTGGCGCACACATGGGCGCGCGAAGTGGAGGCCTCGCTTGCCGCGGCGGGCTTACGCGTGGTCACGCATGTTGTGCATGCCAGCGAGGACAATAAATCCACAGCGCAAGTTGAAAATTTATGGCAGTGCATGCTTGCCCAGCGCGTGCAGCGCGGCGATGTGCTGTGCGCCATGGGCGGCGGAATTGTGGGCGATATGGCTGCTTTTGCGGCAGGCACTTACATGCGCGGCATTGCCACGGTCATGATTCCAACCACGCTGCTTGCCATGGTGGACGCCGCAATTGGGGGCAAGAGCGCGGTCAATCTTGCAATGCCTAGCCCTGCACTTGATACAAGTTTCCAAAGTGGCGGCGGGCAAGGCTTGCCGCAAATCTCGCGTCAATACTTGGCCAAAAATATGGCGGGAATAATTTGCGCGCCCGCCTGGGTGGTCAGCGATGTTCGGACGCTCTCCACGCTCTCCACGCGTGAGTTTCGCTGCGGTCTTGCCGAGTGTTTCAAGCATGCGCTGCTTGCGGATGAACCCATGTTGGGGTGGTTGCAAACCCATAGCCAAGGATTGCGCGCCATGGATCCAGCGCGACTAATAGAACTTGTCCATCGATCAGCATGCGTAAAGGCCGCGATTGTTTCGCGTGACGAGCGGGAGCAGGGCGAGCGCGCGCACTTGAACTTGGGGCACACCTTCGCCCACGCCATTGAATCCATGTTGCATGAACAGGTTCATCACGGCGAGGCGGTTTCCATGGGGTTGGTTGCCATGGCGGCGGCCAGTCAGGCGGCGGGTTGGTGGCCAGAGGCCAATTTTTTCCACATTTCCAAGCGGCTGGCTGACTTGGAATTGCCCATCAAGTTGCCATGCGCGGTGGATCGTGTTCAGCTTCAAAATGCCATGAAACGAGATAAAAAAGGGCAATCTGGAGCCGTTCGCTTGGTGCTTCTCAAGGGAGTTGGCTGTCCTGGGGTGCTGGATGCGGCAAGTGAGCAGGTGATCAACGCCGGCCTTGACGCGATTGGCGCATAAGCCAAACAGTCCGGTGATAGTTGGAATTCCATGCGGCTTTCATCCAAAGAACTCTGAATAACTTTGGAAGAACTTGGCCACAATCAACCGATAAATCAGGGCATGTCGGCGGAGCCGGAGGCTTCAAAGGCGTGCAACCCTCGGCCTGGGTTTGGCTGACTTTCTTGAAACGACCTCAGCAGGATGCGTAGCGTCGCAATTGTGAATCAAAAAGGTGGCTGTGGCAAAACCACAACCGCTATCAATTTGGCCGCAACGCTGGCGGCAAAAGATCGCCGCACGCTTCTTGTGGACATGGATCCGCAAGGTCATTGCGGAATTGGTCTTGGTGTTCCAGAAGATCGCATTGAACAAGGCTTGGCCGAGGCGCTATTGGCCGATCCGCCTGGCGGCGCGGACCCCGACGCGATGCTGTGGGAGGTTGCAAAAAATTTACGCTTGGCCCCAAGCACTCTTTCTCTTGCGGGCCTGGAAGCCGCGCGTGGTGGTCTGGCACATTTGTCCGACCGCGACGCGCGGCTATCAATATTTCTTGATCGTGTGGCGGATCGATTTGATTGGTGCGTGATTGATTGTCCGCCAACCATTGGACTGCTCACCTTCAACGCCTTGCGCGCCGCGGATGAAGCGATTATCCCCGTGGAAACTGGCTTCTTTTCACTCAAAGGAAGCGAACGCCAAGCTGCCGCCATTGGGGCCATGTCCGCGCGTCTTGAGCGTGATTTGCCGCTGCGTATTTTGCCAACCCTGCATAGACCCAACGCCAAGTTGGCCACCGATTTGTTGGCGGCCATTGAGCGTCGTCATGGAATGCTCACCATGCCGTTGGTGATTCGTGAACATGAATCGTTGCGCGAGGCCGCCGGATTTGGCCAGCCCATTACCGAGTACGCGCCTGGCTCAGAGGCGTGTCGGGATTTTATTGCGTTGGTGGATTGGCTTGACGCGAACCCCGTAGCATGCACGCGTAGAAAATTAAATGTGCTGATCGCCGCACGCGCCGAACTTGCCCAAGATGACGCCGCGCCCGCCAACACGGCTGCTACCAGTGGTGAACGCATGGCGGATTTGCTGGCGCGCATTCGCCAACAAGCCGGCGCGCCTATTGCGCCACTGTCATCAGCCACCGCGGTTCAAAGCGTTTCGGACGGGGAATCTTCCATTCGTGGAGAGCAAAAGTGAGCGAATTTGACGAGAGATTTGATCGTTTGACCTCGCTCTTTTTGGGTGACACGGGGGCCAGTGATTCCGGTCTGCCGCGCTACGAAAAAGTGAAAAAAGTGCCACCGCGTGAAACTTTGATCACGCCATTGCTTGCTGGAAATTTACCGGTGATGGCGCATCCATGGCTCACGCATGTCGCGGCCCGTTTGCGGGAGGGTCCGGCCGCGTTACTGCGCGTCAGTCCTGATGGCATTCAGTGCTCGCTGCTTGAGACCAAAGGTTGCGCTGAAAGCGAGGACCAGGATTTTGCAAAGTGGTTGTTACGCGCCGCGACCATGGTGCGGCATTGGTTTGTTACGCCCGCAAGCGCGCAGGGCGCGGAAGAAATTGCGGTCATGGATATTGAGGAAGTCGTCATTGCCTCTGGCGGCGACGAGGCCGCCACCGCAGCCGCGTATGAACTGGTGCAACGGGTTGTTCAATGCGCGCGCAAAAATAATCGCGTGCCACCACTGACTCCCATCGCACTGGTGGGTTGTTCCAATGAATCAGCCACCAAGGCCATTGTCACAATTTCAACTGCGGCGCAAGCGTTTTTGCAGCATCCTGTTCCGTTGGCTGGAACCTATCCACGGCTTGAACGCACCCAAGTTGCGCGACAGGGATTTTTCCCAGGCGGATTTTCCATGGCGGAAATTTTTGAGGCCATTCGCGCCGCGGAAGCCACCGTAGATGGAAGCCGAAACGCGCACATTCGAGCGGTGAATCAGGCAGCGGCGCCACCTTCAAAGCCAACATCAACAAAGAGCTCGGTCCCAACACCGGGCGTCATTCCCGCAACGCACGCAGGCGCCGAGTCCCGCGACTTTGCCAAGCAACCACTGCAAGTACAAATGCGACCAGGCTCATACGCCGCAATTCTTTCCGGCTTATGGCCCATTGCGTTGCGTTATCCAAATAACGATCTAATTGAATTCGCCACAGACAACTCTGGGCACTTGCATGTCATTGCCCCCGTGGAGCAGGCCGCATCCATTCGCCAAGCAGCCGCATGGGTGCAGCGCAATGCGTCCCTGATACGCCTTGGATTTCCTGGACTTGCCGCGGATCCGCTTCCCATTGTGGAGCGAATTATTTTTACCGACGCCACGCAAGCCGTGGACTGGCATCACTGCGGCGTGCGGCTTGACTTGGTGATTCGCGCGCAAGACAAGTTCATGCATGTCTGCTTGAACAATGAGCGCACATTGAAGCCTTAAGTGTGTCCACGGCGACATGATGGTGTTTGGCGGCGCAAAAGGGAGGCGCGCGTGTCGTTACACGGTTAAAAAATATTCACGCGTCAGATGTTGGTCAGCGAAGCGCGCAATACGCGCAGCCAATTTTCACTACGAAATCCAGCGATTTCATGCGCGGACAAGCCCGCCTGCGTGAGCGCGCTTTCAATCGTTGGCAGATCTTCGGGGCGTTGTGCGCCCACTGGACAGTCGTTGGGTGTGAAGCCACCATCAAAGTCGCTGCCCAGTGCGATGCACTCGGCGCCGCCAACTTCACGGACATGCTTGATGTGTCGCACCACGTCATCCATGCTTGCTATGCGGTCATTGGCTAAAAACTTTCCATACAAATTCAATCCACACACGCCCTTGCGCGCGGCAATGGCGCGAATTGTTTCATCGGTGAGATGACGCTCATTGCCAGGCACAAGACCGCGGCAATTGGAATGACTTGCCACAATGGGGCTTTTGGCCAATGTGATCACTTGCGCGCACGATTCATCGGACAAATGCGAAAGATCATGAATCATGCCAACGTGATCCAGGGCTTGGATCATTTTCTTTCCGGCCGCGGTCAATGGTCCCGGCGCCGCATTACCACCCGCGTAGCGCGAACCCTTTGCCCACGTCAAGCCAACCATGCGCACGCCTTGATCAAACCACCACTTGGCGCGCTCTGGCGACTCGATTGGATCGGCGCCCTCCATTAAGATCACTACGCGAATTGGTCCAGGCGATTGCCAATTCATCAAATCGGACTGCGTGCGCACAATGCGGATCACACCGCGCGATTCCAGGCCTTGATACAAACGCAATTGCAACCGTGCCGCGCGCGCCGCGGTTTCCACATCGTCCACATTGGTGTAGCCCCAAGCTTCATTGCAACCCATTTCTGTGAACAGCGTTGCAAAGACAATTTTGCATGTACCAGCCTGCAGCGCTGGGAAATTCACTCCAAATCGCGCGGGGTCTGGCGATGGTGACTCAAGATCAATGCCCTGCATGGCTAGATAAGCCAAATCTAGATGGCCGTCGATGCGTTGATTACTCAAGGTATTGTGCATGGGGGTATTCTGCCGAGTTGGGTGCACGGTGTCTAGCCTATGGCCACTGTAGATACACTCTTGGGTCATGTCCGAAGTTGCCCCAATCCATGCATCGACCCGCGGCTTGACATTATTGTTGGCGCTGGTCCTAGTGGCGCCGCTGATTGTCGCCGCCACGCTCACGCCCGACGCGCGCGGACTTGGAACGCATCAACAACTTGGCTTGCCCGTGTGCTCATGGCCGGCAGCGCTTGGCATTCCATGCCCAAGTTGCGGCATGACCACCGCCTTTGCCTACGTCGTGCGCGCGGAATTTGCGGCGGGGTTTAGGGCTCAGCCCTTGGGCGCGTTGCTGGCCATTGCCGCCGCGGTTGGCTGCGTTGTTGCCTTGGGTGTGTCTTTGACTGGTTATCAATTCCAACGATTGTTTGATCCGTTCTTGAACAAGTGGGGCTTGGGCGCGGGCGTCATGTTTTTTTTCGCGGCGTGGCTGTGGAAGTTGACAAGTATGTGGGAAGGGATGAAATGAGTTTCAAACGCGCACGACGACTTGGCTGGACCGCTGGCATTGCCTTTAGTGGAGCCATTGTGCTTGGATTCGTCGCAAGTTGCCAAGTAGTTGGTGTGGCGTCCGTCATTGGACAAAATATTGAGCGCGACAAAAAGATTGAAGTCCTTGCCAAGTACGCTGGACTGGACAACAAGCGCGTTGCCGTTCTTGTGAAGGCCGACATGGGAACGGTCTATGAGCATCCGACGGCTGTTCCAAATATTTCCGTCAATTTGGCGCAACGCCTGCAGGAAAATGTTCCCGGCATAAAAATGATGAATCCGATCCTGTGTTTGAATTACCAACATCAAACCCCCAATTGGTCCGCGCAGCCCTTGGGTCAAGTGGCGGAGGAATTGGATGTGGATCGCCTTGTCATTATCGATCTGTACGAATATCGATTGAATCCGCAGGGAAATCGCTTTCTATGGGATGGTGTTGCCGCGGGAAATGTGGGCGTGGCCGAGCGCGACGGTCTTGATGCTGATCAAACGGTTGATCAGTGGAATGTCTCCGCGCAGTTTCCTTTAGACGCTGGAGTGACGCGCGAGTCCATGCCAATCACGCTGGTGCAAAACGGCCTACTCTCGGCGTTTGTGCGCAACGCTGCGTGGGTGTTCTTTGACCACATCGAAGACAAGTATCCCGACACGAAAAAATAAAATGAAATCGATCTTCAAACATCGCTGTATGACATTGCTGCATTCAAGCGCGGGCTTGCTGTTGCTTCTTTGCGGGTGCAACTACATTGTTCCAGCCGCCTACATTATTGATGGTCCGCCCTCCATTGACGCGAAATATGATTTGCCGGACAAAAAGACCGTGGTCTTTGTGGATGACCGCACAAACCTCTTAAGTCGAACACAACTGCGCGCCGTCATTGGCGACAAGGTCGCCGCGGATTTAATGAAAAAAGGTTTGGTCACGGAAACCATCGCCACCCGTGACGCCATAGCCTTGGCCCGCAAAGATGAGACCGTCGACAAACCCATGCCAATTAGCGAGATTGGCCAGCGCGTTGGTGCGGACATGATTATTTATGTGCAAATTCGTGATTTTAAACTGGCGCAACCAGGTGGCGACGCGCTGCCCTCGGCGCTGGCCTCGGTGAAAGTGATCGATGTGCCGGGCCGCTCGCGCATGTTTCCGGCGCCAAGCGAAATTACGGGGGAGCCAGTTGCCACCGACATGCGCCAAGTCAGCGCCGACTTGTATCAAAGCACCTCAGGTCGCAGGCAGGTTGAGGACTTGCTTGCGGCGGAAATTGGCTCCGAAGTCGCAAAATTATTTTACAAGCATGAACGAAAAGAGCTTGGCAAGAATTTAGGTGTTCGCAAGTGAGTTTGGTGCCACGGATTGTTTGCGTGACGGATCCGTGTGGTCCGGGCGCGGGCACCGCAATGCTTGCCGCATGTGCGCAGGCCGTGCGCGCGCTTGAGGCTAGGGTTGGAATAGGCCATGTTGAAGTTGGTGTGCTTGGCACACCTTTGGCCACGCAGCTTGCACGGGCGTGCGGTCTTGCGCCCGCGTGGCGAATTCCGTTGCCATGCGCGAATCTACGGCTTGCGCAACCCGCGTTGTCGCGGTTAATGGATCATCCAACGCCCAGCGTTGTGGTGGCGTGGGGAGCGCGCGCGGCGCAGTTGGTTTCACACTCCATGCGCGACACTCCTTTGGTGGTGATCATGGATACCCCATTTGAATCTCACAGGGTTTTTCACGCTGAATTCGCTGAACTTTTGTGCTTTGGAGATGCCATGGCCGATCGTGCATGCGCATTGGGTTGGCTTCCAATTCGTATTCGATCCATTCTTTCAGCCATGCCGCCGTGGCAGCAAGATCCTGCGTGTGATCGCAATTCACTGCGTAGAAAATGGGGCGCGACAAATGAAGATGTTGTTCTTGGAGTGTTGCCCGTGTCCGGCGATGGCGCCGACGCCTTGTTTGCGTTTCATGCCATGGGGCGATTTGTATTTGCCGGGTATGGCGCGCGCGTGATTCTTCATCCACATATGAAAAACGCACATGCGGTTCGATCCATCGCCCGCAAATTGGATCTGAATGATCGAGTGTATTTTGATTCATCGATTGAATGCCCGTGGAAATTATGCGCTGCGGTCGATCTCTGGTGTTCATTGACAAGCGGCAATCTGGACGAAACTGCGTTGCATCATTCAAGCGCGGCGGCTTTGGGCGCGCCCCTTATTGCGCAAAGTGGAAGTTTGGCCGCGGCCGCAATTGATCACCTAGTGGATGGAAGAGTTGCCGGCGAAGGCGTGAATGCATTCGCGTTTGAATGTATACAAGCCGCGAAAAATCCCGCTTCGTTGGCGGCCATGACCAGCGCGGCGCGCGTGAAGTATGCAAAGCAAAATGTTCGCGACGGATTCACGCTTGCCATTGTGGAGGGCATTCAACGTGTCTGTCCAGAGGCATTGCGCGCGGCGCCAACTGATGCACCGGCGGATATGAAATTGGCCGCGGCGTCGACATAAAGGGATTTCAGCAGCGAGGCGGGCAAGTGTTGTCCGCGCAATCGCGGCGCGTCCATGGCGCTAAAGCGCTTGGGATCAACCATGGCAAGGTCGGGATCGGCAATTGGACTTTCACCATCAAACCTACTTTCCCACAGTGTTCGCAAGGCCCAGTAGCGGCTGGCGTAGAGATCAAACGCGTCCTCGGGACGACTTGCTTTGGCGGCCATTTCACTTTTAGACTCGCCCGCGATCATGTGTTCGTCGGTGGTGACAATGTCGCTTCCAAAAAGAATGCGTCCGCGAAATCGCTCAAGAAAATTTTGAACCGCACCTGCTGGATGTTTTGAAATTTCCCGCAGTATCCATTTTGTGGCGCTGGTGTCCAAAAATAAATTGGGATGGCGATCTAAAAGCCCGGTGAGAAAGTTCAAATCCTCTGGCCATCCACCCATGTGCGCCGCCAACCAGGGCGCGGTGAATCGGTCAAGTAATCTTTCAAGTGGAAGATATTGCGCGGACTTGGTTCCGTAGCGCGCGGCATCGCTATAGCGCGTTTGAAACCAAGTGTCGGGGTCGGCGATGTGCACCATGAGCGACATGCCCAACTTCGTGGCCATGTCCATGGCGGCAATTCGTATGGGCGCGTCCAATTCAAACATGGTTGCATCCCCGGCTTCGATGGCATAATCAACGCTGCGCGGTGCCGCCCAAATTTTGCAAAGCCGCGAACCCAGTTCGTGATATTGACCAATACGCTCCAAAAATCCGGCGCCAAGTGCATACTTGCGATCTTTGGAGGCGAAATCTGGAACCGCGATCAAGCGCAGTCGATCACCTAACTCCGCGCGCACGGCGGGCACTTGTTCCAAATAAGTCATGGACCAAATCGAACCAATGCCGAACAAGTCCATGGCCTCGCGCAAAATGGCGCTGGCGCGCCCACCGTTGACGTGTGAATGCGCGTCGGTGATGGCGAAGGGCAACTTTGGGAATTGGGCGCCAAGCGCGCGGTAATCCCACCCAAATCGATTGGATGGATTCACTTTTTGCGGTGACGACAATGGGGTTGAAGCGGGGGGACTTTGTCCGTCAATCGGATTGCCGTCCTTGCCAGGTTGATTTGAATTAATTTGATCGGCCACTTCGCGCCTGTTGACCGGAATCTCTCGCGAAAAATCAAATGCAAGGCGAACCCTGTCACCTTTGATTGAACTCACGCGAACAATTCCCAGCGGCGCAGCGGGGTCACCAATCACAACTTCTTCACCTTCTCGACGGGTAAATGCCAGCATTGAGTGGGACCGCCTTGCCTTGTGACTATCTCGCCGCGGTGCTCCAAGCCTCCGCGAATCCATGCGATGAAGTCAACTTCATGCGAATTTACAGACGATCAGTCTACCCAAGGCAATCCCAAAGCCCAAACCAGGCAATTTGTATAAAAACGCCCCCGTACCGGGTCACGGTACGGGGGCGACGACGGATAGAACCCCAAATTCAGGGTTCCAGAGTCCTTGCCGCCATCCTTGGCGGGTCAAACCCTTCTCAACGAGCCGTCCTTGGCTCGTTTGTTCGGTTCGAATGGTCTCCACTTCGCCGTCCTTGACGCAAGTGGAGGTGACCATTCGTTGCTCTCCCGCGTTGGGCCATCCTTGGCATCAACGCAAGTTCTGAATCAAACCGCCGCGCACTGCGGCGGATTTAATATTTTCCAAAAATCAATTCGAATTTCTATTTCGCATTGTTTCGCGGGCTCGTCGCAAAATGTCCGCGGCGGCCGGCTCAAGTCGTTCACGCTCTTCCTTCCATTTGTCGCTGGTGCACAATTCCAAATGATCTCGAACCCCAAGAATGATTATATTTCCCGTCAATTTGTAGCGTTGCAGCATTCGATCCGGAATGCGCACTCGACCCGCCTTGTCGAGCGGACAACGCGAGGACTGGCTGTAGATCAAACGCTCGGAATCCTGAATGTCCTCGTCGCTCACCAAGGAACCACCAAATTTGTTGGACAATTCCGAAAAAGTTTTTTCCGGCCACAGGCACAGAAAATCGTTGGATCCAGGCGCTGAAATAAACACCGCATCCACACCCTCGTTGGGAAAGCAATTGCGTAGCTCGGATGGAATAGCCAGGCGTTGTTTCGCATCGAGTGAATGTTCGAATTCGCCTAGGAAGAGCATTTTGCACCTGTAAAGAGTGTAACTTCTATTTCCCACTTTGCAACACTTTGCCCCACTTCTTCTTCAAAATGTCTAAATTTTTTGATTTCGAACAAGTACAAGCCCCACATACAAGCGTCCTATATTTATATAAATACTTGTAAATTATGGATTTAGGCTAGTAATATTATTTTTTTGAGATATGGTGTTATTGATGTCTTCAAGAAGTGATTGGGCTCCAATTGATCGCAGTGTCATTGGTGATCTTCTGGATCAAATTCCAAGTGGAGTTTTTCTGTTAACTGGCGCCTTTGGCGACATGCGCGGTGCGGCGTTGGTGCGCTGGGTGCAACAGGTCGCGTCGCAACCACCCATGCTTGTCATTGCGATTGAAAAAGGGCAACCACTGAGTCCCATCATTCGCGATTCGCGCGGCTTTGCGTTGTGCTTGATCGAAGCCAATGATCCCGTATGTACGCGACTGTTTCGACAAATTCCCGAACACACGCAAGACCCAATGATTTCCATTCCGTGCATGAAGACGCCATCGGGCGCGCCGGTTCCACTGCGCGCGACAGCTTGGTTTGATTGTGAAATTATGCGCCACTTTGATATTGAAGCGGATCACGAGGTTTACATTGGGTGCATTCACCATGCGGGGCGCAATGAGGCGTTACCCGTGGCGTCTAACCGACGCGTGGCAAAAAAACGCGTGGCACCAAATCCAAAGAACAAAGCCGCGGCTTCGCGCATTGCAAGCGGCGTGAAATCGCGCCCTCGGCGCGCGCGCTAATGCGGCCGCGCATTTGAAATCCGCGCCTGGATTGCGCACAGAGCGCTTTCAAATCCCGCGCATTCAAATCAGAATGTTGATGTGAGATCAATGCGTCGCGCCTCAGGCGGCAAAGGTGGGCAAACATTTCAATCCTTGACCGCAAGGCGCGCTGGTTGCTGACTGTTGATGCCTGGCGTTGTTCGTTAGACTTGTGGTATGAAATCATGGTCATGTGATTGCGCTCGAAATACCTTGGGTAACGCGCTTGGCATGGCCGTGCTTGCCTGCGTGTTGCAAGCGTGCGCGGTTTCAGCGGGAAAAGATCCACTCAAATCATTGTCCAATCCAGGCTCCTTGCCCGTGGTGCAAGAGGCGGCAATGGAGAAACTGGATGAGGCGCCAACGCCCGAGTACATTTCCGCGCTCAAGCGCATCATGTGGCAACCGGGGTTCTCGGAATCAACGCGCATGGCCGCGTTTGATCGCTTGGTGAAATTGGATGAGCCTGGCTTAAAGGAAATTCTGCGGCTGCAATTGCCAAAGTTAATGGCGTTGTCTTGGCGGCGCACATTGTGCGAACTCATTGTCACGCATCAATGGACGGATATGACGCCAACGCTTGTGCGAGCGTGGAGTGTTCCCATGGCGGCATGGATAGAGCACGATAAGGATCGACCTGAACGAATTGCCATTGAACAACTCAATGGCAAGAATGAACTGACGGATGTGTTGGTGAAGATGCTGATTGAGTCGAATCCCATCACGGAGGCGAATCTGCGTTTGCGCTGCTGGGAGATGTTGCAGAAAATTGGGCAGCGGGAGCGCTTGGTGAAGTTACTCGCGGACGCGTCAGTCAAGCCCGAGGATCGGTTGCTTTCTGATTTGCGCAGTTGCGCTGGCGAGCTTGGAATTGTGCCAACCACCATGGAGGAGATTTTGTGGCTGCAATCGTTGCTTGCAACTAAAAATATTGCATTTTGGGCGCAAGCCAAAGCGGCCACCATGCAGCTGCCGCCAGATGTGCGCGCCAAGTTGGAAATTCGTGAGTTACCTATCGCGGTGGCTGTGTCCACATTCAAGCCAGAATTGCTCGCCAAATCGCCAGCCGAGTTGTATCAACTTGTGCAGGCGCGCCGTGAAGCCAATGGCTCGCGCGTGGTCAGTCCAAGCTTTGAGGGCTTTGGTGGCGACTACACCGAAAATTTATACGAGATGCGCAACAAACTTTCATGGGGCGATTTGGCATCCATGGCTATTGCCATGGAAATCTTCGACTTGCCCAATGTGCGTCAGGACATGTTTGACCTTGCCGATCGCGACATGGCCGATCGCGACACGGAATATGGCGGCGTGATTCGTATCACATCCGATGGCAAGCCCGCGATCGAGGAAATGAAACCACGCGTTCAAGGAAATGATTTGCGCTATGAGGCTTCACAAAAAATGTTCGACAAAGCCTACACCGGTTTGTTTCATTTTCATTTGCATTGTCAGAGTTACGACAACAAGCAATACGCCGGTCCGCATTTGGGCGATTTCGCCTACGCCGAAAGCACGCGCGCTAATTGTCTAGTTTTCAGCTTTGTTTCCCGCAAGGAATTGAATGTCGATTTTTATCGCCACGGTCCAATGGTGGTTGATTTGGGTTGTATTGCGCGTCCAGGGAAGGGTGGCTGACCATGCAATTCACCAAGATGCATGGACTAGAAAATGATTACATCTACATTGACACATTCACTCAGTGCGTCCCCGATCCGGTCGCCCTGTCCAGGGTGGTCAGCGATCGCTACGCGGGTATTGGTAGCGATGGATTAATTTTAATTGGCGCCCCTGACGCCAGCGCCATGGCCGATGTGCGCATGCGTATGTTCAACGCCGATGGTTCTGAGGCGCAAATGTGCGGCAACGGAATTCGCTGCGTGGCAAAGTTCGCCATCGAGCGCCACTTGGCCAGCCGCAATCCACTGCGCGTACAAACCGGCCGCGGGACTTTAAATGTGTCGTGGAGCGCGGACGCCCAGGGACAGGTGCAGGAAGTATCCGTCGACATGGGGTTGCCAATTTTAGAAATGGCAAAAATACCAGCAAAAATTGAGGGTTTTTCGCCTCAGGACCAGGTAATTGGCGCGCCGCTGTCCGCAATGTGGTGGTCGTTTGACACGGATTCATCTTGGAAACAGGCGTGCGGCTATGAAGCTCAGGTGTCGCTTGTGAGCATGGGAAATCCACACGCTATTTTTTGGTGCAACGATGTATCACAAGTGCCGCTTGCAAGGATTGGCGCAATGATTGAAAAGCACGCGTCATTTCCCCAGCGTGTCAACGCACACTTTGCGCAGCGCGACTCGTCGAAGCGTGTGATTATGCGCACATGGGAGCGTGGAAGCGGAATCACCCGGGCCTGCGGCACCGGAGCGTGCGCGGTGTTGGTGGCGGGTGTGCTTGAAAAAAAGTTGGACAATAATTGCGAGCTCGTGTTGCTAGGCGGCGCTTTGCGCGGGGAGTGGGCGGGTCTTGGACATTCGGTCATCATGAGTGGTCCCGCGGTTGAAGTCTGCCACGGAACCATATCCAAGCAGTTGCTGGAGAAAGCCAAGTAAATGCCTTTGAAATCCATTGAAAATCAAATCGTCCACTTTGTGCAAGCCCAGCAATCCGCCATGGAAAGTCGCTTGGCTGACATGGTCGCCATAGCCTCGGGATGTGATCACGCTGCGGGCATGAATTCCATGCGCGCCTTGCTTGGCGCACGATTGCAATCCATGGGCGCACACGTGGAGGAACTTGCACCGGCGGCGCGTCCCGCGTGGGTCACCTGCAATGACAACGCTGAAATAGGTTCACCCACCTTGGTGGCAAGACAAGTGAAAGGTCGCGTTGGTCCCACGCTGTTGATCGCTGGACACATGGACACGGTGCATGATCCCAACGGAGACTTTCAAAAACTTTCTCGCATGGATCATGGGCGCGCCACGGGTCCAGGCGCGGCCGACATGAAGGGCGGACTTGAATTGGCGTTGACGGCTTTGGAGGCGCTTGAAAAGTATGCGCCGCAGGTACGCTGGATTTTCATGATCAACGCCGACGAGGAGACTGGCAGCTTCCGCTCCGCGGCGCACTTGGCGAACATTGCCAAGGAGTGCGACGCGGGATTTATTTTGGAGCCAGCGCTGCCCAATGGGGGACTGGTGGTGGAGCGTCCTGGCAGCGGGCAATTTATGATTGATGTGGTTGGACGCGCCGCGCATTCAGGGCGCGATTTTGCCAATGGCATTAGCGCCGTGAACGCCCTTGCTCAAAGCATTCTGAAAGCCGCGGGCCTGAGCGATGTGGCGCGCCAACGCATTGTGAATATTGGTCCATTGCAAGGTGGCCAGGCCACGAACATTGTGGCTGATCACGCTCGTGCTTGGGGCAATATTCGATTTTCCAGCGACAGCGAGGGCGCCCACCTTGGGGGCGCGATTGCGGCGTTGGCAAGCGGTGACAACCAGAATTTGCCCCGTATTACCGTTGAAATGGCCATGAATCGTCCGCCCAAACCATGCACCGCGCTGGTGCAGGCGTTGGCCGACAGCGCCCTGGCGGTTGGGCACGACATGGGCTTGCAACTGACAACTGGAAAGACTGGCGGCGTGAGCGACGCGAATTTAATTCAAGCCGCGGGAGTGCCATGTTTGGATGGCTTGGGTGTGCGTGGCGGCAATCTTCATCGCAAGGATGAGTTCATTGAGCTTGAAAGTTTGTCCGAGCGATCCACGCTCTTGGCGCTGCTGCTGTTGAGAGTGTCCACGGATGCAGGCAAAAAATTGCAACACACTTTGTAGTAACCCGCGGCTTTCGCGTGGCGCATTTCAAATGAATACGCCCGCTCCTTTGGCGCAGGTTTTGCCTGCGCCAGTTGTGTCATTGACCAATATCTTTTTTCTCTTTGCGATTTGCGCCCACTCGACCGATGAGCGTGATCAGCGTTTGGCAGACATCGTCAATTTCGCGCTCGGAAATTGTTTCGTAAAAGGGAAGCGCAATGGTTCGATGGCTGAGTCGTTGCGCCAATGGGAAATCAGCGACATCATGGTTTGTGATTTTTCGAACATGGGGTAACAGCGCCGCGCATGGCCACCAATCCGCTGCACCAATATCCAGGCGATGCATGCCGTCGATCATCTGATCGCGGTCATCTTTGGTGAATCGATCCGAGAGTCGAATGACAAAGTTGGACCAACTCATCGTGCAATCAGAGGGCGGATTCAGCAGCAATATGTCTGATTCTCCGCCCAAACGCTTGGTGTAAGCCTGCGCCACTTCGGCGCGCCGAGCGATGGTTTGATCAAGCCGTTGCAACTGGCTCAGTCCCAGAGCCGCATTCATTTCTGGAAGGCGGCCGTCGTAGCCGTCACAGACATGCTCCATCTTTGTTCCCAGTTCCATGGATTGATGTGGAAAAGAAATTCGATCAACGCGTCCCTGGTGGCGCATGGCGCGGCACGCAGCCGCAAGATGATCGTCGTGCGTGACAATCATGCCGCCTTCACCCGTCGTGATTGGACGACTGGCGAAAAAACCAAAGCATGCAATGCGGCCAAAGCGTCCGACATTGTCCATGCCAAAGGTGGATCCAAGCCCCTCGGTTCCATTTTCAATCATGGGAATTTCTAGGCGCGAGCACAATGCAATGAGCTCGGGAAAGCCGGCGGGGTTTCCAAAAGTTTCCGCCACTAACATGGCGCGGGTCTTGGGTGTGGCTTTGCTGTCGGCGGCGATCGGGTCCATGTTCATGGTGCGCGAATTGATATCCACAAAGACTGGCGTGGCGCCCACATGCAAAACGGAGTTCACATTGGCGCTGTAGGCGAAGGCGCTGACAAGCACTTCATCACCCGGTCCAATGCCAAGCGCGCGCAATGAAATTTCAATGGCAAGCGAGCCGGAGTTCACACCAATAGCGTGCGTGCGGCGCGTTGTATGGGCCATTTGCCGCTCAAATTCAAGCAGTTTGGGGCCCATGGTTGCGAAACCAGCGCGCATGGCTTGCGAAACGGATTCGATATCGCTCGGAGTAAAATTCGGTTTGTACAGGGGAATCAACTGGGTTTCTCCAGGGTTAGAAGTTGAAATCGTGAAAAATATCCAATCATGAATGTGGAATTAACGGACAAGTTTTGTGATCGCGTCCTTTTCTTGGTTGGCATATTTGAGATAGAGCCACGCGGCTTGTATTTGCAAGGAATCATTCACTTTGCCGCCACCGGAGGCAATGGAGCCAAGCTCCGCTATTTCCTCGGCGGTCAGTGGAGTGAAATTTTTAGCCAATGCAAGTAGCGCCATGGACTCGCCGCGCCGTGGAAGCTTGCCACGAATGCTGCGCGCAAACGCCGCGGCGTCGGCGTTGGATGAATCGGCGACAACGGACATGATGGTCTCGACCAACTCTATATTTTTATCCATGCTCGCAAGCGTCAGTTTGAGAAGTTCGGGATGCGCTTGTGGTATGCGCAGAAGTTGCTGCACCGCCAGCAGCGTGACAATTTGATCTGCGCTGGCAAGCGATTTCCCCTTGGCGATGCGGTTGAGCGTTTCTAAAAGCAATGGAAGTGAAATGTCATTTGGCAGCGTGGCCGCCAAACTCAGCACGAATTCGCTGGTGGAGCGATTTCCATTTTCAAGCAAAGCGCCCAATGCGGCCGCTTGATTGGATGACGGGCTTCGCATGGCGACACCGGCGTTGACCATGACTTCAACCAGAGGGTCGCCATTTCGCAGCAGTTCAAAATCGCTTGCCTGGAACCCGGTCTTGCTGGAAAGCATCAATAATCCCATTTTGACAAGATTGGATTGCGTGCGGTCCGTTTTAATTTTTTCAAGAACAATGTTCTGGCCAGTTGTTGGCGACAGACTCACCGCGGCGATGATCACGGCCGCGCGCTCGGCGCCCGTTGATTGCGCGGTGATCGCAAGCAGGGGTTCGAGCGCGGCGGTGATTCGATATTGACGCGCCGCATTCGCGAGTTGCGCAAGAAGCTCGGCTTGCTCATCTATTGGAAGGGTTGCGCACTTTTGAGTAAAGCCAAGCCAAGCATTCGTATCGGCCCGTTCCAACAGCAGCATGGATGCAAGGCCCGCCACTTCCGAGGCGTCGTCACTCGCAGCGTTGAGAAGCAGCGACTTGTCCCAAGGCTGGCCTTGTCGATGAAGTTCCGCTACCAACAAGGCGCGCTCATAATTGGTGAGATCAGGCTCCAACAAAAAACTATTCAGCGCGGCTGGCTTGAGCAAATCAAGTCCAAGCGCTTCGGTAATTAAAAGTCGACGAAGCGCGGGGTCTTTCAGTTGATTGACCTGCTGCGCATTCAAACTTTTGTCGGCGCTGACCAAGGCCATTCCCATGAATCCATCAACTCGCAAACCAATATCTTGACTTTTGGTCAAGTATTCAAACAGGGGATTCATGGCGGGATCAGCCAGCAACCGCAACGACACCCAACGGAAATGTTGAATGCCCGTGGTGCTTGGCGACAAGGCTTTTTGAAGTTGCGTGACCGATGTTTCGTAGGGCGTTGCACGCGCGTATTGAGCCCTGGCCACGGTCGTACAAACCAAGAGCGTGGCGACAATCAAAGTGGCCGCAGATTTCATTTGGCGAGTGTATCCGCAGGGCAATCTATTTGGTGGACAGGCTTGAACTTCGAGGAGCGCATTGCCGGCAATGTGATTTCGGGGCGTGGTGGGCGTGGTGGGCGTGGCGAGTTGCGTTGATTTGTTTGTCGAATATTGCGCAGGGCCAAGCGCAATCGCTCGACCAACTCCACGATCATGCAATTTCCCGCCGCCGCCGCATCCACCGTGGCTTTAGTTTGCAGCAGTCTTTGGATTCGGGTTGCGCCGTTGTGGATGACCGAATGTGAATTCCGTTTCATGGCGCGTGCGATTTCTGGAAAGCTCATGGAGGTGTGGTGGCGCGCGAGCCAGGCGATCAATGCGCGCGCAAATATGATGTGACGATGTCGGCTTTGACCGGCGACATGCGCCGTATCAAGATCCATGATCAAACACACTTGATCAATGATGTCCGCTATGCGCACAGGAGTGCGCGCGTGCGTGGCCTGCTCGCGCAGAAAAAGCGCGTCAATCATGCCGCAAGAAATAGGCCTGTGTTCAGGCGTATGCGTGCTGCATGTCGTCACTGGATTGCCGGGCTGCATTGCATTTTGCGTCATCAGCAGGGCCTGCAAAGTGGTAAACGCGCCCTCGATTTCACGGGCGCCGCTCACGCAGTGGCACGCGATGGCGTCCACGGCCTCGTTGGACAACGTGATGCATTTTCGAAGCGCCACGGCTTTGGCCAGTGATTGTCGCAGCGCGAAATCCGGCGGGTCAATGCGCACAACCATGCCCGCAAGCATGCGGCTGATGAGCGACTTGCTGAAGCGTCCAACCAATTGGGGATGCTCATCGGAGGCGAGCACGATTTGCGATCCCGTGAGTTGCACGGCATCCAAGGTGTGTAGAAATTCGGTTTGCGTGGCGACTTTGCCCGCCAGAAAATGCACATCGTCGATTGCCAGAACATCCACGCGCCGAACGCGCCCACGAAATGCGTCAATGGTTCCATGACGAACCGATTGAATGTATTCGTTGGTGAATTGCTCGGCCGTGATATAGCGAACGCGTTGTTGGGTGCGCGACTCCCGCCTTTTTCTGCACAAGGCTTGCAGCAGATGGGATTTTCCAACGCCGCAACTTCCGTGAATCACCAGGCAATTTCCAATGGCGTTTCCCTCGGCGAAACGGCTTGCGGCGTCAAACGCCATTCGATTGGTTGGCCCCACCACAAATTCCTCCAGGCGGCGCCAGGCTTGCGTGGGGTGCGTGCGGACCATGGGCGGCGAGTTCAGAGTGGGCGCCGCAGATGGAATGGATGTTTGCATTGAGTGCGCGGGCGCGTCCTCCAAGTGCGTCGGGCAAGTTTCGACCACGCGTAGTTCAAAGTCCTCCCGGCCAAGCGCTTCTTGCGAGACGGCGCGCAGATCGCCGCCAAAATTCTTACGGATCCAATCCGCGGCGTAGTTGCTTTGCGCCTCAACGGCAAGCTTTCCGCCCTCCACGCGCACCGAGGAGGCGCAATCAAACCACATATCCGCGCGGCGATTGCCCAACCGTTGGCTGAGCAAGCTTCGAATTCGGCTGGGCAGTTCGAATGTGCGTTCTGTGGACACGACGGAATGGCTCCAAATACGGGGAAAGTAATGACATTTCAGCTCAAAGGCACCAACCCATTCAAGGGGAACCAAGCGAGCATGGGACAACCAACCGAATTGAGTTCAGTTGTTCCCCAACCATGCTTGGCGTCATCCGTTCCAGAGCCGCGTCCAACCTTTTGGTTGGTCGCAAACATTCTCGCATCCTGCGAAGTCAGAGCAGATTAGTTCGTTTTTTTTTGAATGCAAGAGGTCAATCCCAAACGAAAGTGGATGCAATCACAAAGCCTTGTATTTGTTGGAGTTCATGTGAAAAAAACTTGTGCACCGCGTTCCATGCATTCTTGTCAACATCATGTGGAAGGTTTCAGACTTGACAAAGCAAGCGCCACTCTGCGGGTCATGACGCGAAAACCTCTGGACACGTACAAGCGTAAAGCAGGGGAATTACGCTCATCTACGGCAAGCACAATGCTGCGTTCGCAATGTTTTGCGGCAAGAAATAAAGCGTGGTCCAACAAATGCGCGCCAAACCCCTTGCCGCGTGCAAATTGCGCCAAGCCGAAGTACGCAACCTCAATGCAGTCCGCTGCGGGAGTGCGATTGACAACGCTTACCCCCGCGTTCACTCCGTTGATTTGCATGACCGTCCAAAGTTGTGGATCAAAATTACCGCCGCGGCGGTAGCCATCTAAAATATCCTTTTCATGGCGCAGGGCGGCCAAGCCAGGGCAATCCAGCGAGTTCTCATAGGTTGCCTTGAAGAGCGCAAGCATGGCATCTTGGTCGATTGGATTTGATGAGAGAACCACGCCCTCTTTCGTAGGTGGTGGCTTGGGATTGCGCGCGTTCGCCCGCTCCATGGAAACCAATGTGGCCAAGTTTAAAAAACCGGCTTGTTGAAGAACCGAAATTTCCAAATCATCATGTGGCTCGGCTAAATATTGAATCAGGTCAATATTCCCAACCTCAAGCGCGTGGCGTGTCATGGTTTTGACCAGGGCCACGGTGTGCGCGGCATGCTCGCGATTTTGAATTGGAGAAAGAGTTAAAGATGCGGTTTTGCCTGGATTGCTAGACAAAAGCCCGGCTGCCACCATATATCCGCGCTGATCGACACGCTGCCATAAGTCTCGCAGGGACAACCCCTCGCGCCGTGGCGCGGCAAGAAGTCGACTGCTTTGGGCAAGCCGTTTTCCCAGTATTTTTTCCAATACCCGCAAGCGTTCTTCGGGTTGAACGGGCTGCGAAAGGGCGTCAGGTGGCGGGCTTTCACTCACGTACCCAAGCCTAGCAACATTCCAAGAATCCTTGCGTATTGGTTACCATGAACCAAATGCTTCACCTTGTATTTCTAGCCATGGTTGCTTTGCAGAATGACATCACGCCGGCCGCCCAACAAACGCCGCCGCCAAAGCCGCCAGCCGCGCGTACTCGCGCCATTGATCAATGGGAACTTGATTATCAAGTTGGTCCATTGCGCTTGTACAAAGATGGCGAGACGGGCGAAGCCTTTTGGTATGCCACATACACCATCGTCAATCGCACGGGTCGCGATCGCAGTATCGCACCGCAATGGAGCATTCTTGATGAAGAGGGTCGACTCTTTAACGCAGGCGAGGGAGTGTCGCGGCGCATTCAGCGCGCTGTACAAACACTGTTGGCCAATCCATTGCATGAGGATCAATCCGCGGTCATTGGCGACATCATGACCGGCGAGGAAAATGCCAAGAGCGGTGTTGCGATTTGGAAAGTGGGGCCGGAGGCTCGGCGATTTTCTATATTGGTGTCAGGGCTTTCCAACATTAAGAAAACCTCGGATGATCCCACCACCAAGAAACCGATCGTGTTGAAGAAGACCCGACGGATTGACTACCAAATGTCGTGCGATCGAGCCACGCTGATTGGGGAAGTCCCAATGACGCCTTCGGGTGTGGAGCAGAATCCGCGCTGGATCATGCGCTAAGTCAAACGGCGGTGGATATTGAATTTTCAAGCTATTTTACGGGTATTTTTGGGCGGCTGCAAAGGCTGGCCGTGGGCGACACCGGTCCGCATGCATGGCACAATGGGGCTTTGCCAAATCATAGAATTTTGTTAAACTGTCCGACTCGGAATTTATGGCAACGCATTTGAAGGAACCAAACTATGGCACACAAAAAAGGTCAAGGCTCAACTGAAAACGGACGCGATTCGAACGCGCAACACTTGGGCATTAAACTCTACGGCGGTCAAGCCGCTCGAACTGGCTGCATCATCTTGCATCAGCGCGGAACCAAGTGGAAGCCAGGCAAGAATGCATTCCGCGCCAAGGACGACGCCATCATGGCGGGCGCCGATGGCAAAGTCGCTTTCCGTGGACGCTTTGTAGACATTCTTCCGTGCAACTAAATCGAACGCGCTGCGATGGACCACAATGATTTGGTCCATCAGCGTGATGGACTTTTGAGTTTTCCGTCACTGTTGCCCCCCACAGTTGTTCGCCATCGTGACCTCCATTGTTGACCCTCAGGGTCGGATTGATGAAAAATGCTTGTTGATCGTGCGCAAATCATGGTGCGATCTGGCAAGGGAGGCGATGGCGCTAGCCACATGCGCCACGAGAAATCCAATCCCAAGGCTGGTCCCGATGGCGGCGACGGTGGCGATGGCGGCTCTGTGACCATTGTGACCGACGCGCACTTGGACACGCTGCTTGCGTTTCGATATCAACGACATTTTTTTGCCACCGATGGCGAGAAGGGTTTGTCCAAAAGTTGCCACGGAGCCAACGGTAAATCCGTGATTGTGCGCGTGCCCTGTGGCACGCTTGTGTTTGACGACACCACGGATGAATTATTGTGCGACATGGTGTTGTCCGATCAAGAGTTGGTGGTGGCCAAAGGCGGCAAAGGCGGGCTGGGCAATGAAAATTTCAAGACCAGCACGCATCAAACTCCATCGGAGTTCACGCCAGGCGAACCTTGCGTTGAGCGCATGTTGCGCTTTGAATTGAAATTGATCGCGGATGTTGGCCTGGTTGGCTTGCCCAATGCCGGCAAAAGCACAATGCTGTGCGCGTTAACGCGCGCCGAGGCCAAGATTGGCGCGTATCCATTCACCACTTTGTCGCCGCAGTTGGGAATCGCTGAGTTGCCAGGTGATCGTCGACTTGTGTTCGCAGATTTACCGGGATTGATCCAAGGCGCGGCCGAAGGCGCGGGGTTGGGACATGATTTTTTACGTCACATTGAACGCACGCGCGTGATCTTGCACTTGGTGGACATGGTTCCCAATGATGGCTCCGATCCCATTGCCAATGTGGAGTTGATCCGCAACGAGCTCGCGGTGTTCAGCGGCGAACTTGGTTCCAAGCCCGAGTTGTTGGTATTGAACAAGGTTGATTTGATTCCAGAGAGCGAGCGCGCCAAGAGAGTCATGAAGTTGTGCAACGCGTTGCGCGTGCCAACGGCGCGGCGCATGGTGGTGAGTGGCGCAACTGGTGAAGGCTTGCGCGACATGCTTGAGGCGTGTTGGAAATTAGCCGCGCATGATGTGGCGGCTCCTTGGCGCCAAATTTCTTAAAACAACTTTGGCTTATCGCCGGGCTTCACACAACGAAGCGACATTCGGGCGCACCTTAATCGCCGTGCTTTTGGCGAAGGCGGCCTGAAAGACGCAGCAAAAGTTGCACGCGCTCGAATTCATTCAGCCACTCTTGCAAGGTTTGCGCGCCTTCTTCGGCGGGCAACGCCACTCCAGGCAAGGGGCAGGTGAAACCAAGCTGCTTGCTGGCGATGGATCGGTAGCGGCTGAGCGTGCGATCGCCCAACATGGAAACAAATTCAAAATCCTCCGCCATCCACACCACCACGGGAACGCGCGCGCCGCCACAGACTTTGGTGTGCTCTGTGAAATCTGGACGAGCATCGCGATCGATCCAACGCAAATCAATATGCGGGCTTGCCTTGGCGATAGCTTGAAGCATGGGTCCTTGCTGCGCGCAGTCGCCGCACCACACACCACTGACCACAAGCACCGGCATGTGGCGAACAAAGGATTGAAGCAGTGTTTCTTGCGAGCTGGTTAGCCGGACACTTTTTTCAACGCTGCGCCAAGAGCCGGCGCGGCCAGGATCGCTCTCCAAATAGCGGTCGTAGGGCAGTGCTTGATCAAATGCGCTTTGGAGAAGGGTTGCGTTCATGGTGAAAGACTATGCAAAGACTCAAAAGAGATCGAGCACGAAAGGGCGTTCGCATCTTTTGCAGGGTATTTGCACCAAACGCAACTTATTCGCCGGGAGTGGTGGCGTTGGATTTGGCGGCCACATTGGTCTTGCGGGTCCAGCGCGATGTGTCCTCTGGTGAACCCACTGCGAAGGCAAGTTTGGCTGCCGATGCCAGCAACTCCGCGCGCGTGCGGATAAGCGTGGAGCGCGCAGTGAACAGCGCGGATTCGGCGGTGAGGACATTGTTGATGTTGCTTAAGCCATTCACATAGGACTCAAATACGGAGTCGTAAGAATCTTGACTGGCCTTGAGCAGTGACTCGCCGAACGCGAATTGTTTGATGGCGGCAAGATGCACGAAGTAGGAGTCCCACACTTCGCTTGTGGCTTCAAGGCGCAATTTCTCAAGATCGGCCGCGGCCACGGCGCGGTCGGCGCGCGCTTGACGCACGGCGTTGGTGCGCTCAAACCCATCAAAAAGTAGCCAAGAACCATTCAAACCAGCGGAGTACTCGGGGCCCCAGAAATTTTGATTGGTGGTCGGATCACCTAACGATGTATTGCCGTCGTACCAAAATCGAGTTTGTCCAACCATGCCGCCAATGTTCACGATGGGCAAAAATTGAGCCTCGGCAAGTTTAATTTCGGCGTCGGCGCCACGCACGCGTTCCACTGCGGCAAGCAAATCAGGACGGCCACGAATGGAGGTGCGAATCAAGTCATCCACTTGCGCGCTCATATCTTCGGGAAGGGCGAGGCGTTGCAAACTTGTGATTTTAA
The DNA here is from genome assembly GCA_005787685.1 of Planctomycetia bacterium. Lineage (GTDB taxonomy): Bacteria > Planctomycetota > Phycisphaerae > Phycisphaerales > SM1A02 > SYAC01. The sequence goes on from SYAC01000004.1 coordinate 119,016, forward strand.
TTTCTGTTTCTGCGGACAAGCCCACGCGGCGCGCCAATGTGGATTGCGCGTCAAAGGTCGCGCTATTTGAGGCTTCAAGAGCGAATTGGGCTTGCGTAAATTGTTGTTTGGCCAACAGCATTTCGGGGCGCGTGGCCAATCCAACAATCAGGCGATCTTCAACCGCTTCCAGTTGCACGCGCGCGGTCTCTAGATTTTGCTCGGCAGTTTCTTGCAACGCAATTTTCGCGTCCACGCTGAAGTAGGCGTCTTGCACTTCAAAGATGACTTTTTGAATGCTTCGGTTGAACGAATAGTTGGACGCCATCAAAGCGCGGCGCGCGGTTTCAGTTTTTGCGTCGCGGCGGCCAAAATCCACCAAAATCCAAGCCAGATTTAATGAGCCTTGCAACATTGGGCCGGTGTTTCTAAAGCGTTCAGTGTTGATGTAGCTGATCTGTTGCACATAGCCGCCAAAGCCAGAGGCGGAAAGCGTTGGCAGATATAAACTTTCAATGCGACCAAGTTGCGCCGCGCGCGATTTCGCTTTCTGCCATTCGCCTCGGGTGGTTGGATTATTTTCCAAGGCGAATTCCACAAGTGATGGCAACGTATTGGGCCCATCTTTGGGAAGGGCTTGAAATTGTTTTTCCGCCTCAGTTTCCGCGCGGCCCTTGGCGTCTTGCGGCGTGTCGCCATTTTTTTCTAAGGACCATGGAGTCGCGGATGATTGCGAAACCAGTTTTTCAAATCGCTCCTCATTCCACGGATCGTCGCTTTGGCAGGCGTTCAATCCAACAAGCGCGCTTGTCAACAGCGTGGCGGTGCAGAGTGACTGGATAAATCGAATTTGCATTGGCAAGCCAATCGTAGCGTGTCGGCGTGAAATAGTCATGCGCCCATTGTCAGCGCTTGATGGATGATTGGCTTCACTGGCGCTCTTGCAAGGCCTTGGCATGCAGACGGCGCAGGGCGTCAAAGGCTTGCAGTGGGGTGAGTTGATTTAGATCAAGGGCTTGCAGTTCTTGCAGCGTTTCACTTGGCTTGAATGAGGTATTAGAAGGGTCTATGTCAACCGTGTGCGGATCGGTTGGGCGCAACTGCGAGAATAAATCCGGGGCGGCAGGAGTCTGCTTGGAGTTCTTACCTGCGCGCTTTATTTTTTCCGGGGCGCCAGTTTGGTTCGCCGTTTCCACGGCAAGGGATTCCAAAATAGCCTCAGCGCGCGCCACCACATCGAGCGGCAATCCAGCCAGGCGCGCCACATGAATTCCATAACTGCGATCGGCGTGACCCGTGGTGATCTTGTGCAGGAACACAATTCCACTTTCCCATTCACGCACGGTCACATGAAGGTTCATGATGCGCGGCAGGCGATCCGCCAGCGATGTGATCTCGTGGTAGTGGGTGGCGAAAAATGTTCGGCAACCTCGGGCTGCCAGACCTTCTGCGATCGCCCATGCCAAACTTAAGCCATCCAGTGTGCTGGTGCCGCGGCCAATTTCGTCCATGACCACCAGGCTGCGCTGCGTGGCTTGGTGCAGAATGCGCGCCGCCTCCAGCATTTCAATCATGAATGTGGATTGGCCCAAATGCAATTCATCCGACGCACCAATGCGGGTGAAGATGCGGTCAGTCATTCCAATGGTTGCGCTGTGCGCCGGCACAAAGGCCCCGGCGTGCGCCAAAATAACAATGAGCGCGTTTTGCCTGATATATGTGCTTTTTCCGGCCATGTTTGGTCCGGTGATCAGCGCAAGTGTGGGTGCGTTGGCATGCGTGGCTGGACCCAGCGTTGAACTGTTTGGAATTAATTTTCTTCCCAATGACATTTCAAGCGCGGGGTGGCGGCCATCGACAATGTCCAGCAACGGCTCGTCCACCATCGTGGGGCGCACATGATTGCGTCGCTGCGCGGTTGATGCGAATGAAGCGAGCACGTCGATGAGTGCGACGCATTCGCCCACGCGTTGAATGGAGTGGATGTGCATGGACACCTCCGCGCAGAGCTGGTTGAAAAGTTTTTGCTCGCAGTCAAGCGCGCGCCGCTCCGCGCCCAGCACTTTCACTTCAAACTCGCGCAACTCTGGCGTGATGCAGCGCTCGCCATTCTTCACGGTTTGCCGGCGCGTGAAGTCCACTGGAATTTTTCCGACATGCGAATTGGTGACCTCAATGTAGTAGCCAAAGACGCGGTTGAATCCAACCTTCAATGTGGTGATGCCAGTTCGTTCAATCAAACCTTTTTGATAGTCCGCAAGCCAGCCATCCGCATCGCGTTGCAAGACATGGCACTCGTCCAATTCCGCGTTAAAACCGCTGCGAAACAAGCCGCCTTCACGCATGTGTGCAGGTGGCGAATCCACGCAGGCGTCCACAATTTTTTGCGCTAAGCACTTCAGCGCGCGCGCGGGTTCTTGCAGCGCGAGCCGGTCTTGATCAAAGACGCTGTCGTTTGGAAGAAGCTCGATGAGTTGCTCCGTGGCCACCACGCTGCGTCCAAGTGCCAGCAGATCGCGCGGAGTGGCTCGGCCCAGCGCCAAGCGCGCGGCAATGCGCGCAATGTCTTGCACAATGTCAAGTGTTTGCGTGATCTCATCGCGGCGGCGGGTGTCGGCCACCAATAACGCCACGCGATCATGACGGCGCATGATTTCATTTCGATCGCACGACGGGCGCACCAACCACGCGCGCGCCAACCGCCGACCCATGGCGGTGCGCGGCGGCTCTAGGCATGCGATCAACGAGCCCTCGGTGGATTGGCTGCGCATGGTGCGCTCCACTTCCAATGAGCGCAGCGACGCCGCGTCCATGATGAGCGATTGTGAATGCTCAACTGGAAGTGGAGGTCGCAAATGCGCCAAGGCCGCGCCATTGCCCGCGGCTTGCGTCTCTATGAAATAGCGCAGCAGCGCGCCCGCGGCAGCCGTTGCGGCGCCATCATCGCTTAAGCCAAATCCGCCTAAAGCAGCCACTTTGTAATGCTTTTGCAATAATTGCGCGGCGTCGCGCACGGCAAAGTTCCACGCCGGACGCTCTTGGCAAGCCTTCACCAACGAGGTCGCATGCTCCTTGTGCGCGAAGCCTTCGGGCAGCAATAATTCAGCTGGCTCTAGGCGCGCGATCAGATCAAGCCACTCATGTGCGTCCACCGTGAACACTTCAAACGCGCCGGTCGAAAGCTCCGCCAAGGCAATACCAACATGCGCGCCGTCCGCGCTCATGGCTACAGCGGCCACGCGGTTGGCGGCGCCGGCGTCAAGCAACGCCTCATCCACCAAGGTGCCTGGAGTGACAACACGCGTGACCGCGCGATCAACCACGCCCTTGGCGTCCTTGGCGTCTTGAATTTGTTCGCACACCGCGACGCGGAAACCCTGCTCAACCAAGCGCCGCAAATATCCCTCGGCGGCGTGGTGGGGAACGCCGGCCATGGGCACACCCTTGGTGCGCTCGGTAAGCGTTATGCCAAGCGCGCGCGACGCCGTGACGGCGTCCTCGTCAAAGAGTTCGTAAAAGTCGCCAATGCGAAAGAACAGAAGACAGCCCGGATGCTCGCGTTTGAAGCGGTCATATTGCTTCATGGCGGGTGTTTCACGGGTGGCAATGCTCATGGTTCAAGCATACGAAAGGCCGGCGAAAGTTCGGAGCGCGCATGGTGAATAAAAATAAAAACCCCGCTTGTGAAAGCGGGGCGCAGCAATGGAGTGGATGAGAATCGAACTCATAACCTCTTGAATGCGATTCAAGCGCTCTACCAATTGAGCTACCACCCCCGAAGTGCTGGTGCAAGAGGGAAAGTGTAATCGCAGCAAGATGCAATCGCCACTCGAAACGCCACATGATTTCAAAGGGCAGTTATGCTGTTTCAATGGACACATCATGGCTCTGGATCGCGTGCGGATTGATTGCCGCCGCAAGCGTGTTTGGTGGAATTTTACCCACCTTGATTCGCCTCACCCATCGGCGAATGCAGATCGCGCTTTCATTTGTCTCGGGCGTCATGCTGGGCGTAGCCTTTTTTCACATGTTGCCGCACGCCATCATGGAAATTTCCGCCTTTGGAAATTCACCTGGACAACACATGGACCACCACGCCATCAATCCAGTGATGTTGGCTGCCGCGCTTGGATTTCTCGCCATGTTTTTCTTGGAACGTTTCGCAAGTTTCCACCAGCATGATGTGGTGGAGGAGTGCGACACGCATGACCCGAGGCATGATCATGGACACAAGCACGCACCCGCGCACGGCGTGACGTCATTGACCTGGTCGGGCGCGGCGCTGGGTCTATCTTTGCACAGTCTGTTAGAAGGTGTGGCGCTGGCTTCGAGTGTTTCGGTGGCGGCCACGCTGCATCCCGGTGCGGGGTTGGCCGGGCTTGGCACATTTCTTGTGATTGTTCTGCACAAACCATTCGATGCCATGACGCTCACCACATTGCTGCGCGCCGGAAAATCGAGCGCCACGAAATTGCATTTGGTGAATATGTTTTTTGCATTGATTGTTCCTATTGGCGCGGCGTTATTTTTATTGAAGACTGGCGGCGCTGATCCAACATTCACCGCGTATGCGTTGGCATTCTCCGCGGGATCGTTCTTGTGCATTGCCGGAAGCGACTTGCTGCCAGAATTGCACTTTCATTCCCACGACCGCGTGCGTTTAACCTTGGCGTTAGTGCTGGGATTGGCAATCGCCTGGGGTATTGGAAATTTAGAAAGCATGTCGCACAGCGATGCCCACGATCATTCACACCAGGAAACGCCAACCGCTGTACAGCCCAACTTGCAACACACCGACCATACGCACGATCACGCGCATGACCATTCAACAGAAAGCCACGCACCATGAAAATTGAAAAAGTTTTGGCCGAACTCAATCGCTTGCGGCATGATTTGGAAAAGGACCCAAAGGACATGGAGTGGTTCGCCTTGCACCACACATTTTGCTTTGTCAGTTACAAAATGGCTGAATTTCAGCGCTATTTGGATGAATCCGTGAAGCCAGGTGAATGTCCCGATGAGTGATTTCATGTCCCCTGCAAAGCGCGCGCCGCGCCCCGCAAGTGGTCCGCGTGCAATCTAGTGCGCCCATAAAATTCACCACCCGTCCCGCGCAACACCTCTATCATCTCGCACTCCATGCCTGAATATCGCGACACGCTCCAACTGCCCGCCACCGACTTCGCCATGAAGGCGAATCTTGCGCAATCCGAACCTAAGACGCTGCAACGATTCAGCGAGATGAATTTCTATGAGCGCGTGAACAGTGCGCGCGCTAACGCGCCCGTCTTTCGATTTCATGATGGACCGCCATACGCCAACGGGCCAATCCATGTTGGCCACATGGTGAACAAGGTTCTCAAGGACATGGTGGTGCGCAGCCGTTTAATGGAGGGCATGCGCTGTCCGTACACGCCAGGTTGGGATTGCCACGGACTTCCAATTGAGCACCGTGTGCTGACGGAACTTTCCAAGAAGGGAAAGATGAAGGAGCTTGACGCGCTTGCGCCCAATGAGCGACGGGTTGCCATTCGGGCGGCGTGCGCCAGCGACGCAGTGAAGTTCATCCAAGTGCAAGCCGATGGAATGCAACGCTTGCTCACATTCGCGGATTATGCGCATCCCTATCGCACGCTTGACCAGGCCTATGAAGGCGCCACGCTGGAATTGTTTGCCACTTTGGTGGAGCAAGATATTGTGTTCCGCGAGCGAAAACCAGTGCATTGGAGCATTGCCAACCGCACGGCGTTGGCCGAGGCCGAGCTTGAATATGAGGAGCGCGAAGACCCGAGCATTTGGGTTGATTTTGAAGCCGCCGACCGCGAGGCGGTTGCCAAAGTATTTGGCGTTGAACTGGATTCAACTCCAAGCTTCATGATTTGGACAACCACCCCCTGGACGTTGCCCGCCAATCTGGCCATCGCCGTTGGCGGTGCGTACAACTATTCACTCGTTCGCATTGATGGCGGCGAGAGCATCATTGCCAGCGATCTGCTGGAAAAAGTTTCCAAGACCATTGGAGCCGAGAAGGTGGAGCGACTTGGCGAGACCACCGGCGACAAGCTTGTGGGCTTGCAGTACAGGCATCCGTTCTGTGATCGCGTGGGCAAAATAATCGGCGCCGCTCATGTGACCTTGGAAGATGGGACCGGCCTTGTGCATACCGCTCCTGGTCACGGCGAGGAGGATTGGCGCGCCGGCCGCAAGGAAGGGTTGGAAGCCTATTGCCCAGTGCGCGACAATGGAACCTACGACGATTCCGTGCCCGAGTGGTTGCGTGGCGTGTCCATTTGGGAGGCCAACAAAACCATTCTGGAACACATCACCACAAGTGGGCACCTGGTTCACCACCTGATGTTTACCCACAGTTATCCCCATGATGGGCGCAGTAAAACCCCGGTTATTTTCCGCGCCACACAGCAGTGGTTCATCGGCGTGGACCGCAAAGCCAAGAACTCTGGGCGCACGATTCGCGAACTTGCCAGCGAAGCCGTGGAAAGCAAGATTGAATTTATTCCAGAGTGGGGTCGCAATCGAATGCGCGGCATGATCGCATCGCGGCCAGACTGGTGCTTAAGTCGTCAGCGATCATGGGGCTTGCCAATTCCCGCGTTCAAGTTGCCCGACGGATCCACATTCATGACGCCCGCCAGCATTCGCGCCGTGGCCAAAGTGATGCGCGAGCATGGTTCCGACGCCTGGTTCAAACGCACTCCGCAAGAATTGTTGATCCACTACAACAGCGCGCAAGACGCCGCGGCTCCCAAAGATTTTGACAGCGCGAAGCTCGAAAAGTTATTTGATATTTTTGACGTGTGGTTTGAGGCCGGCTCAAGTTGGCATTCGGTCATGCAGGAGCGCGGGCAAGGATTTCCATCCGAATTATATTTGGAAGGCAGTGATCAACACCGCGGTTGGTTCCAACTCTCTCTGTTGTTGGCGCTGGCCAGCACGGGGCAGCCCCCGTTTCGTCGCCTGGTCACCCACGGATTTGTGGTGGACAAAGATGGCAAAAAGATGAGTAAAAGCCAAGGAAACACCATTGATGTGGAGAATATTTTGAAGGAGTTTGGCGCCGATGTTTGCCGCTGGTGGGTGAGCGGCTTGGCGTATGAAACCGACCTTCGTATGGACTTAGAATTTCTACGCACCGCCTCCGAGGCGTATCGCAAAGTGCGCAACACGGTTCGATTCTTGCTCAGCAATCTTGGCGATCTTCCCACCACCACAGATTGGCGCGGCGCGTGCAAGAGCGTTGAGCCGGAATCCATTGATGGATGGATGCTTGGAGAATTATCCCGCCTAGAGAAGGACGTGCGGATGGCGTATACGCGCTTTGATTTTCGCGCCGCCCACTTGGCGCTGTACGCTTTTTGCAATGAAACGCTTTCATCCATGTATTGCGTGGCGGTGAAGGATCGTCTGTATTGCGATCAGCCAGACTCACATCGCCGTCGGCGCTCACAAATCTGTATGCGCGCGTGCGCCGAAACACTGTGTCGATTGCTGGCGCCCATCATGGCGCACACCGCCGACGAGATGTTCCGCGCCATGAACGCTGGCGATGTGTCCGTGCATGAGCAAACATATTTGAACATGAGGTTTCAAGCCCATGCGGATTGGTCCAAGGTCATGGACGCGCGCGCCGCGGCCTTAAAGGCGCTTGAGCAGGCCAAGGCGCTGGGCGTGGAAAACACGCTTGACGCGGGATTGATCATGCCCGACGCCGACGGCACATTAGGCAAATTTGCCAATGATTTCGCTGATATTTGCGGGGTTTCGCGCGCCACGTTTGATCAAGCCGCTCGCGCTGTGCAAGTGGTCGATCTACGCGAGGCGCTGCGCTGCGAGCGCAGTCGCCGACGCGATGAAAGCGTTGCCATGCGAAGCGACGGAGGATTGTTGAGTGATCGGGACTTTGAGGCGGTGAAAATATTTAAGGCGCTTCACCCCGGCGTGTAGAAGACGCTTGACACTCTTTCAACGCGCGCAGACTGCGCACTTGCGCTCCATGTTGGTATTCACTTGGGTCTTAGACTTAAAATTACTCTTTCACAAGGATTCATTATGAGCGAGCCACTTCCAGCCATTGCCTACGACTTGTTCTCAAAAATCGATTTGCGCGTGGCCACCGTGCTGTCCGCGGAGGCTCACCCCAACGCCGACAAATTATTGAAATTGAAGTTGGACGATGGCACTCCCGAAGGCCGTCAAGTGTGCGCCGGTGTGCGCGCTTGGTACGACCCTGCGACATTGGTTGGAAAGCAAGTTGTGATTGTGGCCAACTTGGAGCCGCGCATGTTGCGTGGTGAAGTGAGCGCGGGAATGATTCTTGCCGCAAGCGACTTGAAAGCCGAAGCCGTGGTTGGCGCCGATGGAAAGCCTGGACCTGAGGCCCGTGATGTGATTCTGCTGAGCGTGGAGAAGCCCGTGAAAGCCGGATCAAAAGTCAGCTAATTCAGGCGGGAATGTGCTTTGCATTGTCTGACGGCCCTGCAAATAGTCTGGGGAACGTTTGCGCCTTTTGCATGAACGACCCCAATCCACGACATCACACAGTGGACTTTAACCAACTGGATCAAGTGGTGGCAAGGGCGCGGGCGCGGAGGCGGCTGTTTCATCGCTTGTGTCGGTGGTCGGCTTGAATTTGTTGCGAGCAGACATGACCGCGAATGAAAATTCATCCGTCAATTTTATCTTGTCGCTTTCATTCGAAATAGTGTTTCGAAATTGTTGATTGCCCGAAAGGCTATTGAAGTCTTCGGCGAACATGGGCAGCACCTCGCGCACATGCGCGGCGACAATGGCGAGTTTTTCAGGTGAAGCGACCACAAAAGTGCGCGCGGAGTCTGGAGCGTTGGCAAATTCACCTGGCGCAATAGCCAATGTTTGTTTGACCAACTCGGCCACAACGAGTGGGTCTTCACCAAGTCCGGAAATTGCGGTGGGCATTTTTAAGCCGTATTGCACAAACTTCATGTCGGCGCCGCGGATTTGCGGTGCAAAGTTCACCTTGGTGTTGTATTCCTGAGCAAGGGCTTCCAACCCTTTCTCCTTGGCGGTGGCTTGAATCGCAGCCAAATTGCTCTGGAGCTGGGCAAATCGAAGAATCTTTTGCTCGTCTTGGAACGCCTTTGGACCAACTTCCTCTGCGTTGCGCGCGGCATGCGCAGGCATGGCTTGCAGCACGCGGAAAGCGTACAGGTCAGTCGTTAATGGTTCGCGGGCAGGGGCGGGCATATTTGGATCGTTCCTAGCTTTGGAAGGATCGGGCGCGCGCAGTGGAGGACCAACCACTCCCACTTGTAAAACAGCCCGCGCTTCGGTGGGCTTGAGTTCCTTGGTCATGGCAACCAGTTGCGTGATTGAGGTTGGTTGCGTTCCAAATCGATCACTGCTGGCCGTACCTAAACCTATGACGCCAGAAAGTTCGGAAATTGCTGTTGGACCAACGGTTTCCACTTGTGGCACGGGTACCGCAAATTGCGTCGCGACATCTTTGGCCAACGCGGGAAGACCAGGCAGGGCTTGCCATTCATTTGGCAACTTGGCGTAGATGCCATCCTTAGGCATGGTCCGAGTGAACAGCTGTGATTGGTCGGCTATGAACTTCACCATGTCATTGAGACGCTCTGCGGTGATTTGATTCAATATTTGGCTTCGCACTTGATCTTTGAAGGTGTCAAAGCTGGGATCGACTTCGCCAATCTTGGCCCCAAATGATGTGGGGTTGCGCAGAAATGCCTTGCGAAGCTCAATGTTGGACAAGCGCGGATCATTGGCCAATTGATCGCGCACTTGAAGCGCGGGAATGACAAACCACTCCAATTGCACTTGCTCACTTTGGCGATAGCCAACTCCGTTTGGACCCTTGCCTGGCTCAATGTCGGCGTTTTTCTTCACAAGATTCTCAACCTGTTCGGGTGTTGGTTGCGGATCATTGGTGGGAAGCGGCATGTCGGCCGAAATCACCACCACGTCGGCGCTTAAACCAACCAGCGCATTTTGCGCCGATGACTTCAGCCGCGCTTCGCTGATGCGCGGCGCGTTGCTTGCCAAATTCAACATGCGCACAACGCCAGCAAGTTCGGCGAGTGTTTCAAATGCCAAAGGCGGTTGACATGTACCGGCGCTGCACAATTCGCTCAGTAAAACCAGGGATTTTTGCGACATGGGTTCGCCGGGCTTGACTTCGTCACCCACGATTTTTTGCATCAAGTTTTTCCCATCGGACGCGCCGCCGACAAGTCCGGCTTGTTTGGCTTCGCGCACCAACAAGTACCACTGGGCGGGATTTCCTTTTATGCCAAGTTCGGTGGCCAGGGGAATTTGCAACACTTCCAGCATTTTGAGTTGGCGCGTAAGTTTTTGTTGCTCAGACAGCGTTATCTTTTCGCCATTGCCAACCGTGGCCCACACCGCGTTGGATGCGGCTGAACTTTGCGACAATTCTTGGATCGCGGTGGGTACCAAGAATGTGATCATTAACAAAACGCCGAAGACACCTAGCAAATGCTTGTTGTATTTCCGCAGGAATTTCATCATGGCGCTTCTCCAGTTGAGAAAAGAAAGAACCTCCGAGCCTTTGGAAACCGAATTGGTGTACAAAGGCCCGAAGGCTCAAATATTAGCGGTAGAACTCGATAATCAAATTAGTGTTGACATCGAAGGGAATCTGATCGGATGTTGGAAGGCTTGTGACCTTTGCCGACAACTGGGCGGGATTCACTTCGAGCCAACCAGGCACATTGTGGCTGGACATGCTTTCCATGTTCTCGCGAATAAGTTTGTGCGTGCCTTCGCGCATTGTGATTTCGTGGCCAATATCAACCAGATAACTTGGACGATCAACCTTCTCGCCGTTCACTTTCACGTGACCGTGAGCAACAAGTTGACGAGCCGCCCAAATGGTGCGGGCAAAACCAGCGCGACGCAGAAGATTATCCAAGCGACGCTCCAGAAGTTGCATGAGCACTTCACCGGTATTGCCAGTGGTTCGACCAGCGTTTGCCAACACATGGCGGAATTGCTTTTCTAGCACGCCGTAGTGGTAGCGCAACTTTTGCTTCTCATCCTTGCGGATGCCATAGGGCTTGGGGCGTTTGCCACGGAAACCGTGCATGCCGTTGGAGGTGAGTTGCCGCTTAGCGGTGTGCTTCGGGATATCCGCAATTGGAACGCCGACTCGACGAGAAAGTTTAACTTTGGGACCGGTGTAGCGAGCCATCTGTGCCTCTAAAAGAGCCTTGAAACTGCTGTGCGATTCGTCGCACTGCAGAGAGTCGAATAGTAGAGTCGAAATCGACCCTTTGGTCAAGTTCATCATGAACATTTCCCCGGGATGGCGGGACCGTGCATATACGCCCCACGCGCGGAATTGGGCTAATAAGCCCGCATTTCGCTGCTATTTCGCCAATGCAAGTATGCGGTATTCAACACCCGTAGCCCGCCAGCGGTGGGATAATCGCCGTTGAAATACCACATTCCGCGGTGATTTGGCATGGCGTGGTTCAGGCCCTCGATTCGTTGATAGACCACCTCCAATTCACCCTTCCATGCCAAACCAACGGGGCGAATCAGTTGCCCGATGCGCGCGCATAGTTGCTCATGGGTCACGGCGTCATAAATGCGGCGAACATGGTTTTTCATCTGCGCCGCAGGCAGATGCGCTTGCTCTTGGCAGAGCGCTTCAATTTCGGTGAAAAGTTTTTCATCGCCGCGGTCGCGTATCACGCCCACGGCCGCTTCAAATGCGATGAACTTTCCAAGTTGGCTCATGTCAATGCCATAACAGTCGGGATAGCAAATGGGTGGAGCGGAACTTACAATCACAATTCGCTTGGGATTCAAGCGTGCAAGCATGGTGATAATGGAGTCGCGCAGGGTTGTGCCGCGCACAATGGAGTCATCCACCATGACAAGCGTGTCGCCTGGACCAACCACGCTACGGGTGACATCGTAAATGTGCGTGACCAAATCGCGCCGCGCCGCGTCATGCGTAATGAATGTGCGCAGGCGCTGGTCTTTGTGCGCAATTTTTTCCACGCGCGGCAACATGCCAATGGAATTGAGAATGTCCAGTTCTGTAAGCGTGCCCGCGCGCAACTTGGAGGTTAAAGCCGCAATTTCACGCTTGTGAATGTGTTGCTCTATCTCCTTCACTAAGCCCAAAAATGCTGGCTCGCTGGTGTTTGGAATGAACCCAAAAATAATCTTGGAGAAGTCCGAGCCAGTTTGTTGCAGAACAGGTTTGGTCAAATTGCGTCCAAGTTGCTGGCGCTCGTTGTAAATGTCGGGGTCATTGCCGCGGCTGAAATAAATCCGCTCAAAAGAGCATTCCATACGCTTGGCGGGCTCACAAAATTGCTCATTCAGCACAGTGCCATCGCGGCGCACAATCAGCGCGTGGCCCGGTTCCAGCGCCTTCACGCATTCGGGCGCGACATCAAAAACCGTGGTCAACGCTGCGCGTTCGCTGGCGGCCGCCACCACATTGTCGGTTTCTAAAATAAAGACGGGACGAATTCCATTGGGATCGCGGCAGACAAAACAATCTCCATTGCCAAGCAGGCCCACGAACACATAGCCGCCATCAAAGTCGGCAGTGGCCTTGGATAGGACGCGCGTGAGATTGAGTTCCCGCGCGACGGCTTGGGCCAACTCAACGCCCTCCAAGTTTTTCAAGCTGCCTGGACCCACCGTGGCGCGCAGATGATCATGCTCGACATCAAGAAAATGGCCTATTTTCTCCAGCACAACGCCCGTGTCCGTGTCGCCCACGGGATTGAGCCCATAGGCCGCGAGCGTTTGAAAAAGTTCCGCGGCATTGGTCAAGTTGAAGTTGCCGCACACGGCCAAATTGCGACTGGCCACATTGGAGCGGCGCATATATGGGTGGCAGGCATGTTCACCGCGGCCACCAAATGTCCCGTAGCGCAAATGACCAAGCATGACTTCACCAAGCAGGGGAATGCGTCGCTTCAGGTGCAGCGGGTCCATGTTGCGCAAATCATGTTCTGAAATTTTTGTGGCGGGTCCCAGCGCCGTGTCAAAGAGCCGCTCAATGGGACTGCGCTTGCTGTTTCGAAGCCGCGACAGAAATGGCTCGCCCGCCACCGTGTCAAACTTCACGCTCGCAATGCCGGCGCCATCTTGCCCGCGGTTATGTTGCTTCTCCATGAGCAAATATAATTTTCGAAGTCCCCACAACGGATCCCCGTGCATACGTTGCAATTGGTCCAGCGGTTTTTTTAAGCGCACCAGGGCTACGCCACAGTGATGTCCAATGAAATCGCTCATGAATGGCTTTGAAGCGTAGCGGCGCAAGAGGTCTTTGGCAGACCGCATGATTTACTTTGATTTTCAATTGCTGCAGTTGCAAAAGTGCCTGTGACGGCGAGCGCGCGGTCAATTTTTTGGGCGCGGTTGGAATTGAATATTTATTGATATGCCACAAACAACGATTCGCTCCAGCGGCACTGGCGCGGTTGCCCCACGCAAAGCCAAGGCAGCGAAAGTGATTGTGTGGCCACATGCATTTCTTGAGCCAACTGGGGTGCGTGGGCGTTCCACAACGTGCGCACCACATCATGCGAGTTGCACTGCGCCGATAGATGCAGCAGTACAATGTGTCGCAGCGCGCTCTGGCTATGAATATGCAGCGCGGCTTTCAAAGCCTCCTCATTGGACAGATGGCCATACCCACCCATGATGCGTTGCTTCAAAAAGTCCGGCCTTGATGAGCGCCGCTGCAACTGCAAGTCGTAGTTGCTTTCAATGCAGAGCGCGTCCACGCCGATGAAAAATGCCAGCGTGTCATTGGACATGCGGCCCACATCAGTGGCCCAACCCAGCGCCGCATCATCCATGTCAATGCGAAATCCGGTTGAACCCGCCTGATCATGTGGCAAGGCAATGGCCTGGATATACGGAAACAAAGTCTTTGAATCACCGTGGGCATCCAACATGCGCGTGGCGGGAATTCCAGCATTGGCCATGGCGTTGTGGTGAGCTTTGCGCGCAATGACTTTTGCGTTTTCAAAGGGCCAGCGCCGCGCCCAACCGCCATGCAAATGATCGGAATCAGCGTGCGTTACAAGAATGGCGGCAATGTCATGTGGATTGATATTTTCCACCGCTAGCGCGCCGCATAATTTGCGCGGTGACAAGCCCAAATCAATCAGCACATGCGCCGGCGCCGCGTCGCGTGGACGCAGCGAAAGAATGGCCGCGTTGCCTTGGCTGCCGCTAGCCAAAATACGAATACGAATGGGGGGATGCATTTATTCAGCCATAGTGACTTTGGACGCGCCGCGCAAAGCGCTTGGAGTGTTGGGCGTAATCGCGCGCTTCGCAGCTTTGATGAAGTGAATATATTCATCCACAAGTGGGTCCTCTTGTCGCTGCGCCAACGAAAGCAGCACATTGGACCGTAAGAGTTTTCGTTTTTGAATCACATCAAATATCCAGCGCACTGTGTCAATGTCGGAGCGTTGCATTCCACTTCTACGCATGCCAATCAAATTCAAGCTGCCCGCAACATTGATGCCGGTCAGCATGAAAAACGGCGGCAAATCCGTGCTCAATCCAGTCAATCCGCCAAGGAAAGCACCGCGCCCCACGCGCACAAACTGATGCACGGTGGCCACGCCACCAAAGATCACACTGTCTTGAATCTCCACATGACCACCCAGGGATACGTTGTTGGCAAAAATGCATTTGTTGCCAATGATGCAATCGTGGGCGATGTGCGCGTTCACCATGAGATAATTGCCGTTGCCAACGCGTGTGGGTAGCTCCAATTTGGCTCGGTGGATACTGACGGATTCTCGAAAGGTGTTGTCGTTGCCAATCACGCAGCCCGCTCCACCCTTGTCGGGATGAAATCCCAAATCTTGCGGCGGGTAGCCAACGCTGCAACCAGGATAAAAGTGGTTGCGCTGACCAACAGTCAACGGTCCCTGCATGGAGACCCGGTGCATCAGGCGCGTACCCGCGTCAATGGTGATTGGACCCGTGGTGGCATCAAGCACGCAGAATGGACCCACCTGCGCTTCGCTGGAAATTTGAACATCGCCAATTAAAATTGCAGAAGAATGCACCTGGGACATGCGCTTGATTGTATTGCCAGTCGCGGGCTTGGGCAGCGTAAACTTGAATCTCAATGCAATTGTTGCAAGTGCAAGATCTTGGAAAAATGTCCTACGCGTCAGCGTTGCAGTTGCAGCGCCAGTCGCATGCGCAGGTGCTGGCCGGGCGCCCCAATCGCGGGCAAATGCAGCTACTTTTGCTAGAGCACGACCCACAAGTCATTACCGTGAGCCGCCGACCGAATGCTGCTCAAAATGTTTTGGTATCACCCCAGCGGCTGGCCGATTTGGGAATTGAGTGCGTGGAAACCGATCGAGGGGGCGATGTCACTTGGCATGGACCAGGTCAACTGGTGGCGTATCCCATTTTGGATTTGGAGCGCATGGGGTTGCGGATTCATGGCTACATGCGGTTGCTCGAGGCGACGGTGATTCAATTGCTAGCGGACTTTGGCGTGGAGAGTCACCGCGACTCGGCGGCGACAGGAGTATGGGTGCGCGCCAAGAATCAAGAGGGCAATATGAAAATTTGCGCTATGGGTGTGCGCGTGAGTCGATGGGTTTGCATGCACGGTCTGGCGTTGAATGTGAGTCCAGACCTTGACGCTTTCAAGTTAATCGTGCCCTGCGGGCTTGCTCAACGAGGTGTGACAAGCATGCGCGAATGCCTAGGAGAAAAATGTCCATCTATGGATGAGGTCAAAGAACATTTGGCGCGCATATTGGCGCAGGCGGTGGCGAGTCATATCGCGGCCGAGATCAATCCTGCAGGCCAAGTTCCTTCATGACATCGGCGGTGATGTCGAGTGACTCGGGCGCACGCAAGAATGTGCGCGCCTGCACTTGCACCATGGCGTCGCCAATTTGCGCCGACTCAAAGGGCGCAGCGGCGGGAATAAATCGGTAGACAACATCTATTTTTTGGCGGTCCGCAACCACATCCACCGCAGTCACTAATTCTTTATAGGCCGACTCCACTTGTCCCGCCATAAGTTTGCTTTGGGACGCGCTCACGCCCTCGTTCCACTTTTGAAATTGACTATAGAGCGCCTGCATTTCTTCCTTGCCCTTGGCCAGATCAGGATTGTCCTTTGGCATTTCGCCGTACTTGACTTTAATGGCTTCCATTTGGCGCTCAAAATCCGCATTTTGTTTGTTTGCGGCCTCCTCAAATTGGGAACGCTCTTCCAGGAAGCGGGAGTTGGTCAGCAACTTCTTGAGCACTTTGTCCAAATGCACCGCGGCCATGCTCCACGCGCGCGCAGTGGGTTGATCGCCCCATGCAAGGTGATTGGCTTGGTTTTGAATTGTGAGCACGCCATCCTTGCCTTCTAATAAAATATTTTGTGCGGGACCCAGGTCGGCCATGTTCACGGCGCGCGCGTTGGCGTTGGTGTCCGCGGCGGGGCGGCCTAGCAGAAGCCATGCCACGGTGAAAACGGTCAGACAAAGAGCGATGCGTTCAATTTTTTTCATCGCTTCAGTTTAACGCATGCACGCGAAAGAGTGTGGCGGTTCAAAGTCAAAGGGATAGTGATTTATGCCAGGCACATCCGGCGGGTTGGCGGGGACATTACAAAAGCAAGCCAGCGGCGGCTTAGTCGCCTTGGTCAAGAATGGCCATGAAGGCTTCTTGCGGAATGCTGACCATGCCAATGGTTTTCATGCGCTTTTTGCCCTTTTTCTGCTTCTCCAACAGTTTGCGCTTGCGGCTGATGTGGCCGCCGTAGCATTTGGCCAACACATTCTTGCGCAGCGCCTTGATGGATTCGCGCGCAATGATGCGCCCGCCAATAGCGGCTTGCAGCGGAATTTCAAATTGATGTCGATCGATTTGCTTCTTCAGCTTTTCCAAGATAATGCGGCTGCGATATTCCGCAGTGGATTTGTGCGTGATCAAACTCAAGGCCTCGACCACTTCGCCATTGACGAGCACATTGACTTTCACCAAGTCATCGGAGCGGAATCCAATGACCTCGTAGTCCATGGTGCCGTAGCCGCGCGTGATGCTCTTAAGTTTGTCATAGAAGTCGTAAATAATTTCCGCCAGCGGCAACTCGTAGTCCAGTATTTGACGCGTGTCGCTTAGAAAGCGCTGCGTCTTAAACACGCCGCGGCGCGAGTCGCTGAGCTTCATCAAGTCGCCAATATTTTCATTGGGGCAAATGATTTCAATTTTGACAATGGGTTCCTCCAGAGCCAACACTTGGCTCATATCTGGAAGATCCGCTGGGTTGTGGATTTCAACCTTGCTGCCATCGTGCATGACAACCATGTAAGTCACGGTGGGGGCGGTCTGCACCACTTCAACTCCGCCCTCGCGCTCCAGGCGTTCCTGCACAATGTCCATGTGCAAAAGACCAAGGAAACCGCAGCGAAATCCGAATCCAAGCGCCTCCGAGTGCTGTACTTCAAAGGTGAAACTGGCGTCGTTTAAATGCAGTTTTTCAATGGCCTGGCGCAGTGCTTCGAACTCGCCTTTCTTGCCACTACTTCCCTCTTCATTGCTGGATGAGGGATAAAAATCGCAGAACACCATTTGCTTTGGCTCTTGATAGCCGGGCAGGGGTTCGTCGGCTGGGTCTAGATCAAGTGTGATGGTGTCGCCAACGCGCACATCGGCAAGCGTCTTGATGCTGGCCGCCAAGAAACCCACTTCAGAATGTTCAAAGCGCTGCATCTTTTGTGTGAACGGCGTATTGCGCCCAAGTTCCGAAACCGCGAAGGTGCGGCCCGTGCTCATCATGCGAATTTTGTCGCCCGTCTTAATAGAACCGTCGAACACGCGGAAGTACACCACGACTCCCTTGTAGTCGTCGTAGATGCTGTCAAAAATAAGCGCGCGTAATTTCTTTGTCTTTGGCGGCGGCGGTGATGGAAGTTTCTCACAAATCGCATCCAACAATTCCTGAATGCCTTGTCCAGTCTTGGCGCTCACTAATATGCATGTTTCGGCGCGGATTCCAAGCACTTGCTCCATTTCCATGGCGACCCCGTCCGGATCCGCGGCGGGCAAATCTATTTTGTTGATGACCGGAATCAACTCCAAATTGTTGGCCGTTGCCAGGTACGCGTTTGCGACGGTTTGCGCCTGCACTCCCTGGGTGGAATCAACCACCAGCACCGCGCCCTCGCAGGCGGTCAACGCGCGGCTAACTTCGTAGGCAAAGTCAACATGCCCTGGCGTGTCAATGAAATTCAGTTGATACGTTTCGCCCTTGAAGACATGTTGCACCGTGACGGCGCTGGCCTTGATGGTGATTCCGCGTTCACGCTCCAAATCCATGGAGTCTAAAATTTGGTCGCGCGCTTGCCGACTGCTGACGGCGTTGGTGGCTTGCAGCAAACGATCCGCCAAGGTGCTTTTACCGTGGTGAGCGTCTTGGTGTTTGCGCACTCGAGGTTGATGTTGGCTCGTTCATGTTTGTAGTCGATGATCGCGATCGGTACGCATCGGTCGTACTCGGCCATGATGAAATCCAAGTCCATCGCAGGAACATCTGGAC
>SYAC01000033.1 GCA_005787685.1 Planctomycetia bacterium
CAGAACCTGCTCCTGCGCAGCCAGCTGCTGCTGAACCAACCCCTTCTGAACCAACCCCTGCAGAACCTGCTCCTGCGCAGCCAGCTGCTGCTGAACCAACCCCTGCAGAACCTGCTCCTGCGCAGCCAGCTGCTGCTGAACCAACCCCTGCAGAACCTGCTCCTGCGCAACCAGCCGAACCGCCCATTGCAGATCCAACCTCGGCTCCAAACAAAAAAACCCAATTGGGGATGCTGCGTGCTTCTAATCGGCAGGCGCCACCTGTTGATATTGATCAACTTGACCAAGCAAATTCAGCCGAGGTTACTGCTGGTAATTCCACACCCTCCTCAGCCGTTTCAGAAGAAATTACGGGTGATCAATTTGTTTACGACCCAGTATCGCAAGCATTTGTACGTAAATCTGCAACGAAAACCGCTGCCCCTGAAGAAACTAGCCCAGACACAATTCCGCCCGCGGAGAACGCTGGCGTCGATCTTGCGGCGCAAGGCGGTAACGCCGGTTTAAGGGCAGTTGAAAACGCCCAAATTAAGAAAAAGAACAATTTACAAGTTAAAAAAGAAAACACCGTGGTCATTGAAATTAAGTACAACTCATTAGTTCAAGGTGATTCCAAATTAAATATCGTCATTCTTCCAGGTGATGCTATTTATTGCGACTCAGGAGAAGTGGGGGTTGTGTACATAGACGGAGAAATTAGCCGACCGGGTGTTTACAATATGCCAACCTCTGGACGCTTGACATTGAGTCGCTTGGTGGCTGCCGCCGGCGGTGTCAGTGAACTCGCTATTCCCGAACGCTGCGATTTAATTCGCCGTCTTGGCAGCGATAAAGAGGCATGCGTTCGCATTAGCCTGTTGGCAATCCGTAACCGTGGTGAACCAGACGTCTTCTTGAAACCAGACGATCATATTATTGTGGGCACCAACTTTTGGGCCCTTCCATTGTCACGCTTACGTCGAGATTTGTCATTTCCAAATTCTGTCGGCTTTCAACTTGATCGTAACTTTGGTAACGATGTGTTCGGCGCGCCGCCGCAGAATTTCAACACAAACTAAGGCCTGGTTAGGGAACGAGGGCGCTACGGTTCACTCAAGGAGCATTTACTCATAAGCAAGTTTCAGATGATTTTTTAGACAATCTTTTACGCTTTTAGCATCTTCCGCAAACCGACATGGAGCCTATTTCGTTTCTTCAAATCAATTCATCCCATGTCCATGACACCTCCAGCAACTCGTGATTTCCCGCCAACATCTGTCGTTGAGATATCAACCAGAACCGCAATAATTGCCGGAGGAGTGCTTGTGGTGCTATTGGTTTCGGTTTTTTGGGAATGGTTTCGACGTCAAGTTGCATGGGCGTCACATGAGCCATCCGATTGGGGACACACTCTGATTATTCCATTTGTGAGCGGTTACTTCGTGTGGATGAAGCGTGATTTGATTTTGGCACATCCATTTCGTCCAGCGTGGATTGGCGTACTCATCGTGGTATTTGGAATTGCTTGGTACATGGTTTGCAATGTGGGTCCCGCCGGATTAGCCCATCACAATATCCGAGCGACCGGTTTGGGAATCACACTCATTGGGTTGGGTGTTTTGTTGTTGGGTTGGCAAGGAATGAAATATGTCTGGTTTCCACTTTTCTACATGTTGGTATTTGCGCAGACCGTGAGCGAGCGCTTTCTCAATCTTGTCACTTACCGCATGCAGGATATTTCCGCCAAGGGCGCCTATGTACTTTTAAATCTCATAGGTATTCAAACAGATCACGCTGGAAATGTGTTGACTATTTTAAAGGACGGCGATCCCATGCAACTGAATGTGGCCGAGGCCTGTAGTGGCATGCGAATGTTGGTTGCATTTTTAGCGCTCGGTGTTGCAATGGCCCACGTATCGCTACCAAAATTATGGCAGCAAATAGCGTTGGTTGCCCTTGGCATTCCAATCTCCATATTTGTGAATGTGCTGCGCGTGGCTTCACTTGGTATTTTAGGAATGTTCGACCAAGATTTTATGTCGGGAGAATTTCATCACATGATTGGGCTTGTCTGGTTATTGCCAGCATTTTTCTCATATCTAGGCGTCTTGTGGGTTCTTTCGAAATTTCTGATTGAAGAAAATGAAACACAGGTGACAACCCATGCGAGTTGAGAGCAATGGAAAAAAAGCCTTCATTACGGCGTGCGTTTGCCTTGCTGTGAGTGGACTTGGATTTCGTTTAGCCATGACCCAACTCAATGTTTTTTTACAAAAAGAATCAGTGCCGTTGCGCACCCCGATTGATGAATTGCCCAGCATACTGGGTGATTGGCAGCAAGCAGGAAAGGACTCGCAACTTGAAGACGCGATGCTTGAGGAGCTTGGAACCAAAAATTATTTGAATCGCACCTATGTCTATAAAAAAGACGCCGCGAAGGGTCTTTTTCAAGTGCATATTGCCTATTACACCGGCATGATTGATACGGTGCCGCATATTCCAGAGCGCTGTTGGGGTGCGGGTGGATTGGTCATGTTGGGTGAGCCAAATCAACATTCCTACAATTTGGACCAGTCTCGATTGAATACGGTCAGTGGACCAATTCAGCCTGGCACCGGCGTTCGTTACGCGCAAGCCACCGTGAAGGAGTTGGCGACCCGCAAAGATGTCATTGTGAATCTTCCACTGGGAGACATAAAAATGACAGCGAGTATTTTTCAGAATCCAAAAAACCCTGGTCAGACATGGATTGGAGGATATTTCTTTATCGCCAACGGATCGCTCACATCCTCCGCACTGGCTGTTCGAAATCTTTCCTTCAAACTTACAGACCGGTACGCGTATTACTGCAAGGTTCAATTCACATACGTTGTTCGTGAGCAACCTGAAATTGCGATTACGATGTTCGACCAACTTGCTTCGGATCTTTTACAATCTTTACTCCCTCAACTTATGCGCAGTCTTCCAGATTGGCCTGAGCTTGAATCACATTCGTCAACCACAACAGTCTCGAGTTTATAACAATGGCAAAGCGTAAATTTAATTTCAAATTTTTCCTACTTTTTTTCGGCGTCGCAACAGCAACACTGCTTGTAGTGGGCGTCTTTTACTACTACCAAATCGTCCTTGCTCCGGAGCGAAACTTTCGAACCGCGCAGCAATACATGGCATCGGGCGAATTTGAAAAAGCCGCGAATTATTTTGGTCGTGCTGTTTCTAAAAAGCCAACCAACTTGATTTATATCAACGCATTAGAAGATGCCCTATTAAAAATTGTCCCCAAATCAGCGAGCGCCGCCAATGAAAATTACACAAAGTTAACATCACTGAAATTATCCAAGACGCGAGCGGCGGCTAATAATCCACAAGTCTGGATTGATGCCATGGAATTCATGCGCGACCGCAACGAATTGTTTCCTAACAACGCTGCTTGGCGTGAATTTGCGGTCGTTGCTGAACAGATGGAAAAGGCATTCCCGTCGGGTAGTCCAGAAAACAATCTTGCCAAATTTTGGAAATTACAGTCCATCTATGAGCGCTATGTTTCGCTGACTCCTGATGAGCGCGAGATATTGGACAAGGAATTTCCTATCATTGTTCAGCTTTTGCCTAACAACGAAAGAGTTTGGATGGCTTATTTGGACTTTTTGCTTATGAAAGCGGACGCGTTGGAGCGAGGCAATCAAAAGAGCCTGGCTCAAGAAACATATCGGCAGTTTGATAACGCCGTTGTGGAATGCAAAAAGTTGAACCCGAAAAGCGCTGCTGCCTCAATTATGACTGTGTATCGACTTGAAGGAATCAAGTCTCGCAACGAATCTCCTGTGAATAACGCTGATTTGGAGGCCGCGTTCAAATCGATTATGGAACAGGGGCAGTTATTAACCCAGGATAGAAAAATGACTTTGGCGGCGGCCGGGGCAATATTTCAAGGAAGATCATTCAAATCCAACGAGCAGGGAATGGAGTTGTTGAGCAATCGCTTAAAGGCATTCCCAAATGATGCGGTCACGCAGCGCATTTATTTGAATATTGCCCGTGGTTTGAGTTCGGGAATTGGACGCGATACTGCTGTCGTCGTATTTGATCAACCCAATCTTTCAACATCCATTGAATCGCTTGCGCAGCAAGACGCCCGCGAGGCTGCCGCCGATTTGTTGTACACGCTGAGTTTTGAGGAGTGGCGCAAGGCAAGTGACGCTGACAAGCAGGCAAAACTAGAAGAAGTGCGCAAGATGCGCGATCGGGTGGTTTTGTTTTTCAAATCACAAGGACGTTCACTTATGGTGGAGGACATTGAAGCGCGCACCGCGCTTGTGGAAGGAAACGTAAGCGATGCCGCCACGCGGTTTGAAGCCTTAATGAAACAGATCCCAAATCCCACTCAAGAAATGTTTTTTTACGCGAGTCTCGCAAACATTCTTAGAAATCAACTCGGTACCGCACTCGCACTTGTGAATAGTGGTTTGGAACGCTATCCAGATTTTCCGCCGTTGCTCAACCTCTGCGCGCGTTTAAGTGGTGGCATGGGGCGCTATGAAGATGCCCGCAAGGCTTTGCTCAAGTTGAGCGAATTGAATCCCGAGGATCAAGAGGCAAAGCAACTTTTGGCCACGCTTGGCGACGGGACCAAGTCGGATCCCGAGCAACTTGCGAGCAGAGTAAACAATGCCGTTTACACTGAAATTGGAAAAGCTGAACGGCTTATGTTAAAGAGGGATTTTGACGGCGCAATAGCATTGCTTGCCAAGATTTTGGCAGCGAATCCAAAGGAAGTGCGACTGTATGAGGCGCTTTGTCAAATTAATATTGTTAAAAGTGATATTCCTGCCGCCCAGTCTTACATAGACAAAGGTTTGGCGCTGGATCCTAAAAATATGTACTTCTTGCAGATGAAAGCCATTCTGAGTAGCGAAGATCCAATTGAACGGATTACGGCCTCGGTGCGGTCCATGTATCCAGATCCAAAGATGCAAGCCCTACAAATGTACCAAGCGCTATTCGGGGCTATGTCAAAAATACGGGAAACCACATTGACAATGAAGCCTGATCAAGTCAACGCGGTCATGAAAGAACAGGCTGAACGCTGCGAAAAACTTCTTGGTTTAGCCCTTGAAGAAGCGCTTGCTCAAGATCCAAAAAATCTGACAGTGTTAGAAATGGCAGCGACCGATGCAGCAGATAGACAAGATTTCAAAGCATTCGATCAATACGTTGCCGCTATTAACGCGGCTGGTGATCTTGGACTTGCGGCAACTATTCAATCAAAATTATTAGTGAGTCAGGATAAGCTCGAAGAGGCCCTGGCAGTCTTGCAAGACGCGCGCAAACGAGGCGATCAAAATCCGATCATGCTACGTCAACTTGGGTTGTTATTTGAGCGAACTGGAAATGTTGATGCGGCCATTGAATTGATTCGCGAAAGTTACGACCGACGACCAAACGACACCATTACCGCGCGCGTGTACGCCGAGCTTCTTCAACGCAGTGGCGATCGGGCGAAAGCATTGCAAGTTTTGCAACAGGTGTCGCGAATAAACCCAGATGACACCGAACTGTTGTTAGCCTGGCTTGATTTGGAAGCCCAAATTGGTGATCGATCTGGCGTATTTGCATTTCGCAAGCGTTTGTATCAAGAGCGGCCCGCCCTGCAAAAAAATTCTTTAGAACTTGCGCGCATTTTGCTGGAAACACCAAGTGATCCAAATTTAATGCTTGATAGCAAAGGCGCGCAGAAATTTACCGAACAAGATTTGCGCGAAGCAAACACGCCCAAAATGCAACAAATGCTTGCTGTCGCCTCCAAGGCGAATTCAGATTTAGGCTTTGAAATCATCAAATTTTTGCAAGAAGCAGCTCCTGGAGACACCTCGCTCTCTCTCATGAACGCCCGCGCTTTGAAAAAATATGTAAGTGAGAAAGAAGGCGAAGCCGCCTTTCGCCGCGACATTGCCAGTATTCCCAAGAATGTCAGCAGCCTTGAGCTTTGGGTTGGTCTTGGGGTGTATCTCGACGAAAGTGCAAAGCCCGAAGAGGCACGCGTTGCGTTTGACGAGGCTCGTAAACAGCAAGACCCCAAAATAATGTCCGCCGATGTTCGGATTGCTGATTATTGGTTTAGCAAGGGGCAGTGGCAGAATGCTCGTGAAGCTCTTGAGAAAGTGGCCAAAGCCAATGTTATTTATGACGCGAACACTTGGATGCGTTTGTCGGAAATTTGTACTCGTGTGCGCGATTTTGATGCAGCCGAGCAATATTTATCGAAAGCCGAAAGCTTAAATCCATCCATAGAAACACAAGCCACAATTCAACTCTTAAAAGCGTCAAACCATCGGGGGCGCGGAGAGTTAGCGGCAATGAATGGAGATAAAGCAATAGCAGACAAGGAATTGGACCAGGAGCAAATGGCATTGAAACGTGCGACTGAAATGCTTCCAAATTCCCCCAAAGGTTGGGTTTCTCTTTCAGACTTTGAACGAAGAATGTATCAACGAACGCATGATCCTAAATTTATTCAAGAAGCGGAGCGAACTGCGGATCGTGCTACGGATATTTCAATGGGCTATTGGCCAGGCATTCAAAATAAGCAAAGAGTTTTAGTTGAGCAGGGAAAGGAAAATGAAGCCATTGTCATGGTTGAAAAATTTCTCTCTATTGCCCCTCAAAATATAGAAGCGCGACGTGATTTAATTCAATTGCTCTTTAGAACGGGTTCTTTCCAGCGGGCTATTGACTTGGCACAAATTGGTTCGCGCATGAATCCCCGTGACCCTTCTTGGCAAACCATGATTGCAAATTTGCATTTGCAAAATAAGAACTTCACCAGTGCGACTGCGGCATTTGACGCCGCCTTTATAATTCAACCAGAAATTCAGCAATTTATAAGTTGTGTGAATCAGCGGCTGAACGGGGAAAAGAAAGATTGGGAGGGCGCTTTGAAATTATTGCGTGCCAACTCCAAATTAGTTGCGCAGTCGCCGAAGGCGCAAATTTTATTGGCAGTGTGTTTGGCGAACACTGGACAAAGAGAATCTGGACTTGCCGCATTGCGCACGGGATACAAAACAATCAGTGATGGTATTGCTTCTGGAAATTTGGAGCTTGACGAATGGGGAATGTGGTACGCCGGGCTTGGCCAATGTTTTGTGAAGAAGCCGCAAGAATCCGAAATTTTTCTTAAATCTATTATTGGAAATACAGAGTTGAACTATTGGAATTGCAGCGGTCTTTCGGCTCTCTATGCAGAATTGGGAAGCGCTGGATTACAAACGGCAATTCAATTGATGGAAAGAGCAGCAGCTCTTGCAAAGGCGGAGGGTGGTCCCGAGGCCGCTCAGTCCGAGGCTCTGCAGTATTTACAAATTGGAAATGTGTATTATAAAGAGGGTAATTCTGCCAAGGCAACGGAGTACTTTGAAAAAGCGCTGGTTTTAATTCCAGATAATGCGGGCGCCATGAATAACACGGCTTATTTATTTGCTAAGTCAGGTGTTAATTCGGCGCGCGCGGTTGAATTAGCCCGTAAAGCAGTGCAATTAGATCCAAACTCAGGCGACTTTCTAGACACTTTGGGCTTTGCTCTTTTGAAGGACTCAAAACCTGCAGAAGCATTGTCCCCATTGCAACAAGCGATTGTCCTGACCCAGAACCCAAGTTCTATGATCCATATTGCCGAAGCATTTATTCAATTGAAGAGGTCAGCGGATGCGAAAGCATATTTAGAAAAAGCCAAGACCAAATCACCAAGCGCGGAGCAACTTGTCGAAATTAAAAATTTAGAATCGAAATTGTTATAAAGGAAAATTCGTATGAGTCGATCAGCGCTGCCCACGCCCGCCCCAATTGCTAAACCGAACGCCGCGCCCCGTCCCAAGCCCGCGCCTGTTTCCATTGACCCGATTCGACTGCTGCGACAAAACGCATTTGGAATTATTAGCACTTTTGTCATAGGCGCCGTTCTTGGCGTGATTCTGAATTATGTATTTCTGTACACCTATCAAGTGTGGAGCGGTTCCGTTTATTTGCAAATTCGAAATCAACTCAAGGATGCTCAGGCTTTGAATGCCGAGGACATGGGATCAGAGGAGTCCGTTATTCGCATGGCTCAAACGGAAGTGGGACGCATGCTGAGCCGTGACAATATTCAAAGAGCGTTGGCCATGGAAGATGTTCAAAAAACAGTATGGAGTCAGCAATCCAAATTTCGAGAGGAAAATAATATATTCAATATTGATGAAGCCACGACAGAACTTGAAGAAGATTTGCGTGGATCTCATAGGCGAGGAACGCAAATTTTCGTTTTGTCTTGGCGGACGCACAATCCGGAAGATGTACCCGTGGTGTTGAACGCCGTGGCAAATACTTATGTGAATCAAGTTCGGCAGAATGAAGACAACCGATTTGCAACCATTCTTCGCGTCTATGAGGCCAACCAGAAGAAGCTGGATGATCAAATTGCATCCAAAAAGTTGGAAATTCAAAATTTTGTCAAAGAGCGCAATATGACAAGTTTGAATGAGTCAACAAGCGAAAATTCACGCGCGCTCGAAAAATTGCGAGATGGAATAGCCCAAACGACGAGCGATCTTTCTGTCGCACAGTCGCGGCAGCGGCAAGCTGAGGCAAAGTCGACGGGTGCTGAGGGCGCATCAGACGAAGATTTACGCGAAGTAGATAACGACTCAGTGATGCAGAACTTAAATCGTGATTTAGAGGAAACGAGTCATCGATATGAGGGGGCAACTCGGCAATTTAAAAGTCAGCACGCTGAAGTGCTTCAATTGAAGGCGGCTAAAGATTCCATTGAAAAACAGGTTAAAGAAAGCCGTAAAAGAATTCTAGATCGCAACCAACTTACTGAATTACGGTCTGCAGCAAATGCGGTTCAATCACTGGAAACGCTATTAATCAGGCAGCAAGAGGACTTTGCGAAAAACTCGTTATTGGGCGAGGATTTCACCTCGAACATGGCGGAACTTGGCACACTACGCGAGCAGTTGGACCAGGCGGAGGAACAAAGAAAAGTCGTCTCCCAGACCATCAACGATGTGAACTTGGCGCGATTGCGCGAAGAGGCTCAACGAGTTGAAGTGTTTCAAAGGGCGATCAAGCCTAGAGAAATTACATTTCCGCAATTGAAGTTCATGATTCCTGGAACTGCCATTATTTTGTCTGGCTTTTATATTGTCATTCTGTTTGTCCGTGAAATTCTTGACCAGAGAGTCAAATATCCTAGCGATCTGTTGGGTCTGCCTGGAAAAATTCTTGCCGTGATCCCCGACATTATTGACGATCCATCCAAGCCCAAGCGCGCGGAATTGATCGTATTTGAAAATCCTCAATCCATGACAGCGGAAAGCTTTAGACAAAGCAATGCCTTGATTAACAAGGGCTTGGCTACGGTTGGAGCAAAAGTTATTGTGGTCATGAGTCCAATGCCGAATTCAGGTACAACGACCATGGTTATAAATCTTGGCGCTTGCGACGCATCACTAGGAAGAAAAACCTTGATTGTTGGCGCCAATCTGCGCCGCCCCGGCCTTGAAAAGGCGCTTGGCGTGAACCCATTGTTGCCAGGTTTAGGTGATATTTTAAATGGTCAAAATCCCAATGAAGTTGTGTCTGATATGGGTAGCGGATTATTTTTGATTGGCGCTGGAACGCCATCCAATCGGTCGTTTCAATTGATCAACACTGACAAAATGGACGCGTTTCTTGATTGGTGTCATCAAAATTTTGATCGTGTCTATCTTGATGCTCCGCCAAGCGTTGTGGCTGGCGAGGGACTTGTATTGGCCAACAAATCCGACGCGAGCATTATGGTGGTTCGCGCTTGGCAAGATCAAAAGGGTCTTGTCTCAAAGTTGGCGTACCAACTGGCGGATACCAAAAGTAATTTCATTGGAACAATGTTGAATAGGCCAAAGAACACGGCTGGCGGGTACTTTAAAAAGAACGCCGAGGCAATTGCGGAATACGCAACACAAACGACCGCCTTCCAATTGCCAGCAGCCGCACAAAAAAATGAAACCGACGATTCTAATCAAGGGCCTAAGCCAACGACTGCATAGTGATTCATGACCAGTACACCCAAGCACATTCTTGTAACGGGTGGCGCTGGGTTTATAGGCAGCCATTTGGTTGATGTCTTACTTACAAGCGGTCACCGCGTGGTTGTTGTGGATGATCTTTCAACCGGTGATTTGAAAAATCTTTCAAGCGCTCAGGTCACGGCCGGAGATCGACTTCAATTTATGCACACTACGGTTTCAAATGCGTTGGGTAATTTCAATGCCCCACGCTTTGACGAGATTTATCATTTCGCGGCGGCGGTGGGGGTACGTTTGATTGTGCAGCACCCAAGTCAATCTATTGAAACAAATATTTATGAAACAAGCGCGGCTATTCGCTGGGCCATTCGCGATGGCGCCAAATTGTTGGTTGCCTCTAGCAGCGAGGTTTATGGCAAGAGCTTGCGCGTGCCGTTTTCTGAATCTGATGATGTGCTATTTGGTCCCACCACTTCAGCACGCTGGAGTTATGGATATTCGAAAGCGCTTGATGAGTTTCTGGCTCTTGCCGCCGTTGCAGAATCACATTTGCAAACCGTCATTGTTCGGTTTTTTAATACGGTGGGGCCGCGTCAAAAAGGGGAGTGGGGAATGGTGTTGCCACGATTTATTCAAGCGGCATTGGCGGGCAAGCCCTTGGAAGTGCATGGTGACGGTTCTCAGCAGCGTTGCTTTTGTGATGTGCGCGATATTGTGCCCGCGTTGATTCAATTGGTTGGCTTGGAGGCGGGTATGGGGCGGATCTTCAATATTGGTTCGGATGCCATGATTTCAATACAGGCGCTGGCCAGCCGTGTGATTCGTGTCACCGAGTCGATTTCTCAAATTCAAAATGTCACACATGAGCAAGTATTTGGAAAGATATTCGAAGATATTCAAGTTCGGCAACCAAACCTTGAACGCATTCGTTCCGCCATAGGATTTGCCCCGGTCATTCCTCTTGATTCGACCATTGCCGATATCGCACGATCTTTGCGTGGCGCGCACCATCAGGAACACGCGGCATGATCCAAGACAAATTTATAAATTCATCCACGAATTTGGGCAATTCAAACCCAGATAGTTTGACATGGACCGTGCTGCATCCCATCGAACTTCTTTCCGGGTATATACCGGTATTCATTACAGCGCTTCTGGCCACGCTTGTGTTCACGCCCATTATTAGGTGGCTTGCTATCGCCGCAGACATTATTGATCATCCAGATCAAGGTCGAAAGCAGCACGCGTACCCAATTGCGTATTTAGGCGGACTTGCCATTTTTGCCGGGGCTTTAGCGGGTATTGCGGCAAGTGGAATTTTTCTAAACGGCGAGGCAGCATTGTTGCAAGGTGTTCCACCGAGCATTGTTGTGGGCATGTTGGCTATTGTGCTGACTGGGCTTGCCGATGATATTTGGAAGTGGGACCCACGCTTGAAAATAGCAGGACAACTGATCGCAGCCGCGGCGTTGGCAATCGAAGATGTTGGACCACAGTTGGCCGCTGGATTTCTTTCAATAATTTTTGGAGAGCCCAATGATATTTTATTTTCAATAGGAGATTTTAGGATTCAGAATGCTGAACTTTATTACTGGATTGGGACAGCCATTACCGCTATTTTTGTGATTGGTGGTTGTAACGCCGCCAATCTTATAGATGGCTTGGACGGATTATTGACTGGGACAACCACAATTATGGCCCTTGGTTTACTAACAATTAGTTTGATGATGGCCTATTCACTGCCTGCTGAAAATCTAGATACAAGCTTGGCGGGAACGCGCATTATTCTTAGTTTAATTTTGCTTGGAACAACGCTTGGGTTCTTGCCCTACAACTTTAATCCCGCGGTTATTTTTCTTGGCGACTGCGGAAGCTT
The DNA here is from genome assembly GCA_005787685.1 of Planctomycetia bacterium. GTDB lineage: Bacteria > Planctomycetota > Phycisphaerae > Phycisphaerales > SM1A02 > SYAC01. The sequence continues at coordinate 11,905 of SYAC01000033.1, forward strand.
ATTGATTGGATACTTAAGCGTTGTCATTATTATGACATTTGGTGAGTTCGGGACAACAAAATATTCAGTCGCTGGTTTAATTTGTTTTGGTTTGCCTATTCTTGATACAACCCTGGCCATCATCCGCAGAAAGGTTGCGGGGAAATCCATGTCGGATGCCGACAGCAGCCACATTCATCACCAGCTCAAACGTTATTTTGGAGGCAGTGTTCGCAAATCAGTGCTCGCTTTATATGTCATAGCCGCGGGCTTTACGATTGTTGGAGTAGGCATGTCCGCAATGCTGTTATTGACAACAGTACGGGGAATTGTTGTGGAGGCATTTTGTTTGGCGGCATATGTGTTAGTGGTCGCGTTCGCGGTGAAACGCGCTCGATACTTGGAATGGATAAAAAAATTACATTCCAAAAATCCCGAATCAGTTAATGCTTACACTTCAAATCAAAATCAAAATCAAGAGAAAGCGTGAGTGTGAGTGACGCATTGCCCGAGATCATTGACCATGAGCCGGTGATGCTGCGTGAAATTATTGATGGGCTTGCACTCAACTCGGGCAACATGGTGGTCGACGCTACCGCCGGACGAGGCGGACATGCGCAAGCCATTGCCAAACTGATTGGCAGTAATGGAACTTTACTGCTGCTTGATCGCGATCAAAATAACTTGCGCTTTGCCAGCGAAAGAGTGCGGGCATTACCCCAAGCTCCAAAGGTGATAGCGGTGCATGCCAATTTCTCCAGCGTTGGGGAGGTGCTGCGCGCTCATTCATTGTGTGCGGATGCGTTTCTTGCGGATTTGGGTTTTGCCAGCAATCAAATGAGTGATCCCAACCGTGGATTTTCATTCTCGGCCCCTGGACCACTAGATATGCGGCTTGACCAAAGCACGGGCGAAAGCGCGGGGGCGTTGCTGGGGCGAATTTCCGAAGGAGAGCTTGCGGATTTGATCTTTCAATTGGGTGAAGACCCATTTTCCCGCAGAATTGCTCGCCGAATTGTCTATGTTCGTGATTTGGGATTGCTTCAGACCACTGCCGACTTGGCCAAAGCCGTTGTTTCGGCTTATGGGGGCAAGGCCAGGCACAGCCGCATGCATCCCGCAACCAGAACCTTTATGGCTTTGCGAATTGCCGTGAATAAGGAACTGGAGGCGCTAGAGTCACTTTTAGCCATATTTCAGCGGGAAATAGCCACATTTCACCATCGTGACCAAGGGCTCATGCAAACAAATCACCCACGAATTGCGGACCCATTGCGCCAAAAGGGCGCATCAGGCGTTCCCACTGATGGTGGCGGCACATTGGAGCAGTGGCTTGCCCAAAATGCCCGCATAGCATTTTTGGCGTTCCACAGCCTAGAAGACCGATTGATAAAAAGAGCTTTTACCGATTGGGAACGCCAAGGATGGGCGACCCGGATTGGGCGAAAGCCACTGGTCGCAAGTGAAGCGGAATGTGGCGTGAATCCAAGATCGCGCTCCGCCAAACTTCGCACGGTTCGGATGGTTGGGATATAAGTGGATTGGCTTGCAAGATCTGGAGATCTCTTTCACTGGTGTTGATAAATTATTGTGAACAAATAATCGGCATTCAATCATTGGAAAAATAAAGTTTGCCACAACGCAAGGATGCGAAATGACACGAGAAAATAAATTGGCCATGGTTGTTGGATTTGGACTTCTGCTCTTCGTGGGCATACTTGTTAGCGATCATTTCAGCACGGCGCAAAGACAAGGTAGCGCGAATCTTGCCACCAACGAACCGCGTGTCACTCGTACCATATCAATAGCGCCTGCCGCTGGAGCCACAATGGTGCAAGTTCCTGAAGCAATTTCAAGAACCACATTCGGTGACGCGCGTCCAGTATCCAATGGAACAAATGTGCGGCAAGGTGTTCACAATGAAAATCCAAATATTCAGCCAATTCCAAATGCGCCAACCCCCGCAGCAGAAATAGTGATTGCCACGGCCCCAATAAGTAAAGCGGCTAAAGTTGAAGTTCAAGAGAGTGAGCCTGGAGTGCAATTGCATCCAATTGCCCAAGGCGAAACCTTGTATTCCATATGCCTCAAACAATATGGAGATGGTTCGCTTTGGCCACAGCTTGCTGAATACAACAAGAAAGCTCTGCCAAACGCCACTAAATTGCGAAAGGGTGTCACGCTTCGTCTGCCTCCAGTGCAACAACTTCGCCAGGGTGCCGTGGTGGCTTCCACTGTAAAGGGTGCCCGCGTAAGTGTGACGCCGCAAGAACAAGAAGGCGCGTCACTTCGCAATAACATGGGTTCAACATTCAATAATCAAGTGCCACTTCTGGCCGCGGCGGATATTGCGAGCATAGAAATGGAGCCAATCAAAAGTGGCGTGATCGAAGTGGTTGATTCCAAGTCCAAGCCTGTCACCGTGAAATCAGAGACACAGGCGCGGGACAAATCAAACACCGAGACCATGTATGTTGTTCAAAAAGGCGACACACTTGGCTCGATTGCTAAAAATAAATTGGGTAAGTCAAGCAGGTGGCGGGAAATTGCGGCGGTGAATAAGACCACGCTCTCTAATCCCGCCGCACTTTCTCCTGGCATGAACATTCAAATTCCGCAAACCAACTAATTTCAAGGACCGGACCATGTTCGGAAAAGTCATCGCCATTTTGTTGGGTCTTGGAATTATGGCCACCGCGCTTTTAGCTACCAGGCAGAAGCGTTACGAGGTGGCGTCGAAAATTTCTAGGACACACTGGAGATTGATAGAGCAGCAACGAGATTTAATGCGATATCGCGCCGAAGTTGCAAGAAAGGTACGACCAGATGCAATTCGCATGGCGTTGAATTCCATGAAGACGCAGTGGCGACCCATACCGCACAGACTTGACGCGTCCACGCCACCAACCCAACCGCGGTTGGTCACAACCCCAGGCACCAAAGATATCGATGCAATTCCTGTGGAATTTGGCGGATGAATTCATACTCCATTGCGAACATTTCAGAGACTCAATCAAGCCGAATTCGCGCTTGGAGCCGCGTGCTTGTTCTTACCACAGCCACGCTGTTGTTGGCTATTTCGGCGCGTGTTGCGTGGTTGAAATCAGCCGATGATCCGCAGCTTCTTGCCGCGGCCGGAGTTCATCAAAGTATCGCGCCTGAACTTGCCTCACGTGGGCAAATTGTTGATCGTCGCGGTCGCGTTCTGGCGGCAAGCTTAATGGGCCGAAGACTTTTTGCAGATCCGGCCCTGATTTGGGAGCAAGGATGGAATCGCATTCGCAAGGGCAAATTGATGGAACCCGATTCCGTGGCGGTTGGCGATCCATTCAAGGTTGCGGCGTTCGCCATTGGCGAGGCACTTGGCCAACCAGCGCAAAATATAGAACTTCTACTGAAGAAGCGTGCGGACGATCGCTATGTGCAATTGGCGGATATGTTGACACCTGAGCAAGTAGACGCCATTCGTGGCTTGAATATGCCAGGTATTGGAATTCAATCCCGTCGAATTCGCGAATATCCAGCGGGTGAGATAGCAGCCATGGTGATTGGACGGGTTGGTCTGGAGCACAGCGGACAAGCGGGCGCCGAGTTGCGCCACAATACGGAAGTTCGTGGCAAAGATGGTCAGTTGGTATTTCTACGCGATGTGAAACGCCAGCCTTTGTGGATTGAGGGCACTGACTACCAACCCCCAAGCGACGGAGTTGATATTCGTTTATCCATAGATTTGGTGGCGCAAGAAATTGCGGAGCGTCTGTTGCGCACTAGCGTGAAACAATGGAATGCGGGCGGCGGACGCGCCGTGATCATGGATGTGCAGACTGGCGACATTCTTGCCATGGCGGATGTCCTGAATCCACGCAAGGGATGGAAGGAAGTGACCACGGATCCATCGCGGTCGATTCATGCATCGCTAGGTCGAAATAGAAATGTCACGGATCCCTATGAGCCCGGCTCCACATTCAAGCCATTTGTGTGGGCAACCGCCACGGAACTTGGCGTGTTTAAGCCGGAGACAATTGTGAAGTTACCAAACGGTCCCTATGTCACCAAGTTTGGGCGCGTGATTCGCGATGTGAAATATACGGGTTCAGTGAGTTGGAAAAAAGTTCTTATGAAGTCGCTCAACGGGGGCATGGCTTCGGCCGCGGAAAAAATGAAATTTAGCGATATGCAGAAAATGCTGCAGCGCTTTGGATTTGGACAAAAGAGTGGAGTTGGAATTCCTGGTGAGAGCGAAGGCTTGGTGACCTCTCACAAGAATTGGTCGGTCTACACGCAAACAAGTGTGTGCATGGGTCACGAAATTGGCGTTACTCCAATTCAGATGGTGCAGGCGTTCTCGGCATTTTGCCGCGACGGAAGCATGGTTCCAGCGCGTTTGTCATTAGGGAGTGATGGCGTGAACAATCATCAATACGCAGTTCCAAGCAGGCGCGTTATGGCGGAGGCGGTTGCTTTGACTGCGCGCGAGGCGATGGAGGGAGTGATGACCGAGGGCACCGGACGCAAGGCGCAGAGCGAGTTTTACAGAATGTTTGGCAAGTCTGGCACCGCGCAGTTGCCCAAACCAAAGGGTCAAGGCAAGGGCTATTTTGAAGATCGCTATGTAAGTTCGTTTATCGCAGGCGCGCCATTTGAGAATCCGCGGATTGTGTGCTTGGTGGTGATTGATGATCCAGATAAATCCAAGGGGCATTACGGCGGTTCAATTGCTGGACCGGTGTGCCGTGACATGATTGATGAAGTTTTGAATTACATGGGCGTTGCTCCAGATCAGGCCGAGAAACAGGCCAAAATTGCGGCGCGTGAGCGCGGCGAACCCGATCGACATTGAACGCGCGCTGCGCGTGTGCGATTTGAATTGTCAACCTTGAAAGAAACAAACAGCGCGGTGCAATTTTCGCAAGCGCTTGTGTTTAGACATCCAACAGCAGACGCTCTGGATTTTCAATGGCATTTTTAATGTCCACTAGAAATCCAACGGCTTCGGATCCATCCACAATGCGGTGGTCGTAGCTCAGGGCCAAATACATCATGGGGCGAATGACGACTTGCCCAGGATTTTTTGGGTCTTCCACAGCGCGATTTTTAATGGCGTGCATGCCAAGAATTCCAGACTGCGGTGGATTGAGAATTGGGGTGCTCATAAGGCTGCCGTATACGCCACCATTGGTGATGGTGAATGTTCCGCCAGTCATGTCATCAACAGTGAGTTTGTTGTCGCGGGCTTTCATGGCCAGTTCGCGAATGTTGCGCTCCACTTCGGCGATTGAAAGGCGATTGGCGTTGCGCAGCACCGGAACCATGAGCCCCTTGTCGGTTCCAACAGCCACCGAGACATCGATGAAGTCGTGGTACTCAACCTCGTCTGCAATAATGAAGGCATTGAGGCGCGGGAATTTTTCAAGTGCGCCCACCACGGCCTTCACAAAGAAACCCATAAAGCCCAAGCTGGTGCCGTGGCGCTTTTCAAAGGCCTCCTTGTGCTCGGCGCGCAGGCGCATGACTTGGCTCATGTCAGCCTCATTGAAAGTGGTCAGCATGGCCGCGGTGTTTTTGGCGCTGACCAAACGCTCGGCAATACGCTGGCGCAATTTAGTCATGCGCTCGCGGCGCATACCACGGGCACCGGTGGCGGGTAAAGATTGCGCGCTGGTGGTCGAAGGCGATGTTGGCGCGTTTGGTGCGACCAATTTTGTGGGCGTTGTGCGTGCCTGCTCAACATCCGATTTGGTGATGCGACCGCCAGGACCGGAGCCTTCAACGGTGCCAAGATCAACTCCCTTGTCTACAGCCATCTTGCGCGCAACGCTGGTGACTTTGGGTTCAACAACAGCGGCGGAATTTTCTTTGTGCGCGGGGGTATTTGCCTTGGTGGCGGAATGCGTCGATGCGGGTTGAGCGGGGGGTTGGGCGGAGCCTGCGGGACGCGCGGCCTTCTCGTCGATGCGCGCCACAACGGCGCCTACCTTGAGATCATCGCCAGTTTGCGCGGACACTTTCAACACGCCCGAAGCTGTGGCCAAAATTTCCAGCGTGGCCTTGTCGCTTTCAATCTCCGTGAGGACTTCGTCTTTTTCAACCCACTCGCCGTCGCCGTGCTTCCACGCGCCAAGACGAACTTCGGTGATGCTTTCTCCAGGACTTGGTATCACAATATCAATCATTCCAGTGGCTCCATGCTTGGGTGTTTACGAAGTGTTCAGTGCTTTGTGCCCGCGGGTGATTTTTCCGTTGATTCTTTGTCGCTTTTGTCGTTGTGCGCGGCGTCGTTGGCGATTGGAATTGCGCCAACCGCCTCGGCAAAAATGGCTTCTTGTTGATGGCCGTGCATTTTTAAGCTGCCAACAGCCGGGCTTGCGCCATCTGGTCGGCCAATATATTTCATGGGGCGATCCGCAAAATGATCGATCATGCGGCCCTGCACAAATCGCCACGCGCCCATGTTGCGCGGCTCGTCTTGCACCCAAAATACATTGGCTTTTGGGTGCTGATCCAAATGTTTTTGAATTTCGTCCGCGGGAAATGGATGTAATTGTTCAACGCGCACAATGGCAATATTGGTGGCCTTGCTTTTGGCGCGTTGCGCAACAAGATCGTGGTACAGCTTGCCGCTGCAGAACAACAATTTTTGCGCGTTGACCGCCGCCTCGGGCGCGGTGTCCGCCAATGTTCGCTGCCACGCGCCCTTGGTGAATTCAATTGGCGCGCTGGAAGCCGCGGGCAATCGAAGCATGCTTTTGGGCGTGAGCACAATCAACGGCTTGCGGAACTTCACTTTCATTTGCCGGCGCAACAAGTGGAATATTTGCGCCGTGGTGGAAGGCTGGCATACCACCATGTTGTTGGAGGCGCACAATTGCAGGAAGCGCTCCACGCGCGATGAACTGTGCTCTGGTCCCTGGCCTTCGTAACCATGGGGCAGCAGAAGAACAAGACCGCTTGATCGTTGCCACTTGGTTTCCGCGCTGGCGATGAATTGATCAATGATGATCTGTGCGCCATTGCAGAAGTCGCCAAATTGCGCCTCCCACAAGATCAACATGCGCGGATCGGTGAGCGAGTAGCCGTACTCGTATCCAACCACGGCTTGTTCGGTGAGCGGCGAGTTGTGTACGCAGAATTTGGCTTGATTCGCGCTGATTTCATTGAGCGCCACATGCGCCGCGCCGGTGACTTGGTCGGTCACAACCGCGTGGCGATGGCTGAATGTTCCGCGCTCCACATCTTGACCAGTCAAACGAATGGGGTGGCCCTCAAGCAGCAATGTTCCGTAGGCCAGCATTTCCGCAAGACCCCAATCCACGCCAACATCGCCGCCAAGCTTGCCGCGAATTTCCAACAAGCGCGATACATTTTTATGCGCCACAAAATTCTGGGGTACGCGTGCAAGCGTTGACGCGACTTCTTTCAGACGGCTTTCTTTCACGCCGGTTTCAATTGGCGTATCGGAGTAGGCCTCGGTGAGTCCAGCCCAAATATGGTCGAACGGTTTTTTGCCTGGAACGACCGGAGTCTTCTTGGTGCGCGTCTGCGCTTCATCCATGCGCGCGAACAAATTGCTCTTGAGATTTTCAACTTGATCCGAGGTGACCACACCCTCTTGCTGCAAGCGATTGGCGTAATGCGTGGTAGCCGTAATTTGCTTGCGCACCAATTGGTACATCAGTGGTTGTGTGAATGAAGGCTCGTCGGTTTCATTGTGGCCATTCTTTCTATAGCACCACATATCCACCACAATGTCGGTGCCAAACGATTGGCGCCATTCAATGGCAAGCCGAGCGGCCCATGCGCAAGCTTCGGGGTCCTGACCATTGACATGAAAGATGGGCGTGTTTGCCATTTTGGCAATATCGGTGCAGTAGCGGCCGCTGAATAAATCCTTTGAATCTGTGGTGAAACCCACCTGATTGTTGATCACCACGTGAATGGTTCCGCCCACGGTGAAGCCAGGCAGAAGCATCATGTTGAAACATTCGGCGACTACGCCTTGGCCCGGAAGCGCGGCGTCGCCGTGGATGAGAATTGGCACAACACTGGTTCGGTGCTCGGTGTCGTTGGCTAGTCGTTGTTTGGCTCGGCAGCGACCCATGACCACGCTTGAAACAAATTCCAAGTGGCTTGGATTGGCGGCCAGCGTGATGTGCAGCGGCTGGCCACTAGAGGTCTTCACATCGCTTGAATAGCCTTGATGATATTTCACATCGCCGCCGCCGGAAAGAAAATCCTCTGTCCAGGCTTCGTCAAACTCGGTAAAGATTTGGTCGAAACGTTTTTCCAAAATGTTTGCTAGAACATTCAGGCGTCCGCGGTGCGCCATGCCAAATGAAAATTCACGAACACCAAGCGCTGGGCCTTGATCAATAATGGAGTCCAGAAGTGGAATAAGACTTTCGCCACCCTCTAAACCAAATCTCTTTTTGCCAATAAATCGCTTCTCTAGGAATGATTCAAATCCTTCCGCCGCCACCAATCGTTCCAGCAATCGCTTGCGCACAGAAACGTCGAATTTTGGCTGATTACGCACGCTTTCCATGCGCTGCTGCAGCCATCGCCGCTGTTGGCGATCTTGAATATGTTGATATTCAACGCCCATGTGGCGGCAATATGTTTCTTCCAACAAATTAATGATCTCGGTCAGCGAGCTTGGATTGGCAAGCGGCAGCGTTCCGGGATCAAACGAAGTCACTAAATCATGGTCGGTCAGGCCGAAGGATTCAAGTTGCAGCTCCTCTGGAAATGGACGCTCTACGCCAAGCGGATCGAGCGATGCCGCCAAATGCCCAAGTGAGCGATAAGCGTCAATGAGACCGTCGACTTTGCTTTGCGTGCCGCGCTCTAGCGATTGAGAAGGCGCAGCGGTTGGAGCGTTCGCGGGCGTGTCGCGGGTGGTTGATGTGGTGGCTGCTGTGGAGGTTGGATCTGGAGAGCGTTCAAAGCCAAGTTCAAAGCCTTGAAAAAAACTGCGCCACTCTTGATTCACACTCGCGGGATCGCGCTGCCAATCGGCGTACAACGCTTCAAGCAATGTGGGATCAAGACCGTTCACTGACGCGGCGGCGTGTTGTGGCGATGGGGAGGGATTGGAAGAGGCGCTGTTGCTCACTGAAGAATGCTCCAAATATCGCTTTCAAAGATAGTGCTTTTATGGCGTGGCAATCGAGTGAAAAATGGATTGACACATTGCCGGCTAAACAGCGTCATTCTAGCGATATTTGCCCATGAAAGCGAGCGGAAGCGCCGCTTCTGTCTAGAGCAGCGCGACGGGATCAATATCCACGGCGCACAAATCGCCACTTGGAAAGATGGATTGATTGCGCGCCGCGGCCATGAGGCGCTGCAAAGCGTTTGCGTCCGTGGCCAGTATTTCAAGTTGAAAGCGAAAGCGATCCGCAATGCGCGCGATGGGGCAAGGCAGCGGTCCGCGAAAGTGCGTGCCCGTGGCCTGGGGTAATTGCTCAAGCGCACGGCGGATTTCAGCGACAATGTTTTGAGCGCGGTCGAGCGTTTCATGCTTGACAACAATGCGGGCCATGCGCCTGTACGGCGGCAAGTCAAATTGCTTGCGCGAAGCGAGTTCTTGTTTTGCAAACTCCTCAAATTGATGGGCGGCAGCCAAGCGAATAGGAAGCGCGTCGGGTTGAAATGTTTGCACAATTGCCTGCGCCGCACCCGCGCCACGGCCGCAGCGACCCGCCACTTGGCTGACAAGTTGAAACGTTCGCTCCGCCGCACGGAAGTCCGGCAAGTTGATGGCGGTGTCGGCATTGACCACGCCAACCAGCCGAACATTGGGATAATCAAGGCCTTTTGCGATGATTTGCGTTCCCACCAGAACCTTGGCTTCCCCACTCGCAAAGCGCTCAAGCGCTTGATAAATATCCTGGCTGTTCTGCATGGTGTCCCCGTCCACGCGCAACACCGCACCCTCCTGGGCCAGCGCAGGGTGCACATGCGCCAACTCCTCCTCGACGCGCTGCGTGCCTAAGCCAAACACGGTCACTCCCATTTTGCAAGATGGACAAGTGTGCGGAAGAAGTTGTTCAGTCAAACAGTGATGGCAGCGTACAAATCGCGTGCGCGGACCAGCGTGGCAAATCATTCCTGTATCGCAATGTTGACAGCGCATCATCCAGCCACAACGCGCGGCGCATGAAATCCAATTGGCGTAGCCGCGACGGTTCAGAAGCATGAGCGCTTGACCGCCACTCTCAATGACATACGCCAAACGATCTGCCAGACGCGCCCCAAGCAAGTGCACGCGCTTGTCGCGAAAGTGCTTCATATCCTGCGAAAAGTCAATGATTTCCACGGTTGGCGTGACCAGACCGGGCGCTCGCTCTGGTAAGCGATGCAGCGTGCTGATGCCGCGCTGGGTTGCGTTGCACCAACTTTCCAAACTTGGAGTCGCGCTTCCAAGCACAACTGGACACGCCGCCATTTGTGCGCGGCGAATGGCCACGTCGCGTCCGTGATAGCGCGGCGCTTGATCTTGTTTATAGCCAGAGGAATCATGTTCCTCGTCGACCATGATCAAGCCAAGTTCGCCATCGGGCACTGGTGCAAAGATGGCGCTGCGCGCGCCCACAATTATTTTTGCCTGGCCGCTCGCCACCATGGTCCACTGTTGGTTGCGCTGCGCGGCTGTCAGACCAGAATGCAAAATAGCCACGCGGTCGTTTGGAAACCGCCGCAACACGCGCGCGGTGGTTTGGGGCGTGAGTGAAATTTCTGGCACCAATAAAATGGCTGTTTTGCCGGCGTTTCTGCATAGTTCTATGAGTTGTAAATACACCTCTGTCTTTCCACTTCCCGTGACGCCAAATAAAAGATGCTGCGAAAATCCTGCGGCGCTGGTGGCGTGAATGGAACTCACCGCCGCGCCTTGTGAAGCGGTGAGCGCGGGGCGGTCCTTGGAAAAATCCTGCGGCACATTTTCTGGTGTCAGCAAGCTCGCGCGGACGCTAGACCGCTTTGTGGCGCTCACAAGACCGGCCTTTAAGAGCGCAGCAAGTGGCGCGCGCGTGGACACGGCGGCCTTGTGTAAAAGTTCACGCGAATCAACGGGGCGAAGTTGCGACGGCGTGTCGCGCAGCACTTGCAAAATGCGTTTGTGCGCCACGGAAAGCCGTATGGGTCTTTGCGTACTTGATGAAATGTTGTCATTTGGAGCATTTCCATTTGCAAGCTCCTTCGAATTTTTGCTGCGCTTGGTGGCGACTTGAGGCGTTATCAGCGCCGCCTCGGCCAAATCGGTCAGCTCAATCCAAGTGGATTGCACTAGGCCAATGGCTTTTTTAACCGCTGCCGGCAGTACTCCCGCCAGTGCCACGCCAAGCGGGCAGCAGTAATACACGCTGATCCAACGGGCTAATTCAACAATTTGCCCTGGTAGCGGCGCGGTGTCCTCTATGCCAAGAATGGACTTCATCCGATCCGGCGCAATAGCGTTGGCTTGCTCTTGTGGGATTTCTTTCACCACCCAACCAAATGTGCGGGAGTCACCACGGCCCAGTGGAACTTGTACGCGATGACCAATACCAACTCGTTGCAGCGACTGCGGCACGCCGTAGGTGAGGCCGTCGGGATAGCGATCAACGCCGCGCTCCACAGCCACAAGAATGTGTTTGCAAACTGGCTCGTCGTAAAGGCCGCGCATGGTGCGCCGATTACGCCGTTGCCGTCGCGGCCACGCGCGCGGAGGCGGATTGGTGAGCTTCCATTTGCCGTGCGGTCACTGGCGCACGCGTACGCATGATGTCAATGAAGCAGTCGAACAAATACGACGACTCGTGGGGACCGGGGCTGGCTTCAGGGTGGTACTGCACGCAGAAAATAGGTTTGGTCGTGTGGCGAAAACCCGCCAGGGTTCCGTCGTTCAAATGAATGTGTGTGGGCTCACCACCAACCGCGCGCAGCGAAATCTCATCAACGCAGAAGCCATGATTTTGGCTGGTGATTTCGACGCGCCCCGTGAATACATTGCGCACAGGCTGATTCGATCCGCGATGCCCAAACTTCAGCTTCCAAGTGGTTGCTCCCAAACCAAGGGCCAACAATTGATGCCCAAGACAAATTCCAAATGTGGGTATTTCGCCCGCAATTTCGCGCAAAGTGGCAACCGTGGCGGCCACGGCAGCGGGGTCACCTGGACCATTGGAAATGAAAAGTCCGTCGGGCTTGAGTGCGCGAATATCGGCCGCGCTTGCGTTGTGCGGCAACATGATCACATGGCAACCGCGCTGCGCAAGATGGCGATAAATATTTCGCTTGGCGCCGCAATCGAGCGCAGCTACTTTAAATTTTTTCTCGCCGTCAGTTTTTATTTCATCGCGTGCGGCGGCCCACTCGCCCAGAGTTTGCGTCCATGTTCCTTGCGACTTGGGACTTGCGCGCGCCGCCAGATTTTGTCCAGCCATGGATGGAATTGATTTTGCCTTGGCCACCAACTGCTCGTCGCTTATTGTCGAATTGCAGCTGATCACGCCGCGCAGCGCGCCTTGCGTGCGCAACTTGCGAACTAGCGCGCGCGTGTCAATGCCATAAATACCTGGCACGCCATGCGCCATCAGCCACGCGCCGAGGTCCTGTGTTGCGCGGTAATTCGAATGCCGCCCAGAAAGTTGGCGAATGACAAATCCAGCGACTTGGGGCTTGGCGCTTTCAACATCCTCATCATTGACCCCGTAGTTGCCAATTTCCGTGGGCGTCATGACCAGAATTTGTCCCGAAAAACTTGGGTCGCTTAACGCCTCTTGATAGCCGCACATGGCGGTCGTGAATACCACCTCGCCCAAGGTGGTTTGCGTGGGGGCAATTGCCCCAAATCCACTGCCATGAAAGACCGTTCCATCTTCCAAGGCTAAGCGAGCGGTTTTTGGGGTTTCTTGCGCCATTACTGCGAGTGTAGCGATGGGCGGCCTTCACTTCAGAAGCTGTATTTATCCACAATGTGAAATTTGTATAGCCCTTCTTGGGTACTGTTGCGGGTTTTTGGCAAGGAAGGTACCTTCTGCCACTTGTAAGGAACCGCGTGGTTGGGTTCTTCGAAACGATGTCTTACGACCCCTAACTTCATTCACCACACACTTTAAAAATGAACAAGCGAGCGCAAACGCTCGGAGCCCCAAAGATGTCTCGACTAATGACGGAACCCAAATATTTCCGCGGAAGCAATTTTTGTCTGCTTGCAACTGCAACGCTTCTTGCATGGGCGCCAACACTTCCACTTTTGAATCATGGGTTTACTCAAAGCGCAATCGCCCAAAATGATCCAATTGAACCGCCACCAAGCGAAACGCCACGAAATCCAAACGCTCCTCCAGCCAAAGATGAACCAGAGGTTCCAAGTCCAAAGCAAAAGCCTGTTCCAGGTTCTGAGCCCACTACAACTCCAGATGACTTGTTGGATACTTCTGTCAGTCAACCAGTCACGCCGCCATCTCTTGCTGACGGCTCTAATCCTGAACAGGCGTTGATAAAGGCCCGCGCTGCAATGGCGGATTCACAATGGCGGCTAGCGATTGACCAATGGACCATTGTTCTAAACGCAAATCCCTCTAATCTAGAGGCTAAAAAAGGTCTGGAAGAATCCGAATCCAAGTTAAGTCAGGGCAGCGGTAGTTTGCTTGACAATGTCAGCGACGACATCACGGTTCGGCGCCAAAAGCTCCGAGTTGAATTTGAAAATAACATGTTTAGCGCGGGTGAAAAACTCAATCGTGGCGATTATGTGGGCGCGCAAACCGACGCCAATATGGCCAAGCAATCGCTCAATGTTGACAGCACCATTCTTGCTTCCGCCGAATTGCAAGCCATGAACCAGCGGGCTTCCACACTGATCGATCAGATTAACGAGTCACGACTGATTGGCCAGCAGCTTGATCAAGCGAAGCAGCGCGCAGACGCACAAAAGTCAATCACTGACACGCAACGCATGGCGCAGCAGAAGCGCCTTGCGACCATTAGCGAAATGCTGATGCGTGTTCGCCAATTGCAAATGGAATTGAAGTATGACGAGGCTTTGCAGGTCATTGATCAGATTCTGTTCATAGATCCAAGCAACCCCGCGGCGCTGGCTTTACGCGATGTTCTTGAAAGTACAAAGATGTATCGCCAATGGGCTGACGCACAGCGGCAGCGCAACGCTGGCTATGGCCAGATTATGTTGCAGGATATGCAGGCCGCAATTCCACCCAAGATTAATTTGGCTGGAGATGGACCAAGAAGCACCAATTCTTTGATGACCTATCCCTCCAAGGAAGATTGGGAAACGCTTTCTTTTAGCAATACAAATCCAGAATTTGCGCCAGTGGGTACGCAGCGCTCTCAGGCGGATTTGGATATCGCCAAGCGCATGAAGAAAGTTGTGGCCTACGGCTCAACAGCAGACACCACCGATGTGGGAACTCCCATTCAATCTGTTTTGAATACATGCTTTGAGGCGGCTGGAAGCATTCCGTTTCATGTGAATTGGAAAGCCTTGTCAGAATATGAAGTGACCAAGGAAACCCCAGTTTTATTTGAGGGCGGAAACATAAGCCCTAATGTCATGCTTGAACGGATCCTTGAGCAAATTGGAGAGTCTGAGCATCCTGTTTTCGAAATCATGGATGGCCAAGTAGTTGTGACCACTATCAAGGCCTTGCAAAATCTTCCGGAGTCTAAAAGGCCGCGGGTTTATGACCTGACGGATTTGGTCTTCAAGTACCCAGACACGGTGGTTGTGCCACCACTTCAGGTCAACGGCGGTGGTGGCGGTGGTGGCGGTGGCGGCGGTGCCGGCGGTGAGGGATTTCCCCTGCAACCATTTATCACAGAGGATGGTAAAAGTGGTCGAGTCAGTATTTTGAAGACATTGATTCAAAATACAGTTGATCCTGAAGCTTGGAACAGCGGTGCCACCATGGAACCATTTGATACCAAGCTTGTCATCACGGCTCGGCTTGATACGCATCGCAACATTGCGGATTTGCTGAAGCAATTGCGAGATGACTTGGCATTGCAAATCAATGTCGAAGTGCGCGTGCTCAAAATTGATACCGATTGGTTTGAGCAAATCGGTTTGGATTTTGATATTTATTTCAACGCCAATAATGCCCAGTATGAAAACGCGCTTCAAGCGGATCCAAATTTCAACCTGCGCGACTTCTTCTTTCAGCAGGGCGGTACAGGTACTGTCGGCGCTTTGAAGAATCCCGTGGTGTTCACTGGTATCGGCAACCCGACTGCGGGAAATGCGGTTGCCACAGGTCAAGCAATTGGTTTGCCTAATCCAGGCTCCCCTGGTCAGATTCAGTATCAAACAGGACCCGTTGGCGTTCCAGTTGGCGTGGTGAAAAATGGCAATACATACGCCAATGGTAGTGTGAGCAATGGTCTTTCAGCCATCAATGTTCAACAAGAAGGCTTGCCACTTGTGAACACGCTTGGCGCTGCTGGTATCAAGGGAGTCTTTGGTGCGGCAGCTCTTGCAAATCCAGCGATGACGGTTGGCATGACATTCCTAGATGATGTTCAAGTGGATTTGTTGGTTCGCGCCACGCAGGCCGATCAACGCAATGTGCTTGTGACATCTCCACGGTTGACAATGCAGAACGGGCAAATTTCATTTATCTCGGTGACCGACAACCAATCGTATGTTTCTGGATTTGACAACGCCTCTGGCGGCGCAACATCTACCCCAATTGTAAGTCAAATTTCATCTGGATTTGCTCTGGGTTTGCAGGGTGTTATTAGCGCCGATCGGCGCTATGTCAGCCTGAATGTGAGTTTTCAGCTGCAAGGACCAGTCACATTCAGTCAAGTTGATTTTCAACAAGCCATTACAACCGCCAGTGGTTCGTTCACTGGACAAGGTTCGGTTGCAAAAAATACATTTCAAACGCCAAACTTTCAGAACACCTCCATTGGAACCACAATCACTGTTCCAGACAAAGGCACGGCAGTTCTGGGTGGTCAGCGAGTGACAACCGACTTTGAAGTTGAAGTAGGTGTTCCTGTAATGAGCAAGATTCCAGTGGTCAATCGATTCTTCACAAATCGGATCAACAACAAAACAGAACAGACGCTCTTGCTCATGATTCGCCCCGAAATTCTGATTCAACAAGAAACCGAGGATGTCTTGTTCCCCGGTTTGCGCAATCAACTCAATGGAACAAGTTCCGACGCGGGTATGTGATTTTCAGGAAAATGCCCGCACCTTACTTTTATAAATTTTATCTGTGGAGAAGTGCATGAATAATTCAGCAAGCGTCATTCAAATTACTGACCACTCGGGCGTGAAAAAGGTGACTTTCACCCAGCGCAGCATTATTGATGAGACCGTTATTCACCAAATTGGAAAAGATATTGTTGTTGCCATTGACGCTGAAATAAAGCCAAGGCTTGTGATTTCATTTGAAGGCGTCGAGCACCTGTCTTCGGCCGCACTTGGCGTGTTGATCACTTGTCACAATCGTATTCGGGTCAGAGAAGGCCAATTATATTTAAGCGATATTTCTAAGCCAATCTTTGAAATATTCAAAATCACCAAGCTCAACAAAATGTTTCAGATTGTGGAAAGAGCCGATCTTGCAATGAAAAGTTTCAAGTAAATTTCATTAAAAATCGTGGATCAAGAACATTGAGAAGCGAGCCCTACATTCAAGATCAAATTCTCACGAATTTAAAAACTGACCTTGAAAAAGTGCAGAAGGCTGTCGCCGCGGCTCTGGTGGATTGCAAATACTCGGAGTTTGCGCACTTTGCCATTCGTCTGTGTCTTGAAGAAGCCATTGTGAACGCGTTTCGACATGGCAACCGCAGCGAACCCGGCAAGGTGGTGAAGTTCTTTTGCAAGATTGACCATGAAAAAGCGGAGTTTAAAATTCAAGATGAGGGCGAGGGTTTTGATCCCGAGGGCGTTCCTGATCCAACCGCCGAGGAAAATTTGGAAATTCCATCGGGACGCGGCTTAATGCTGATGCGCGCATACATGAGCGAAATAGAGCATGTGCCACCAGGAAACACACTGCGTATGGCTTTTAAAAATACAACAGATCCTGCTGGTGAATCGAGTGCGTGAGGCGAGCGTGGGGGCGTAGCCCTTATGAATTCTGTCGCGGCGCGATGCTTTGAAAATTAGCCAACGCCACCCACTCTGAAACGGACAAGGTTTCTGGTCTGCGTAGGCGGTCAAATTGCGCGGGTAACGCAAAGTGCGCCGACAGGCTTGATCCAAGCTGTTTGCGCCGATGTTGAAATGCGCGCTCCAATAATTTGTGCAAATACTGAGGCAGCGCGGGGCGTGGTTGATGCGGAGTAATTTCAATGATGGCGCTGGTGACCTCGGGCTCGGGCCAAAAACTTCCAGGACGAATTTCAGCGACCGTCTGTATGCGAGCGTAAAATTGTGCCATCACGCTGAGCAAGCCCATTTCGCTGGTATTGGGCACCGCGGTGAGTCGCTGCGCCACTTCGCGTTGAATAGTGACATGCATGCCCATGCAGTTTGGAAAGTCATTGAGCAAAATGGCAATGAGCGGCGTTGCCGCTTGATAGGGCAAGTTGGCGATCATGCGAAATGGACGGCCCTGGATGGCCTTGGTGAGTAGAGGATTCAGGGAATGCTTGCCAGCCAGACAATCGCCTTCGATGAGGGAAATGCGGGCGCCAAACCGCTCGCGGTTGAATGCGGCCAAATCGCGGTCCAATTCACAGGCGATCACTTGCGCGTTGGCTTGCACCAGAAGATCCGTGAGCGCACCTGTGCCGGGACCAACTTCTAGAAGTACTTCGCCAGCAGAAATGTTGGCGGCTTTCATAAGTGCGCGCAGCACATTGTGGTCATGCAGGAAGTTTTGTCCAAAGCGATGCTTGGGCCGCAAGCCGCGCGAGGCAAGAATGGCTTTTATTTCCGTAAGGGTTTGCAATGGAAATGCCAGAATATTTGACAGAGAATGAGACTCATGAAATGACCATAGTTGATTGCCTGAAGGAGCGGTTGCAAATCACCATCGGTAACGCACGGTGTAGGTGATCAACTTTTCGGAGTTGGCGGGTACATCAAGTGTGTATTCAATAATGGACGAATTCATTTTCTCAAAGGGCTGGCTGGTGGTTGTGATTTCCCAATTGCTCCAGCGATACAACGGCTCGCGCACCAGCACGGTGACAGGCTTGTCCTTGCGGTTTCGAATTTCAATTTTGAAGGACTCGGTCATTTCTCGGCGCGCGCGGTCGGACTTGAAATCTGTTTGGGTGCGTCCGCCAACCACATCAAATGAGCTGCCCAGGCGCACGAGCACTTTTTCATCCTTGGGCGTGTGGCCGATCAAATCCTCGCCAATAAATTCCAGTGTTCCATCGGCGTCGTCGCGCTTGGAAACGCGCAATTTGCCAGCTGGAAGGGGCATGCCCAAGTTGGCGGCTTTTTCGTTTTTAAAACGCACAAACACATCCACTTTGGTTTTTCCCATGGCGCCAAATTCTGGCTGGTCAATCATGCCGCCACCAAATCCGTTCATATCTGAACCTTCATATACCAGAAGTTTTTCCACGGGAATATTGCGGGCAGTAGGAAACAGGGCGATTTGCTCACTGGCATTGTCTGGAATGTTGGCGGAGCGCGGCAATGTGTACAGATGAAATTCAAAGAATGCCTTCTCCTGGAAGCCGGGGTCCTCTTGCAGATTCATGCCCTTGGCCATCATGGGCGCGCCGCGTCCCCGATTATTATTGCTTTGGGCGCGTTGCACATCGCCTGCGATCAATTTCAATTGTGCATTGTCGTAACTTCGACCAGAAACATTGAGCAGGGAAACCCAAGCCGTCATATCAGCCTTGGTATCCGTGGGGTCAATGATCAAGTTGTAATCGGCGCGCCAGGTGATGCCGGAAGTTTGGTAACTGGTCCGAACCTGATGCTCGCCGGACTTCGCGGCAAAAACATCCCACAACAGCGTTGGACGCGTGCGCAACCCGCCAGGCAGCGCCCCAAGCGTAAGCGTGGTGTTTGATTGATTCACAATTTGCACGCCGCCATTCGCGCCTTGCACAACAAGTTGGCCATTGCGCGCGGCCAGCAGCGTTCCATCCACGCGCATGGGCGTGGTTTGCATATCGACCAACGCGGAAATCTTTTGATCCACATATTTTTCCAGCAACTTTTGCGGGCTGACAAGGTCAAATTCAAAGCGTTGATTCGTGACAATGGTGGTTGGGTCGGTTAAATCCTCAAAGGACACGGTGGTTGGATCAATAAAGGCTGCCACATCTGTGAAGGCCAGGCTGCCCGCACCTTGCGGCATTTGTACAGCTCGCGTTTCACGGATTACGCCAAAGCCAGGCACTTCATAGGCGGCGGTGGGGTTGTAGCCCTGGCGTTGCTGCGCGATCCATGTTTGTGGGTCAAAGCTAGCGGCGTCGGCGCTGGAATACACAGTCAAGCTTACGCCGTTGGCAGGGACGGTTGCGTTGGATGCGACGGTGGTTTGCAAAGCGTTGGCGCAAACGCCAATAGATAAAAGAAATTGAATCATGTCAAAAGTGTACCCATGTGCTAAATATATTTTTTTACGGATGGAATTGATTGACCAGCGCATCTGTTCGGTACCGAAATATTTTGCTGCCACGCATTGCCACTCCAAAATTTGCTACAACAGTCATTGTGCAGGCCAACAATCCAGTTCTATTTGATTTGATCATTATTGCGGTAAGCATTCTCAGCGGCTGCGTTGGAGCTATGTTGGGTCTTGGTGGCGGCGTGATCTTGATCCCAATTTTGGTTTCGGTTCTGGGTGTGGATGTCAAGAGCGCGATTGCCGCAAGTTTGGTGGGGGTTGTTGCCACCAGCGGCGCGGCGGCGCTGGTTCGCGGCCGCGATTCCATGAGCAATTATCGCGTGGGTATGACCCTGGAGGTTGTCGCTGGGCTTGGCGCCATTGTGGGCGCCATGCTGGCCACCATGGTGCCGGCGGATATGTTGACCATGTTGTTTGGATTAAGTTTGTTGGCCACAGCGGCGCTGTCAATTCGCAATATTTCAGATGCCCAAAAAACACTGCCGCAATCATGGTGGGGACGCGTGATGCAACTCGATGGCATTCAGGAAACAAGCCATGGGATTCGCGTATACCACGTGCAACGAGTGCCCGCAGGCCTAGGAATTATGACCATCGCCGGCATGCTGAGCGGCATGTTGGGCATTGGCTCCGGCGCATACAAGGTGTTGGCCATGGACACATGCATGCGCATGCCATTTCGCGTGAGCACCATCACCAGCAATTTTATGATTGGCATTACGGCCGCCTCCGGTGTGATGGTGTATTTGCGCGATGGGATGGTGGACCCAACAATCGCCGGACCCGTGTTGATTGGAATTATTCCAGGCGCCATGTTTGGCTCATGGCTCGTTCCAAGAATTCATATATCCATGCTCAAGAAAATTTTTCTTGTGGTGATTTTATGTGTGGGTCTGCAAATGATATTTACGGGCGGCAGGGAGTTGTTGAAGTGACCCAGCAACTTCACAACCTGATGGAGGAGGCCGAGTATTTGCAATCTCGCCAATTACAGTGTTTTTTACAGCGAATTCAGCGCCGCGCACTGTGGGTGATCGCCGCCATATCCATCACCTTGATCTGCGTTGGGCAGGGAGTGGCGTGGTCCCGCCGATTGTCGCACGTACAAATTTGCGACGCGGTTTCCGCGTGGCATTCACTTTCGGATTTCACCCACGCCCTATGGTCTGGGGATGCGGCCGCGTTGATGATGGCTGGAATTCTATGCGGCGTAGCCATGCCGTTTCTACGCGCCATAATTGTGGGCGTTGGATTCGCGCTGCAGCGCAACTGGCTTCATGTGTGTTTAGTGCTTGTGGTGATCGTCATTATGCTGCTGGGGTTGTGGTTGGACTAATGCGCAATGGCGTCGGCTCGATGCTCGCGTAGAACCGTGACTTTGATCTCGCCAGGGAAAGTCATTTCGGCCTCTACTTGCTTGGCGATTTCCTGCGCGATGGTGAAGCAGCGCGCGTCATCGGTTTGTTTGGCGTTCACAATTACGCGGACTTCGCGACCGGCTTGAATGGCGTAGGCCTCCGCAACACCTTGCTGCAATTTTGCGATGTGTTCAAGTTGCTCAAGGCGCTTGATGTAGTGTTCCATGCTTTCACGCCGAGCGCCTGGACGCGCACCGCTGAGTGCGTCGGCGGTGGTGACAATGGGCGTGTAAGGCGTTGTGGTGGGAATGTCGTTGTGATGGCCACCAATGGCGTTAAGCACGGCTTCGTTTTTCTCATTGTGGCGTTTGGCGAAATCCATACCAATAGCGGGGTGGCCACCCTCAATTTCGTGGTCCATGGCTTTGCCAATGTCGTGCAAAAACCCGGCGCGCCGCGCCACGGTTCCATCAAGACCAAGTTGATTGGCGATGAGCTGACTTAGAAACGCAACTTCAATGGAGTGGCGTAAAACATTTTGCCCGTAACTGGTGCGATAGTGCAGACGACCCATCATTTCAATGATCTTGACATGCAAGCCTGGAACGCCGGCCTCAATGGCGGCGTCGTTGCCAGCCTTCATCATGCGCTCATGAATATCGTGGCGCGATTGCTCCACAACCTCCTCGATACGCGCAGGATGCACTCGGCCATCAGCTACAAGCCGCTGCAACGCCTCAACCGCGACGGCCTGGCGTACGCGGTCAAAGCAACTAATAGCGATCACGCCCGGCGTGTCGTCAATCAGAACATCAACGCCGGTGGCGCGTTCAAAGGTGCGAATGTTACGACCCTCACGACCAATGATGCGACCCTTGAGGTCATCGGATGGAAGCTTGACTGAGCGAACCGTGGCATCGGTGGCGGACTCGCCGCCGTAGCGTTGCATTGCCATGATTGTGATTTCGCGGGCACTCTCGCGCGCCTTCAACTCTGCGTCTTGAATAATTTTGTGCTGCAACACGGCGGCGTCGCGCTGGCTCGCATCACGCACCTCCTGCATGAATTGCTCTAGCGCCTGCTCTTGCGTGAGACCGCTTAAGTCCGACAGGCGCTGAAGGTTTTGCTCCAACACGCGCTGATTTTCCGCCAGCACCAAGGTTTGCTTGGCTTGCGTTTCTTGCAGTGCTTGCGAGCGTTTTTCAATGGCGTCTTCGCGTTGTTCTAGTTGCTCTAAACGCTTCTCCACGGATATTTCGCGGCGGTTCACGCGCTCTTGCGCGTCTTTGGTGTCGGCGAGTGACTGCGCAATTTGCTTATCGGCTGCAACACGGCGCTCATTTGCGCGTCGCTCAGCCTCAAGTTCCAAAGCACTGGCCTTGGCCGTTGCTTCAATACGCGCACTCTCAATCAGTTGCTCGCCCTCACGGCGCATGCGTTGTAATTTGCGCCCAGAGAGCATCCATAGGGCAATAATCACGGCGGCCGATACAACAACAATTGCGATCGCAATCATCGAGGCGGGACTGAAGGCGGAATCAGTAGCGGAAATTGCCGCGAGTTGCGGCAAGAAAATCATCGGTGAAGGCATAACGCCTCCTTTTTAAAGAACAGACTGGCGATGCGCAATGCTCGCCGCGTCAAAAGTGACCCTGGACCGATGAGTGATAAAACATACAGTCAAGTGAAGCGAATCGGTCAAAGCCATGTGGCGCTTGGTCCGTGGAAATTGGAATCCAATCGTGTTAGTCCGATTGGTTTAAGAATGTGATTATGGTTGAGAATTTGTTCAGGGTCAATAGGTTTATTGCCTACGAAGCCTTTAGACTGAGGGTATGACGCGCCTGCTGAACTGGCTTCTGGCCTTGGGACCCACCAACGCGGTGGCTCTGCGGATTGTTAAAGGTGCCAGTAATCGCACCCGTCATTTGATGATTCGGTCAGTGTATTTAGGCGTTTTAATGGTGCTGGTTGTCATCTCGTTGCTTGGTCCTGGCGGCAGCATGAAAGACTTGGCCCAACGCGGAGCCAGCGCCTTTACGTTGATCAGCTACGGACAAGTAGCGGCGATTTGCTTGTTGACACCCATTTTCATGGGGGGTGCCATTGCGCAAGAGAGCAACCGAAAGACTTGGGAAATATTGTTGACCACGCCTCTTACCAGTTTGCAAATTATTTTAGGGAATGTATGTGGGCGACTATTTTTTGTGATGGTGCTGCTGGTAGCTATTTTCCCTCTATTTATAGTGACGCAAATATTTGGTGGCGTGCGTGGCGAAAGCGTTGTGGCAAGTTTGCAAATTTCGTTCGTGGTGGCCTTGGTCATGGGCTCAATCGCCATAGCCCTCAGCGTGTTTCGCAACGCCGGCAAGCGTGGGATTTTTATTTTTTACGTGGCAGTGGTTCTCTATCTTGCGGCGACATTTGCGCTGGATAGAGTGAGCCGCGAACCAATCGCCGTTGGTTCCAATACGCAGTGGACAACGGTGTGGACTCCGCTGAATCCATTTCTCACTTTGGAAAGCGTGCTCTTGACCAATCGCTATCGACCCCAAGGGTTCTCGCAAAGTGAAAGTGGTGTATTTCGACGATTATGGTTGGGTGATCCATTGCAGGCGCAACTGTATCTGTCACTTGTCGTGGCGTTTGTATTCATTGTGTACGCCACCTTGCGTGTGCGCTTGATTGGCACCCGAACGGAAGTGGTCAGCACATGGTGGTCTAGATTGGCGCACCACCTGAATCTAAAAAATCAGCGTACAGCGCGGCATGTTTGGCAAAACCCAATCGCGTGGTGGGAAGTCAATTTGCGCTTGGCAACGCCGCTTGCTCGGTTTATGCGCTGGGGATTTTTATTTTGTGGTTGCGTGCTTGGCGCGGCGCTTCTGGGCTTACATTACGGCGGCGTTCTAAACACATTGGCACTTCGAACTTTTCTTGCCGCGGTGGTGATAAGCGAAGTCCTGCTTGCAGTTCTTTTAGCGGTGGGAGTGAGTGCGACGGCGGTGAGTCGCGAGCGCGAGGATGGCTCGCTTGATTTATTGCTGACAACTCCAATTCAACCTGGCGCATATTTGTCAGGTAAGTTGCGCGGACTCATCACCGTGTTGTGGCCCATGATCGCGGTGCCATCCATCACATTGTTACTTGGCGCGTTATATGTGCTCAGCAACGGACTTGGAGCGGGCGACATAACCACGCTCGAACTTGTTGAAACAACCCAAATGAATGTGCCCTTCGTCTTACCCATTGCTGCAAGTGTTTTCCCATTTGTGTTGACCGCGTTCCTTGCATTTGTGGTCATGACTGGATTAAGTTGGAGCATTAAATCCAATGGCGTGATAGGAGGTACGGTGGGGGCGTTGGGAATAATCGTGTCGGTCATGACCACCATTGGTTTGTGTGGCGCGGCCAGCGGTGGCAGTATTGCGTTTGTTGGTCCAATGTTGAATTGCTTAAGTCCATTGAATTTGGTCGTGGCCACGGTTTCGCCCGCGCAGGCCATTCCCGCAAGCATGCAACTGCAATCAGGGCTAACTATGTCGTTCTTGTGGGGAGCAACGCTGAGTGTGGCGCTCTATGTGGGATTCACATTTGGCATACACGCCGCAATAAAACGCACTTTTATGATGACGGTACGGCGGCTGTCTGGCTTGAAGTAGCAGGTTCATTGATCAGGTTTTGAATCTCCGCCAAGATGGTTCGCTCGGATGCTTCGTCGCGGCCCACGGGTGTCCAAGTTGTTTGCGTGCGAGTGGAACCGTCGGTGACTCCAGGTGTGGGTGTTTGTGTTTGACTTGTCAGCGTGGCGCTCCAGGGGTGTATGCGAATTCCGTCCGTGAAGTTGCGCTCCACAAATACGCGCGCACGAATTTCAATTAGTCCATTGTAATTTTCTAAATCAAAGCGCTTCAGGTCATCCTTAGAGCCAGGCTCCGCGGGTCCAGTCATTGTGGCAATCGACTCGATGGATTCGGGTCGCCAATCTTTTGGCGTGAATACAAATCGAACACGGCGCCTTTGAAACTGCGCGGTGTTTTCCACTTTTTGTAATGCCCCCGTGCTATCAAAACGCCAAGGCTCAATCCAACTTCCAATTGTTCTTGGCTCGGTTTCAATGATGCCCGTGGTCCGGTCAGCGGCCTGCGGCGGCATTCCCGCGCTGCGACTAGCCTCAATACAGGCTGTAAATGCCTTGGAATAGTCGGTGGAATCAATTTCAATCACCGTTGGTCCGCTCATGGTGTTGCAACCAGTCAACACAAGTACGCAACTTGCCAACACGCCACAAAGCAGCGCGCCATGTTTGCCAATAATTGCGTGGATGGGTGATGCGGACATAGGTGCGCTCAGTGTAGTGCGTATTTCACTAGCATTGTGCTTGATCATGTTGTCCTTGTTCTTTCGCCGACTAGCTCTCATTCCTCCGCTTTTGTTGGCCATGTACACCATCACATTTGCGTTGGCATGGTTGATTCCTGGAAATCCGCTGGAAAATCCAGAGGGCCGCCGTCCGCCACCCGAAGTGGTTGAGGCCATGAAAAAGCAATATCACTTGGATGACCCGGTGGCTTTCTATTTTGAATATTTGGGCAAAGCCAGTGGCATGAGCTATGTGTTCGGAAACGCGGCGCGGCCGTTTGATCTTGGGCCCAGTTTGCGCCAACCGGATTGGAGTGTGAATGAAATTTTGCGTGACGCGCTTCCGGTGAGCGTGACATTGGGAAGCGCCGCTATGTTGCTGGCACTTACAATTGGATTGACCGCCGGGGTTGTGAGTGGGCTGCGTCCGCGTGGCGTGATGGATGCTGCCGGGCAAATTTTTGCAATGGTGGGAGTGAGCGTGCCCAGCTTTGTGATTGGCGCGTTTTTGCTTTTAATTTTTGCCGCCAAACTTGCATGGTTTCCCGTGGGTGGTTGGGGGCGCATTTCCAACATTGTCCTACCCGCGATTGCTCTTTCCCTGCCTTTTTCCGCAGCGGTTGCGCGTTTGGTGCGTGTGGGCATGATTGAGCAAATGACAAGCGAATATGCGCGTACCGCGCGCGCCAAAGGATTGTCGCGCCCGCAAGTTGCGGTCAATCATGTTTTAAAAAACGCGTTTCTTCCGGTATTAAGTTGGCTGGGACCAGCCACCGCGGTGGCGCTCACCGGTTCGTTTGTGGTGGAAAAAGTGTTCGCCGTGCCTGGTCTTGGTCGTCACTTTGTCGACGCGGTTTTAGGCAAGGACATTACGCTGATCATGGGCATCACCTTGGCATATGGATTTCTGGTGGCGTTGTTCAATTTAGCGGTGGACATGTTGTACGCATGGATTGATCCGCGCATTCAACAAGCCTGACAAAAGCTACTTTTGAATCTTCAAGTCGCCAAGATATTGCTCAAGACGCGGGTGGTGGCTGAGGCCGGTGAGCCGTGTGGGGTCATACATATACACCGTGACATAATGGCAAATTGGAATCATGGGCATATCGCGCTCGGTGATGATGCATTCCGCTTGGAGCAAAATCTCAAATCGGCGCGCTGGGTCAATTTCATTGGCGGCCTTGTCCAGCAAAGCGTCAAACTCAGCGCACGCGTACTTGCGATCATTGTTGCCATCGCCAACGCGGCATAAATCAAGCCATGTTGTTGGATCGCCGTAGTCGCCATACCAGCCACCTCGGGCGATCATGAAATCGCCTTGTTTTAAGGCATCCTTGTAGCCAAGTGGATCGCGGCTGCGCGGTGCGGATGGGATGCCCAAAGTCTCTCGCCACATGGCGCCGAGCGCGCCGGCCATATCGCGGTAGCGGGGGCTGCCAGCGGAATACATAATTTCAACGGTTGGAAATTTTTCGCCATTCTCATTTTCAACCACTCCGTCTTTGTCGCGATCTTTCCAGCCAGCGCTTGCCAGTTCGGCTTGTGCACGCGCTGGATCGAATGGAAGTCCCTTGGGTGTTTGATATCCAACAATTGATCCCGGTGGAATAAATGTAGTCGCCACACTTTCATCAAGACGGGTTATGTTTTGAACAATGGCTGCCTTATCTACCGCCAGCGCGAATGCGCGGCGTACTGCGGCATTGGCGAATGGATTGACGCGCCCATCCGACAATGTTGGTCGGCAATTGAAGGAGAAAAAATCCGTTCCAAACGCGTCAAGCACCTGCAGATTGCTTCGTGTTCCACGCTTGACCTCCTGAAACATGTCGCCGCGATACTCAACCACGGTGTCTGTCAGCCAATCAATGTCGCCGTTTTCAAAGGCCAACACTGCGGTGTTAGGATCCTCAATGGGAATGCTTTCAATCGTTTGACTGGCAACATTGGCGGCATTCCAGTAGTAAGGATTTTTTTCAAAGCGCATAGAGCGCTTGGGCCGCCATTGCACAAGTTCATATGGACCATTGCTGACAAGCGTGCCTCCCTTGGTCCAGCCTGGATCTTGTTCTAATTGCGCGGTGCGTGGATTGATGCGCGTGTATTGTTCAACCAGTGGCGCGTACACGGGAAACATTGCTGGAAAGGCGCATAAATCAAGCCAATAAGCAACCGGGCGCTCTAGACGCACCACCAATGTGTGATGGTCCGGCGCCGACAATCCAACCTGTGATGCAAAGCGTGATTCGGTTTCTTGCCAAAGTTTGCGTGCGGATTGCGCGTCGCCGGGTGTCTTTAAAAAATCTGCGAGCGCCTTCGTACGCCACTCAAAGAAATCTTGAGCGCCTTCGATGGATAAAAAGAATCCGGTGTAGTCGGCGGCAAGATCGGGCACAATGGCTCGCCGCCACGCGTAGATAAAATCCTCGCTGGTGACGGGCTTCCCATTCGACCAACGCGCATCGGGTCGTAAATAAAATGTCCATGTTCGGCCATCGTCGCTGCGCTGCCAATGCGTAGCCACGGCCGGCTTGGGAGTTCCATGTTCCCCATCCACACTGACCAAGCCCTCAAATAGACTGCGCGAAGTGCGGACATCGTGTTGGTAACTCAGTCGCTGCGGATCAATCGTGAAATTTTCACTGGTATTGGCGAACACAATGTCAGCACGCGGAAGGGGACGATCAAGCCAGACGCTGATCAGAATGAGCGCGCCAAGAAAAAGAAATGGCGCAACAATTCGAACACGGGGCAGAATGCCCGAAGAACGCATTTATTTGCCCTTTACCTTACAACGCATAAACATATGCATTACGACGAGGACTTTGCATTTGGTTTTGGCTTTTGCAACCCAACCTGTGTGTCCACGACTTCTGCCATGGCTGCAATGCTTTTACCAGATTGAATCAAGGATGTATCTGAAGCCGGAGAAGATGTCGCGACCATTTCGGCAAGCTTGTATGCTTTTTGTGTGATTGATACAATTGGAGCAGAAATCGCCTTTTTTTCCGCTGGAGTTGAGTTGCTCACCAGCATGTCCCGTAAAAAAATCATGCCTCTTTGCGCCGCGAAAACTTGTTGCGGATCGTTTGCGTTCGAGGCCTTTTGAATACTGATTTCAAGCACTTTCAGAAATTCGCCGCGCGTGATTTTGACTTGTGGCTCGAATTGAGCCACCTGCGAGGCCAAAGAAAGAGCCGCCAATGCTTGAAGATCATGGACGGTGACAATCCAATTATTTTCATTTTCCGCCGCTTCACGAATGCGCCGCGCCGCACCATCCACTTGAGGAGCCGTTAAATTTCCAGATGTAATGCAGTTTGGCAACAGGCGGCTAGCAGAAATGCGAATCACGCCATCTTTTTGTTTGGCGGGGGTGGATTGGTCAATTAAAATATCCAGCGCCTCCCAAGAGCGCGTCCAGCGAATAACTTGTAAAAAATTGCTGATTCGATATTCATTATTTGTGTCGATTATTTTTGCCACCCAGGGCTTCAGGCTGTCGAAGCAGGCGCGTACAAAAATTGGAGTAGCCCCTTGTTGTCGAAGCAGCATCACGATATCGTTTGTCGCCTGCCTCACAGCTTTGGTATCGCCACTTAAAATTTGACCAGCGCGGTCCGCAATAAACGCGTTGATTTGTTTTTGACCAGCGGCATCAATCCCTTTTGTGCTTAAGACATATTCCTTATTGGGTGGCGAAATTTTTGGCGCGTTGGTTACCCCCGCTGAATTGGCATTGGGTGGCGACTTGGTGTCCTGGGCAATCGCGGCGCGCGTGTTTATTACAATTGCGAATAATAAAGCGATGGTGTTGAAATGTCTCATTTCTATTGTGACTTTATATAAAAGTGACCATGTATGAATTTTAATGGAAACAAAATTCCAAAGGTAATGAAGGTTACACTGCAAAAATGATGTTGTCATTCGCGGCCATGCTGTGTTGGAGTGTTCTTGGTGGTGGTCCCGTCCAATCTGTGGAAGATGAGGCGGCGCATCGGTTGGGCGTTGCGTGGAGTCGCGCGGCAATTCAAATTATTTATGAGCCCGCTGAACCCACCCCGGAGAACTACGCGGCAGCTCTGGATGTGGCCGTGGCGGCCGCAAAGTTAACTCCAAATAATTCCGACGTCTGGCGTATTGTTCTTGAACTTGCGCAAGTTACGAGGGATGGAGTACCACGCGCCGAGGCATTTGCAAATGAAGCGATTATGCAACTGTCAAAGTTAAATCCAAATGATTTAGTGATTCGACTGCAACGATTAAGCAATGCTGTCGAACGCGGAACCAACGCAGAAGATCGCATCGCGGCATACGAACATTTATTGAAGCCTGCTTCCGTGGAAAAAATCTCGCCCTTGGTCGCAAGTCGTCTGGAGTTGAATTACGCCGAGTTGCTTCGCCGCAAAGGCGACCTCGAGGCGGCCTTGACGCATTTGCGTCAAGCGGTGAAATTAGACCCCGCGTTTCCTGAGGCCACCGCGCAACTTGCCGCCTATCAAATGCAAATTAACGCGCCGTTGGGAACTATCGCCAACGCCTTGGTAGATGCGATCTTGGCAAATCCCTCCCAGATTTCCTTTTTAGGAGAACTTGGAACAATGTGTTTGAAAGAGGGTCTTTATGCGGAAGCGGACATGTTGTTTGGCATGGCAGTCCGGGTGGCGGACAAAAGTTTCCTCTTGGAGGATGTTGATGGGCTGATTGGTCAACAAATGTTGGCGCGTTGGGGTTTGGGGAAGCACAAACTTGCCGCTCAGTTGTTCGCGCAACGCATGGAGCAATTGATCTCTCTGATGCGCGCGAAATCGGAGGGAGTTGAATTAACTCAATTCAATATCTCTTTACCTTCCACCATGAACATGATCAACGCCATGGTGATCAAAGTCGCATCCTTACCCGATTTTGAAAAGAATTATACCAACGCAATTTTGGCTATTGATAACGAAATAACATTAGCGGGGGATGATTCGCAAAAAAAATCGGAATTGATTTTGGATAAGAGTTGGTTGACCTTGTGTACGGGGGTAAATTTGGAATCCGTAGAAAATTGGATCACGCAGGCGCAAGCATTGCGTTCGTTTTCACCAGAAGCCAAGTTGAAATTTGAAGGCTGGTACAAATTGCGTGTTGGTCAACCTGAGGAGGCCATCGCCATCTTGCAACCTTTGGCGGAAAATAATATTGGCGCACGCCTTGGATACGCGCTGGCCTTGGCACAAACCGGCAAATTAAAAGAGGCGGCGAAAGAATTTCATTTGATCATTCGAACATCAAGAGCCCAAGCCGTTGGCATGTTCGCAGCCGATCAATTGTTTGAAATTGTGAAAATTCGGCCAGGTCCAAGCCCACAAGCCGCTGAAATTCAAAGCGCAGTAGCTCGATTCCCAAAAGATTTTTCTAATTTTACCAAGGATGAAAGTCAATACATCAGGATCAACGGCGAATTCCAGTCGACCACCGCGCAGCCGTTTGAATCTTTGCCATACAAAATTGACATTACAAACGCTAGTCCTTTACCGCTCGCGCTTACTCCGGAAGGTCCGATTGATTCACGAGCCGCCATTCGGCTTGAAGTAATTGCAAGTGGAAGTATCGCCACAAATTTAGAGCCGATCATTTTTCCGATTGATCGAAAGTTGCAACTTTTGCCAAATGAAACACTCTCATTTGTAATTGATTTGGCACGCTCTCAGGCTGGAATTTATGTAACCAATTATCCCATTCAAGGCATGGCCTTGCAGGCCGAGTTCATCACCAATGTTAAATTGACCCTTGAAAGTCTATTACCAGGCTATTTGGGACAAATCACGACGCGTAATGCCATTCGAATTTCACCTGTAGACCGCACCCTTCATTGGCGCGACGAGGTCATTGGAAATTTTCGTCAATGTGACAAGCTCGAGGATTTAACAGCTCTGGTTTTGTTTGCATTCGACCTTGCAAGTCGACAGAATGAAGCAGGCGCTCAAGAAGAAGTGAAAGAAGGATGGCTTGAGGTACACGCGGCGTGGAAGCGCTTGCCTCCGGTGGCGCAAGCTTGGACGCTGATGGTGTTGCCGCGGGAGCCATTGGACATGCTCGAGCCCATTGTAAAAGCCGCGAAGGAATCCCAAGACGCCCGCGTTCAATTGAGCGCATTATTGCGCTGGGTGGATTCCGACACAGATGAATTTTTGAAGGTCATTGATCGCAGCGGCAATGAGCAATTGATTTCCGTCGCCGCAAGCGTGCGAAGTTGGATTGAGGGCAGAGTGCGTCAGGCGATCAAGGCAAATCAATCACTTGAAGAGGCGGGAATATTGGGCGGAGCAGCGAAGGCAAAAGATGTTCCAGTGGGCAAGACGCCATAAAATTTCAAAGCAAGAATGCGTCAACGGGCGGGTCAGTCCGCGTGGATTGCTGGCTAGCTTGCCCAACGCGCGTTGAACGACGTACGCGAAGCCGTGAATGCAACATTGGCCATGAACTCAGACCGGCTGGAATAAAAAATAAAACTTCCGCCGCGCGGCCAAGTAGTTCGGCGGTCAGCGCGTCGGCTAGTGGCACGCCTGCCACAAGTGGCGCCAAAATGCCAACGCTCCATTCACGTATTCCAATTCCATTTCCGATGAATGGAATTGTATTGGCGGCGTTGGCAATACAGGCCAGAGCCAGCGCGGCGGGCGTGTTAATTGGCTGGCCGATGAGTTGAAATGAAATATGAATTCGCAGCGCCCAAATACAAGTTTCGAAAATACGAATAAAAAAAGCGGCGGCGAATTGACGTGCGGTGGGATTGCGTAAAAACGGAGCAAGTAGAATGGGCGACAACACGGCCGCGCTCCATGACAAGTGTGTTGCGTGTGTGAACGCAAGTCCAGCGCCCATCCAAAGCGCGGCGATACCGGTCAGCGAGGTGGATTGAACGGCGATCAAGAGGCTGATGGGTACGGGGATTCCATGCACTTGGTGGTGAAAGGCAATGCGGCCAACGAGCCCGGGCTGCAGCGGAATAAAATTGCCCAATGTGCTGGCGCAGATCAGCCCCAGCATTTCACGAAACTGAACACGAATGGGCGGGCGGGTTCGATTGGTCAGAACCAGCATGCAAAGCGCGCTGCATAATGTGATAAATGCGACGCAGCCAAGCAAAGCTATAAATAGAATGGGCGAAGCGCGCTCAAGATGTTTCCACGCTTGGCTTGCAATAGTTCCGCTGCGCGCGATGGTCCACAGCGCCGCGCCCAGCAGCGCCAATCCAACAAAAACTCCAACACGCTTGAATTGGCGGCGTTGTGGAATTTGCAAGAGTTGGTTCATTGTTGATCTTTGACTCTTGACGAG
Source organism: Planctomycetia bacterium (assembly GCA_005787685.1). Lineage (GTDB taxonomy): Bacteria > Planctomycetota > Phycisphaerae > Phycisphaerales > SM1A02 > SYAC01. The sequence continues at coordinate 44,501 of SYAC01000033.1, forward strand.
CATTCCATCACGAACGCTTATGCATTCGCCGGCGCCGTGTCGGGAGTAATACCCAAATCCGCAACGGTAAAGAGCGAATCAAACGCAATGCCAGCGGCCCGAATATTTTCTCGTGCGCCCTCTATGCGGTCAATCACGCTCACAATGGCTGTGACATGCGCGCCGCCTTCGCGCAAAACTTTGGCCGCCTCTAGCGCCTGACCTCCGGTGGTCGCCACATCCTCCACAATCATCACGCGGTCACCGCTTTCCAATTTGCCTTCAAGTTGCTTGGCGGTTCCGTATTCTTTTTTCTGATTGCGAATAAACAAGCAGGGCAGACCACTGGCCATGCTGGCGGCGGACACAAGTGGAATGCCGCCCAACTCCGCTCCAGCGAGGCGCGTGGTACCGGCTGGAATGCGCGCCGCGAACAAGGCGCCGAGCTCGCGCAAAATTTCTGGACGTGTGCTGAATAAATATTTGTCCAAGTAATAGTTGCTTGTCTTTCCACTACGCAAGGTGAAGGTTCCTCGCAACATGGCAACTTTGGCAATTTCAGCGGCAAGGGTGGATCGGTTCATGCGGACAGAATAGGGGCAGAAGACTTTGCCGTTCTTGGTCAAATTTACCGTGGAGCAAACGGCAAGCAAGTTGGAAAATTCCAACTACACTCTGAATCCTGTGGCAAGTGTTGTCTTCTATTTCCAAGTGCATCAGCCGTTTCGGCTGCGTCGCTATTCCGTATTTGACACAGATCCATTTTATTTTGATCCCGAAGCCAATGGAAGCATCTTGCAGAAGGTGGCCAACAAGTGCTACCGGCCAACTACGGAAAAGATTCTCGACTTGGTGAAGCGCCATCAAAATCGTTTTCGTGTGAGTTATTCCATCAGTGGTGTTGCGTTGCAGCAATTTGAGCAATGGGCGCCCGACTTGATTGATTTGTTCAAGCGCCTCGCCGACACAGGCGCGTGTGAATTTTTGGCCGAAACCAGCCATCACTCGCTTAGTTTCTTGTTTAGCCGCAAAGAGTTTGAGGAGCAGGTGGCAATTCAAGAGGCCATGATCGAGCGGCTTTTTGGTCAAAAGCCAAAAGTGTTCCGCAACACAGAATTGATTTATTCAAATGAAGTTGGCGGACACATTGCGTGGATGGGCAGGCACAAGGCCGTGGTGTGCGAAGGAGTTGATCGCCTGTTGGGTTTCCGCAATCCAAATTATTTATACGCCGTGCCGACGCATGGATTGCCAGAGGGTCGTCCACCGATGCCCTTGATGTTGAAAAATTATCGCTTAAGCGACGACATTGCGTTCCGCTTTAGCAATCGTGATTGGAAAGATTGGCCGCTTTCCGCTGAGAAATTCGCTGGTTGGGTGAATCAGATCAACGGCGACGGTAATTTGTGCAATCTCTTCATGGACTATGAAACGTTTGGCGAGCATCAATGGGCCGAGACGGGCATCTTTGACTTTCTTGACGCCATGCCAAAATATATTTTTGATGTGAACCCGGGACAGAATGAATTTTTAACCCCGTCGCAAGCCGTGGAGAAGTTTCGACCAGTTGGCGAATACGACGTTCCAAAGCCAATTTCATGGGCGGATATGGAGCGCGATTTATCGGCTTGGCTTGGTAATCCGTTGCAGGACAACGCGGTAGAGGAGTTGTACAGAATTGAGCCCGCGGTGCGCGAGAAGCATTTGAAGGGCGATCCATACATTCTGGAGGATTGGCGCAAGTTGACCACCAGCGATCACTTGTACTACATGTGCACCAAATATTGGTCCGATGGTGATGTGCACAAATATTTCTCGCCCTATGACAGTCCGTACGATGCGTACATCAATTTCATGAATGTGCTGGACAACCTGCGCACGCGCGCGGGGGCTTAATGCGCTTGCGCGCTCAAGCCTTGTAATAGTCGCGGTACCAACGCACAAAATGAGCCACGCCAATGTCAATGGTGGTTGATGGCTGATAGTTCATATCGCGGGCTAGGTCGCTGGTGTCCGCAAATGTGTCGGGCACATCGCCCAATTGAAGTGGCAGCATTTGCGTTTGGGCTTTTTTGCCAAGGCATTGCTCGAGCACCTCTATATAGCGCGACAATTGCACGGGCCGCGAGCATCCAATGTTGTACAAGCGCCACGGCGCGCTACTGCTTGCCATATCGGGTTTGGACGCGTCGAAATTTTTATCCGCGCTTGCAACACGATCGGTCGCGGCAATGACGCCGCGCGCAATATCTTCGACATAGGTGAAGTCGCGCGTGTGATTGCCGTGGTTGAACAGTCGAATGGGCTCGCCCGCAAGAAGGGCTTTGGTGAAAAGAAATAGCGCCATGTCGGGACGACCCCACGGTCCATACACCGTGAAGAAACGTAATCCGGTTGTGGGCATACCAAAGATGTGGCTGTACGAATGCGCCATGAGTTCGTTGGCGCG
>SYAC01000034.1 GCA_005787685.1 Planctomycetia bacterium
GTTCACATCAAACAACTCGCGCATGGCCGTGTCGTTGAAAACAGACAGGAATGGGGCCAATTGAATGTTGGGTTCCTCTCCTTCAATGTTATAGGTGAACCAACCAGCTGCGTTTTCTATTGTGTTGAGTGGCCGTTGCAATCCATCTTGATCGATATCCAACACCACATATCGGCCCATGCCTATGTTGGCACTTCCACCACCGGTAATCTTGGATAGAAGCGATCCATTGACATCAAACATCACCCCTATGAGCGATCCATATTCCATCTCGGCGAAATTTGTGTTGCTATCGCGGAAAGTGGGTTGGGTGATCCACACATCATCGTTGCGCTCGTAATCCATTTGTGGGGCAGCCACTTTTATGCCCTCGGGCAAATCAATGGGCGAAAAGTTGGGGTGCTGCTCAAACATGTCCATGTAAATGGAATTCCCATCGGGGATCGTTTGGGTCGCGTTGTTGTTTACCAACTCATCCCGAAGGCGCGTGCCCACAATGCGCGTCCACTGCCGCTTCACCGTGCCAGTCATCATGCCACCAGAAACATCGGAATTCGTGCGCTCGGTCTTCACGGTGAATACCACCAAGATAATTCGATGCTCCTTGATTGCCAGCGTGCGCGCGGTTTCCAATGCATTCATCACTTGGCTTACGGCCTTTGAAAAACCCGCGTCCTTGGTGACCTTTGAAACACTGATGGCGGTCAGCGTGGCCAGCGAAATAAGAATGCCAATGACCACCATAAGTTCCACCAGCGTGAAGCCACCACGGCGATTGGCATGCATGCCATGGTTCATTTGTCCATGCGAACATTGGTGCACGCAGGATTGCTTGAATTGGCGCGTGCTCTTGATCATGGCAATACCAACACAGGTTGAATAAGTGGTTGCGAAAAAATATTGTCGTCCCAGTCATCAATGCCGTCGGAGTTGCCATCGCGAAAGTTTGAGGGTGCTGTCGTGTTCCAAGGAGGAACACCAAGAGAACCATCGGGACCCCTTGAAACGAAAGTCCATCGGCGCCCAGTGCAAACGCCCAAGTAGCTTTCATCGTTGGTGCGCACAGTTCGGTCAACGCTGTCAATGCCTATGCCCAACGGGTCCGCTGTCTTTGGATTGCCTTGGACCGAACCAACGGTTCGATAGGCGCTGCGCATTTCTCGCTCCGTGGCGGGTCGACCACATGGAACAACGGCTATGCGATTGCCCCAAGGGTCGACCAAGTCTATATTTTCATCCACTGTCAAAGGGGGCGCGGGGACATCTATTCTTTTTAGGAAATCGGGATTTATTTTGCGAATGAACTCGCGGCTGTTGTCATTGTTTCTGAGCAACTTCAGTAACTTGGGCATGATGTAGGCAGGCGTATTTGGTTGCTCTTCCTTGATGTCATAAAATGCAAGTTCCGGAACAGTTGCAGATGAAGAAAGTCGGGAAAAAACCAACTCCTGCCCGCGCGTCAATTCAAGCTCACGGGTGGCTTGGTTCAACAAAGTAAAAGTGTCCTCCACCTGCTTGCGCTCGCTGGTGGCAAGCACCCCGCCGCTGACCGCCAACACCATGCTGGCCAAAATGGCAATGATGCCAATGACCACGAGCAATTCAACTAAGGTGAAGCCCGTGGTGGCGCGCTTCACGGGCCAGTCTCCACAATATTGTCGGCGTTCACATCCACATCTTTGTTGGGACCACTCAAACCGATGCGGCGGGTTCGATCTAATTTTTTATCTGGGCCTGAAGACAGCAAGGCAAACTCCGCGCTACGAAGGCGCGCGGTGGAGGAGCGGTCCTTTCCTGCAATCGCCGCATCAACTTGTAGATCAGGATTCTCATCGTCAAGCACATCGAACTTGGCTTGGGCGTCGGGAACAAATTCGTTTTCATCGGCCTTGCTTGGCCGCAGCGCAAAGAAATCACCCAAATCAAAGTTGGTTCCATCCGTGGCTTGATCGGGAGTGTTGGGAGTGAAGTTGACATAGCCACGGCGGTAATAACGGATTGGCTTTCCCCAATAATCCAAAATCACTTTTGGGTAGCGATCAAAGTTTTCATCGCCATCGGTCGCACGAACAATAATTAAATCATTGGTCGCGGGATCACGTCCCTTGAGTCCGCCAATGACAGCGGGATCTTTCAACTCCAAATAGGGACCAAATACTTTTCCCTCTAGGTTTGGACGGCTGCGAAGAACGCACTTGGATGTGTCGTTGCCCAATCCAGAGGCGGGCGTTGTTGCGTTTATTAAAATTTGGCTCGGAAGCGCCAAATTTCGGGTGAAGAACAGCCCTTTCTTCAATGAAGTGCCTTGGTACGAGGCGCCCGCAGTTGGGGTTGGTGATGTGGGACTGAGGTCGTTACTATTTATGGGCTGCAAGGCCGCGCCCCAAACGCCATCAAGACCTGGCGAGCGAATGCCCGCGCGCGGAAGTTCGCGTTGTCCCGCCAACACATTCGCGGGCATTGGATCCGGCAACTCGCCACAAATTCCGTAGCCATCTTGGGAGCGATCGCCAGCGCCTATGAGATATTCCGCAAGCGTGGTCACGCTATACCAATTTTGCAATGCTTGGGCCTCAGCCGAGGTCCATTGAGAAACTTTGGTGGTGTTAGTCGCTCCAGCGGAAGGGTTTATTGGAGGGGCCAACAGGTCGCGCCCATATCCGACTCGGTCGGAGACTGTCAAAGGCGCGTTCGATGGCCAACCAAGTTGAGCTGGGAGTTGAGTTGGATCACCCAGTACTGGGGGGTAATAACCGTGGTCGGATTTAAACCGAGCAAGCGCCTGTGAAATGGAACTCATTAAGAACTGAGTGTTCACGCGTTGCGCCCGTCTCTGAGCGGCGCCAATGCCCACAATAATCAATCCAACAAGCAGAGCAATAATGCCAATCACCACCAACAATTCAACCAGCGTGAACGCGGCACGCATTTGCGTGCGGGCTTCAAATGGAGCAAGTGGATTATCCATGGGACTTACTTCTTTCCTCCGCCAGAAACGCTTTCAATCATGCTGACCAGTGGCATGAACAACGCCAACACAATGGTTCCAATGATTCCACCTAGCACAATGACCATGAATGGCTCCAGCAAACTCAACAAACTGCCAACGGCAACGTCCACTTCTTCGTCGTAGTTGTCGGCGATCTTGGTCAACATGACATCCATGTCGCCGGTTTCCTCGCCCACATCGATCATGTTCACAACCAGGCTGTCCACCACTTTGCTTGCACGCAGTGGAGTGGCGAAAGTTTCACCGTCGCGGATGGAATCATGCACTTTGTTGAGGGCGCGTTCGTAAATCCAATTGCCACATGTATCGCGCGTGATTAAAACCGCCTCCAGAATGGGAACACCCGCGCTAATCAATGTTCCCAAGGTGCGCGTGAAGCGCGCAATGGTTGTCTTACGCACCAAATTACCAAGTCCGGGCACTTTGACAAAGAACACATCAAATGCGGCGCGTCCAAAATCTGTCTTACGCACCACTTTGAAGACAATCACCAGCAAAAATGGCGACACCAAAATCCACACCACTCCGGGCACGGCTTGATCCTTGCTGGATGTGCCGGCGATCCAATTGCTGGTGTCGATCAAGAACAATGTCAAGGCGGGAAGTTTCACGCCAAAGTCGCCGAAGATGGTGACAAACTTTGGAATAACAAAATACATAATGCCCGTCACGATAAGTACGGCAATGGAAATAACGCACGCGGGATAAATCATGGCGCCTTTAATGCGGCGCTTTAGACGCTCCCCTTTTTCCATGAAGTCCGCGAGTCGTTGTAAAATGACATCCAACACGCCACCCACTTCGCCAGCAGCGACCATTTTGCAATACAAGCGGTCAAAAGCTTTGGGATGCTTGGCGAAGGATTCGCTGAGCGTGGTTCCGCCCTCGACATCCTCACAGACCAGGCCAAGAATATTTTTAAGTTTACCGGGCTTCTGTTGTTGCTCCAAAATTTGCATGCTGCGCAGGAGTGGCAACCCGGCGTCTTGCAATGTGCTGAGTTGACGGGTGAAGTTGGTAATGATCTTGGTCTTCACGCGGCCAGGCATGGAAAAGCCCAACCCCTTGCCCTTTTTTTTGCCAACTTTTAATTTCTCTTCCTTGACCTTCGCCGCTTTTTGTTCGCGCACATCGGTGGGAAACAGGCCCTTGCCACGAAGTGACTTGCTGACTTCATCGCTCGATGCGGCATCCATGGTGCCACTTTCAGACTTGCCCGCCGCAGTCATTGCTTTATAGGCGTATGTTGGCATGTGTTAAGCGCGAATGCGTCCTTTCAAATATTCATCAACATTATTCATCACCAAGCGTTTCTCGTACGACTTCCTCAATGGTGGTTTGACCGTCATAAATGGCGAGCATTCCGCTTTCACGCAATGTGCGCATACCACGCTTGCGTGCCTCCATTTTCAATACTGCGGTGCTGACTTGGGTCATAATGAGTTCGCGAAGCGTGTCGTCCATTGACATGATTTCATACAACGCAAGGCGACCCTTGTATCCAGTTTTATTGCATTTTTCGCAGCTTGAACCACGGGCGAATGTGCGATTGACCACATCCTGCGGTCGCAATGAAAGCTCCATGAGTTGCTCCTCACTTGGAATGTAACTTTCCTTGCATTGAGCGCACACGCGTCGGACCAAGCGTTGCGCAATAATGGCTTCAAGCGTGGCTGTTAAAAGGAAACTTTCCACGCCAAGATCCATCAATCGCAGAATGCTGCTGGGAGCGTCGTTGGTATGCAAGGTGCTAAACACCAAGTGGCCTGTGAGGCTGGCTTGAATGGCGATCTGCGCCGTTTCTAGATCGCGGATTTCACCCACCAGAATAATGTCTGGATCTTGACGCAGGAAACTTCGCAGCAACTTGGCGAATGTGAGTTCTTGTTCGTGATTCACTTGGCATTGGATAAGGCCTTGAATGTCATATTCAACCGGGTCTTCCGCTGTGAGAATTTTGGTGGAAATGTCGTTGAGTGAATTCAACGCCGCATACAAGGTCGTGGTCTTTCCGCTGCCCGTTGGTCCAGTCACAATGACAATTCCGTTTGGCTTGTTGATCAGACCATGCACCTTTTCAAGGTCATCTTCGCGCAGGCCAACTTTGTCCAAACTTAATTGCACATTGCCACGATCCAACACTCGCATAACAACGCTTTCACCAAACATGGTTGGAAGAACGGCTACGCGGAGATCCACGGGCGACCCACCCAAATTCAACTCAATGCGTCCGTCTTGGGGAAGGCGACGCTCGGCAATATCCAACTTGGCCATGACCTTCACGCGGCTGACAAGGGCCATGGACAAAGATTTATCAGGAGGATCCATTTCATACAGGACACCATCGATTCGATAGCGCATTTTAAATTCATCCTCGAATGGTTCCAAATGAATATCACTTGCTTTGTCCTTAATGGCTTGCATGAGAACAAGATTTAAAAGATTGATGACCTGATTGTCGTTGGCCGCATCAATGAGCGTGGCTTGATCCAGACTGGTTCCACGTCCAGCGAGATTTGCGAGATTACCCTTGGTGCCAATCTCGGCCAAAACTTGCTTGATTTGAGTTTTGGCTTGGTAATGCTCCTTCAAGTGGCTATCAATTTCCTCAGCGGGAGCGACTACGGGGGACACCCTGTAGCCCAACATGGTTCGCAGCGTGTCCACCGCGCCAAAGTTGCCGGGATCTTTCATTGCAACAACAAGCTGCTTGGTGGCCGCGTTGAATTCAATTGGAACCACGCCGAGAGTGCGCGCCATTTCGGGACTGACGGACTGAACACTGGCCTCATCAATGTTGCGTCCCTGTAGCGAAACAAATTTCATTCCCGCCATACCCGACCTCGTGATCAAAACATCCAGCGGTTCAATGAAACCCATTTGCACTAAAATTTCCCCCAGTTTCATGCCTTTACTGGTCGTCGTTTGCAGAGCAAGGGCTTGATGAACTTGTTCGCGTGTAACCTTGCCCAACTTCGTCAAAGCGCGACCAAATCTGCGACCTTTAAGTTCTTGAACAAAACTGTCACTTACGGGATCAAATTTATAGGCTTGAGTCTGAACCATACTTTGAAATATCCTAACTCAATTTCAAAAGATGAAATTGCGTGATCTGTGAGTACCTACACTAAAACATTCGATGCGTCAGAGGAGGAAGTTCCTGATTATTCATTCGATAATTGCGACTAGATAAATACGGACTTAAGATTCATTCATAAATAAAGCATTTTATATGATCAGTAAGCCAACGAAAATTGGCATATAACTTCATTCACGAGCGCATTCGATTAGGAAATTGTTTCCGATGGCGAGTCAAATTCCATGCCTGGAACAGTGCCTCCGGCCTTGCGAATCTTGTCTTTGAGATCGCCTGGATTGCGAGAATTTTCAATCATCTCCTCGGCGGTTATCCAACCCTTGCCAAAGATGGACCAAAGATGTTCGTCCAGCAATTGCATGCCGAATTTCTTGCCCGTTTGAATGGCTGAGTCGATACGGAATGTCTTGCTTTCGCGAATGAGATTACTGATGGCGGGCGTGACCACCATGAACTCGTACCCGGCGATTCGACCAGGCTTGTCAGATCGAGCCAAAAGAACTTGGCTCAGAACAGCCAGCAAACTTGTTGAAAGCTGCACGCGAACTTGCTCCTGCTGATTTACAGGAAAGGCGTCAATAATTCGATTGATGGTTCCGGCGGCTCCCGTTGTGTGCAAGGTTCCAAACACCAAGTGGCCGGTTTCGGCGGCTTTAATTGCGGCTTCAATCGTTTCCAGATCGCGCATTTCACCCACCAGGATCACATCGGGATTCTGACGCAAGGCGCGGCGCAACGCGTCTGCGAAACTTGGAACATCGCTTAACGCCCCCACTTCACGCTGATTCACAATCGATCTTTTATGATTATGGTAATACTCGATCGGATCTTCAACGGTCACAATGTGCTTCTCGAAATTGCTGTTCACAAAATCAACCATGGTGGCAATGGTGGTGGTCTTGCCACTGCCGGTTGGACCAGTTACAAGAAAAAGACCGCGGGGACGCTTGATTAACTCGCGAGAAATTTCGGGCAACCCAATTTGCTCAAATGTAAGAAGTCGGTTTGGAATGAGTCGAAGCACCATGGCCACAAATGACTTTTGGCGAAACACGCTCACGCGAAAGCGGGCGGCCTCGCTAAAGCTGAAACCAAAATCTGTACCTCCCACTTCTTGAAATTCGGCTTGATTTTTTTCGGGGGTGATGGACTTCATCAACGCCATGGTGTCGTCCGCATCAAGAATTTTGGTCTGTAAATTTCGCAAACGACCGTTCAAACGAACGGTTGGTGGCCGTCCGACCGTAATATGAAGATCGGACGCATCCTGTTTCACCATGACATCAAGCAGGCGGTCGATTTGAACCGTGCTACCGACAGTTGGCTTGGTTGTTGATTCACCGCTAGACATGGTTAGGTACTCCGTTTGAATGTGAAATAGGCACGGGATCAGCCGCCGATACTGGACGGATCAAAAGTTGCAGCTTGCGCGAATTTGGAAATTTCCATGGGAGTTGTGCGTCCTCGCAATATCTTAAGCTTGCCGTCGCCCAACAAAGTGCGCATGCCGGAGCGGATTGCGGCGTCGCGAAGTTTGGAAATACCCGCGCGTTCAAACGCCAGATTGCGAATCTCCGAGTTCATCACCATCATTTCATAAATGCCGCGGCGGCCGCGATAGCCCACGCCACCACACTCGGGGCATCCAACAGGCATCATGACCTTGTCTTTTTCTGAATCGTGAATATCCACCAAGCGCAAAGTCTTTGGATCAGGATCGGGATCGATTTTCTTGCATTTGTCGCACAAGATTCTGGCCAGGCGTTGACCCATGATGGCCTGAATACTGCTCGCAACCAAGAATGGTTTGACACCCATGTCCACCAAACGCGTGATGGCGCTGGGAGCGTCGTTGGTGTGCAGCGTGCTGAAGACCAAGTGGCCAGTGAGCGCGGCTTGAATGGCAATGTCAGCCACTTCGCGATCGCGAATTTCACCCACAAGAATAATATTGGGCGCCTGGCGCAACATGGATTTCAAAATGGAGGGGAAAGTCAGACCGATTTGTTCGCGCACCTGCACCTGATTGATGCCCTTGAAGTTGTATTCAACGGGGTCTTCGGCGGTGATAATTTTTTTATCCGGGCGGTTCAGCACCGCGAGCGCCGAATACAGCGTGGTGGTCTTGCCGCTACCCGTGGGGCCGGTGACCAGGAAAATGCCGTTGGGTTTTCGAATGACCTTGTTGAATGTGTCCAACATGTCCTGTTCAAGACCCAAGTTGAGCAAACCAATACGCACGCTGTCTGGACGCAAAATACGCAGCACCACGCTTTCGCCATTGGTGGCGGGACATGTGCTCACTCGAAAGTCGACTTGGTCAATGACCTGCTTTTCCCTTTTGTCTTTTTCATCTATTTCCATGACTGGATTGTTGTTTGAATCCACCCTGGGCACGGCCATTTTAATGCGACCGTCTTGCGGAATGCGCCGCTCTGACATGTTTACCCCAGCCATTAACTTTAAGCGAGCCAATACGCCTGATTGGTTGGTCTTTGGAAGTTCTGAAATTTTCTCACACTCGCCGTCAATTCGATAGCGCACAAGCACGTTATCTTTGCGGGGTTCGAAATGAATATCACTGGCTCGGGCTAGAACACCTTTCAGAATAATTCCGTTGACCAGTTGAACCAAATACGAATCCGTGGATGCGTCTTGATCCATGGAACTTTTTTTACGGTCAATGGAGCCCTTGTTTCGGTCTAAACTCGCCTTGGCTCGGTCCAAAGAATTGTCCAAGGAACCGTTGGCTCGACTGATTAACTTGTCAAGGTCAATGCCGTCTGAGGATTTGTCGGCCTCAATAGGCTTGGCAGACTTGTTGCCTATTTCTAAAAACGCCTGCATTTGACGCTTGCTGGCCACCACGGTATCTAATTCATAATTGAGTCTAAATCGTAAATTGTCAAACAATTGCAAATCCATTGGGTCATGCACCAGGATTTTTAAGCGATTATTGTGAAGGGAGATTGGCAGCACCAAATGCTTGCGAATGAGATCGCTTGCCATGAGAGATAAATTTATTTTTGCATTGTCCTCGGCTCGATCAAGGTTGAGAAACTCCATGCCAAATTGAGTCGCCAAGGCTTTGGACACATCCTCCTCGTTGCAAAATTGAAGCTCTATGAATGCCTCACCAATTCTTTTGCCGCTTCCTTGGGCCAATTCTAAAGCCTTGGCAACCTGCTCGGCTGTGACCAAGTTTGCTTGTAATAAAATTTCTCCAAGTTTCAGTCTAATCTTTCGAGCCACGCGAATCTCCTTCAAGCGAACAAAGAAATGAATGCAAGACAATCAAACCGAGGGGTCGTAGTATGCAGAACCCGCAGGCAAGTGGCAACCCATGAATGACACGAATACCACTAAACCGCAAAGTCCCACTCGGTGGTTGGTCGCCTTGGGACCCACCCACGAACCCATTGATGAGGTTCGATTTATTGGAAACCGATCGAGTGGACGCATGGGATTTGAAATAGCCAAGGCCGCTCAAGAAACCGGCGCGCATGTGCGCGTTCTTGCTGGGCCCTGCCATCTTTCGCAAATAGATTCGTTGAATGATGTTGCGCGGTTCCAAAGCGCGGCCGACTTGCGCGCCTTATTGACAACAGATTGGCCTAATTTTGATGTTTTAATTATGGCCGCTGCCGTGGCGGATTGGCGCGTGGCGGGCGAAAAGTTGGCTGGAAAGCTTCGCCGCGAAACACCTGCGCCCGTGTTGCAATTGGAACCCGTGGCTGAAATTCTTGGAAATTTGCAAAGCCACGCCAATCAGTTTGTGGTTGGATTCGCCTTGGAGCCAATGGAGCAGATGATTGCCAGCGCGAGGCGAAAATTGATCGCCAAGAAAGCGGATTGCATTGTGGCAAATTCACTGCAAACACTGGACGGCGTGGAATCGGACGCGCGAATAGTGTGGCCCGATGGGCGCGTGGTTTCCCTTGATGCGCAGGGAGCATTTGCCCCCAAATCGGTAGTGGCGCGTTGGATTGTTCAGACCATTTCCCCCGCAATCTCACAAAAGTGCGTTCATTGATAGTCTTGCAGTTCGTCTAATTGTGAAGAACAATTTTCTTTATTGAACATGCATGATTTATTTTAAGGAGTTACTCAATGCGTATGGGAATGATTGGTCTTGGTCGTATGGGTGCGAATATGTCGGTTCGCTTAATGAAGGCTGGACATGAAATTGTCGCCTTTGATGTGTCAGCTGATTCAGTCAAAGCTTTGGCCGCCCAAGGCGCGATTGCCGCGACCAGCATTGAGGACATGATCGCCAAACTTCCTGCGCCACGCAGTATTTGGATGATGATTCCAACGGCATATGTGGACGAAACCATCGCAAAAATTGCGCCGCACCTTTCCAAGGGCGACACGCTGATTGATGGCGGCAACAGCTATTACAAGGACGATATTCGTCGCGCCAAGGAATTGGCCAAGTTCGGCATTGACTATGTGGATGTTGGAACTTCTGGCGGGGTGTGGGGACTAGACCGCGGCTACTGCCAGATGATTGGTGGACCAGAGGCCAGCGTGAAGCGATTGAATCCAATTTTTAGCGCACTTGCCCCAGGCAAGGGAACAATTCCCGTCACACCAGCGCGCAAAAATATGCCCGGCACTGCTGAGCAAGGCTATTTGCACTGTGGACCCAATGGTGGCGGCCACTTTGTGAAGATGGTTCACAACGGAATTGAATATGGAATTATGGCGGCTTATGCCGAGGGTTTGAACATTATCAAGAACGCCGACGCGGGCATGCACATGCGCGAGAAGAACGCCGAAACCACCCCACTGCGCGAGCCCGATGCGTATATGTACAAATTTAATTTGCCCGATGTGGCCGAAGTGTGGCGCCGCGGCAGCGTGATCAGCAGCTGGTTGCTGGACTTGACCGCCAATTCATTGGCCGCCGATCCAGAACTGACCAAATTTGACGGACGCGTGAGCGATTCTGGCGAAGGTCGCTGGACCATTGACGCGGCAATTGACGAGGGCGTGCCCGCGTATGTGTTGACGGCGGCCTTGTACGCCCGATTCTCAAGCCGAGGCGCCGCGTTGTTTGGCGACAAGTTGTGCTCCGCCATGCGTTACGAGTTTGGTGGACATCTTGAGCAAACCGCGCCAAAGGTAAAATAATCTATGAGTACTCAACCGCACAGTGACGCTTTGGTTCTATTTGGAGCTACTGGCGATCTCGCGCACAAGAAATTATTTGACACAATTCAAGCGCTGATTCAAAGAAATACCCTGACTGGAAAAGTCATTGGAGTCGCCAAAAGCGACATGACTCGCGATCAATTGCTCACGCGCGCGCGCGAAGGAATCACCACCTATGGCCGCGGCGTGAACGAGGCTGCGTTCAAGACATTCTCGGACAACTTTCAATTTGTCAATGGTGATTACGCCGACATCGCCACTTTCAAAGAGCTGAAAAAAGCATTGGGAAATGCCCAGCGACCCCTGCACTATCTGGCTATTCCGCCCGTGTTGTTTGGCACAGTGACCAAGCAGTTGGAGTCCGCGGACTGCGTAATCGGCGCTCGCGTTGTGGTGGAAAAGCCGTTCGGTAATAACAGCGCCTCGGCCAAGCAATTAAACGAAATTTTGCACGAGGTGTTTGATGAGCAACATATTTTTCGCATCGACCATTATCTGGGCAAGGAGGCGACACAGAATATTTTATTCACGCGATTTGCTAACGCGTTCCTGGAGCCTATTTGGAACCGCCAATACGTCAAAGAAATTCAAATCACAATGGCGGAAAGTTTTGGTGTACAAGGTCGTGGCAAATTTTATGACCAGACCGGCTGCATTCGCGATGTGATAGAGAACCATCTCATGCAAGTGGTTGGTTTTTTATGCATGGAGCCACCAATATGGAGCGACATGGAACGAGTGCGAGACGAGCAGGTGAAATTATTCCGCTCGGTGCGCACATTAACGACACACGATGTGGTACGCGGGCAATTTGATGGCTACTTAAACGAACCAGGCGTGGCCGCGAACAGCCAGACTGAAACCTGGGGTGCTATTCGATTAATGATCGACAATTGGCGTTGGGCTGGAGTACCCGTGTATATTCGGGCGGGTAAATGCATGCCGATTTCTGCCACTGAGGTGCGAGTGGAATTTCATCACCCACCCAATGTTGTTTTTCCTGATGCGCCACCTGGACCTCCGAATTTTGTGCGTTTTCTTCTGTCTCCGCGCATTGAGATTGGCATCAACATGCAGGCTAAAATTGACGGCGAATTGATGAGCGGCATGCCCATTGAATTGATGACTGTTGACACTCAACCCGACGAAATGACGCCATACGAGCGCTTAATTGGCGACGCCATTCGCGGCGACCAAGCGCTGTTCGCGCGTCAAGATACGGTTGAGGAAGGCTGGCGTATTGTTGAAAACATTCTTGACCACGTCGTGCCCGTGATGAAGTACAAGCCTGGAACTTGGGGACCTGAACTTGCGAATCAAATTCTTATGCCTGCGGGCGGTTGGTATTCTCCGTAAATTTTAGCTGACACCAAGAGCAGTTAATATGTTCTTACTTATATGACCAAATGTATGCAATATTTTTTGAATTTGTATGAATTTGACCCAGCGCTTCATGGGATCGTGGCGGAACAGCAGACGCAGCGGACTTAAAATCCGCAGTCAAGAAATTGACGTGTGGGTGCAACTCCCACCGGTCCCATTTTGCTTGAATACAAGTTCTATTCAAAAATTGATTGACATCAATTTCGGTTATTCTGTTTCTTGATGGAAGAAAGACTAGAATTTCATAAACCTAGCAATCAGTCGCTTGATCAACCCTTGATTGTCTTGATTACCAATGAAATCTGGGCCGCGGACGCGCTCAGAATGGCGCTCACAAACAATCAAGCTCAACTTGAAATCATTCCCCGCAATGCCGAATCATTGGAGCGTGCAATTCGATTGGTCCCTACGGTGGTTGCTGTTGAAATTTCCGGTCTAGGTACCGAGGGCTTTGAATTACTGGGCGCTTTTGCTAGAGATGAAACCACCAAGGAAATTCCCTGTGTGGCCATGCTCCCCCTGCCTGATCCATTGAAACGAGCGGCGGCCTTCGCTTGCAATGTCGAAGATTGCCTAAGTCGGCTGAATGATTCGGATGAAATACGCACGCGAATATTGACGCTAGCCAAATTGGGAATTTCCAAAATGCGCGAATGCGTATTAGATAAGGAAATTGTAGAGCTGCAAACGCGGCTGAAGGATAGAAGCCATTTGCAAACGGAGCGCGAACGACTGAATGCGGGGTTAATTCAGTTAGGCGCCAACGACAAGGACTTTCTACAAATACGATTAGATGGCTTGGTGAGAATCGGTTTGGAATTGAACAAGGTCCAAGACATTCACTTGTTGATGGATCGTATTCTCAGCGAGGCGCGAAAATTGATTGGCGCCGACGCAGGCACCTTGTACAAACGCGAAAATGCAAGTCTTCGATTTGCGTACACGCAAAATGACACCCTTGCCCGCCGTGGAGGATTGGGTGAACCACCAAGATTTTCAAGTCACATGCTTCCGGTCAGCGAAAATTCAATCGCGGGCTGGGTAAGCATAAGCGGTGAAGGTGTCAACATTGCAAATGCTTACACAATAGAACCGAGCAGCCCATTTCAATTTGACCAATCTTTCGACCGCAGTACCGGGTACAAGACACAAAGCGTGCTTGCGTTGCCGCTGCGCACAAGTTTGGGTCGTACCGTGGGCGTGCTGCAACTCATAAACGCCATAAACAGTGATGGCCGTAGCCGGCCACGGTTCTCCGAGACAGACCAAGCGCTTTTATCGCATTTTGCCAGCATGGCAACCGCGGCGATTGAGCGGAACCAATTGCACGAGAGTGTGATCAAGCGAATGTTGCACATGGCCGAATCGCACGATCCCATTGAAACTGCTCAACATGTTGAGCGCGTGGCAGGTATTGCAGGAGTTTTATTTGAAGAATGGGGGCATCGGCGCGGTTTGGGAGGTGTGTTATTCGAGCGCCAACGTGACCTCTTACGCTACGCCGCGCGCATGCATGATGTGGGCAAGGTCGGAGTGACAGATTCAATTTTAAAGAAGCCCGCAAAGCTGACCGCCGCTGAATTTAAAATAGCGCAACGCCATGTGCTCATTGGCGCCAGTTATTTTCAGGATGAACCAACCGAGTTTGACGAGTCATCGCTCGAGGTGCTTCTCAATCATCATGAAAAATGGAATGGCACTGGCTATCCAGGATATGTCCATTGTGATGGCTCTTCCATTCTTGATCCTGTGACCAATCAACCCAAACTTGGTGGCAAAAGAGGCGATGAGATTCCTGTTTTCGCGCGGATTGTTTCGGTAGCTGATGTGTTTGACGCGCTTTCACACAAACGTTGCTACAAAGAAGCCTGGCCAGAACAACGCGTTCTTGACACGATGCGAGTTGAGTCGGGCAACCATTTTGATCCCGAACTAATTAGCATTTTCTTTGAAAAATTACCGTTGATTCGCCAGATTTGCGATTTGAATAAGGAAGTTTAATCCTTGCAAAAAAGGGTATTCTATCATCATGCGAACTCTGATTTGGACGGCTCACAATAATTTTTTTGCTATTGATGTCGCCCATATCCGTGAAGTTTGCCCCGTGGTTTCAGCCCAACCTTTGCCAGCCAGTCCCGCATGGATGCTTGGCTTGTTTGATTATCACGGGGCGTTCGTTCCTTTGCTTGACGCAGGCATTCTGACGGGGAAAATAGCCATTGAACCAAAAGTTGGTTCGCGAACAATTTTGATGGAGGTGCCTATGGACGCCAACGATCCAACCTGCAGCACTTCGATATTTGGTTTACGCGTGGAACAAGTCATTGGGCTGCGGGACTTGAATTACAACGGCGCCTGGAATCCAAGCGCGGGATTGCCCGAGTTTGAACATTTGCGAGAGGTGTTGAATATCGCAGAGGGTCGCGCTCAAGTATTTGACGCCAGACTTATAGCCATGCAACATGAACGGATTCTGCAAGGCTCAAGCGCGGTCGCCACGAAGAATGATCGGCGGCTTGGGTCGTGAACGAATTGTCAATGTGGCTGTCCGCCAACACATCGCTTGAACCCGTGGTGAATAAGTTTGGTGAATTGTTCGCCCGTGAGCGCATGCGATTGCTTGGCGACAAGACCATCGCTGAATATGTAGCGCGCTTGAATCGTGATTCCAAAGAGGCCATGAATTTGTATCAACATTTGTCGCCCCCAGAAACATGGCTCTTTCGCTATGTGGCGTCGTTTGAGGTGCTGCGCGAAGAACTTCAAAAGCGCGATCGGTCACAAATGATTCATGTGGCCAGTCTTGGTTGCGCCACTGGGTCGGAGCCATTTTCTATTGCAGCAACAGCACTGTCCTGCGGTCTTACTCCCAGCCACATTCGCATACTTGCCTTGGATTACAGCGATGATCACTTGGCGCATACTCGCACTGGCCGCGCCAGCGCGCTTGCGCAACGGACTCCCATTCCACAGTGGGCGGCCAACTGGTTGCATCCCACACCACAAGGTCAATTGGAATTGGACGCGCAAGGCATGGCCATGATTGACTACCAACGCGGTGATTTGTCAAAATGGAAACCTGATCGCGCATTTGATTTTGTGTTTTGCCGCAATGTCGCCATTTATTTGAACGAACAAAGCAAAAGACGCCTTGGACGAATGCTGGATGAAACAATCAAGCCAAACGGGCTGGTATTCCTTGGACATGCTGATTCCACCATTTTCACTGGCACCAACATGCGTCGAAGTGAGATGGATCATGCTTTTGCATTTTGCAAACATGAGAAAGCCAATGACAAACTCAATCCGCTAGCACTTGGTCTTTCGCAAGACCCATGGGTTGCACCATTTATTCAATCGAGTTCGATCGCAGGCAAGCCCGCTATTGCGGCCGTTCATAAAATAATTTCCACAACTTCAACGCGGCGAACGGACAGCGCCCCTGCCTCTAGTGCTGGCGTCATGGCTGCGAGGGCGTCAATGGATGTGTTCACACGGGCGCAAATTGCCGCCGACAGCGGTCATTTGGTCGAGGCCGAAAAATTATTGCTGGCCTATTTAGCCCAAGAACCAACGGCAATTCAGGGCCATGCGTTGTTTGGTTGCGTTCAAATGGCGCAAGATAAATACGCGGATGCCCAAAGAAGTTTTACGAAGGTCGTGTACCTTGATCCCTTGAACGGACTTGCACTTTTATCATTGGCGGCCATTGCCGAATTGGGTGGTGATTCCAAAGGTGCGCAACGATTGCGCGACCGCGCCGCGCGGACTGTTGTGGAGAAATGATCTTGACTCAATCCCCGTCCGACAATCCTCCCGAGCAAAAAATGGGATTGACCCAACTTTTGTCGCGTCCAATTCCTGACGCAAGTTTGCAGCAGAACACCTCCGCCTTAGCTCAAGAACGCGCGCAATCCCTGCATGAGCTAGACACCATTCTGGTTTTTCGAATTGGCGGCGAACGCTTCGCTTTGCCCGCCCATAGCGTTCAGAATATTTTTCCAGCCACCACGGTTCGCAAAGTTCCGCATAGAACTCGTCCGCCATTTCGGGGCCTGTGTTGCTATGAAGGCGCAATCTTGTTGACTGGCTTGCTGCATGTGGTGCTTGACATGCCAATGGATGAATCCGCGAATGTGAAACTGCGACGCATGATTGTCATAGGCACCGAGGAATCCAGTTGGGCTTTTGAAGTGGACGCGGTGGATTGCATCCGCAAAGTAGATCCATCGAAATTTCGAAACGCCCCTGCCACTATTCCAAAAACCATTGATTCCTGCACGAATTGCATTATTCCAATGGATGACGGCGACGCGGTGCTGCTGAATCCTTTGGCTATTCAAGCCGTCATGGAAAGGTCTATTCAATGAGCGGGTTTGGTGGGTTTGATTTATTTGAGTTGTTCCGCGCAGAAATTCTGGCGCACGGCGCCGCATTGAACGAGGGCTTGCTGCGTTTGGAGCAAAACCCTGCGGATGTGCAACCTATTGAAAGTTTGATGCGCGCCGCGCATTCCATCAAAGGCGCCTCGCGCGTGATTAATTTAGATTTGGCGGTTGACCTGGCCCATCACATGGAAGATTGCCTTGTCAACATTCAAAAGAAAATAGAAGTGTGCGGATCGGAGCGCGTAGAACAATTGCTTGGTGGCACGGATATCTTGACGCAACTTGGCACAATGCAGGAGGCCGATTTGCCCGCATGGAAGAACGCCAACGCCGTTGATATCAACGCCTTGGTGACGGCGTTGTCGGCGCCGGTACAGGCCATTCCTGTGACGACCAAATCCGATAAGACCGTCGCAATGGTTGAGCCAACGGAATCTATGGTGGAAGTTGAACAGCCTGCGACGGACATGTTGGTCACACCGAGCGTTGCGCATGCCTCCACGCTGAGTGCGCCCACGCCAGGCACGGGTTCCTGGCAACAGCCCTTGAAAACCTCCGATCATGCGCCCCAGACCGCGAAAGCGGTTGCCACCCCCGCCACGACGGAAGTGCGAACGGTGCGGGTCAATGCGGAAAATTTGGATCGCATGATGCGCTTGGCAGGTGAAAGCATGGTGGAGGGAAAACGATTTCCGCAAATACGACAAGGCTTGCGCGAGATGAAATCGCAACTGCGCTCCGCCCGCGACTCTTTTGAATCCGCTGTGAAGCGACGCGACGGCGCCGAAATTTCAAATTCATTGGCGCGCTTGGCCAGCATTGAGGGAAGTTTGACAAGCCACGCTGAATTTTTAGAAAATGTGTTTCGGCGCACTGAAGAAGTTGGAACCAAGTTGTATCACGAGGTCATTGGAAGCCGCATGCGCCCCTTTGGCGATGTCACCGCTGGCCACCCGCGAATGATTCGCGATCTCGCCAAGAAACTTGGCAAGAAAGTTCAATTTGATATTGAGGGAGTCAATGTCTCTGTGGATCGTGATGTCCTTGCACGCTTAGAAGCGCCCTTGAATCATATGTTGCGCAACGCAATTGATCATGGTTTTGAAAGTCCAGAGGATCGGCGAACTGCTGGAAAGTCCGAGACCGCGCATTTGCGTTTACAAGCTCGCCACCACGCCGGCATGTTGGAAGTGCGCATTCGCGATGACGGCCGTGGCATTGATCCCGAACGCGTGCGCGCCAAAGTTGTAGAAAAGCGCTTGCAATCAGCCGATATTGCGAGTGGCTTGAACAAGGCCGAACTGCTGGAGTTTTTATTCCTGCCGGGCTTCTCCACCGCCTCACAAGTAACGGAAGTTTCGGGACGTGGGGTTGGCTTGGATGTGGTGAGTCAAACGGTTCGAGAAATTGGCGGAACCGTTCGTTTGGAATCACAACCCGGACAAGGCTCTGAATTTATTTTATCGCTTCCGATCACGCTCAGTGTTATCCGCGCCGTCACCGTACGCGTGGCCGGCGAAGGCTACGCGTTTCCACTCGCTCGCATTGAGCGTATTGTGAAAGTGGACTCCACATCGCTGAAGAGCATGGAAGGCAGACTTACATTCGAGTTTGATGAGCGATCAATTGGCTTGCTACGCGCCAGTGAATTGTTTGGTTTGTCCAACACGGCCCACATGAACAATTCTTCCGTGGTGAATGTTGTCGTGCTTGGCGACATAGATAATCCGTGTGGATTGGTGGTTGATCAATTCATGGGCGAGCAAGATTTAGTGGTGCGAAAACTTGATCCACGACTTGGAAAAACTCCATTTATCAGTTCGGCTGCGATTGACGATGAGGGTCAGGCGATTTTGATCATGGATGTGGAAGATCTGCTCATTGGCATTCGCCGTGGCCTGGCCGAGGGCGGAGTACGGGGCTTGGACATTTCATCATTACGCCAGAATTCAGGCGGAAGAAAGCGCGTTTTGGTGGTGGATGACTCCATTACCGTTCGCGAAGTGGAGCGCCAAATGTTGGCGCGCTTGGGCTATGAAGTGGAGACCGCGGTGGATGGGGTTGATGGATTTGCTCAACTCAAAGCGGGCCGATTTGATTTGCTGGTGACCGATGTTGATATGCCGCGTATGAATGGCATTGAGTTTGTCAAGGCGTTGCGTCGCGATCCGCGTTTCGCCACGCTGCCGGTTGCGATTGTGAGTTACAAGGACCGCGCCGAAGACCGCACCGCTGGAATGGAAGCGGGAGCAAACGCCTATCTCACCAAGGGTTCTTTCCAGGATCAATCGTTCATTCAAACCATTACGGACTTGATAGGCGAGGCGCAACGGTGAAAATTGCTGTTGTGAATGATTTACAAATTGCGCTGCATGCGTTGACGCATATTGTGAAAGGCATTCCAGATGTCACATTGGCGTGGACGGCCTTGGATGGCGTGGAAGCCGTGAACAAGTGCGCCTTGGACAAGCCAGATTTAATTTTGATGGACTTGATCATGCCCAACATGGACGGCGTTGAGGCCACTCGCCAAATCATGCGTAAGACTCCCTGCGCCATTCTTGTGGTCACGGCAACCATTGAAGGAAACGCCAGCCGCGTATTCGAGGCCCTTGGCGCGGGCGCGCTGGACGCGGTTGAAACTCCGCGCTTTGAGCAGTCTCTTGATGGAACGGGCGGCGATCGCTTAAGGGCAAAGATTTCGCAAATCCGCCGCAACGAGCGCATCACGGTCAAACCGACATTTGATCCCATTGTCACCAAGTTGCACGGCAACCAGCACATACGCCGCTCGCCCGTTGTGTTACTTGGTGCAAGTACCGGCGGACCACAAGCTCTGGCAACCGTGCTGCGATCTTTCAAGCAACCACTTGAATTTGCCGTGGTGATTGTCCAGCATTTGGACACCGCGTTTGTTCCAGGATTTCGAAATTGGTTAAGCCACGAGACAGGCATGATGGTTCGCGCGGCTGATCCTGGCGAACTCGCCGTGGCTGGAACCATCTCTATTGCTTCCTCCAATAGGCACTTGCAATTCACTTCAGGTGGATCTTTTATTGAGAGTGATTCTCCCGCCGAGGCACTGCATAAGCCAAGCGTGGACTCACTCATGCTCAGCGCCGCTCGCACTCAACTCTTTGGAGTAGCCGCCTTGCTGACTGGCATGGGGCGAGATGGCGCCGCAGGATTGCTCGCGCTTAAAAAATCGGGTTGGGCAACCATTGTGCAAGACTCCGCCACCAGCGTGGTCTGGGGAATGCCTGGCGCCGCCGTGCAATGCCTTGCCGCGGAGCAAGTACTTCCCATTGATCAAATTGGTCAAGCCATTCAAACCGCACTTATCCGAAAGCCAAAACATGTCTAGCGCAACCCCAGTCCATTCTTTAGACACATTCCAAACCATTGTTCTGCTGGTGGATGATCAGGCCATTATTGCGGGCGCAGTCCACAAAATGTTGCAATCCCAGCCGACTTGGCAGTTTCACTATTGCAACGATGGAACCAAAGCCGTGCAGATGGCTCTGTCCATTCAGCCAACAATCATCCTGCAAGATTTAGTCATGCCAGATGTCGACGGCTTGACATTAGTGGCGGAGTATCGCAAGCATGCCCCGTTGGCGCAGACGCCCTTAGTTGTGCTTTCTTCACGCGAAGAAGCCGTGACCAAGGCAAAGGCGTTTGAATTGGGTGCCAATGATTATTTGGTGAAATTGCCTGATCCAGTTGAGCTGATCGCACGCATCAAGCATCACTCCGATGGGTTCAAGGCCGCCATGGAACGCAACGCCGCATACGCCGCGCTTGCGGCCAGCGAAAAACATTTGCAAGAAGAAGCCAAGCGCGCCGCGGAATATGTGCGTTCACTATTGCCGCAGCCGTTGACCGAAGGCGCGGCCACCACCAAGTGGAAATTTGTTCCCAGCGAAAGCTTGGGTGGCGACGCGTTTGGTTACCACTGGCTTGATGAATCTCGCTTGGCGATGTATTTGCTGGATGTGTGCGGTCATGGAATTGGTCCAGCGTTGCTGGGCGTGAGCGCCATGAACACAATTCGTGGCGGCGGCATTCCGGGCCGCGACATGCGCGATCCCGCAGCCGTGCTTGAAGGCTTGAACGATCTCTATCCAATGGACCAGCACAATGACATGTTTTTCACGCTGTGGTACGGCATTCTTGATGTGGATGCCAGCACCATTCAATGGTGTGGCGGCGGCCATCCGCCCGCGTTATTGGTGGATCCCGATGGCTCCATAACGCAACTGGCTTCGCAAGGCCTGATGATTGGCGCGGCAACTGGAATTCCATATGACTCAAGTCAGGTGATCTTGAAACCCAAATCTAAATTGTTTGTGTACAGCGACGGCATATTTGAAATCACCAAACCGGACAAGAGCATGACTTCGCTGGAGGACTACATTGCGAAGGTTGGGCAACTGCACGCCAAATCGGACGCGTTGGAACACATGGTTTTGTGGGGACAAGCCGCCCAAGGTGGTCCGCAATTTGTGGACGATGTGAGTTTACTTGAGGTGACATTCAATCCTTGAGCAATCGCGTGCGCCGAATTGGCGTGTGAAGTCACGCCAATTCTTTTTTGGCAATGAGGTGTCCCGCGCCTTGCACACACAACATTTCGCCATGCACTTCGTAGCCATCACAACACTGATGGCTTTCATTGTTGGATGCGCTTCGGGGCCGCACGCGTTCACCCAAGAGCGATTTCACTTTCAGGAAGTGCACATGGGCGCCAAGGTGAGCCTGACCATGTACGCCGACAATGAACCTGCCGCCGCAACCGCGGCGCGCGCCGCATACAACGAAATCGCCGCTTGGGACTTGGCGCTCAGCGATTATTTGCCCGATTCGGAAATTTGTGCGCTGTCAACCAAAGCCCAACACGCCACAGCGGTGCGGCCGCGACTGGCAAAAGCGCTGCAAATGTCGATTGAATTCAACCATTCCTCGAATGGAGTATTTGATTGCGCCCTGGGGCAATTGACCAAGGTATGGCGCGCGGCGTTTCGTGAGCAACGCATGCCAAGCGACGCGTCCGTACAGTGGGCGTTTGATCATTCCGGCCTGTCGCATGTCACATGGGATGAAGCCACCCACTCGGTGGCATTTGATGGCCAGGAAATTCAACTTGACTTTGGCGCAATTGGCCAAGGCCTAGCCGCCGACGCCGCCATGCAAGTGCTGCGAAGTCATCATATTTCTTGCGCGCTCATTGATATCAGCGGCGACATTCTTGCCAGCGACGCCCCGCCGCAATCCAACGGTTGGGTTGTGCGTGTCGAGCCTGAATTTGCCAGTGAGCAAGTACGCGAAGTAAAACTGTCGAATCAGGCATTGTGCGTCAGTGGCGATCGCGGCCAACCTGGGCGCATTGATGGAAAAATACTTTCACACATTCTCAATCCAAAGAATGGCTATCCCATTGGGTGGCCACGCCAATCCGTGGTGATTGCGCAAGACGCCACCACGGCCGACGCAATTGCAACCATTGCGTGCATCATGAGTGTTGATGAACTGAAGGCGTTCGAGCAGAAATATCCGCGTGTCCACATTTCAATAGAGCGTTTGCCAGAACAGGACGACGCACATTGAAGGAGATGGACCACACCACCTAGATCAGCTTGGATTGACCTGGAACTCGAATAATGGGCTGCGGCGCATTGCGCATGTCAAGTTTATCTGGGCCAAGATTTTCAAGGCTATTGACCACCTGATCCCAAGTCACGGCTTGTCCGGTGTAGGCCGACATACGACCCATGAGAGCCATTCGACATGTGTTCACGACAAAGTTTCCATCGTCGATTCTTTTGCCGCCGCGAATTGCCTTGTAGAACTCGTCGTGTTCGGTTTGATACATATTTGGATTGGGCCCATCTGGCGGATAGCTCCAAGGATGCTCGCCAATGATTTCATGCGTTGGTCCCCAGCCATTGATGAAGGCGCTTCCCTTGGAACCAATCACCGTATCAAGATTTTCATTGTGGCAATCTGGTTGCTGCCTGCACAACAATGTGGCACGGCGATTACGCGGCCACTCATAGACCACGGCGAAGTTGTCATAGATATCGCCACGCTCCGGAATATTTTCGCGCAGGCCACGGCTGCCCATGGCGGTGCAACGCGTGGGAGGCTCATTGCCAAATGCCCAATTGATCTTGTCGATGCTGTGAATAGCCTGCTCCACAATGATGTCGCCAGAAAGCCAAACAAAGTGTTGCCAATTGCGCAGCTGGAACTCCATATCGCTCCACTCTGGCTTACGCGGATTGATGCCCAGCGGATTGGTGAGATAATCGCTGTGCATGGCGAGTACTTCGCCAATGTCGCCGCCACGAATACGCATGAAGGTCTCGCGCTCAGGCAACGAGTAACGCCAGCAAAATCCGCTCATAAATTGCAGCTTTTTGGCCCTTGCATCTTCGATGCACTGAATCACCACCTTGGCACCTGCGGCGTCGGTAAACATGGGCTTCTCGCAAAAGATATTTTTCCCGGCGTCTACAGCGGATCGTAAATGCATTGGGCGAAAGTATGGAGCCGAGGCCAGAATGACCACGTCAACATCGGTGGAACACGCCATTGCGCCGGCATCAAATCCCGTAAAGCGACGCTCGGGTGGCACGATGACTCGATCACCATTGGGTCTTTTTTTTAATTCAGCATGGGCGGTTTCAATGCGGTCTGGGAATGTGTCGGCCATGACCCAAATCACAACCCCGGGATCCGCTTTAAGCGCTTGATCGGCCGCGCCAGTGCCTCGACCGCCACAACCGATCACAGCGACTTTGATTTGGCTTCCCGCAGGTGCCTGCGCCAGCGCGCGACCCACCACCGGCACGGCGAATGCGGCTACACCTGCCGCGGCCGCAGTGTGAATGAATTGTCGGCGCCGAAAACTTTTTTCTTCCTCAGGTTGCATGCAAGGCTCCTTGGCGGTGTTCGTGTTTGAGGTATTGGACTTGCATTTGAAATACGAGTTGCATTTGAGATTGTGATTGTGACCTTAAGGATTCATTTTTTGCGACTGGTTGATCGCGGGAGTTGCCGCTGGTGTCAAAGGTACTTCATACGCCACGCGAAATCCCGCAAATGATCCATCGGCAAGCCACCAACGGCTGGGCGGAATTTGGGGGTCAGTGGCGTTCCAATTCGGGCTGAAGGCGCGAGTGGCGGAGCAATTGACGCTTTCAGCCGCGTCATTGTAAGCGCCGCCAGCCAGCACGCATGTTCCATCGGCCATGGTGACCCACTCCGCAGCGTTGCCTTTGAGATCATAAAAACCATTGCGCATGGGCTTGCTGCTTGCGACGCGGTGGGTGCGCTTGTTGGAATTCTCCTTGTACCAAGCAATGTCCCCCAGAGGAATCGTGTCGCTTGAACCGTCCTGGCAAGCAGCTTGAAATTCTTGCAGGGTTGGCAATCGAAACTTTTTGCCGGTCTTGGCACTGAGCCATTGGCAAAACAGTGTGGCATTCTCTTGGCTCACCGAAATGGCTGGAAACCCAGCGTGACCGAATCCGCGGTCCATGGTGATGTATGGTTTACTTGGCCTGGCAATGGCATCGGCATGCGCGGGACCACTACCGGCGTCGCGCGCAAATACAAAGGCGTCAAGAAGTTCCCAAGGTACTTCAGTTTGCGCGAGCAACACATTTGCGTGCGCAGACTGATTGATGGGCAGCAAGACAATCTCAAGCGCCGTGCCAGCTATTGCGACCTTGAGTGGGTCATGAACAGGCGTTTGCGCCACCCAAAATAACGGCGTGGCAAGAGTGAATGTGCAACCAACAATCCATGCCACGCAGCTCTGCATGCCATCAATGTATCAAGAGGATAAATTCAACAACTGCAAACTAAGGTCCGCGCTATCGACAATGCCGGAGCCATCCAAATCCTCCACACAGCCAGAACATTCTCCATATGCAAGAAGAAGAATACTGACATCGCTTGAATCGACAATATTGTCCTGATTGAAGTCGCCGGGAATAACCACAGGGCATTGCAGCGAGAACACCTCTACATCGTCAATCGCAGCCTCCACCAATGAACCTGTGTTTAGGTCACGTGCCACAAATTTAAGTTTGATTCCTACCGCGGTCACGGTCACAAAATCAGCCACGCGGAATTTCTTTTGCACCCAATCGTTGGCATTTTGAGTGACAAGTTCAAGTAGAACCCAGGTGGCGCCATTGTCTCCGGAGATGGAAATTGGCATGGAGTCCTCATTTGGCGCTCCACCCTTGTCGTTGGAATACCATCGCCAGTACGAAACTTGCGGGTCATCAAGACCTGACACGGGCAGCAACGCACTGATCAGCGTGGTCTGCCCACCATCCACATCGGCCGCGCCAGCCGAACCACCAACCGCTCCATTACCGGTGACATAGCACTTGGTGCCAATCAAGGTGTGGTCATTCTCAGGTTGAGCAGTTGTTGCCACTGGATCCGCAAGTACCCAAGTGCCCGAGGTGGCTAGTGTCCCATCCGCGGTTGAGCCAATAGACCACCCTGTTGGAGACACTTCCATAGTTTGATTCACCGACACTTCGACGCTGGCAGCAGATGTCGCTGCATAGGCGCCACTTATTGGATCGTTCAAAACCGAATTATCATTGGTGGTCACCCTCACACTCCAACTCACTGGCAATCCACAAGTCGAGGGCGGCGCAATAGCCGCGTACACGCCATTGGATTCAAGTTGCATTGGGGTTTGAGTTGTCGTGGAGCCTTGGGTTGTGAGCAGAACAACGCCACCAGCTGGAATGGTGTACGACCCGCTTAGTGTTGGTAAAACAGAGATGCGTTGACCGGTTGGATTGAACAGTACGGGTTTGCCCTCTGGATAGGACAAAGTCACAGGTTCTTCTCCAACTTTCCATACAAATAAACCTCTCTCAATATCTGAGCCAAGAATTGTTCCCGAGGGAAGAAATGGATAGTTGCTCCAAAGACCGTTGAATGTAGATCGTGCTAGGGCGTCATCATCGGGATAGGTGTCAAAATAAGCGGTCGGTGTGGGCGATGCTCGATTGGTGATGTCAAAGATGCGCAAACCGGTGGTGTAATTGGAGCAGAACAAATTATTGCCCTTCACATATTCATTGTGATCAATGGACACCAGTCCAGTTGTATATGTCCCAGCAAAAGTTGGCGCGGCCAAGTTGCTGATGTTGGCGATAATGCCGCGGTTGTACACGCCAATATTGTCCTCATCGAGTTCATCATTGATGTAGGCGTACTGCAGATCCTCGCTCATCCACACTTGGTGGCAAAAGTACGCTTGGGGATAGGTAAACCGACCCAGGGTGACAATGTTCGATTTATTCGTGACATCCAAAATGTCCATGCCGGTGGCCGTTTGACCCCCGTTGGTTCCGCCGCAAGCAAAAAAGATTTCCTTGCCCGCGTAAGGACCGGTTGTGTAGTTGTACACAACACCGTCATGGGTGTATTTGGGATTCCAACTGGTGACATACAGTGGCGCGGCGGGATTTGGCTCCAAATTATAAACACGAACGCCATTGGTGCTTCCACCCATGCGATACAGAAAACCGGTTTGTTTGTTGATGATCATGGTGTGGGTGGCGGTTGAACCACCCGTGGTAATACTTGGAAGTTCAGTGATAATTCCATTGTCGATCTGTGCCAGATCAAACACTTGAATACCGCCGCCACCTTCGCTTACGGAGTAGGCGTATGTCTTGTAGGTCTTGACATTGCGCCAAAGGCTGTTGACTCCAGCGATAAATTTCACAAAAGTTGATGAACCAGGATTGGTGACCTCGACAAATCCAGTTCCATTGTTCAGGCCCATCAGCGCGTACTCGCGACCAGATGCACTGACATACCCCCAGACATCGTTGCCGCTGGTGGTTGCTGAATTGAATGTGTTGCAAGGAAACCAACTCATTAAGCGAATACCGCTTGACTGAAATGTGACGGCTGCATTTTCCGCAAGTGAAGACACTTCATCAGTCAATCGCCATACGGGTCCATAGACCGGTGGCTCCCAATCTCGAGCTTTTAAGTCTCCTTCGTGCGCTAAAGCCAACATGCTTGGAGCGATCACAAGCGTTGCTAAGACGGGTTTCAAAATGATTGAACGAATAAAGCGTTTAAGTCGCATGAATAAGAAGTTCCTGTGTGTGGGTCGTTGACAATTTGTGTTCAAAGAAAAAAGAACTATTTACAACTAAAAATAGCACTGTTCATAGACATTGCCCTGTTTTTTTTAATTTTTTTTGAATAATTACCATTTATGGTGCCAAATTTTGCGGAGGCACAATTGCATCCGAATTGGCTATTTTCCCCGACAAAGATTGCAAAAACAAGAGAAGGTCTTGGCGTTCTAGGGGTGATAAGTCGAGTCGTTTGAGCACTGATTCGGAGTGGTGATCCAAGGAAACTGCGCCTTCAAGCGTGCTGTAGAAGTTGATCACTTGCTCCAAAGTGCTCAATTGTCCTTGATGCATGTAAGGCGCTGTGTTGGCCACATTTCGCAAACTTGGTGTGCGAAATTGACCCCACTGATCGGGTTCACTTTGAGTGGCCAAGGTTATTTTGGCGCGTTCACCATTGGGATTGTCGCTGTACTTACCGGCGGTGTTGAATGGGTCGTCGTGTAATGCAACCACGCCATCAATGCGGCCGCGATCGGTGGGCAAGGCGTTGTCCGCTAATGGAACGCCAATCATGTGAAACTGGTCATCGCTCAACAACGGTCCATTGTGGCACTCGATGCAATTGGCGCGCCCCACAAATAATTTCGCGCCACGGATTGCTCCCGAACTGAATGATGGCGTTGGCAGCGCATTGCCCATGCGTAATGCTTCAAGCCATTCATCAAATGGTGAGGGCTCGGTAATCAAGGTTCGCTCAAAAGCGGCAATGGCTTTGCCCACATTGGAAAATGCTTTGTCAATCGCGTCGATTTCCTGTGGTTCGCTTGCATTCGCTTGCGGAAGCGGGCCAAAGATGTCTTGATATTTGGTTTGTAAAAGTGGATTGTCGGCAATTTTTTCGATCACTTGCGCGCGAGTCAATCCCATCTCCGAGGGACTTTGAAAGGGATGAAGCGCTTGGCTCCAGAGTGAATCCTCAGAGCCATCCCAATGAAACCACTTGTGGTAAGCGGCGTTCAAGACGCCCTGTGTGTGCCGATCGCCCAAATCCAGACCCATGGCGATGGCTCGACCATCGGTGAAATATAAATCAGGCTTGTGGCAGGTGGCGCAGGACACGGAATTATTCGCGCTGAGAGATGTTGCAAAAAAAAGATCGCGCCCAAAGTCCGCGGCCTGCGGGTTGCCCGACCAGCGATTCGTGGGATCCAGTGGTGGCGCGGGGAGCGGCCCCAATGTGAGAAGTTGGCGTTTTTCCTGTTCACTCAACGACACAGGTTGGGGCATGTTCCACAAGGTGAATCCGATCAACAACACAATCAACAGAGTCACTTGCGCACGCTGCGATGCGAATCGAGTTGGCATTGGGGTGTTGCTGGTTGAATGAGCGTCGGGGAAATTCATTCAAGCTCCAGTGTAGTTTGGGCGCGGCTTACCCGTCCATTTTTCTTCACATCAAAAATCAATTCCCACCGACCAGGCATGTGAAACAAAAGCGGATCTGCGCGCCAAACTCCTGGAGCGATTGGAGATATTTTTGGACGAACATTCATGCCGTGATGGTGATGGGGCATTTCTGCGTCCACGCGTAGATCAAATCCATTCAAGGGCTGGCCAGTGGCGTCCACGGCGGAAATTTCAAGAGCAAATGGCTCGGCGCGCGTGATTGGACCGACTGCTTTCCATTGAATTGCGCCACCAAAATCAAGCGGCACGGTTCCATGGCCCAACTTTAAAAGTGACAGCCACGCTTGCCGATCAGACACGGCCTGTACCTCCTGCGCGGAGTTGGGCTTGCCAACAGGTGAGCTTGGCGTAGCGGAGCGACTTTTACTTAAGGTGAACGAAGCCGCCCACGAACCATCGCGATTCAATCGCTGCAATCGATGGTTGCCATAATCAACGACATACACCGCGTTTGGATCGCTGCTATCCACCCCCGCCGGCAACCAAAAACTTCCATCCTTGGCCGCTTGAACGCCATCGAACAATGCCGGGCCTAGTCGAGGTTCAGATCCGAATGTGCGAATGATTTTTCCTTGCGCGTCAACCTCCACCAATCGGTCGCTTGAAGCGTCGCTGATCAACACGTTCCCACCAACGCTTGGCGCAATGCCGCGGGGATGGGTCATGGTTGCTGGCAACTCGATCTTGGTGCTTGAAGTGGGCGATCGTCGCTCCACGGATGTTGACCACAAGAGCAAGATGTCGTTGGTCGCAGGGTCAAAAGCACCCGCGCGCGCGTTGCCCGAAATGACAAGACGCGCACGAGCATCACGCACGCATGTGTCGTTGGATGAGTTCACCCACACAATGTCGCCACTGGCAAAAACAACACCAACCCCGGTTGCGTTGGCTGCACTGGATAAATCTTGCGAACCCTTGAACGAAATCAAGTCCACAGGTCGCGATATGGGCACGCCAGTTTCCAGGCGAATTTGGCTTAAATCGATGGATTTCACCAGGACCGCCATGAAGGGGTCGAACGCGATGGAGTGCGACAGATTGCGTTTCAATTTCCAGTGTTCCAAGCGATCTGAAAGCGCGTCCACAATCCAAATATTCAATCCATCATTCTCCACAAACAGCGACACTGGTCGAATGAATCGACCGGGCTTGTCGCCATTGCCACCAAGGGTGGTGATGTAGATGGGTGGATCGTGGCGTGTGTCCCACAACACAACGGTTCCGCTTTCCGGCTCCCATGCTGCCACTAGATTGTCGCAGGCGGAAACATCCACTCCAAAGTGGCTGCTTACACCTTCGCGACTTGGCGAAGGAGGACGCAATGGCTCGCGCTCGCCCTGACGAAGGGGACGAAATATTTGTACGCGTCTTTCAAAACCCTCGCACACCGCCACGCGGCCACTCGTGACATCGCGGGCAATGGCGGTTGGATAGTGAATCTTTCCCTTGCCTTCGCGCGGCCGAATGGAATGCAAACCAAACACATCGCGCAGTGCGCCATTCCAATCCAAGCGAGTGATGCGATGACCAAGTCGATCGCTGACAAGTGGTCCCCCATCGTCGAAGGTGATTGCATAGGGCTCGATGAATTGACCAGGAAAAAAGCCGCGCTCACCAAAGCAGGTTTGCGTGCCACTAGCATCAATGCGAACCACTCGGCTATGGCCCGTGTCGGCCACCCACAATGAGCCATCGGGAGCAAATGCCAATGATTCTGGCGCCAACCAGCCGCCGACCGCAGGCGCGTTCAACGCGGTTGCCACAAGCGTGGGCGTGGCATTGGGCAAAGCCATTCTTACAATTTGATCTTGATCGCGCACGCACCAGGCGATTTCCGTTTCAGTGGACGCAATGGCGGTTGCATTTGCAGTTACACCAGCCGGAACGGGGCGTGATGAATCCAAGGATTCCAGCATCTCGCCTGAGCCGACGATGGCCCATGGACCACTTGAAATAAAGTTGCACACGGATGTGGACATGCTGCTGGCGCTGTTGGCGCCAGGATTGGACATGTCAATTCGAATCAAGCCTTCGCTTCCCGCCGCGATGATCAGCGATCCGTCGCCACTAAAGCGAACGCCCATGGGTTGCGCGATGCGATCAATGGTGCCCTCATGCACATAAGCCTCGCCCGCATGCAATGAAGTGACTTGTGCAAACACAATCAGGCAAAGGCTTGAAATGAAATGACGCATGCGTATTGAGTTTAGTCGCACTGGCGTATTGAGCGGACTTGGCTCCAACGAAGAATCCGACCGTGGTGCTGGCTCAGGCAAGCCGTGGGTGTAGGGGCGAAAATCAGTGATTATGGCGAGTTATTTCTTTGTGAACTTCGGCGGCTTGTCCGGCTTGCTTGGCGGCCCAGTTGTCGTGGGCGCGGGCAATGTGCTCTCCTGGGTCATCACATCGGGTTCCAATTTCACTTGCACGGGCGCGGTTTCACTGTCATCACCATCTCGCTTCATCATGGCATAGATAATGGATTGCGCCACCACACTTTCGCCAATCAGTCGACCAACGCGCGAACTTGCGGCATCTAAACTTTGAATGGCGCCACTGCCGAGGTCGCGTTCAAAATCTTTCAGCGCGCTTTCAATCGCCAACATCATGCTTGCGACAACCGACCACTCCTCGCGGGAATCTGGCCAATATTTGCTGCTGCGCACCAGTTCAACTGGAAACCGAATGCGCCAGCCATCGTTGGTTTCAATCAGGGTCAGCGCTCCGGAGAATATGGGTTGCCCGTCAAAGCTCAGCGCTGCGGTGCCATCACCAAGATCGCTAGTTGTTATACGCGTTCGTTGCGCTGTCAACCACGCGCCTGGATTTGCGATGGCGGCAATGGCTATGTCGCGTGTGGATGCTTTTTTGCCTTTCCCCAGCACCGATTCAATTTCCTTGTCCACTTGTTTTGGAAAGCGATCGCGCAAGAGGCCGGCCACGCGCACCAAGCGCGCAAGCATATCGCCCGCTTTGGCCTTCACTTCAACAATGGCGCTGAACTCGGTCACGCCGTCATCAAAGGTGACATCACGCGCTGGAATATCAATCAAGGTTGGCAAATATTCGGCGCGATTTTTGGTGACCATTTCCGTGGCCGTGTCGAGCATGTCCTCTGGTGTGCGGGTGTTGAACTTTGGTTTCTTACAGCCAAAGACCGCGACCAGAAAGCAAATCATGATCGAAAAAGAAAGAACTCTCATAATACAAGTCTAGCCATGAAACTTACACTACTCTTTGATTCATGCCTGATATTCAAATCCAAGTCAATGGCGAACTCACGACATGCGGTCACGTCCGCACGGTCGCCGATTTACTTGCACACTTGGGTCGAAGCGCCGTTCCGTGTGCCGTGGAGGTGAATGAACAACTTGTACCCAAAGTCAAGCACGCGCTGCATGAGTTGCAATCTGGCGACCGTGTTGAAGTGGTAACGCTGGTGGGAGGCGGCTGATTCATGAACGCTCCTATTCCGGCGCCGCTGCAAGTTGGAAGTTTTTTGTTGAAGTCCAGACTTGTGGTTGGCACTGGCAAATACAAAGATGCAGAGCAAATGCGCCTCGCGATCGCGGCTAGCCAGGCCGATGCGATCACCGTGGCCGTGCGCCGTGAGCGCTTGTATGACACACAGGGCCGCTCCTTACTTGAGGCGCTGCCGCTTGATGAACTGACCATCTTGCCCAATACCGCGGGTTGCTTTAACGCCCCGGACGCGGTGCGCGTGGCGCGTTTGGGCCGCGAAATCTTAGAACAACTTGGCAACGCCGGTCAACGCTGGGTCAAACTGGAGGTGCTCGGGGATAAGACCACGCTCTTGCCCGATCCTGTTGGCACCATTGAAGCCTGCGCGGAATTGGTGAAGGATGGCTTTGAAGTTCTTTGCTACAGCAGCGATGATCCAATCGCCGCGGTGCGATTGCGCGACGCGGGCGCGAGCAGTGTCATGCCCGCGGGAAGTCCGATTGGTTCCGGTCGGGGCATTGCCAATCGCGAGGCTATTTTAATCTTGATTGACTTGTTGAAAAATCCAGCGCATGGCGGCCGCGTTGATTACCCGGTGATTGTGGACGCTGGTGTAGGAACGCCAAGCGATGTCACAATGGCCATGGAACTTGGAGCCGATGGTGTGTTGTTGAACACCGGCATCGCGCACGCCGCAGACCCTATTCACATGGCCCACGCTATGCGCTTGGCATTGGATGCCGGTTATTTTGGCTACAAATCAGGCAGAATTGCCCGCAAATTGCTGGGTACCGCCAGTAGTCCCTGGTCTGGAACATTCACGCATATTCCTGGAGAATGATTGATTGAATAGATGCGCGCACCATTGAACGATGCGTGCAGAGCACGCGTCACTTGCTCATCAGTTCGCGCAATATTGCAAGACCCTCGGAAAGTTTGGCGCGCGACGCGGCGAAACTTAATCGAATATGAGTATCGCGGCGGCTGAACACGGAGCCAGGAATAATTAACACGCGCCGAGCGATGGCCTTCTCCACAAACTGCGAGGCCGTGACATTTAAATGAAGAGGCACTTCAACAAATGCGTAGAAAGCCCCACCTGGGCGCGCGACATGCGCCACGCCTGCAAATGCGTCGAGCACCATTTGGCGGCGACCTTCGTACTCCTTCAGCACGGCCGAAAGATCCTCTTGAAATGACGGAACAACGCCCCACTGCAACGGAGACGGAGCGCACACGAAAGTGCTTTGCTGCAACTTGGCCATTTCCTGAATCAGTGGCGCGGGGCCCACCGCATATCCAAGTCGCCAACCCGTGCATCCATGGGTCTTGCCAAATCCGCGAATGATCAGACAATTATTGCTTACCCGCCCCGGCGAGGGGCACACACCATTTTCGCGGGCGTCGCCAAAGCAGAACTCGTCGTAAATTTCATCGGAAATCAGCAGCACGCCTCGGCGCTCGCACAGTTGCACAAGGTCTGTAATTTCCTGGGAAGTCAACACAGTGCCGCACGGATTGCTTGGACTGTTCAACAACACGGCTTTGGTGCGCTCGGTGATTAACGGCTCCACGCGGGCGGCAGTCATGCGGAAATCTGGATAGGTGTCACACAACACGCAATGTGCGCTGAGCAATTTTCCAACTTGCGGATACATGACAAAGTATGGGTCGGGTGAAATAAATTCATCGCCGGAATCAAGAATGGACATCAACGCCAAAAGAATTCCGCCACTGGTACCGCTTGTGATCACCGCCGATATATTTTCATTGGTCGTCGACCAACCCGCTCCAAATTCATGCGCCAATCTTTGACGAACGGCCGTAAGCAATTGCGGAATACCTTGCGTAACGGTGTAGCCATTTTTATTTTCACGAATCGCCGCAATCGCCGCTTCTTTCATGGCATCGGACACCGGAAAGTCCGGCTGCCCAATGGACAGATTGATGGGATCCTGCATCTTTGCTCCAAGGTCAAAAACCCTGCGAATGCCGGAGGAGTCTATGGAGCGACTTCGAACTGAAAGAAGTCGTTCAATCATTTTCTATTTCACTCAATTCCAGAACAAAGAATTCAACAGCCCATTACTTCTTGGCTGCGGGCTTGGCGCCAGCGGCTGGTTTCGTTGGTGCTGCGGCTGCTGGCTTGGCACCCGCTGCTGGCTTGGCGCCAGGCACGGCAGCTTCGGTACCGGCGGCAGCTTCCTTCTTGGGCTTCTTGCTCACGGATGCTTTGATAGATCGAACTTTAACTGTTCCAAGCACCGACTTGGTCGCAATGTCAAAGCGGCCTTCAAATGTCAGCCGCTCAATTCGCTCGGCTCGTGTGAGCACATTGCGATGTTGATTGAGTGCGCCAGATTTTGTTTTTAAACTTGGATGAATGCTCATGTCAAAACTTCCGATGTCGTTCAAGTATTAAGACTTCCGCAGCACTGAACGACGACGATCAGCGGAAGAGTTCAAGATAGGCGTCTGAAAAATCCTTGTTGCCTTTTTTAAGGCCTTTCCAACGCAGACCAACCGACTTTACTTTTGCGAGAAGTTCTTGTCCATCTTTGGTTTGCAGAGCCGTGGTGGTTCTCAAACCTGGAGTGACAATAATTTTTCGCAGTTTGGTATTATTATCTAAAACCAAGTGTGCGGCAAGCCCCTCGGCTCTGCAAAATGCAAGCATGGTTTCGGCTTGTTGAGCCGATGGCCGGGCCAAAGTGAGGTAATTCACGCCCTTTTCTCTTGGATCTTGCTCGGGGGGCGTGACTACCTGGGTTGTGGAATCGCTTGTGGAATTGCCCTTGGAATTACTTTGCCCGCTATTTTTCGCCACCGAAACGGTGTTCACGGGTGCTTTTATACTTGCGGACGGGAGTGGCTTTTGAGGGGTAACCGACACGCTGTTCGCGTCCTGCTTCAATGGATCATTCACGGCGCGACCCATGGCCGAAGTATTGTCTTGCGCAATTTTGGCTGATACCCCTTCGGAGAATCCTGCGTCTCGTCCTTGACGAACTCCAAAGGCATATGCAAGAGCTGCAAATCCAAGCACCCCCACCGCGAGCAACCATAAAAATCCAACCGGCACACGGACTGAACGCGCGGCTTCGTTGCTCAATAGCGAAATGCTGGGCGTGTTTCCGCCAGACAATCCGCCCGATCCGCCCGATATGGAACCGCGCCCTCCACTCTTTGTGAGTTCATATAAAGTTGGTGCTCCGCGACGCCTCATCATTGACAGTCTACCTTTCTTAAAACTTTCGTCCCGCGGTCACCGTAGCCGCGGCCATTTGCTGAATATGTGTCAGGGAAACCAACCACATGTCAATACCCAAACTTTGCGCAATGTCGGCGGCCTTGGCGTGCACATGCAGCATGGGCGAGCCATCAGCGCGGTGAGTGCATTCTATATCCGTCCATGAGATGCCTTGGCGCAGACCCATGCACAGGGCCTTAAGCGCAGCTTCTTTGGCGGCAAAGCGAGCGGCAAGTCGTTGCGCGCGCTGCACTGGACTTGCGTTGGCGTAGTCCTGCTCAGCGGGCGTAAATACCCGATCCAAAAAGTGAGCGCCATGTTCATCTACAAGGCGCGCAATGCGCGGCACTTCGATCAAATCAATGCCGATCCCGATGACATGCATGGGTTGGGAGGCGTTGGACATCACAAATGTCCCGCGGGCAAGAGGTCGTTCCACAATTTCACGCATTGCGCACTTTCTTCGACAGGTTGACGCCAGGATCTGCAATCAATCACAGGCAAACTTTGCAAGCCACTGACCTCAAGCGCAATACGATACGCCAACGCATCAAGTCGACCATGTCCAATGGAAACGCGCTGGCCAACTTGATCAATGTCGTTGATGCGCGCCGCCACCAAGCGATCACTCGCAACCGAAACTTCTTGCGCGGGGTTTTTCTGTTCCAGCAAAATGGCGGCGGGATCAATGCCAACACCACACTGGACGCAACCTTGCGGGCGCACAAAATCAGCCAAAAGAACTCCACGGCGCGCCGCCTCCAAGCAAATCGTGTTGGCCAGTTGAGCGTCATGAGGCATGAAGAGGCTGACGGGCACTCGTCCAAGAAATTCTGCAAAGGCAATCGACTCAAACAACGCCGTCATGGCGCGCTCCACGGCGTCGAGTTGACCGAAGCGCTCCACTGGAATGAAGCAGTCAATGCCACTCGCGACCAGTTCATGACGGCGTAGCGTTGCGGCCACATCGCGGCGCGCCCCACCATCCAACTCGCGTGGACGCAGCCCGGGTTGCGAGGCGTCGAATTGAACTCCGGCGATATTGAATTTGACCGCCAAAGTGAAACAGCTTGGCGCTGCCCCCAGAGCCGCCATGGTGATCGCGATAGGAATAGGTGGCGCACGCATAGTTTAATTCTAACGGCGCAAGTACACTCGCCCAAAGTGAAGTCCAAAGTCATCAAGAGCAAGCCTGCAAGCACATCTTCCACGCAAAAAAGCGGCGGGCGCAAGAAGTCCACCGCCGCCGTGGCCAGGGCTCAGCGATTGTTCACCGCGCTGCGCACGCGCTATCCAAACGCGCACTGCGAATTGAATTGGTCCAAGCCGCATGAGTTGCTGATTGCGACCATTTTAAGCGCACAAAGCACAGATGTTGGAGTGAACAAAGCTACGCCCGCATTGTTTGCCAAGTTTCCAACGCCATACGATTTTGCCAAAGCCTCCCCCGCGGCCATTGAACCCTTTGTGAAAACGCTGAACTTTTGGCGCAACAAAGCCAAG
The DNA here is from genome assembly GCA_005787685.1 of Planctomycetia bacterium. GTDB lineage: Bacteria > Planctomycetota > Phycisphaerae > Phycisphaerales > SM1A02 > SYAC01. Next base: position 36,854 of record SYAC01000034.1, read on the forward strand.
GCCGTCCATGAAAGCATGCGAGTTGTAACCGAACAGTTCAATGGCGAAGTGCCGCGCACCATGGATCAACTGCTCACGCTTCGAGGCGTGGCCCGCAAGACCGCCAATGTTGTCTTGGGCAATGTCTTCCACATGAACGAAGGCGTTGTGGTGGATACGCATGTTGGTCGTCTTGCGCGGCGCATGGGGTTGAGCAAGCACGATGATCCAGTGGATGTGGAGATGGATTTAATGGGATTGTTTGCGCGCGAGAACTGGTGCGTGCTGAGCCATTTACTCATTTGCCACGGGCGCAGCGTGTGCAAGGCGCGCGGAGAACTTTGCTCGCAGGATAGAATTTGCAAATCTTTTTGCAGCAATGCCTAGAGGTGTCGCCACCGCGATAGCGTGGCAATCGCAAGGACATTCATTCAAAGCGAAGGCGATGCCTTTGAAACTGGCTGCAACGCTGGTTCGTCGGGCAAGAATTCGGCCACGCCAAGACCTCCAAAGTGGCTCACCCACACCGCGCCTGGACCGGTGCGCAACGGATGGATCCACAAGACTGGTCCGGGTAACCGCAACTCGGCGCGCTTGTAAATGATCAGAGAACCATCCGCCGATGAGGCGGCGACCGTGCCAACATTGCCAGTCGCGCTCATTGGCTGCAAGACGGTGATGCCATCGGTGTGTCCAATCCACAAGTCGCCATCCACCGCGGCCAACACGCACGCGTACACATTGGGCGGCAATTCCCAATCGGTCTCGGCGGTTGCGGATTTGAAATGAATCTTTGTTCCCTCGTCCAGGGTTGCGGGACTTCCGTCGCCCTTTTCAATTTGCGCCTCGGCCCAAGGGAGCGCAACTTTGGTGTCAGGCAATGTTGAAAGCGACACGGATTTGTCCGACATGGTGGGCTTGCCGCGAATTGGATAGAGCCAAAATCCCTCAATGCTTCCAGCGAGCACGCGCCGACCATCAAATAGGGATTGCTCCAAGCGGCCGGGTTCACGAACAGCGTCGGTGAATGTGTCGCCGTCGACCTCCTTGTCGCCCATTAAATGCAGCACCCCGCGCCCAAATGACCCGGTGACCGCGTAGAGATTGTCCGTTAACGGCGCCAGGTCGCGCGCGCCTTTGACCAGTGTGTAGATGGGCGAATTCAATTTGCCGGACTGCATATTCCAAGAAACAATTTCCGTGTCGAAGATGGCCCACAAGCGGCCATTGGCGATGACCAATTTGCGAAACACGCCGCGAATAGGTTCACCCGCGACTTCGCGCAAGTCGGAATTCATAAGGCCAATCGTGGCCCCATCATTTCCATTCAAGGCGAAAGCAAATCCGCCTGGCAACCCGGCACTTGCTGGCAACGGTTCAAGGGCGTTGGCGGCAGTGATGAACTTGTTGTCCTGCAGAAGTTGCACGCGACGCGCGACCGGCACGGCGGCTCCAAACTTGGTGTCCACAACCTTGCCGGAGATCATTTCTCCGGACAGAAATTTTTCACCATCACTTGAGCGCACCACGCCCCCATCACCCGCGATATACAAAACATTGTTGCAAACATGAATGCCGCGAGGACGAATTCCAAGTTCCTTGGCGCTCACAACGTCAATCAGCACTGGCAGCCGCGGCGAGGAAATATCCCAGCGGACAACGGAGTCGCCATCCACCACCGCCACCAAATCACCACGCCACAAGGCGAATTGAGTGATGGCTCCGCCCTCACCAGAGGGATTGACGCGCTCGGTGCGCAGCGGTTTTTTTCCGCGCCCTTCAAGAATCATCAACTGCGGGCCAAATCCCACATACCACACGCCATCATTCACCAGAACGCAATCTTGAGTGCCGCCAACATGATGCACCAATTTCAGCCTCTTAATGCGCTTGTCGGTTCGATCTTCCTTGATGTAGGTTTCGTCCAAGCAACCGAACAATGCCGGCGCGGCCATGCCAACCACCAGCAGGTTGGCCGCAAGCGCTCCCAGTGATCGAAGGGCTTGAAGCGTCCATGTTTGGGTCCATGTCAACAGCGCATGAGGCATGGCGCAAAGGTATCCGCTCTGCGCCGTTCATGGAACACGCGCAAAATTGTTGCGCCCCGCTACGCTGTGCGTGTGTCCACCAAATCAAGACTTGAGCAGTTGCACGCCTTGCACGCCGCGGAACCGACGGATGACTTTTGCATGTACAGCATTGCGCAGGAATATGCCACCGCCAATGAATTGCAATTATCGCTGCAATGGTTTGAGAAACTGTTGGCGCAACACCCGACCCACGCCTATGGACACTACCACTACGCCAAAGTGCTTGAGCGTTGCGAGCGCTTGGACCATGCCATGGCGGCTCTGCGACGGGGACTTGCGCATGCCAAGCAGGCACAGGATGGCAAAGCGTCGGCGGAATTGGCCTCCTACCTTGATGAATTATCGCCATAATTCAAGCACATACATGGCCCACACCATCGACACCATTCTTGCTCATGCCAATGACCCTGGACTTTTGTATTGGTTTGTGCGTGGCGAGCGCATGGGCCCGCTGCGGCGCGACTACGCGCAGAAGCTTGGCATTGAAGTGGGCGCGGCTTGGAACCAAACCAAAGCGCGTAAAGTGGAACATTTGGCGCAATTGAACGCATGCCATGCTGCGGCGCTTTCATTTTTAGCCAAGCGCGATTTTTCGCAAGCGCTTTTATTGCGCCGCTTGTGCCGCAAGTGGCCGCAGGACATTGCGCAAGTGACCGTTGATCAAATGCGCGTTGCGGGGTGGGTGAATGACAAGACCTACGCCACGCGCCGCGCCGCTAAACTTGCCCAACGCAAAATTGTCTCGCCCGAATTGCTGCACGCACGCTTATGCGACGAAGGCGTGCCTGATGCGATCGCGCACACATCGGCGCGCGCCGCGGCCACCACATTGGCGCAATTAAGCACGCGTGCAAAAAGCTTGTTTGCTCAGGGGAAATCCCCCACTTCCATCGCCAGCACATTTTCGCGCGCGGGCTTTGATTTGGATACGATTGAATCGGCGTTCGCCAAGGCGCGAATTCCATGGGACAGCGATTTATGAACTTGTTCACATACCTCTTGGTCCATTCAGTCGCGCCGACATATGTGCGGACACGCGCCGCAACTTGCCGCGCGTGCGCTTATGGCATGCAAGGCGCCTGCGTTAAGGCAAAAAATGTATCGCGTGTCGCCATGGGTTGCGCCACCACGCTTGCGCTTGGCGCCTGCTTGAATCAATCAAACACATTGACCCACGCGGGCAACGATCCAATTCCAGATTTGAACAGCCCCATGCCTTCAACCGCGCCCGCCGCCGCAAGTCCGCCAAGTTTGAAGGGGCTCGATCGGCGCAATTGGGATGTGCAAGTCGTTGACGCGCCGCGCGGGCAAGTGCAAACGCGACCATCGTATTCAGAGGTGTTGGTGCTGAACGGCACCGACGCGCGCGATGGAAAAACATTTCCCACAGTCGCAGATTCGCTGTATCTTTCAAGCAGCGTTGGCGCCGCCGCCTCCGAGGGCGCGGCCGCCGTGGTGTGGCCCGCATTTCTGTTGTTGGTTTCACCAGTGCGCATGGCTACGGGGCAACCACCGTGGCTGATTATTGATGGCCCCAAGCAAGCCGTGGGTGTGTTGCCGCCAAGTCAAACCCAAGGCGATGATGGACTTTGGAAATGGGTTTCGTATACGAAAGAAGGCACGCCATGAACCCGCAAGGACAAGATGGATTTCAAGTGGACGAGCGCGGACTTCCGCTGGGCTATCCACTGCGAACCGATTGGGAAATTACGCCGCGTGAATATGTTCGGCGCAAAGCCGCTGGCGAAAAATTTATTGTTGTGGATGTACGCCCGCTATCGGGCCGCGAGATCGCATGCATACCCGACACCATTCATATTCCACTGCAAGAAATGGAGTCGCGCGCCGATGAAGTTGTGGACACGGATGGCTCTTGTGTTGTGACCTTGTGCCACCACGGCGTCAACAGCTTGCGCGCCGCGGCCGTGTTGCGACACGCGGGCGTACGCAATGTCGTCAGCATGGCTGGCGGCATTCATTTATGGAGCGTCGATATTGATCCAAGCGTTCCAATTTATTGACATGCAAAGAGAAACCCAGTTGATCTGCCACTCATGCTGACGCGCATTCTCATTGGCATTCTGCTTATTGCTTCGCTGCTTGGATTGCTCTACGCCGACGAACAATGCACGGGCGCCGCTGTGGCGTGGCTTCCCCGGCAACGCGTTCCCGCGGGCGGCGTGCTATTTGCCGCAAGCGCGCTAATCATTCTTCCGCTACTTGCGCTGGAACTATCGCGTCTGTTGCGCGCCATCAACAGCCAAGCGCCGGGATTTGTCTGGACGGCATGTGTGGCGCTGAGCGCTTTCATAGTTGGCTGCGCGCTGCAATTTCAATGGAACGTGGTCGCCTGGGTGGCCGCCAACGTGCTGTTGTGCGCGCTGATTCCCACGGTGGTGGCGGCGCTGCGCAAAAAATGGTACGCGGCGCTGACCGCGTTTGGATATTGGATTTTAATTTCGGTGTGGATTGGTTGGCTGCCTGCGTGCTGGATTGAAATGCGCTGGCAAATTCCAGCATGGGCTTTGGCGTGGGCGGTACTGACCGTGAAAAGCGGAGATATTGGCGCGTACTTCGCCGGAGTGGCGTTTGGAAAAAATCGCATGGCGCCGTGGGTGTCGCCCAAGAAAAGTTGGGAAGGTCTTGGAGGTGGAATACTTTTGAGTTGTGTTGTTGGCGCGGCGCTCACCAACGCGCTTGGTCAACCCTTGGTGGTTGGCATTGCCTTTGGCGCGTTAGCCACTTTTGTTGGCATGCTGGGCGACTTGGCGGAAAGCATTCTCAAGCGCGAAGCGTTGGCCAAAGATTCAAGCCAGATTGTGCCTGGCATGGGTGGAGTTTTGGATGTCATGGACAGCCTGCTTCCCACGGCGCCGCTGGCGTTGTGGTTGCTCGCGAAATCATCCACGCAAGCGTTGTAAATTTGCAACAATTTCCATGTTGTGCCTCTTTTGGAGTCGCGTTAGGCGGTTGCGCTCAAAACACCTTGAAAGTTCAAGGCTTGAATGCATGGAACAATTGGAGTTCCTTGCTACTCTTGAACGAAGTTGAACATCTAAAGGAAATTTCGAATGTCATTAATGGAACAAATTTTAGCCTTGCATAGTGTTGATGTCCAAGTTCGCGCTCTGCGCGGGCGGTTGGATTCAGCGAAACATTATTTAAAGACGCAAGAAACACACATGAGGGATTTACAAGCGCAACGCGATGAAGTTGAGTTGCAGCGCAAGCACACACAGGCTCAGATTGCCAACTTAGAAATGGAAGCCAACGGCGTTGGCGTTCAGATTCAGAAGATGCGCGACGAGTTGAACAACAGCGGCAATACCAAGCAGTACAGCGCCATCTTGACTGGATTGAAATCCCTTGAGTTGCAAAAAGATAATTTTGAGCAGCAAGCCTTGGCGCAAATGGAAAAGGTGGAGCAGTTGGTGGCTCGCATTGCACAATTTGACGTGAAGTTGGGTGAACGAACCACGCTGCACGACAAGGCCACCACGGAGTTGCATGATCGCACCAAGGAAACATCGGAGCGTTTGGGTGAACTTGACCGCGAGCGCGCCTTGGCGGCATCGCATGTTCCAGCGCCATCCATGACCATCTTTGATGAGGTGGCCAATATGCATGACGGCGAAGCCGTGTCAACCGTGATGACCGTGGACGCGCGTTCGCGTGAATACGCCTGCACCGCGTGCAATGTGGAGATTCCATATCAACTGTATTCGCGGCTACTGGGCGATGGCACTTCATTGATCCAGTGCCTTTCATGCAAACGCATTTTGTATTTGGAAATGGCTGAATTAGAGGCCGCCTCCAAGCGCAAGCCCGCGGCCAAGAGTGTGTGAATTGTATTTAGGCGCTGTGCGCCGCGCCAACCAACTGGCAAATGTTTTGCACGCCCTGCTGCTGGCACCACTTGGTCAAACCCGTGGAGACGGCTTTGGGAATTGTTGGGTCAACAAAAAATGCGGTGCCCATGGACACGGCGCTTGCGCCCGCCACAATCAACTCGGCAGCGTCCTGCCAATTCAAAATGCCGCCCAATCCAATAATGGGAATGTTGGCGGTCTTGGCCACATTTTTATACACCTCATACACCAAGCGCACAATAATTGGATGGATGGCTGGACCAGACAATCCGCCCTGCCCATTTGAAAGCACGGGCTTGCGCGTCACTGGATCAATCTTCATGGCGGGATAGGTGTTGCACATGGTCAACGCGTCGGCGCCCGCTTCAATGGCGGCGGCGGCCAGCGCGACGGTTGGACCGTCGGGGGGAAGTTTGATCCACAACTTTCCCGTTGGAACATGCGGGCGCACACGCTTGATCAATTGCAGAAGCGATTGCGGATCGCCGCCATGCATGCGACCCGTTGCGGTGTTGGGGCAACTCACATTCAACTCAACCGCGCTCATGCCGCAAGCAATCATGCCAGCAGCAACGCGCGCAAAATCATCGGCGCTGTGACCTGCCGCCGAGCCAACCACGCGACAAGGAAGCCCCGCCGCCTTGGGCGCATAGTCGCGCGCGAAACTTTCCAAACCAGGATTCGCCAGACCAATGGCGTTGAGCATGCCCGCGCTGGTTTGAATCAAGCGCCAGGGAGCGTTGCCTTCGCGGGATTCGGGCGTGATGCTTTTGGTGGTAATCGCGCCCAGAATATTGAGGTCCATCACGTCGGCCAATTCGTTCACAACCCCCGCTGTACCGGCGGCGGCGATGAGGGGCGAGGAAAGTTCAAGAGCCGCGATGCGTGTTGCAAGAATGGGCGAAGGCTGGAACGCCATTTCAGCTGGCCACTTTTTCGCCGGCGTGAATTTTTGCCAGTGTTGGCGCGTCCAAGCCCAGGTATTCATTCATGTGCTGATCGTAGACCTCTTGATCTTTATCGCGCGAGAAATCCAAGCGCAACTCGTTGATGACTTTGGTGCCTTGACCAATCCAGGCCTTCCATGTTTCGGCGGAAATGTTTTTCCGTATCCAATCGCCCACCGGTCCGCGCATGGGCGACTCTGCAAGTTGAGTGCCTGGTCTGCCCGTGCGTGCGCACACAAATGTTCCGGATGAGCGCAATCGCTCGGCGGTTTCCTCCTCGGATGGCGAAACAACTTTGGGAGGCTCGCGTCCAATAGAGCGCAACAACTCCGCCATGGCTTGCTGCGGCATGCGATCACCTTTGCTGGCCGCAATTTCATAGCCCTTGTTCAGTGTGGCCACGGCAAGGTCAGTCCAGCCCGCGCCAATTTGGGCTTGACCGCACAGTTGCCAAGCCTTGCTCATGTCTGGAACAAGCTCCAAACAGCGCTGCAAACTTTGAGCGGCCTCGGCGAAGCGATCCGTCTGCAAGTAGGCGTTTCCCAAACTGAAGTGCGCCATCTCGTTGGTGGGATCAGCGGCGGCCATCTTTTCAAATTGTGCGATTCGGTCTAGGTTCATTTTGTAATCATACGACTTGCGGGTGGTCGTTGGTGGACAGAACGGCGGCGTATTGTGGGGCTGGACAACTGTCAATCCGCGGGCACAATTGTCATGGAAAAAACACCGTCTAAGCGCGACCTTTGAATCATGGGCGCAACCGATCCGTTGTCAAGGCAAATCAACTTCACCTTGGATCCATGCGAGCGCCGCTGCGATGCCAGCATGACAAGCGCGCCCACCGCCGGCGAATTGAAAGAGGTCACCTTGCGAAGATCAATTTCTATCGGGCTCGTCCCTTGCGTGGAAAGACTGTAGAGAACTGCCTCGAACATTGGAAATGTGCGAATGTCCACCACGCCACAGACGATCAGCAATTCAGGGGATGTGGTCGATTGAAGTTCAATGTTCAGTGTGCTCATGGTTGACCTGTGCTTTGATAATAGAGGAACCACTCCAACAGGAGGAGCAACAACACCAACAGCACAATCAGCGGCCAAATGGCAAGAGTTGCAAAGCCAATGGATTGGGGTTGAAGTTGAGCGCCGGGGATGTTCACTTGCTCGGCGGCGGCGACATTGCATTCCGCGGCGTCGGTCAAATTGACCGCCACGGCGCGTGTTTGTTGCTTGCCATTTGGGTTGAGATATTCCACCCTGTAGACGCCAGCTGTGCGCAGTGGTCCAAAGACAATTTCGCCGTCAATCGGATTTTGCGCAACGCGATCTCCATTGGGCGTGATCACCTCAACCTGCGTGCAACCACGCGCCACGCGCATGCGAATGGTCGCCCCCGGTTCGAGCGATTCACTGGTGACCGCGCTTCCAAGCGCGCCCAAGAATTCAATGCATTGCCATGTGAAATTCACAAAACTTCGTTGAAAGGGCCAGTTGGAATCCATTGGAAGAAACGCGACATACACCACCGATGCGTTGCCCACGCGTCCCGAAACGATCAATGGACCTTTGGAGCCTTCAAGTAACGCGGTCCAATCGCTGTTGGGCGCGATGGCCGCGGCCTGATCCACAATCAGATCGGAGAATTGACTTTGCGCCATCGCTTTGTGGTCGCTCTTCCAAGTGCGAATGGCTTGTCTTGGCTGCTGTCCATACTCGTTCAAGCTTGCAATGGCAGGCGGCTTTCCAAAAATCAACCATCGACCTCCAGTCAATGTGGGTACATCGCAATCAACTGACACAACCACATCAAATGAATCGGTCCAATTTGTGTCCGCCACGACACGCTTGGCAAAATCTTGACAGGATATTTGCTCAAGCAAGACGCCGGGCACACTGTTCAGCAGCGACTCCAAGGCCGAGTCATTGCCCGCCAACAGGAGGCGCAAGGATTGCTGCTCTTGAATGGCGATGACCGCGCGATTGTCCGTGGCAAACGCGTCCTCCGGTAATAACGACGCGCTGAGCACGCCCGAGGTGGAAATCTTGAAAGGGGCGAAAGAAATTTTTTGTTCGCCAGGCATTTGCGTGGCGCCTTTGCCGCTGGAACCTGGCAGCGTGAATGGTTCGGCAGAGCTGGCGATCAGCGTTCCATTACCACGCACTTGGACTTCGCGTTGCACGGCCGTTTCCCCAAAATTTCGCAGCGCCACAAATGCGTCGGCCAATGTTGGATCATCGTTGCGACGTTCCGCGCCCGCGGCGCTCATGCCCTGATTTTGGGTTACCGAATTGCCACAGCGAATCCATGACAGCGTTTCATTTTTTCGCAGCGACAACTGCCCAAGGTCTGAGCAATTTCCATCGCTGATGAGTTGTATGACAAGCGAAGTGGTGTTCGCCTGCGTATTTTCAGAAGGCGATACGCTAGCTTGTTCGGATGTAAATGCGCGGGCCAGAGTGATCGCCGGCGCCAACAGCGTGATCTGATCAGTTGATTCAATGGATTCAATGGCTTCACGAATGCGCCCGTAGTTGGTGGTGAATGGAATGCGCACGGATGCGTCCTGTCCGAATGCAATCACCATGATCTCGGGCGGACTGGAAGCGAAGAACCCCCCGCTCTGCCAAATCTCAACTTGCGCAATAGCCAATCGCTTGGCTTGATCCAGGCGGGTTCCCTTGTCGGGCGCGTCCAAGGTTTGCATGCTGGCGGATTGATCAATCAACAACACCATGCGGCTACTGGGGCGTGTCCAACCCTGGAGCACGGGCTGCATAAGCGCCGCGGCCAACAGCAGCAAAAGCAAGCATTGCAGCAGAAAAAGCGGCGAAAGACGCAATCGTTGCATCAACGCGTTGGCGCGCACATCCTCTGTTTTTGATTTCCACAAGAGCGTGCTTGAAATGTCGCGACGCGTTCGGCGTAATTTTAAGATGTACAAAACCAGCAACAACGGAACAACAATCAACGCCGCGACGATACCTATGAAAGGAGTGAGCAAAGTCATTTCAGAAGCCCCTGCGAGCGCAATGACTCCAACAAAAACTTTTGATAATCAAGCGCTGAGTCGATGGTCATTTGGCGCACACCCAATTTCAAACATGTCTGGCGCAGAGTGGAATTGTATTTCTCCAAGCGCCGTCTTTGATCGTGCACAACGGCCGCTGTGAGCGTGATCTCCACCTCACTTTTGTTTTCGCTGTCCACCAGGCGAACATCAATGCTTTCATTGTCTTGGCGTGGATTGAGTTCCTGGGGTGAAAGAATTTGAAGTGCGAACACATCCCAACCACGCGCGGCCAAAGCGCGTAAACCGCTTTCATATCCCTCGCGCAGCAAATAATCGCCAATGACAATGACCATGCCGCGGCCAAGGCGCGCCGATGCCAAGGAGCGGCAAGCGCTGTCAAATCCAGTTGTTCCATTGGCCTTTTGCGCAATCAACCAACTTGCGGCTTCGCAAGTGCGGCGTCGGCCACGCAGACCCACAAGGGAATTGGCACGGCCCTCCTGCAGCAACGACAATGTGACACGGTGCTGGTTGACCAACCCGACATAGCCCAGCGCCATGGCAATTCGCCGCGCCACATCGAACTTATTTGGCGTTCCAGAATCCATACTGGCGCTGCCGTCCACGGCAATCACCAAGCCAAGATCCTCCTCCTCCAGAAACATTTTTAAAAACAGGCGATCCAGTCGCCCGTAGATATTCCAATCGACAAATCGCAGGTCATCGCCAGCGGCGTAAGGACGAAAGTCAGCGAAATCCATGCCTTGACCACGGCGGCGACTACGACGCTCGCCTTGCATTCGCCCCTGCAACATCTTGCGACTCATGAGATCAAGTCGATCCAGCGACGACACCAATGTCGGATCAAGCAGCTCGTCCAACTTGGTCATGGTGCTCTTTGTTTCGCCAAATCTCATGGCGCCTCCAAAGGCATGTTCTTCACCAGTCGTCGCACCACTTCATTGGCATCCACACGATCGGCATCGGCCTCAAAAGTCAACGCCAGGCGATGCCGCAGCGCAGGCAAAGCCACGGCGCGCAAATCATCAATGGCCAAGGCGTAACGACCCGCAAGCAAGGCGCGCACCTTGCCCATGGCGATCAGGCTTTGAGCCGCGCGTGGACTCGCTCCGCAGCGTATGAAACGCTTTATTGATGGGCTGAAATACGGGGATTGCGGTTGCGTGGACAACACCAAGCGAATGGCCCAATCCATAACTGGCGCAGCAACCACAATCTCTTTGGCTAGGGCTTGCGCGGCGATCAATGTGGCGGCGTCAATGGTGGCGCGTAACGGTGGCAAGGGTTGGCTTGTGGTGCGCTCCAGAATGGTTCGCAGCGCTTCGCGCGAGGGCGCTGGAACTTCAATCTTGGCCATGAAACGATCCAATTGTGCCTCTGGAAGTGGATGCGTTCCCTCTTGCTCGATTGGATTTTGCGTGGCCAAAACGAGAAATGGTTTTTCAAGCATGTAGGTGATGCCACCCACACTCACCGAGCGCTCTTGCATGGCCTCCAGTAACGCTGACTGTGTGCGTGGAGTGGCGCGATTCAATTCATCGGCCAAAAGAATTTGGGTGAAGACTGGACCGGGTCGAAATTGATGATCGCGTCGATCATGCACAAGATCCTCCACCAATACGGTTGTGCCCACCACATCCGCAGGCATGAGGTCGGGCGTACATTGAACGCGTGTGGCCCGCAGTCCAGCAGACTGCGAGATGGTTTGCACCAACAATGTTTTTCCTAGGCCGGGCACGCCCTCCAAAAGAATGTGTCCGTTGGCAAGCAAGCACCACAAGGATTGCTCCAAAGAATCGCCAAGACCAACAATGCGCGTGCAGATGGACTCCTTCCAAGTCGCGGCCATGTTGCGAAATGCCTGGCATTCAGCAGTAATATCGCGTATTTCGTGCGCCACTTCACTCATGCCTGCGGCTCCTGCGGTCTAGAATCATCGCCTTGGCGAGCGCGGCGCTTGGCTTCGCGCAATCGCTCCAACGGCGGAAGTTGATCCAATGGGACTTCCACGATCGTGGTAGAGGCTTGCGTGTCCACGGAATTGGACTCATGTAAATCTTGGAGCGCGGGACCGTTGGCAAGCGTTGCCCCACCTTGATTGCGTGGGGAGTTGATCGCCGTCAATCCGTTTGGTTGCGACAAGCCATCGGCGGCGCGTTTTCGGGCAGCCTGCCACGCCTGCCCCATTTGTCCAACAATAACTTTGGTCGGCTCGCCCGCGTCGCGCTTGGTGAACACCAATCGCCGCGCGGCTACATCCACCAGAAAGAGAAGCGTGGCCGCGTACAGGAGCATGTCCCACAATTGTCGATACATCTGCGCCGGTTGCGTTCCTGCGGCCTCGAATAATTTCACATTGGGGTCGCCCAATTGCAGAAGACGACCGCCTGAACTGCGCGCCACTTGCGCCAATTTTGCGGAGTCTTCGCGCTGAAATGTAAACTCGCGTGGATACGAGACATTGACCGCGGCTTGCACAAAAACCGGCCGTTCACCATCCGCTTGTTTCAAGGCCGCGTTCACCAAATACACGCCCGATGCGTCGGTTGGAAATTTTGCAGACCATCTTCCAGGAGCAACTTGGCGTAGTGGTAAATTGCTCATGGAGCCATCTGGCGCCATCACCTTCGCGGTGGCAAGCGTTGTTGAACCCGTTGAACCCAAGGATTGCTCGTCATTCTGAATCGCAAGTTCAACAATGGCGTCATCGCCATCAAGTTTCGTGGTCAGCGATGTGTCCATGGGGGCGCTTGGGCGCAGCAACCAACGCGCCAACCCTGCACACCACGGTTGATAGCCGCTCCAACTCAACCACGGCAAACCCCATCGCGAAGAAAGATCGCCGGTGAAAGCAGCCGATCGACCAACTCCATAATTCCACCACGAAAAAAGTGGATCGGTACTTTGCTGGTTTGCAAGCATCAACGCATTTTGCGCAAGCCCGCCTCTTGGACCGGTCACGACATAGCCCAACAGTTTGGGCATGGCTTGAGAAATTGGAATTCCCGGCGGACTGAGCCCAGACGGGCTTGGCTGGAACGAACCCTCCGCCAACAAACTACGGTTGAGCAACGCAGCTTCCTTGATAAAAATTTGAGGTAAGACGAGTTGCGCGTTGTTGGACTTCACCGTGTAGCAGCGACCGCCACCGACCTTCGCCATTTGAACCAGCAGTGGATCATTTGTGTTATCACCAATGGAGACGGTCGAAATAGAAATTCCTTTTTGGGCCAGCAATTGAACGAGGCGAATTCCTTGGGCGGGATCGCCCATGGTTTGTCCGTCGGTCAAAATCACAATGTGTTTCACGGACTTCTTTGAACGCAGCAATTCTTGTTCTGCCAACTCAATCGCTGGAAATAAATTTGTTCCACCCCGCGCAACAATGCTGCGAATTTTATTGGCAATGGCTTGCGGGTTCTCCACATTCATCAACGGCACCACCACCTCCGCAGAATCGCTAAAGGCAATCACGGTTACTTGATCCTCCGCGGTCAAGGTACGAATGCCAGCAATAGCAGACTCATTTGCGCATTGTTGTTGATCCATGTTGCTGCCAGAAACTGCACTACTCATAGAACCGGAGCAATCAATAATGAGCCCCAACGCGCCGCGTGGCAGTTGACGCTCTTGCGGCGGATTCATCTCCACTGGAATCGCCTTGGCAGTTGCGCTGTCGCTCCAACCACCGGCTCCAAACGAACGGTCGCCACCAATCATTAAAAGACCAACTCCCAAATCATGCACCGCCATTTCAAGCGCGCGGTCGGCGGCTTGATCCAAGTTCCAACGCGCGATATTCGCCAACACAATGGCGTCGTAACTTCCCGCGACTGTTGGATCCGACAAAATCGAAGCGCTTGAAACTTGCACATCAAGTTGGCTGGCGCGCAAGGCTTGCGCAAAGGCCTGGGTCTCCGCTCCAGAATCATCCACAATCAGAATGCGACCTTCGCCCGAAACAAAGGTGAGGGCAAAGGCCACATTATTTTCCGTCACCGCGTCCGTGGTTGGATCAAGTGGCTCAAAGATGGCTTTCATACGCACCACACCGGAGCGTGGCAGAGCCACGGGAATGGTGATGACGTTGGGACCGGCATCCAAGTGAACGGCCATGGCGTTGCTGGCACTTTTCGAATCCAGATCAATCGACTCGCCATCCATTTCAAAGCGAATTCGACCGTCAATGGGCTTCTGCGCACGGATAATTATTTTGGTATCCACATTTTGCCCGCGACGCGCGCGTGTTGGCGCGCGCAACGCTTCCACAATGGTGTCGTTGGCAACCCCCACTTGCAATGGAACAACATCAATGACCACTCCCGCCGCGCCCGCGATCAGCGCGGCCTCCACAATGTTGCCGGATGTCTCGTTGCCATCCGTTAAAAGCACGATACGGTTGCGCGTGTCGCGTGGCATAAGCGCCATGGCCATGCGCACGCCCGCCGCCACATCGCTCCCAACCGCGTCTTGCGAATGGGACATGATATTTATTTTGGTCAACTCGTCCGTTTTGCTTTGAATCTCAGCGTGCTTGGCGAATGTCACCACACCCACTCGATCACTCTCACGAGGACGATCTCCCGCGCGTTCTTGCAGCCATGCTTGCGCCGCAGCGCGGGTTTCGTTTGGAATGGATCGACTGCCATCCGCCACCACCACCACAGAAATTCCGTCGCTCGTTTCAACCAGACTTGGTTGCGCCATGGCCGCCACCAGCAGCACTATGACCAGGCTGCGCAGCAACGACGCCACCAACCCGCGCGTGGATAGAGCGAATTTGAAGCCGCCGAAAGACACAAACCAATTTGGCACAAGCAACACCAGCAAGATCAACCAACTTGGATGTTCAAATGAAATCCACATGGCGACCCCTTTGTTGGTGGAGGTTGATCATGCCATTACGGAGCGGTGGGCGGCAATGCTGTCGCTTTGGTTGGGGGATTGGTTTGAGATTGCGAGGATTGAGCCGCGGGCGGAGCATTTATTTTTGCGGCGTCAATCTTTTGCCTCCACTGGGAAAAGTATTTTTGATGCGCCTCGCGCAGAGAAGGCGGAACCTGATCCTCATCCGAGCCCTCCTCAAGCCCCGCTTGTACTTGATGTTCAATCAACATGAGCTTGCGCGCGGCCACCTCGCCACGAGTTCCGGTTCCTTGCACAAAGTCGCGCGCGATTGGCTCGGCGTCAAGGTCTTGCGACTCGCTCATCCTGTCTTGGCTTTGAAATGTTGTCGGGCGCGCGTCTGGTTGATTTGCAAGCTGAGGCTTGGATTGACCCACTCCTGGTTTCGCGCCACCACCATTCTTGCAAGCCGCAAGTGATTTGCTCAAACTTTTTGATTGGCTTGATTCGGCCGATTTTTGCTTGAGCAAGTCCATTAAATTTTTCGGATTGCCACTGGCCGCGTCTTTGCAAGCCTGACCCATGGAGTTGCAATTTTTGGAGTTGCCCATGAACTTTTTCTTAGAAGTTGAACTACTTTTTGACTCAGGGGTCTGTTTTTGGTTCTGGGTAATTTGATTGGCACGAGCGGCCTGCGTGGCGCCCTGCTTGTTCAAGGCTGCGGCAACTTTTTGAAGCGCTTGCTTGGCGGAGGCGGATTGAGAGGGATCTTTGCTCTTGGCTTGGTCCGCCAATTTTTGCGCTTCTTTGGACGCAGCCTCAAAATCACCGCGCTTCAATGCCTTCAACAATTCACGCTCCTCACCTTGAGGGAGCTCCAACTCCGAAAGAGCGTCCAGGAAGGATTCATTGTCCTGCAGGGACTCCGCTTGGCTCGCTTTTTCTAAGGCAGCAGCCAACAGCGCTTGTTGGGTGAAGGCCTGCGCCTCGCGCTCGGCTGGTGATGCCGATTTCGATTTCGATCGCTCAAGCAAGTCCTGCGATGTCTCTATCGTTTTGGTGATGGATTCATCGAGCGCCGCAACCTCCATGGCGCTTTGCAAAGCGTCGACTAATTTTTGTTCGGCGGCGACGGCTTTCTCCAGCGAGACGGAATCTTGAATAGATTGCAAGTCTTTTTTGGGAGCCGACGGAATCCAATTTGGAATAAATAACCACGCGCTCACCACCACTGCCGCAGTGAGCACGGACACTTTCCAGCGTGGATCAAGGTGAAATGCAAATGCGCTCGACAACCGGTTTTGAGTGTGCGCCTCAAGCGCGACACGATTGGCATCGGCCACGGCGGCCTTTGCAAAGTCGTCGTCGCAATGTTCCACGCACAGCGCGGTGGAAATTCGACTCGCCAACTTCAATCGCTCATCCAGTTGCGCGGCCGCCATGGCACGCGTGGGCCAACCGCGGCGGGTGACAAGCCAAACTGCGTGCGTGGCAAACACCGCCACTCCAATCCAGATGGTGATGGAGAGCGGGGACACGCTCCCGTTTATTCGCCCCTGAAAAAAAAGGCGTACGCACATGATCCACACCACCATGGCCAAACCTGCAACAGGCAAGGCTTTGACAAAGACTGCAAGAAATTGGTTCACTTGCAATCTTCGACGCGCGCGCTGTATCAGTTGGTGGACTGCGCTCATGGAGATAGAATAGCCAGTAAATTAATTCCAAACTTGAATGGGTAGAATTGCACCCACTATGAAAGCCATTCTTCTTTGTGCAATCCTTTTTGCTTCAATCACCCAACCCGCGTCCGCTTTGACCTCAAACCAAAGTGACGCCCAAAAATTACAGGACATCCAGGTAGAAAATCAAAAGTTACGCGATGAACTCGCCGCGGCCAAGAAGCGCATTCAAGAACTTGAAAGCGCGAGCGGCAAATCCGCCGCGCCAACCCCCGCCTCCGCTCGGGCAAATCCCGCCGCGGATTTTATGGGCAATCCAATCGCGGTTTTGGATTTTTTGAACAAGAAATTTACCCAAGACATGGCGCAAAAACGCGTCGCCATGCCTCAGGTCAATGACAGCAAGGCAACTCGAGAGAACTATCTTGCAAAGGCCAAGGAATGGATCGCTGGAATCAATCGAACGAGTTATTCCATTGATTGGCGTGGTCGAATTGTTGAAATGGGCGCGTCCAATGGACCCTATCAAGAATTCCAATTTCAATGTGTTTCATCCGACAATAAAACAAATTACGGTCGTGTCATCTTTGCGTCGGTCTTAAAAAGCAACGCGCCCAATATTGGCGACTCCGTGGCGCAGACTGACTCGCTTTGGAAGATGAACGCCACGCTTGAGCCAACGGTCATACTGCAAGCGGACATGCTCGAGCCGAACACCTTTGACAATCCACCTTTAATCGCTCCATGCGTGGCATTTCAATACAAATTGGTGGTGAATCGCTTGTTCATGGAGAAAAATTAATCACCAACTCATTTCAAGCAGAACCTGCCGCAACTTGGGCAAATGGAACAAGCGCGAATTGTTCTTGATCGATCGTTGCGGAACTTATACACTAGAACATCATGGTTTTTCATCCATCAACAGTAGCGAACGCTGGGTCAAGTCTGGAAAAGAGAATTCCATTGACGCAATTATTGATTGGGCAACGCGCTGTCATGGACGCCGAATCACTGACCTCCTTGGCCGAGGCCGATCGCTGCCTGCTGCGCGCCATGGGAGTCCATGAATCATGTGAATTCAAAGTCTGCAAAGCTGGCTCACCATGCATCATTGAGGTGGAGCGAACGCGCGTTGGCTTGTGCGGATCCGTGGCAAGCCAAGTATTGGTGAAACCCTGCGATGGCTGCCCAGCCTCCTGACGATTTTGAATTGCAGAGGGTGTACTCCACCGAGCGCCCGCCGCGCGCGGCCCTGCTTGGCCAACCCAACACCGGCAAGACCACTTTGTTCAACCGCCTGTGTGGATCACGCGCGCGCACGGCAAATATTCCTGGCACCACTGTTGAAAGCCGAGTTGGATTGGCGTCGGCCACGCATGGGGCGCTTGAAATTATGGACTTGCCTGGCATTTATGGATTAAGCCTGGAGGTTCCTGAAAGCAAATTGTGCCGGGACTGCCTCGATGGTCGCATTGGCGATGTGGCCCCGGATGTGGCGGTGATCATTGCCGACGCCACCAATTTTGCCAGGTCATTGCGCTTCGCCGCCCACGCCTTGCGCAGAAAAATGCCTTGCGTGATCGCGGTCACTCTGTGCGATGACGCGCGGAGAAAAGGTTTCAGCGTGAACGCGGCCGAGCTCTGCGCATGTTTGGGATGTGCGGTGGTGATCACCAGCGGCCGCACTGGCGAGGGCGTTCAGGAATTGGCGGACGCCGTGCTGCGTGCTGCTCTGCATGGAATTTCGTTGGAGTCATTTGAAAAGCGCATGCATCACCTGCCATCTTCCAGCGCAAGTGAGTCTGACGTGACAAAATGGGCGAACGATGTCTTGGCGGAAGTGGCAAGCGGGCGCATGTCCGCCTCAAGCAGTGTGACCGACCGCGTTGATCGCGCGCTGACACATCCCGTGGCCGGGTTGGCCGCGTTTATTCTGGTCATGGGTTTTTTATTCGCGGCCATCTTTTGGCTGGCGCAATTTCCAATGGACGCCCTTGATTTCATCTTCGGCACCGCGGGCGCGTGGGTTGGGGACACCCTTCCAGCCGGTGCGCTGCGCGATTTGTGCGTGGATGGCATTATTGGCGGCATCGCCGGAACCGTGGTGTTCTTGCCGCAAATCTGCTTGCTTTTCTTCCTATTGTCGCTGTTGGAGGATTCCGGATATTTGGCGCGCGCCGCCTTCGCCGCCGACAAATTCATGCGCCAATTTGGATTGCCTGGACAAGCTTTCGTGCCACTGCTTTCAAGCCACGCCTGCGCGCTGCCCGGAATTATGTCAACGCGCCTTATTCCAGACACCAAGGATCGACTGGCCACCATTCTTGTGGCGCCATTCATGAGTTGCACGGCACGGCTTCCGGTGTATGTGTTGTTGATCTCGCTTTTATTCGCGGGGTATCCAGGGCTTGCGGGTCTGGCGTTTGTGGGGTGCTACGCCACGGGCGCGGTCGCAGGATTGCTCAGCGCGTTTCTTGTTCGATCCACCCTGCTGAAGGGTCCCGCGCGCCCAATGATGTTGGAAATGCCACCCTATCGAAGACCCAGCGTCAAGATTGCGTTGTGGGTCATGTATGACCGAGGCATGCTGTTCATCAAGAACGCCGGCACCATCATCTTGGCAATTTGCGTTGTCATGTGGTGGCTCAGCGCGTATCCCAAAGTCGCGCCATCGGTTGAAGTATTGAACATGCGCGCGCAAACCGTACAGGCGCAGCAGCAGCCAAATCCCAACCCCGACTTGGTTCAATCGCTGGAAAACGCTTTAATTCTGCAGGAATCACGCGATCAACAACTTGGGTCTATGGCCGGGAAAATTGGCCTTCTGGCTGAACCACTTTTCCGTCCGCTTGGCTTTGACCATCAACTCACTGTGGCGGTGCTGACGAGCTTTCTGGCGCGCGAAGTTTTTGTGAGCACGCTGATGATTGTTTCTTTGACTGACGCCAACGATGAGGCATCGCTGCTCGAGCGCCTGAAGCAAAACCAGCGCGCCGATGGAACATTGCTGTTCAGCGTTCCCACCGCCGCGTCGTTGTTGGTGTTTTTCACGCTGGCCATGCAATGCCTGCCCACGCTGGCCTTGGTGCGCCGCGAAACGCAATCTTGGAAATGGCCCCTGCTACAATTTGTATGGATGAGCGGATTGGCGTGGGGCATGGCGTGGATTGTTCGTGAAACACTTTTGTCAGGAGGTTTGTGAATGCCTTGGAATGATTGGCAGTTTTGGATCGTGTCGCTGCTGGCGCTTGCGGGCTTGTGTGTGGTGCTGCGCCCCTTGCTTCCATCCAAAGGCTCGGCGCCGGCTTGCCCAAGTTGCACCTCCACACCAAGTCTTAAAAAATCCAAGCTCACTCCGCTGACCATTTCAAAAGACGCCAAGCGTGATGGTGACAAAACCAGCGAATGAGCGAATTAACCGAGAATGTGCCCGCGTATGACAGCGATATTGTGGTCATAGGAGCGGGAGCAGCCGGCTTGATGACCGCCATTCACGCCGCGCGTGCCGGACACCTGCGCGTGGTGGCATTAGATGGCGCGCCGCGCATTGGAATTAAAATATTGGTTGCTGGTGGCGGTCGCTGCAATGTGACGCATCATGTGGTGGACGAGCGTGACTACGCTGGCAGCACGCCCGCCGCCATTCGACGAGTCTTGTCGCGATTTTCAGTGGCAGATTGCGTGGCGTTCTTCAATCAGCTGGGTGTGACATTCAAGCAAGAGGACACGGGAAAATTATTTCCCACAACCGACGATGCGCACACCGTGCTCAACGCCCTGCTGCAAGCCGCGCGCGATTCAGGTGTTGACCTGCGCTGGCCCATACGCGTGCAAAGCATCACACCCCTGGCGCAAGGCGGCTTTGAAGTCGCTGGTCCATGGGGCGTGTTGCGCGCCCGCGCTATCGCGCTGTGCAGCGGCGGAAAAAGTTTGCCAAAATCCGGCTCGGATGGACTGGGGTTGGAGCTGGTGAAGACGTTGGGACACTCGGTGACACGGCACGTTATTCCTTCACTTGTTCCGCTGGTATCGGATGCGCAGCATTGGGCGCGCACATTAAGCGGACTGGCTGTGGAAGCCGAAATTCGCGTTGTTTCTGGAACTGGCCGGCACATCATCTCATCGATCAATTCCATGTTGTTCACGCACTTTGGCTTTTCAGGCCCAGCCGTGTTGGACATGAGCCGTCACCTCATGATGGAGCGCACGCGTGATCCAGACGCGTCGCTACAACTGTGCTTCTTGCCAAACTTGAGGCACGACTTGCCCAAGGGTCCCAAACACAATGCAAAATTGAGTTGCTCACTTGATGAGGCCGACACATGGCTACTTGACTCCAAGGCGCAAACAGTCTTGTCGCGCTTGCGTGAGCGCTTGCCCGAGCGACTTGCCAAGACATTGCTTGAAAGCGCGGGCATTCCCACAGATCGCTCCGCCAAACAAATTGACCGCGAACGCCGCCGCTCCTTGGCTCAACTTTTGTGCGCGGCGCCAGCCCACATTGTTGGGGACCGCGGATTTAGCCACGCCGAAGTCACTGCGGGCGGCGTGCCCTTGAATGAGTTGAATGTGTCCACTCTGCAAAGCCGTATGTGTCCCGGCCTTTTTATGGCGGGAGAAATTTTGGATGTGGACGGGCGCATTGGCGGATTCAATTTTCAATGGGCCTGGGCCAGCGGATTTGTGGCGGGCATTTCCATTGCAAAATACCTTGATTCTTGATTACACTTCATTGATGCACGACCATGCAAGAAGCCGATAGATGCTCGTGATTTCAACCAAAAAATTTCGTACCGCTTGCGCACTTGCAATGTGTGCTGGCATGTTCGTCAACGCAACCCTGCAGGCCGCCGATCTTGCCACAACCATCAAGTCGTTGGTGGGCACATCGTCCCCCAAAAAAGGAACCACGGCCGTCAGTGTGCGCGGCGATGACACGGTTGAACTTGTGCGCTTGAACTCCGACAAGCCGCTGACTCCCGCGAGCAATCAAAAACTGCTGGTCACTGGGGCGGCCCTGCGCCTGCTGGGTAGCGACTTTGTTTTTCAAACACGGCTTATACGCGAGGGCGATCGCTTGGTCGCTATTGGCGATGGTGATCCATCATTCGCGGATCCCGAACTTCTTGCGCGCATGATCTACACCGACAAAGATGGCAAACAACAAAGCGGCATGTCGCCGGAAGCGCTTCTTGATCTGTGGGTACAAGCAGCCAAGGCCTCTGGCATGACCGAATGCGCTGAGCTTGTGATTGACGATCGCGTGTTCGACCGCGTTGATGTTCACTTGGGATGGCCAGCGGATCAGTTGAATGAGCACTATTGCGCGCCGGTTTGCGCCATCACCTTCCACTTGAATCGCTTGGATTTATGGGCAAAACCCTCGGATCGTGGCGCGGAGATTTTTAAGATTCGACCCAACAACGATTTTGTAACCCTGGTCAATCAAACCAAAAAAAGCAAGGCAAAAAAAGACGATGGGTTGTGGATACAGCGTGAAGATGCCCCCAATACTTTTACCATTCACGGAGAATCCAAAAAAGTATTGGAGGAGCCAGTCAGCATTGCGTTGGCAAATCCCTCGCGTTTCTTTGGCCAACTTTTGGCGGAGCGTTTGGTCAAAGGCGACATCACCGTGAAGTCGGTTCGTTTGGCGAGCGCGGCCGATCCCATTTTCAAAGGGGAAACCATTGGTCCTGTGATTCGCACGCCGCTTGCGACCGTGCTGACGCGTTGCAATGTGGACAGCCAAAATTTATACGCGGAGTGCTTGCTGAAGCGGATTGGGTTTCATGCGTCCGGCATGCCGGGAACATGGATGAATGGCTCTGACGCCATTGAGAGATGCGCGCGCGAGCGCATGGGCGACACGGTAAATATGACTGGCCTTGATGTCGTGGATGGCTCTGGACTTTCCAAAGAGAACCGCGTGAGCGCCAGCATTCTCAGCGCGTGGATGAATGACTTGGTTTCCGATGAGAAGCTTGGCAACCTATTTACCGACACGCTTGCAATGGGGGGCGAAAGCGGCACCGTGAAGAAGAGATTTCGCGACTTGGACAGCAGTAAATTTTCCGTGCATTGCAAGACCGGCTACATCAATGGCGTTTGCGCCTTGACGGGCGTTGTGAAATGCGTGAACGGACGATGGGCTACTTTTAGCGTGATTTGCAATGGTTTTGAAGCTGGCGGCGTGGCCAAGGCCAAGCAATTGCAAGAGAGCATTGTCAAGGCCACGGCGAACTATCTGGACACGCTCAAACCTGTCGGCGCGGTGGCCTCGCCACCGGCGGGCGAGCCGTCACGCGAACGGCTCGGCGGCGGTTGATCATTGCGAAGTGATGACCACGGCGCTGTCGAGCAATTCCAACTCAATGGGTTCACTAGCTTGCGCTTGACGAACGCGAATGCGCTGCTCACGCGCGAGTTCAAGCAACGCCAAGAACAAACCAATTCGGTCCATTCGACTGCGTCCTTCAAAGATGGCGTCCAAGCGCATGCGCTTTTCTGGGGAACGACCCAATCGATCCACCAGATCGTCTTGATGCAAACCAATAGGCGTGTCGTCGAAAGTGATTTGATGCTCCCCTAGGCGAGAGAAATCAACCGCCAGCGTGATGCGTTCAAACGCTTCAAGCAAGTCCAGTAGATGCACATCACCAATGTCAAGGTCTTGAACTTCCTCTACGGTTGTGGCTTGACCATCCTGCGCGGGAACCGCGCCCGCCACCCCCGAGGCCGACCAACGCATGGCAAATTCACTGCGCAACGAGTCCAGCGTCTCAGCCGCGGTGCGAAAGCGCTGATACGCCAACAATTGCTGAACCAATTCGCGCCTTGGATCTTCATGCACGCTTGTGTCCGAAAGCGCTTGCGAATCATCCGGCTCCGGCTTGGGCGAAAGCAATCGGCTCTTGATCTCCACCAAAGTGGCCGCAAGCACAAGGAATTCGCCAGCTTGTTCCACATCCATGTCGGGAGCGGACTTGAGCACATTGAGATATTGGTTGGTGATGGCGGCAATCGGAATGTCATGTATGTCCACCTCAGTGCGGCGGATTAAAAACAAAAGAAGATCAAGCGGCCCTTCAAATGCCGAAAGTTTGACCTGATATTCGTCGACGCTTGCCACGCACAAACTGTACCAAAGTCGCGGCGTGTTTTCGCTATCATTTTCCACATGATCGAAAAGATGGTGACCGACGAGGCCGCGTTTATTTCCGATGTACTTCGCTCCGAGGCTGAAGCCATCACGCGTCTTGCCGTGCGTATTTCAGCCAACAGCAATGATTCGCTGGATTTTATCAAGGCCATTGATTTGATCACCGCCAGCGACGGACACGTTGTGGTGAGCGGCATGGGAAAGTCCGGCTTGATCGGCATCAAACTTTCCGCCACCTTGGCCAGCCTTGGTCAAGCCAGTCACTTTGTCCACCCTGCCGAAGCGGTGCACGGCGACCTTGGGCGCATTCGCGCCAACGATGTCGCGCTTCTGCTTTCGTATAGCGGAGAAACCGATGAGTTGCTGAACTTCGCAGCCATTCTCCAGGCCGACGGCGTGAACCGAATTGCGATTTCAAAGAGCAATCAAAGCAGCCTGGCCAAGATTGCCAGCGTTCATATTTCACTGGGCGATATCGAGGAAGCCTGCCCGCTCAATCTTGCACCCACCGCCACCACCGCCACCATGTTGGCCGCGGGCGATGCTTTGGCGCTGGCCGTGGCGCGCAGAAAAAATTTCAAGGCGGATGATTTCCACAAGATTCATCCAGGCGGAATGCTGGGAATTGGCTTGCGTCCCGTCAGCGAGGTGCTGCGCTTTCAAGTTGGAAAAAATCTGACCTGCGTACCGCTTGCGGCCACCATGAAAAGCGCGTTGCAAACATGCGGCCAGGGTCGGCGCGCCGGCGCATTGATGGTGGTTGACGACCATGGAAGGCTTGTCGGTATTTTGACCGATGGCGATGTGCGCCGGTTAATCAATCAACATGGCGCCGCAGCGCTTGAGAAACCTATCGCGGAGTGCATGACCAAACATCCCCGCTGCCTGCCCGCGCAATCGCTGGTGCGTGATGCCGTGCGCTTGATCCGTGAATTGCGCGTGGACGAATTGCCCGTGGTGGACTTCGATGCCAAACCAATCGGCCTCATTGATATTCAAGATTTGATCGCGTTGAAAGTTGTGCGGGACTAATTCATGCAGACCTACATCAGCGAGCGGGATGGTTTTATTCTGGTGGTGGCCGCCGATGGCGGACTCAACCGTGGCACCGCATCACAACTGATCGAGGAAATCACCACCCATGTGGAAAATGGCGCCACCCAAGTTGTGGTGGACTGCGTCAAACTTGAAATTTTGTCCAGCATGGGTCTGGGTGCCCTGCTTCAAATACACAACAAGCTGAAAAGGCATGGCGCGCAAGTGCGTTTATGTGGACTTCGCAGCATGATGGTGCAAGCCATCCAGTTGTCGCGTTTGGACAAGATTTTCCAGGTGTATCCGGATGTGAACGCTGCCAAATTATCATTTCGCCCTCTTTCCTAGTTGAATTCGCCATTGCAAGCCGCTTGTGGCGGCTCCCTGATGGAGCCACAAGATGGTGTGGAATCGCCGGCAAGTGACGCACGGAATTTTTCAACCTACAAAAAATGTGCGCCACGCGGCGCGCTTTGTTCGATGAAGGCTCACGCCAATTCGGCAAGGAGCGCCATGCAAAGCAAAGAACAATTGATTGAATGTATTCAACGAATCAACCCCACGGCACAGCGCGAATTTTTATCAACATTTGATTGGCATTCGCTTCGTCGATACTTGGACCATTTAAGCATGACGCTTGAGCCGCGCGGAGTGGATAGCCACTGGACGCGTCTTGGCGACACACCAGCAGTTGTGTGGCGGCGGTCTGCGGCTTGACCCCCAACGACCGCCGTCCCACCAACCAAGCTCTTAACAATCAAAGACGCAGATTTTTCAGCAGCGCTTCAACGCGACGCTTCAGCAGGCGCACACGCAACAAACTGCGCACGCGTGTGATCAGCTCCAACTTGTTCACGGGCTTGGTCAGAAAGTCGTCGCAACCGCATTCCACGGCGCGCTCGAAATCCCCCACCTCATTCAGCGCCGTCACGATAATGATGACGGTGTCACGAAGCGCCGAATCTTGCTTGATTTTGCGGCAAACCTCAAAGCCGCTCATGCGCGGCATCATGACATCCAGCAAAATTAAATCGGGTTTGCAACGCGCCACGGCCTCAATAGCCTCCACCCCATCGTGGGCGGTCTCGAGTTTGCACTCCAAAGATTCAAGCCACACTTGCATCAATTCGACATTTTGAAGATTGTCATCGACCACCAAAAGAACCGCGTTGCGAAGTTCCTCATTGGAAGGCTCGCGTTCAATGACTTGTTCTAATTCATCTTGAGGTGTCACCATAATTGCATTCTACCTGACCTTGCAATTCGCACGCATGGAATTTACCGCGTCAAATCAATGTGGCGTTGTGGTTTGAACAGAGGTGGTTGGCGACACAAGTTTGGCGATCAATTCAATGGGATGCAGTGGCAACGCGTCCGTGCCATCTCGGATTTGGTGGCGGCAGCTTGTACCAGGCGCGACAATGACCGCCTCAGGCGCGCCGCGGATCGCCGGGAACAAAGATTGCTCGCCAATTTTCATGGACAAGTCGTAGCGATGTTGCGCGTAGCCAAAGGAACCCGCCATGCCGCAGCAACCCGAATCCAAACTGGTCAAGCGATCGCCAAACAGGCGCCGCAATAAACGCGCGCCCGACTCCGAGCCCCACAAAGCCTTTTGATGACAATGCCCGTGAAAAATAACTTTTTCATTGCCTGGCGCAATCTCCGGCCGCATCGGATGCTCATTCCAACGCGCGTCCAGAAATTCCTCCACCAACATGCTGCGCGCAGCCAACGCGTTGAGTTGCTTGGCATCCACATTCATTTTTAAATCAAGCCAATCATCCTTGATGGCGCTTAGGCACGATGGCTCCAAGGCAAGCAGCGCCACCGCGTTCTCTTGCTGCATGGTTGCCAAAAGATTTGTGGCGGTTTGCGCGCATGTGCGCGTGGCCTGAGCCAACATTCCAACGCTGATCAATGTCCGCCCGCAGCATCCCGCGTCCGGCATGACCACGTGATATCCAAATGCCTCCAACAACTCGACCGCGTGGCGGGCAATGTAGGTTTCGTTGAAGTTGGTGAAGCAGTCGGCGAACAGCAACACGGTTGGACGAGCTTGCGAATGCAAGTCACGCTTGACGCCTGTCGCACGCGTCAGGGACTGCGCGGCAACCTGACGCGCTCGTTGCGTGCGCGCCAGCCAGCGATGCGTGGCTGGACCAAATCCAGGGACAGTGCGCGCCGCATGAAAGCCCAGCATGGAGCGAATAAATTTGGCCAGCGGTGTGTATTCAAGCAGCGCGTTGGCGATGGGCCAGGCCAACGAACCCAGGCGATTGGCCGAGCGAATACCGCCAATCAAGCGAGTTCGCAGCGGAACTTTTCCGCGCACGGCGAACTCTTGCGCCGCAAATTCCGCCTTCATTTTGGAAATATCCACATTGCTGGGGCACTCGGTTTGGCAGGCCTTGCACGACAGACACAAATCAAGCGTGGCTTTGGTTTGGACATCGCTCCACGCCTGGCCTGGCTGGGTGATTTCATGCTCGGCATTCATTTGCCCCGACAATGCCAAGCGAAGTGCGTTGCCGCGTCCGCGCGTGCTGTGACGCTCATCCAGCGTCGCACGATACGAGGGACACATGACACCCGTGGGTTGTGTCTTGCGGCAAAGCCCCGCTCCGTTGCAGGACTCCACCGCGTGCTCAAAGCCATGCTCTTTATGGAAATGAAAAAAGGTATTTGTCTTTGCAATGGCAACCGGTTGGTCATTCGGCTTCACGCGCAGCGCACTCATGATCAGAGAGGGATTATCCGTTGACATCAAAATCCCAGGGTTCATTAAACCCAAGGGGTCGAAAATATTTTTGACTTGTCGAAAAAGTTCGCACAATTCTTTTCCAAGCACGCGCACCATGAGTGGCGTGCGCAAGCGGCCATCACCGTGCTCACCCGAAAGCGCGCCACCGTAGCGCGCCACCAAGTCCGCAACCTCCACCGCGATCGCAATGACTTGAGCGCGCCCCGCCTCATCCGAAATTTTCACCAGCGGTCGAATGTGTAAACACCCCACGCTGGCGTGTGCGTAATAGGCCGCCGTGGTCTGGTGGCGCGTCACAATGGCCTTGAAATCCTTGACAAATCGCAATAATTTTTCGGGGTCTACGGCGGTGTCCTCCACGAAGGTCATGGGCTTGCGATCGCCTGGAATATTGTGCAACAAGGGCTCGCCGGCTTTGCGCAATTTCCACGCCGTGGCAATGGACCCAGGCGACAGATAGCGCTGCATGGTCGCGCCAGGAGCCACCGCCTCCAAGCGGTCAAATGAGGCGTTTAATTGCGACTCGTTGTCGCCTTGATATTCCACATACATGACCGCACCCAACTTTCCACTGGCGGGCTTGGGCATCAAGTCCACATAGTGGCGATACTCCGTGTTGGCGCGCGCGGCGTCCAACACCACTTCGTCGATCAATTCCACGGCGGATGGCTTGGTATGGATCATGGCCATCAAGGGCGTCAGCGCGTCCTCGATGCTGGTAAAGCCAAGAATGGCGAGCCCGGTGCGCGCAGGCTTGGGAACAATGCGCAACGTGGCCTGCATCATGATCGCAAGCGTGCCTTCGGAGCCGCATAACAGTTGCGCCAAATTCACGCGGTCAAATGTTCCAGGGGTGCTGGCTTGCAGTTGTTGCAGCAAAATGTCGACGTTGTAGCCATCCACATGGCGCATGATGTTTGGAATGCGCTTGTGAATCTCATCGGCCAGTGGCAAAACCCGCTCGGCCAGGCGGCGTGCGATTTCGTTTTGCGCCGGATCACTGTCGCATGAACCTTGAAAAAGATGCAGCGACGCGCCTTCGGCGGTGACCACGCGCATCGCGACCACATTTTCAACCGTGCGGCCATACAAAATACTGCGCGCGCCTGCGGAATTATTGCCAATCATGCCGCCCAGCGTGGCGTGGCTGCTGGTGGCGACATCGGGTCCGAACATCATGCCATGCGGGCTTAACGCGGCGTTCAGTTGATCCAGCGTCACGCCTGGCTCCACCGTGACGGTGCGGCTGGCAATGTCAATGTCGCGAATGCCGCGGCAACGCGCGCTCATGTCCATGATCACGGCGTGGTTGACACACTGCCCGGCCAAACTTGTTCCACTGCCACGGGGCAACATTGGAATTTTTCGCGCGCGGCAATAGCGCACAATATCAACGGCGGACTCGGGCCGATTCAGAATCACCACTCCAATGGGTTCAACCTGATACATGCTGGCGTCGGTGGCGTACAACATACGGTCATGCTTTTCAAAGCGCACCTCGCCCACATTCATCATGCGCAAATCATTGGCCGCGCTTTGGCGCAATTGCGTCAGCGTGGCGAACAGTGGCAAATGAATCGCCACAGCGGAACTTAAATTGTTTGAAGCGTTGGCTTGAGTCACCACATCCAATGATAGATGGCTAGCTGAAATCGGGCTTGACTTAGATTGGAAATCAGCTGGATGCGTGCAATGGTTTATGGATTGCCGTTTGGCGTTGCCTCGGGTTTGGGCTCCGGTTTCATCTCTTGCATATTCGGCATCAATGGCTGCGATGACTTGGTGGATTCTTTCTTTGCGCCTGGCGATTGCAGATCATCCAACCGCTCAACACGGCGGCGCCCTTGCACATCCAATGTCAATATTTCAGGGGGAATATCAATGGAATCAAAGGTCATGCGCCATTCAATGGCGGCGTTCATGGGAACGCGGGGACCACTTTCAATGCGGCGGGTTGCGGCCACCAGGTTGCCAGTCTGGCCATCAAACGTCAATTCCAACCAACCATACTTTCCAACAAGCATGGCTATGGCCGTTCCGTCATCTTTTTTCACGCATGACTTCAACGCCACCACTCCCAATTCGGGATCGATGTCTTTCCACCAGTCGTCGGATTGATTTCGCAGAGCCATGCCAAGTTGTGGCCAGGGACTCTCTGGAATCTCTTGGCGCAAGGCCAGAGCGCTATCAATGGTGATGGCCCGATCCACTGCGACATCCGCGCCGATACGCGTTGCGACCATGCGATTTGAACGAACCAACACCTGCACATTGGATTGAAGAAGCGCGAACTTGCGATCCGCCGCGTCCCAGGCAATGACGCATGCGGTTGCATTTTGATCCGATGCCAAGTCGCCATCTTGAACCGCCACAGTCGTGGCGCATTTCGCGGCGCCAACACGAGCCGTCCATGTTTTGCACAATGCGGACCAATGTTCCGCGGAGGAATCGGCCAACGCCGAGCACACGCACAACAGAGAAATGCCCGCCGCCGACAGCGCGTGGGTGCGGCGCCACGCGCTCACAATGCAACCCGTGAGGCGGAACCTTGACGCAGGACGCACCGCCTGTTCAACCCTTGATCGCCATCGCAGCTTCCACATCCTTCTTTAGATTCTCGACGGCTTGCTCGTCAAATCCCATGTGCACCGCCGCAATTTTGCCTGTTGGAGAAATAACAACCGTAAATGGAATTCCGGTCAGTTGGTAGTCCTTGCCAACCTTGTTAGTGCTGTCAATCAAAGTTGGAAACGAAAACGCCTTGCCCTTCCAAAATGCATCGACCATCGTGGCGCGCTGCGCTGGATCAACCCGCTCCATGACATTCACCGCATACACCACGATTGGCTTGCCACTTTCCTTGGCCCACTGAGCGAAGGTGTCCAGCAATGGCAATCCCATCATGCAAGGCTTGCACCATGTGGCCCAGAAATCTAACACCACAACTTTACCTTTCAAATCAGCCAGCGAAACGGTTGAGCCATCGGAGGCCTGCAATGTGAAATCTGGCGCAGTGTCCCCCACATCAAATGGTATATCAAGCGATTCAATGGAGGTGACCATTTTGCGTCCAGCTGGATCAAATGAGATTGGCATGGGAAGTCCATCGTTATAAACTTTTCGGTCAAATGTCACTGACATTGGCAAACGCATGCCTGCCGGAAACTGGGGATTGGTCAATGACATATCAATGACAGTCAGTAGACCGGTCTTGGCGTCAAGATTGGCAACCACTTCAGAGCCTTGTTCATCGATCAACAAAATCTGATCAGGCTTGCCGTCAACTCCTGCGCGAAAGCCCGAGGGCACTATGGAGGGCATTTGTCCAAGCGTCAACGCGGCTGTGACATCCGCTGGATCTCCATCAAGAAGAATGAGCGTGGGTAAAGGCAATTTGCCGCCCATGACTTCGCTCAAAGCCTTCACAGCGCTGCCTTCCTGCTTCAGTTGCGCGTACTTGGGACGACCATCCATTTCAACATAAACCTGATCCTGTAAGCGCGTCAAAGTGATGCCAGGCATCATAACTTTGGTATCGCCACCCTTACTTGCAACGAGTTGAACCTTTTGATCCTGCCCTTGGAATTGTGGTGAGCGAATGGACATCGTTTCTTCTATGGCGGGAAAGGATGCGTACTTGGCTGGCAGCGCATTCACCGCCGCAACGGCTTTTGCCGCCGATTCTGCGGACTTTTCATCAGCGGTCCAAGTGGTGGACGGAGCGGGAACTTTGAATTCGGGCGGAACATCCATGGGCGTGTTGGGCGCTGGCTGGCCCGGCATTGGATCGCTTGACATGTCATCTTGATTCGCGGCTGGCTCGGCTGGCGCGGTTGGCGCGGCTGGCGCGGCTGGCGCGGTTGGCGCGGTTGGCGCGGTTGGCGCGGTTGGACTTTGCCCCCAGCAAACTGAAACAGCGCTGGTGTTGGCGCAGATGACTGTGTAAAGCAACACGGATAACGATGTCTTCTTCATTCGAACTCCAATAAGAATTTGAAAGTAATTGAATTTGATCACACGAGAAAAAGTAAACATACACGCAATCGCATTTTAACATTCAAGCGGTCCAACACATCTGCCCATCGCCGTGCGATCCAACGAAGCAAGGAGAAATTGTACGCTTTCTGTTTGGG
The DNA here is from genome assembly GCA_005787685.1 of Planctomycetia bacterium. Taxonomy (GTDB): domain Bacteria; phylum Planctomycetota; class Phycisphaerae; order Phycisphaerales; family SM1A02; genus SYAC01. The sequence continues at coordinate 68,391 of SYAC01000034.1, forward strand.
TTGGAAGAATAAAATCCCCCGCGATATCCGCCAAAGGCTGCAATACAAAAAGCCTAGAAAACATGCGGGGATGTGGTAAAACAAAGTCTGGCTCGCACACTTGGCGCTGGCCAAAAAATAACACATCCAAGTCGATGGTTCGCGGTCCCCCATGGCCTTTGAGCGTGCGGTCTCGTCCGAGCGATTGTTCAATGCGCATGCAGGCCGCCAAAAGATTGTGCGGATTCAGCGCGCAGCGACCCATGACCACCGCGTTGAGAAAGTCTCCCCCCGCGCCCGCTCCAACGGCGAGTGTTTCATACACGGCGCTGGCACGAACTTGTGTGAGTACGCCTTGATCCATGAACGCGCGCAACCCATGGCGTAAAAAATACATGCGATCACCCATGTTGGAACCCAACGCGATTGCCGCCAACTCCGCCGGCTCAATCATGTCACCCACTGCGTGGCCACCTGGCATTTTATTTGGACTCCCAAATCATGGGCGCGGCGAACGCTTCTTGTCCAAGCAAAGCGAAACGCAGCAAAGCCAACGCGCTCTTGGCGGCGCGGTCGCGAATGGATGCGCGGTCGCCTGGATAGTGGAACTTTTTCACAGTTTCAAAGCGCGGACCACAAATACCAATAAACACCTGCCCCACCGGTTTTGTTTCGCTGCCACCGCCAGGCCCCGCGATTCCAGTGATGCTGGCGGACCACTGCGTTTTGAGCAAGGCGGCGCACCCGCGCGCCATGGCAAGCGCAACCGGCGCGCTGACCGCACCATGCGCCGCCAAAAGTTCATTGGGCACTTGCAGCAAATCAGTCTTGGCACCGTTGGCATATGTAACCGCCGCGCCCGAAAACCATTCGCTTGAACCACTGATTGCGGTGATGAAGCTTCCGGCTAAACCGCCCGTGCAACTTTCCGCTAAAGAGACCCTTTCGCCGCGCGAAACAAGCAATTTCCCAAGCGCGCCTGCCAAGGTTTCTTGATCGCGGCCAAAGGCGTATGGCGCCCACAAACGCTCGATCTCCTGCATGACGCTTTCCATGGATTGCGGATTTGCCGCCGCGTCCACAGCGCGAATGCGCGCGCTAACAATGGAGCCACTGGCCGTGGTGCCGATCAATGGATTGCTCTGTCGCGACATGCGTTGACCAAGAACTTGGGCAAGAAAACTTTCACCTTGTCCAAACGAATGCACGGCGGCCGTGGCCATGACGCAGTGTGGCAGGTGTGGCGCGACTTGCGTTTCAAACATGCATTCCATTTCCCGTGGCGGACCGGGCAAGCACCAAATATGCGCGCGTCCAATGTGCGCGTACAAGCCTGGCGCGGTTCCCAGACTGTTTTCCAAGCATCGAGCGCCTTTGGGACGCAACGCTTGCAGCGAATTGTTGGCCGTCATTGGTCGACCGCGGTCCTTGAACCACATATCCAGCGCGGCCAATGCCGGCGCATCCACTTCCAATGGCTCCACAACATCCATGGCGCGGCGCAAAGCCTCGCGCGTGAGGTCATCATCGGTGGGACCCAGGCCCCCCGTCATGACAAGAAAGTCGTGGCGCGCGGACAACTCGCGCAGGACAGATTCAATGGCCTCAAGATCATCATGCACGGTTCGAAATTCACGCACCAGCACCCCGCGCAATGTGAATTGACCGGCCAACCACTTGGCGTTGGTGTCCTGGGTTTGACCAAGCATCAACTCATCCCCCACAGAAATCACAGCGGCGCTTACGCCGTTTTTTGCTTGACCGCTTGATCCACAATCCACTGGTAATTCTCCTTAAAAAATGGCAAAAACATCTGTCGTAACGCGTCCGTTGGTTCGCTTTGATCGGGCCACAGATGGGCATTCCGCCAACCATTTCGCAGCCAGCCATCGCGCAGCAATTGCAATGCATTGATGTCGGACAATGGCTTGGCGCCATTGGGAGTTGGCACCATTGGAAGCGCGTCGAATTTTTCCAGCCAACTTTGCAATTGCGCGTCGCTGACATCGCGCGCATGGACAACGCCGTGATGGTCGCGCGGATACGCGGGGTGCGCAATGATGGCGCTCCACGCGGCTTGCAATTGCCTGTGCGAATCCATAACCATGGTTGAAAATAAAAGTGGAATGAAGGCGCGCATGCTGGGATTGTCAAATTTTACCACGCTGGCAATATCAAGCGGATCCACTTGATCAATGAACTGGCTTAATTCACTGGTGTACAGCGAACGCATGACGGGCATGCGGCGCAATTCAAACTCGCGCGGACCTCCTGGCGCGCCCGCTTGAAATTGCCAAAGCCGCTGCGCGTCCTTGCTCAGGCAAAATTGCATGAAGCGAATTGCCGTCTCACGGTGTGGGGCGTTGCGCAACAAGCCAATGGGATCTGGATCAACGCAACTCTCGCCAGGCGGCGCGGTGAAAAGTAGCTTGTGTTGTATGGCCTGGGCGCCCGCGCGACTAGCGGCGTCGCGAATGGCTTGAATTTGAAAGCGCGCGTAAAAATCAATCGCCACGCCAGCCGCGGCGTCGCCACTTGCGACATCAATTGGAACACGCGGACCGCTGGCTGCAAATCCGCGCGCATTGGCGCCGGCGCGGCGCAAAATGGCCACGCCTTCCTCCCAACCAAACCGCTGCGTGATGGACTCGAAGGCCGTCAATACGCTGCCAGATTGCGCAGGATTCACCAAGCTCACCCAGCCAAACAAGCGCGGATCGGTCAGGTCGCTCCACGATGTCAACGCCGGAACATGCAAGGTTTCCAGCACATTCATATTCATGACAATACCGAAGGAAGCAAGCGCGACGCCATACCAATAGCCCTTGGGGTCGTACAACTTCTGTCCAGCAATGTCCGACATGCCGTAGCACTGTTGCAAAAGTTGCGCGGGCAATTGTACGGGCTCAAGAATGGTGGCGGAGTTGACGCGCGGTTGGCCATTGACATTGGTGGTGACGGAAATTTCTTTGCGAAGCATGTCAAATTCAAAACTTCCGCCGCCAAAGAGTAAATCCGCGTCGCCCCCCACCGCCATATTTTTTTCTAGGCGCGCTTCCCACGACGCGATCAACAAGCGGCGAATATCAATGGCGCCGCCAGGCGTGCTCCACTGCACCCGCGCAGGCTCGCCGTATGTGGTCTGATGCCAAGCGGAAAAAGCCTGCGAGAATTCTTGGCGAATTTGCTCATTGTTTGGTGTGAGAATGATCACTTCACGCATGGGCTTTTGCGCGCGCACCGACTTGGAATGATCCGCACGCATGAGAAGCGGCGTGGCCAGCAAACCCACAAACACAATGGCCAGCGCAATGATTCGATTCATGATGAGCGTGTGGCGCTTGTGCCTTGTGCGCAAAGAGCCGTGGCGATGTCCGTGGCCAACAACTTGGCGGCCGCCGCGACATGTTGCGACCATTCACCATCGCGATTTTCAAAGGCCTGCATGACGGAGCGGCTGGCGCTGATCAACGCGCCTCGACCATGCATGAAACACTCCATGGCGTCGGCAATGCCACCACCTTGCGCCCCAAATCCCGGAACTAAAAAGGGCGCGCGCGGCATGCGCTGTCGAAGTTGACGCGCGTCAATGGATTTGGTCGCGCCCACCACCGCCCCCAACGCGCTGAATCCACTTTCGCCAACATAGTCGCCGCCCACGGACGCAATGGTGTCGGCCACGCTTTGCGCGATCGTGCGACCATCGTGTAAACACGCGCTTTGCAACGCGTCGCTAGAGGCGTTGCTGGTTCGAACCAATGCGAACACGCCTAGACCCGCTTGCAGAAACGGCAGGAACCCATCCGTACCCAAATACGCGTTGGCCGTCACAAAGTTGGCTGGGAAATGTTCTACAACCGCGGCAGCGTAATGCTGCGTGCTTATCCCAATGTCGCCGCGCTTGCCATCCAGAATGACAAGAAATTTTCCACGCGCATGGGCCAACAACTTCGCAAGCGCCGCCATTCCAGCCACGCCATGACGCTCAAAGCACGCCGACTGAAATTTCACCGCGGGAACATGCGGCTCGATCGCGTCAAGAAACGCGAGCCCCCACTTTTCAAAGGCGCTTGCAGGATCATGTTGTTGATACGCCAGCGGAAGTCGCTCAAACACCGGGTCCATGCCAACGCATACCGGAGCACCGCGGCGCGTGACCCACGACTCAAGAAGATCAGTTGGGTGATCGTGTTTGACCATGGGGAATATGATAGAGGAGCGGATTGATCACGCCGCAAGCGCGCCCATCCGCATTTGACATCCGCGCACACCCCCGCCAAACCCTCGCAAGACCCGTGGACCAGAATCATCTACCATGCGTCGTCGTGAACTCGCCCAATGAACCAACCGAACCGCCGCCATTGGCTTTGCATTTGGAAAAATCCAAGGGACTCAGCGTGACATGGCGCGATGGAAGCAAGGACTTCATTGATGTTGTCACGCTCAGGCGTATGAGTCAAAGCGCCGACGCGCGCCAAGAACGCGAGTCGCAGTCAAGTAATCCGCTGCACATTTTGAAGCATTCAACCAACGAGCCGCTGAGCGCCCTGACCGCGGAACTTGTGGGCAATTACGCGCTTCGCATTCGCTTTTCTGACGGCCATGACACGGGTTTATTTTCCTGGCTGTATCTGCGCTCGCTTGCGACCAATGCGCCGCCTGCTCATTGACGCCACACACAATCCACACACAACCCGTGCGAATAACGCTTGTCGCGGGTACAAATCCAACATGTATTTGCAGCGACCATCTTGTTTGAACATTTGTGAATGGTCCCTATGCGCCCTGATTGCAACCGCGTTGTGCGCCGTGACTACAAGCGCCACGCCGCCGCCATTCATACGCGAAGGCAAGCCATTCATTGATCAACAAGTGCTGCCCGTGTCCATTGCACAACCGGCCTTGCGCATTGCCATTCTTCCTGATCGCACCACAGGTCGAGATTGGGGATTGCCCTACTTGCGCAGCGCGGTGCGCGACCTGAATCGCATTCGTCCCGACGCCGTCTTTACCGTTGGCGATATGGTGCAGGGCTACTCGCGTGATCCCGCCGAGTGGGAAAAGGAAGTGGCCATGTATAAATCCATTACCGCGCAAATCAACGCGCCTTTTTTTCCCGTGCCCGGCAACCATGATGTGATCAGTGGATCCCGTGACCCTGCCGACCGAACATTTGCCGATCTTTATCTGCAACGCTTTGGTCCGCTGACATACATGGCCGAACTGGAAGGCGCCAGCGTGATCAGCCTGTTCTCCGACGAGGGTCTGAGCGACAGCAACATAGAATTCACCGATGGACAATTGAATTGGCTACGAACTTCAATCGATCGAGCCGAGGCGCGCGGCAAACCGATCATTATCTTGATGCATCGTCCGTTGTGGCGCTACGACTCGGTGAAGTGGTTCGAGCGCGTTCACCCAATGTTGGCCAAGGCGAAAGTAGACGCGGTCATTGCCGGACACTTGCACAGTCTGCAGGACGATGCCGCCAAGGATGGCGTGAAATACCTTGTGGTTGGCACCTGTGGCGGGTCCATTGACCAACATCCACTTGCGGGACAATTTCAACATCTCACCTTTGTGCAAATCGACGCCGACGACACATTGGAGATCTTCCATCAACCCGTTGGCATGACTCTGCCCCAGGATTTTGTGGTGCGCGAGGATCAAGATTGCGTCTATGCGCTGCGGAAAAATCCAGGCTGCCTTTCGCTCGAGGGCACACTGCCCGACGCATGGATGTCCAAGAGCTCCGTCAGTGGAGTGTCGACGCTGAAGGTGCAGAATCCAATCGATCGCACGATCTCCATTTCGATTTCCATTGCGCGCGATCCCACCGAGTGGATTGTTGATGGCGAACAATTTCTCAGCCGCGCCAAGATTGACGCCTTCAATCCATTCACCAATGACCCCAACACATCATGGACACTTGAAGCGCCCGCAAGCATTGTGGTTCCCGCCAAAGGAAGCGTTGACATTCCATTGGTATTCAAAAGCGCCGCCACCAAAGAGCCCACGCAACCACCAACCTTGGAGTGCGTCATTCAAATGAAAGACACCAAGGGGCGCATGGTTCCAATCTTTGTTTGGTTGCGTCCGGACATTGATCGAACGGCGACCTTGAGCGTGGACCCCAGCAAACCAAGTCCCGCCATTCCAATTTCATCGTGGAACCCCTCGCCCTACGACACGCTTGAGCGCGATCCGAACATTCGCTTCATTCAAAAGTCGGGTCAAGCGGCTGGCCCGTTGGTGGTTCGCATTGAGGTTCCAGATCAAAAAGTCAGCGGATATCCCCTAGATAAACGCGATATTGCCTCACGACGCAAGAACCCCTCGGCGGATAGTGTGGATCTTCGCTGGAGCGACGATCAAGGCCCGGCGTGGCTTTTTGTTGAGCCATTCTCGCCATGGACCGCCTCCAGCAGGACCGATTGGAAGCCTGTGACGCGCGTTGGCAAGTTGAATGAGGGTTCCGGTTGGTGGTTGGAGGTGGAACTTCCAAGTTCAACTAGAACCGTCAACGCGGGAGTTGCGGATAACGACGAAACCTATCACACGCAATGGCGCTGGATGATCCCTGAAAATCGCCAGGCGCCATTGAAGCCGCAGTAACAACACTTCCACAATGTCCATGTGTGTGGGTATAATTACTTAGACTTGATGCAGGAATGTTTCAAAACACTTTCAATTTCACACCATTTATTTCACACCATTTATTTTATTGCACACCATTTATTTCACGACATTTATTTCACACCATTTCTAGGAGATTGCCATGAAAAAAATCACGATCACATTTGCAACCCTCTCACTTCTTACGCTTGCCGCATGTGGCGATAGTTCTGCCCCTGCCAAACAGCCAGTGACAGTCCGCAAGCTTGATAAATCAAGCGCAGTGACCAAAGAAGTTGCAGCCCCAATTTCAGCCAAAGAAGGCGAAAATCCATCTTCCACCAAGAAGTCGGACTAAAGCCTGATGCCACGGACTTGGTTGCGTTGACGGACCAAGTCAAAGGTCGCACTTGAAATTGTCTTTACGCCGCTCTCCGCGTGCGCCATATGTTCTTGCAGCATGGCATACATCATGCGACACGCCTGGCGTGGATTGGCGCAACTCGCAAGCGCTTCTTCCACCTTTGGGCGTCCAACATTGGTGTCAAACAAGGCCTCAATTGGCACCGCCGATGATGGACGCGACGACGACGCTCGAATTCTGGCGTCGCACATCTTGGCCAACATCGAACCCGTCCACTGCAACCGTTCAATCGCGTTCTGCTTGTCCAATCGCGCGGCCTTGAAGAACGCGGCGTCCTGGCGTTGAAAGAGCTCGCCCAGTTCCGCGGGCAACAGCAATTTCACGGCAAGACCACGATGCTGCAGGAAGCGGCTTGAAAGCAGCGGCACCACCAAACTGCGCATGTGCTCCAAATCCCCAGCAACCGTGGTTGGCTCATCCACGCGATCCACCAAAATAGCCACGCTTGAATAGTTTGCGGCGCGCAATACCGCCAACAGCCGATCCAACATTGCGAAGCGCGAGTCATCGCCGCGGTCTGTGGGCATGCTGGCCGAACCAATGTTGATTTCAATGTGGTGCAAACTTTCGCGAAAGCTCGCGGCCGTGCGGCTGACGCAGCGAATGCCGCGGTGCATGGCGCGCGCAAGAACGCCCACATGGGCTTGACAGCGAAGCCACGACCAACCCATAGCGAAGGAACCCGCGGCCAACAACCCCGCCACCGCAAGCAGTGCGCGTCGAGGCTCTTGCACCAAACTCATGACCGCCATAACCAAGGCAAATAAACCCAAGACTATTGCCCAATTTGCCGCGGTCTGGCTGCCGCTGGAACCACCCAGACCCAGCGCGGACTTTAATTGACGCGTGCGTTTCGCGGCGATGGCTGTGTGGTCATACGCAATTTGCAGCAGCAACATTTCGCGGCGCACAAGCGCGGACGATTTGCGCAGGACCTTGCGAAAGTTGACCGCTGTCAGCGGCGCGCGATCGTTCACGCCCAACAATTGATCCACAAGTTGTGGAACAATGGAATGCAGCAGAATGTCAACATGATCGCTGAGCGTGATGGACTCCAGCGCGGCCGACTGATTTTTAAAGCGCTCATGCCGCGCGATGCGGCCAATCATGTTGTCGAAATTGTCGTGGTCTAGCACCAGCACGCGGTTGTCGGATTGCGCCTTGTTGTAGGCGCGGTAGGCGGACTCCATTTGCAAACGCAGCGCGGTCTTGCCCGCTCCGCGTTCGCCAAAGACCACCGCTGGCGATGGATGCGTTGGCTCGCCAAAAATTTTCGCAAAGTCAGGATGACGGCACGAATCACCTGACTGCGTCAACACTGGATCTTGCGCGGCCTCCTCGGCGGAGAACGGATTGGACTCAAGTCCATGTCGGCCTAGAAATTGGGAAAGATTCATGGTGCGTAGTTCCTTCAAACATGGGCAATGCCCAGGCACTGCGCGCGCAATGTAGTTGATTCCAACGCTTGCCACACGCCTGTCAAACATCTTTTGGCGCGCGGTCGCGTTGCGCCATGCAAGTGTATTTCACCGCCGCGCTCTGCATAGTTGCATCAATGCGCCACGCGATGTCCAAGCATCGGACTGAGCGTGGCAACCACCTCGTCCACCGTGGCTTGATCAGCCGCCTCAAGATTTAACCGCAGCAGTGGCTCGGTATTGCTCATGCGCACATTGCACCACCACTTGCCCGCGTCCAAACTCAGCCCATCAAGTTCATGCGTCTTGGCGTTGGGATAGGCGGCGCGAAGCGCGGCGATGGCGCCAAGTTTATTTTCATTCTCAAAATTGATTTCGCCACTTTGGGCGTAGCGGCGAAATGGCTTGACTAATTGCGAAAGAGTTTTGCCGCCTCCATTCACAAGGGCATTGATGACCGCGATGAAAGCGCGCGCGCCGGAATCTGTGTCGAACATGTCTTGAAAATAAAAGTGTCCACTCAGTTCGCCGCCCACTGGCGAGTGCACCTCGGCAAGCTTGGCCTTCATAAAGACGTGCCCCACGCGGCTTTCAACAGGCGTGCCGCCAAACTCGCGGATGGCCTCCACAACGCTGCGGCTTGAACGCAAGTCGTACACCACGCTGGCGCCGGGATGTTGCCCAAGAAATTCTTTCAGCATGACGGCCAGCAACAAATCGCAGCCAATCGGCTCGCCCAATTCATCGATAATCATGCAGCGATCAGCGTCGCCGTCAAAGCACACGCCAAAGTCTGCCTTGGTTTCACGCACGCGTGCGCGCACTTGCTTCAAGTTGCTCTCCACCAATGGATTTGGCTCGTGCACAAATTCGCCGCTGGAATTATCAAAGTAAATCGGATGAATATCAAGGCCAGCCACGTCGCCAAAAACATTTGGCACCATGGTTCCAGCCATGCCGTTACTGGCGTCAATGGCCACGCGCAATTTCTTGGCGCCACTTTTTGTCTTATCGTTGAGCAAGCGCAACAAGTGCGCCTTGTACTTCGCCCACACATTGCGGCTTTCGCGGCGGCCACCACGCGGCTCACATTTTTCCTTTTCAACCAATGCGGCGAATCGTTGAATATCAATCAAGCCGCTGTCTTGACCAACTGGCTTGGCCAACGCACGGCTAATTTTAAACCCGTTGTAATTGGATGGATTGTGGCTGGCGGTTACTTGAATTCCACCCGCGCATCCAAAATGATTGATGGCAAAATACACAGCCGGCGTATCCACCATTCCAATCTCAATGACATTGGCGCCATAATCCTGCATGCCCTGCGCCAAGGCGTCGGCCAGCGAAGGACTGCTCTTGCGCATGTCGCGACCCATGACAATGTTGCGCATCATTGGATCGTCGTGCCCAGCGTGCGCGGCCTGCGTCAGCAAAAATTGCGCGGCTCCGTAGCCAATGTGCCACGCCAACTTTTCATTCAGCGGCTTGGGATAGGTTGCGCGGATGTCATAGGCTTTGAACACTTTGGCAAGCATGAAATTCTCCAATGAGAGGTTTGAGGGGGGAATCCTAACCCATTCAATGAAAATTGAATGATCGCTTGCCTGAGTAGGGAGGATTTGGTTACAATCACCCTTCGCCCACATTTTTAGTGTGACGCGTCGGAGGTGGACCCCGTGGTGTCGCCCCCGCTCACTATTTCAACGACTCACAGTGAGAAGTTGAATTTCTTGTTCAAAGCGCCCTACAGCATTTGGACCACGGACAATTGCCGGTGTCGCTGCACAGTGCATTCAAATGGAATGCAAGAAGGAATCGCCCCATGGCATCACTCGCCCAAGAACTCGTAGAAGCTGGAGCCCACTTTGGCCAACGTCGAAGCAATTGGAATCCACGCATGTCGCCGTACATTCACGGAGTCAAGAACCAAGTCCATGTCATTGATGTGCGTGAAACCATCAAGGGTATTTTGCTCGCCAAGCGATTCATAACCAAGTTGGTGGCTGAAGGCAAAGATGTGTGCTTTGTGGGCACCAAGCGTCAGGCGCGTGGCTGCATTGAGACGCGCTGCACAGAAGCGCGCATGCCCTATGTGACCGAGCGTTGGTTGGGTGGAACGCTCACCAATTTCCGAACCATTCGCGATCGACTGCGCCGCCTTGAGGAGCTTGAGACGCTCACCACCAGCGGAGAGATTCGCAATTACTCCAAGAAAATGGAGAGCCAACTTTCACGCGAGCAGCAGAAAATTTTCCGCACTCGCAACGGCATTCGCCACAGGGCCAAGTTGCCCGGGGCGCTTGTCGCCATTGATGTTGGCCGCGAGATGAACGCGCTGCGCGAAGCCAAAAACCTTGGTATTCCAACGATTTGCTTGATCGACTCCGACGGCAATCCTGAATTTTCAGATATTCCAATTCCAGGAAACGATGACAGCATGCGCGCCATTGACATTGTGGTGCGTGAATTGTGCGCCGCCGTTGAGGAAGGTCGATCCGCCCGCGTGGAAGCTGCCGCAACCCAGGGCGAACGAGCCGAGGACGCAGCCCTAACTTCCCAAGACGAAACTTCCGAGGATGCCGTCGCTCCACGCTCAATCCGTGGCGGACGAAGTTTGTTTCGAGGCCGCGCCCGTGGCGATGATGCACGCGCCGCTGAATCGACAACCACAGCCGATGCCGCGCCAGCCGGCGTGGACAAGGTCTAAATTTATTTGGCGGCGCTTGGTCCTCCCAGGCGCCGCCAACCCTCTCACCTTATCTCTTTGTAAATATTTATTTTTATCCTCAACTATTCTAGGAGACATCAAATGACAACTGTTCAAGTGAATGCCAAAGACGCCATGGCGCTTCGTCAACGAACTGGTCTGGGCTTAATGGATTGCAAAAATGCGCTGGCTGAAAATGGCTGCGACATGGTCAAGGCCGAAGCGTGGCTGCGCGAGAAACTCAAGGGCAAGATGGACGCCCGCAGCGACCGTCCCGCTGGACACGGCACCATTGCCATATTCAGCCAGCCTGGTCGCGCTGCCATTATTGAACTTCGCTCAGAGACTGATTTCACCGCGAAAAACACTGAGTTTCGCGCGCTGGCCAACACCCTGGCCAAGCACGCCGCTGAACAAAGCGGCGAAATCACCATGACCGCGCCAATGACCGCGGCTTTGGATGAGGTTCGCATCAAGACTGGCGAGAACATTTCATTTGGACGAGGAACCTGCCTGCAAGGCGGAAACTTCGCGCACTACATCCATCACGACGGACGACTTGCCGTGCTGCTGCAATTTGAGGGCGAACTTCCAGCCGATAGCGCCACCGGAATTTGCCAAAGCGTTGCCGCCGCTGTTCCAACTCCAATCGCGGTTGATGAATCGGGCGTGCCTGCCGACTTGATGACGCAGAAGCGCAAAGAGGCGCAGGACGAGGCCAAGGCCGCCGGTAAAAACGAGCAAATCGCCGCCAAGATGGCCGAAGGCAAGGTTCGCAAGTTCCTTGAGGAAGTCACACTGCTTGGTCAAATCTATGTGAAGGACGAAACCAAAAAGTTGAAAGACCTGCTGCCAGCTGGTACGCGCGTGCTTCGCTTTGTGCACATGACCGTTGGTGGCTGATTGATTTGAAAGACACTTCAAAACTCCGCGCGCAAGCTCGGAGTTTTTTTACGCGCGCAAATATTGCGCGATCAACTGAAATGTTTTCTCATGCGCTCCCTGGTGGGCGGGCCCGGCCGCCCCGCTTTGCACTTGTCTGTACAAATCCGCCACGGTCCAGCCTTGCGTTCGAGCATCGCTTTCATGGCGCGGCACAATGTGCGCGTGCACTTGGCGGTAGGCCTCCGCGAAACAAGCCACATAGGCGCGTTCACACTTTGTGACATGGCGAACCGCCATGCTGACCTTCGACAAAATCAAGCCGAATTCCTGCGATTCTTGGGCAGTCAGATGATCCAACGAGGGGGCTTTGCGATTGAATTCAAGCACGCACCAACCCTCGATGGGCGCGGGCGCCGGATGCGGCCGCAATGTCCACGGCGCGGACGCGTCAAGCTCAACCACGACGCGTGCGTCAGTACCCAACCAAACATGCAAGCCAATTCCAGCTTCGGGTGAGGTCACTTCTCGCCCTTTGGTCCGCCATCGACGCCAAAATATTTATCCTGAATGGCCTTCTCCAAATCAACGCCCGTGATGTTGGCCAGCGTGCACAACCACGCCATGCAATCGGCGAACTCCTCTTGTAAATTGGCGTGATCGGGCTCGCCCTTGGCGGCCTTGCCAAGCGCGTGCGCCAGTTCGCCAATCTCCTCGCTGAGCCAGAGAAATGTTCCAGGAATTCCGCGCGCGTTGTCGGTTGCGAAGTAGCGGTCACGGATGCGTTGTTGAAATTCGCCAAGATGCATGTACGCAGGCTAGCACGATGCAGGGCACCTTGACGCCAGCCCGCACGGCACATGTGCGCCATGCTTGAATGCCTGGACAGAACGCCACCAAGTTCATGCATGCGCAAGCAAGCCTTGCGGGGATATGGGCGCGCATTCGCTTGGGAGAAACGTCCTTGGTGCGGGTCGAACGCACAACCTTCGCCTTCGGAGGGCGACGCTCTATACAGTTGAGCTACAAGGACCAAATTTTTCCAGCAACTTGCACCACGACTGGCATGGGCAAGCTCAGTAAAATTGTAACACTTGACAAATCATTCCCCGCAAAAGTTACAGCAAAAATGACATGGCTTTTCATCGGGCGTATGCATTCACAGACGCGTGCCTTGACAACATTCGTATGCTTACATGCATGTCCGATAGTTTGAGTACGCAGCCGCCAACCACACCAGACGCCAACGCACACGCTCAATCAAGCGCCAACGCAACCCAAGACACCGCCACCGTGGCCACGCGCCCCACGCCGCTTGTGGCTTTATTGGTGCTGACATTTGCGTGCTCGCTTGGAACAGGCTCCATGTGGAACGCGCTGCCTTTTATAACCGAGCATGACTTTCATTTCACAAAGTCGCAAAATCTTGCGTTAGCCATCATGGAGGCCGTTGTGTACATCGCCGCGGCGTTCAACTGCGGCCGCATTGTCAAAAGTTTGCGCGGACACCTTTCTCCGCGCGGCGTGATTCAAGCCACTTTGTGGGCGCAAGCGCTGGCATGTCCGCTGCCGCTGTTCTTGGGCGTGCCCGGCATCATCCTGACAGCGTTTGTCACCAGCGTCGTGGGCGCGATCATGTGGGCGTCCATTGAAAGTTTTCTATCCGCTGGTCGTCATGGGCGCGCTCTGCGGGCAAGCATTGGCCTGTTCAATGTCACATGGACCACCGCGGTGGCGGTCGCGTTCTACATCATGGCGCCGCTATTTCTGACCGATCAATCGCGTATCGCCATCTTGGCCATCGGACCCTGCTGCTTCATTGCCGCACTATGCTTGCGCTGGTTTCCGAAAATTCCCGCCCCGCCCTCGGATGCGCCGCACGCCACATTTATTCCCGCGGTGTATCGACCGCTGCGAAGCGCGTCGCGGTTTTTGATACCAACTTCATACTTGCTCATTGGCGCACTGCTTCCACTGCTGCCATATGTGATTGCGCGGCTTGAAATAATTCCAGTATTGGCCACGCCGGTGGCGGCCACATGGCTCACCATGCGTGTCATCACCATCACAGGAATGTGGCGGCTTCACTTTTGGCATGGTCGTTGGAGCACGCTGGCGGTTGGTGCCGCGTTGATGACGGTTGGATTTACGGCGGCGGTGCTTGCCAATTCACTCATGATGCTTGCCCTTGGATTGATGGCCTTCGGCGCGGGACAAGCGATTTTGTATTACGCGAGTTTGTATTACGCGCTCAGCGTTGGCCACGGCGATGTGGGCGACGCTGGAACTTTTGAGGCACTGGTTGGCGGGGGATATTTGCTTGGACCCATCGCAAGTTTGGCGGGCGTTGCCATGGGTGGAGGCGTGAATGTGGTGTGGTGCGTGCTTGCGGTTGCGGGGCTGGCTTCGTTGCTGGCTCTGCGCGAGTGGTGGCGGTGGCGACGCAATCCGCCGCGGGATAATCAACCACACAGCGCTTTGCTGCATTAAAAAGGCAACGCTTTTGCACCTTTTAGACAACACTTGGAGTTATCAAAATATTGAAATGCAAAATTTAATTCACTGTTTCAGTTTTTTTGTTCAACAAAATCCGAACTTCAGTAGCGATCCATTCACATCGTGATATATATGAAACAAAAGCAAATTTTATATTTGCTTGAATGTTGTTTATGAGTCTGACATCCTGCCTGTCAGTTGCACGAGGCTGAACCACGGACTGCCCTGCGAATCTAAACTTCGACCGCTTGGTGGACACCGCCGTACTGAGCGAGCTCTTGTTAGAAATAGGAGGCTGCCTAGAGTCTCCCTCTGACCTACATAACAAGGATACGGTCAACACCAGCCATGTATCAATATTGCTCTTGGACATCGGCACATGCTGCAACGGTGGTGGTGGCACGAACAACCCTTGCCCGCCTTGGGCGACGGTTCAGCACTACGATGTTCGCTACCCGAACATGGTCACGCCGAGTCAGGTTGGCTGCTCGCAATCGAATTGGGTTGGGTACGCAACTAAATTTTTATACAACCGTCTACACGAGTCCCATTGAATCGGAATCACTCTTTATCAAGCGCGGTTCCGCGCGATGCGTTGCACATCTTCAGCGCTGCCAACGCGCCGTTGCGCGCTTGGACATGATCAACAATGGGCCGCGGATAATTTTTTCCAAGCTCAACTCCCGCCATGTGCAATTCCTCGCTTGAGGCGTTCCAGGGTTGATGGATGAACTTGGGTGAAAGACCTTTTAACTCAGGAACCCAGCGTTTGACATAGTCGCCTTGCGGATCAAACTTTTCGCCCTGCAAAATTGGATTGAAGATGCGGAAGTATGGCGCGGCATCGGCGCCGCAACCAGCGCTCCACTGCCAGCCCAAAGAATTGCTGGCCAAATCGGCGTCCACCAAGGTTTCCCAAAACCACTCGGCACCTCTGAGCCAATGCAAGCGTAAATGTTTCACCAAGAAACTGCTTACATTCATGCGCACACGGTTGTGCATCCAACCCGTGGCGTACAACTGGCGCATGCCGGCGTCGATCAATGGATAGCCCGTCATGCCGCGCTGCCAGGCGCGTAAATGCTCGGCGTTGTTTTGCCAGGGAAATTGCCGAAATTCGGCGCGCAGTGGCTGATTGGCGGTGTGCGGGAAATTGCTCAGCACATTGTAGCCAAAGTCGCGCCAGCCCAGCTCGGCGCGGAACTTTTCAGCGTTTGCATGAAATGTTTTTGCCTCATCGTTCATGCGCGTTTGGGTTGCCAGCCACACGCGGCGTAGGGAAATTTCGCCAAAGTGTAAATACGGGCTCAGCAAACTTGTGCCGCGAACGCCGGGAACATCGCGGCCCACGCCGTAGTCGCCCACCGCTTGCTTTAAAAATGCGCGCACATTGGCCGCGCCACCAGCCTCGCCAGGCGTCCACGCACTGGCAAGACCTTTGATCCACGGCTTGTTGGGCAGCAATTTCAAATCGGACAACTCAAGCGAGTTTGGCCAATGCGTTGGCGAAGCGATTTTTGATGGCGCGGTGCGCGGCGCATCGGGCGCGGCAAGCGAGCGGCAATTTTTCCAGAACGGCGTGAAGACTTTGTAGGCCAAACCGCCGCCCGTACGAATGTGATCCGGATTGAACAAGAGCGAAGATTCAAAGCGATGCAGGGAAATAGCCCGCGAGTTCGCGGCGCTTTGCAAGGCTTCTTCTTGCTCGCGCACCCACGGCTCGTAGCGGCGGTTGTAGGCGATTGATGTGGCGCCACTTTCCTTGGCCAATGCCATGAGTTCTTGCACAGCATCGCCACCGCGCAAGATCAAGCGCGAGCCCTTGGCACGCAACGATGCATCAAGCGACTTGAGCGATTCATGCAACCACCATTTGCTTGCTCCAGCGGGCGCCCATTTGCCTTGGCGCGCAAGGTCAAGGCAATATACCGGAATCACCGTGCCGCCCGCGGCTACGGCGAACGCCAATGCGGGCTGATCGTCTAAACGCAAATCAAGTTGAAACCAAACAATAGTTGCGCTCATTATTTTGCCTTGGCGGAAATGGAATTGTTTTTCATTCTTCCCAATTCAAACCTTAATACGGATTCCAATTTTGGGAAGTCAAATCGAAATCCATGCTCAAGTAATTTTTTGGGTTGCACAAACGCGCCTCTTAAAAGTAATTCCTTACCCATCTCGCCAAAGATGGCGCGCACCATACATGCCGGAAGTGGCGCCAGGAATGGCCGATGAAGTACGCGCGCAAGTTCGCGCCCAAAGTCGCGGTTGGACAATGGCGTAGGCGCGGTGGCGTTGAGTGCGCCGGAAATGCTGTCATTGTCAATTGCAAACGCGATTGCTGCAATTAAATCATCCAACGCAATCCAACTCATACCTTGGCGTCCACCTGCGATTGGACCGCCCGCGCCCAACAGAAATGGCGTGAGCAGCCTTGCAAGCACGCCGCCTTGCGCGCTGATGACAATGCCAATGCGCATGTGCACCACGCGAATGCCAGCATCGCTTGCGGCTTGCGTTGCCCGCTCCCATTCCTTGCAAATATGCGCCAGAAATCCCTCACCATGCGCGGAATTTTCATCCAAATGCTTGTCATCGCCCGCGCCGTAAATGCCAACCCCGCTGGCGCAGATCAAGACCTTTGGTTTACTTTTAAGCCGCGCAAGCGCTTGGCACAACTGACGCGTTCCATCAACACGGCTGGAGAAAATAAGTTTCTTGCGCTGTTGGGTCCAGCGACCGCCCGCGATATTTTCACCAGCCAAATGCACCACAGCGTTGCAGCCCTCTAATTTTGCGAGATCAAATTCGCCGCTGGCTTGATTCCAAAAAATATCCGTGGCGCGCGCGTTCTGGCTGGTACGGACAATGCGCCGCACATGGTCGCCAGCGCAACTTAAAAAACCAGCCAGTTGCCTACCCACCATTCCAGTGGCTCCGCTTATGGCAACGGTATTGGGCGGAATCTCCTTTTCAACGAATGCCGCGCTTGTGGGCGAACCATTGTCAGCTTTCGCCTGCGTATCGCTGTTGATATTGGTGGGCGCGCAGTTTTTTCTTTCCGCGCCACGACGCAAATCATTGAAAGTGCGGGCGTGACGAAATTGAAATTGCCTGTTGAGTTGCCCACGAATAAATCGCGCGCCAAGCCAGCGCCCAAGCGGTGGAAATGGCTCTTGATAGTCCACGCAATCTTCCAAGGTGCTCAGGCCGGATTCAAGCGCTTGAAAGCGATGCTGGTGTACCCATTTATGAAACGGCCCTGTTTGCTGCGTGTCGCGGAAACCTTTGCCTGGCTCCACGCGGTCATGTATGGCGTGCCAATGAATCTTCACGGGGCCCTTGCGCAACTCAATCACCACCAAGCTGCCATTGGCAAGCGGACCGGAAGTGCGAATCACGCGTGCGTTTTCCCACGGCGGTATCAAACGCGTCAGTGCGCCTTCACGAAAATGCCATGCCGACAATTCAGGAGCGGGCACCGGCATTTGACTTCGTTGATTCAATGTGGACATGATGGCGGCAAACTGTAGGTCAACTTTACACTTAGAGCTGCCCATTGGCATTCATGCAAAATCACTTGGTTTACGCGCTTTACAAGTGCAATTCGCTTGCCCGCAAGCCGCGCTCTGAAATGCTTGGACTTGCCATGCGTGGTCTGGGATCTCTGTTGTGCGCGCACGCCGACATTGAATGCGACCATGTGTAAACACATAATGTCAAAGTGTGCATAGAATTGTGGACACATGGACCACGGAGCAATGATTGATCTGCGTTTGTCAGAGAGCCGCAAGGCGATTGATGTTCTGCGCGCACAAAAGGCGCACCTCAACAGCGCGATCGCGTTGCTGACCAACACGCTCAAGGCGGGCGGCACTGTGTTCACCTGCGGCAACGGCGGTTCCGCCGCCGAGGCGCTGCATTTGGCAGAGGAATTGACGGGTCGATACAAGATCAACCGCGCCGCGCTACGGGCTATTTCACTGTGCGCCGATCCCACCGCGCTGACCTGCATTGCCAATGACTTTGGCTTTGAGCAAGTGTTCGCGCGCCAACTGGAGGCGCTTGGACGCGCCGGGGATGTGCTGATTGTGTTTTCCACAAGCGGAAAAAGCCCGAACTTGCTGCGTGCTGTGGAAGTGGCCAAGCGCCTCAACATTTCCACGCTGGGTCTACTTGGCCGCGACGGTGGTCCCGCCTTGGCGCACTTCACGCATGCGCTGGTGGTCGATGGCGTGGACGGCGCCGCCATTCAAGAAGCGCATCAAATGATCCTGCATATCTTGTGCGAAGCGTGCGAACACTACAGCGCACCTATGCGTTGATGGCTTTCATATAAGGCGACTGACTCATCATTCACACATCCATATCAATCGCCATGTAGCACATTTGTAAAAAGATTTCTGGTCATTCCGCAACACATGCTCAACAACTTTTCCAGCCGCCGCAGGGCGCACACTGAAGGAACTATGACAACTTCCACTTCCTCACCTGAACAAGCATTTGGCGATTCCAAAAACGCACCAAACAGAGCTTCGGGTGCGCGCACGGGATCGCTCTTTGGAAGCGTTGTGTGCCGCGCGATTGTTCCCGCATGGCTATTCACCGGCGCGCTTGTCAAATTACTTGACGGCACACCCGCCCTGCTGCCGAAGCCAGTGCGCGCCATATACACATGGATGGCAAACCAATTTGGCATGGGCGCCGAGGCGGACTTGACGCGCTTCTTTGATGTTGCCCTGCGCGCCACAATTTCTATGGAATTCATGTTGGCGGCGGCCATGGTCTTGCTGGCGACATTCAGCCGCGCGCTGGCAGCGTTGGTGTTGATGCTGTTTGTCGGCATTCTTACCAGCGTGGTGATTTCGGGTGACGCCAGTTGCGGATGCTTTGGAAGCAAAGGTCCGCCACCCATTGTGGTGTTGATTATTGACGCCACCATGTTGGCGTGCGTGTTGTATTTCAAGCCGCGACAACCACAAACTCAAAGAACTGGTACCTATGCGGGCGCGTGGATTGGCGCAAGCGCATTCGCATTGGCGATCACATTTGGCATGCCCGCAAAAATGTTGGTGCAAGCGCAACCCGATCAAGGCGCGTCGGCGTTGCCAAAATCCACGCAGTCAAACACCGCGGCTGCGGGAACTAATGCCACAACTTCGGCGACCACGCCCACGACAATTTCGGCGACCACGCCCACGACAACTTCGGCGACCACGCCCACGACAATTTCGGCGACCACGCCCACGACAACTTCAGCAAACGCGTGGCCCATGCCGCCCGCGCAATTACAGCCGTACTACATGCCGCAAATTGAGCAATGGATTGGCAAGCCGCTGCGATCACAACCGTTGGCGGCACTGATTCAACAACCGCTGCCCTCCAATTTGGAGCAAGGACGCTGGATCGTCATGATTTTTCGCAAAGATTGCGAGCATTGTCACGAAGTGCTGCAAACACATTTCATGGTGAAATTGCCAGCTCCCACATTATTGATTTCAATTCCAGATACCAACCCCGCTTCCGAATTACCAAATCCTTGCTCAGATTGCATTGAGACAGCGTTCATAAAGGGTCCTGAATATGTGGTGGGCACGCCCATTCTTTTGTCCCTTGAGAATGGCATTGTCAAACGCGTCTGCATCAACAGCGAAGACCGCGCAAGCCTGGAAGCCACATTGCAATTTCGTTAATCCACGAACGCCATTTCAGCCAGCGCATATTGGCGTGGCTTCAAACGCATTCAAGCTCGCTCTTTTCAATGAAGGTGAACTCATGTCGACGCCAAGGGGTTCGCTTCACTTCTCAATCTGCACAATGTGCGCGCGCACGCTGAATAAATTTTTCCCAACTTGAAACACGCGTGGCTTGATGGAGCGGTCGCGCATGGCGGCGACGACCGATTCTAACTCACGCTCGTTGGCGTCAGCGTCAAAGCGTTTCAACGCCGTGGCTAGCAGCGTTGGTCCATGCGCGCGCAGCTGCCCGCGCGGCCAAGGACCATCTCCAACCATCACATTTTTAGCGATTTTTCGCATTAAACGAGCGCTTTCACGCAGACGCCTCCCCGCGCAACTGGCGCGCGTCGCCGCTCCCTTGTGAATGGACTCAAGCACGGGCAAGACCTGGGCGCGAATACGCGCGCGCGGCTTACTCACATCGACATTGGTGGGATCTTCGCGCCAGGGAACATGAGCGCGCGTCAACAGCGCGCGCACATCATCACGCGAAACTTCAAGCAATGGACGCAGCACCCAGACACCTGATTTTAATTTCCGACGCGCGCGCATTCCGCCAATGGCTTTTGGTCCCGCTCCACGTGCTAAACGCAGCAACATCGTTTCCAGTTGATCCTGCGCGTGGTGGGCCGTCACAATGGCAACGGCATTGGCTTGAATGGCCGCTTGGCTTAACGCGTCGTAGCGATGTTTGCGCGCGCGGTTGGCAACTCCAGCGCCAGGCGCCGGATGCGCTTGCAACACATTGCATGGAACTTGCAGCCACTGCGCCAATTCGCGCGCAAAGTCGGCGTCGCCTTGTCCCCCGGCGCGCAAATTATGATTCACGGTGGCAAGAAACATGTTCCAAGGTCCACGGCGCAACACCGCCTTGGTCAACAGCGCAAGCGCCGTTGAATCCGCCCCGCCACTCGCGGCAACGCACACCGTTGCGCCCCGTGGAATTGCCTTGAACGCCTTGGTCAAGACCGCCGCGCACGGATGGCGCGAGGCTTTGAGCAAAGTTGGCTCGAGCGGCGGAAATTTGGTTTGATGTGCAAGTGCCACGATTGGCAATGCTAGTCAAGTCACGCGGCCAACCAAAGGTCATCCATGCCACAGCCGCCTGCTGCCATCTGGCGTGCAAAGACTGCGGCGAATTGCGTTTGGTGAGTGGCGCCATTCATGCCACTGAGTGAACTTACGCCACGGCGCGCAGCGATTTTTGTTTGCCCGAGCTGCACGCCGCCGCTTCAACGGATCGACGCTTTACATTGTCCCCCGCTTGAGTTGGAACTTGCGCCGAAACTTGCGCCGAAACTTGCGCAATTTCACATTTGGCTGTTTGGAGCGTGGTCACAAGGTCCGCCGGACTTTTTGCCACACGGCGAGCGCCAATTTCCTGCGCCAAGCCGTCGGCGCGATTAAACACGCCGCCACCCACCACAATTTCCATGCCAGGCAGAGCGTTCACGCCCTTGACCGCGTCAATAATGGCGCGAATGCCGGGCGCGTCGCTTGCGGCCGATGCGAACAGCACCAGAAAATCTGGACGACGCTGGTGAACCTCTCCCAAAATCTCATCATGTGAAACGCCACCGCCGCCAAATGTCACTTCAAATCCAGCCGCTTCAAGCAAGTCCGCAGCAAGTTGTCCACCCAAATCCTCGTTCTCATTTGGTCCGCAGAACAAGATGACGCGCTGGCCATTGCGCTGCTGACGGTGGTATCCCAGTTGCAAGTGATCCACCACATTGCGCAAGGCTCGAGTTGCATAATTCAAACCGACTTGCTCAATTTGATCCTTGCGCGAAAGTTTGTGAAGCGTCTCGTGAATGGGCCAAGCCACGCACTCAGCCATGATCTCGCTTGACACTCCGCCAGCCAAGGCACGTGCAACAATAGCGCGCACATCCTCGCGGTTGCCTTCAATTAATTTTGGAAGAAGACGATCGACAATCATGTCGGGCGCGAATTCAGCGCTGACATGTCCATTTGCATTCAGTTTGTTGGTTGTCTTCTGAGTTGTGTTCTGAGTTTGGTTCATGGCTGATTTCTTCCAAAGTGATTCGTGTTGACCTCATGTCGAGCGAATCGAGTTGCTTCTCCGCGGCTCCGCGCGGCAAGAACAAATCGGACGCATTTGCACGCCTTCGCCAACGCTTGTCCATAAATAAATATCGGAACCATTGCAAAGTGTTATGCGACACCAAGGCTGTTATTTGTGCCAATAAACGGGTTTTTGAATGCGCTCCAAGACCAAGACGAATTCCCCTGCGACTGCCCGTAGGATCAAAGCCATGACAAATGTTGGTCCATCTTGGACGCCGGATCAATTGCAACGCGACCCCCACGCCAATCCGCAGAAGGCCACGCGCGTGCAAAGTATGTTCAGCGCCATTGCGCCAAGCTACGACCTGAACAACCGTATTCATTCATTTGGTTTGGATCAATCATGGCGCAGACGCACCGTGCGCGAAATTGCAAACCGGTTGGGTTCACTGCGCGACAAAAAAATTCTTGATGTGGCATGTGGTACTGGCGACTTGACGGAATTGTTGTACGCGGCCGGGGCCAATGCGACAGGCGGTGACTACACCCCGGCCATGCTGGAAATTGCCAAGAGCAAGTCACGCAAGTTCAGCGACTTCGGTCTGCGCCTTCGCTACCTGGATGCAGACGCAACGCAACTTGCCTTTGACAATGCCTCCTTTGATGCCGTCACTATTGCATTTGGGCTACGAAATGTTTCAAGCCCCGAGAAAGCCATCGCTGAATTTTTCCGCGTGCTTCGCCCTGGCGGCACGCTGGCCATTCTTGAATTTGATCAACCGCGTTCAAAGTTTGTGCGATTTTTTCACAATCTCTACACCGAGCGCGTCATGCCATTCACCGCCACGCTGATCGCGCGCGACCGCTCGGGCGCGTACAAATATCTGCCCCGCAGCGTGGCCACATTTCTGTCCCCGCAAGGAATTGCCCAATTTGCCGCGGCTTCTGGCTTTGAACGCATTCAGCACCATTCGCTGACATTTGGAACATGTGCCCTCACGCTCGCCACGCGTCCTCTCGTATGATGAAACGCAACAATGGCATTTGATTCACTCACCTACGCGTGGAATCACTCCGAATTGCTTCGGCCTGCGTTGGAAGGACGCTTTGCCACTGACGCACATGCTGGTTGGAGCCGTCTGGACACCAGCTTTGACTCGCTTGCGCAAGCCGTGCATCCCCTCAAAGGCGCCATTGTGTGCGGCATCCATTGCGTCACTTTAGGCGTGCGCGTTCCGCACCCGGACATTGCCGCAGCCGTGGCGCACGATCCATTTCGGCTGGTTGGTTTCGCGGGCATTGATCCACTGGCGCATGATTGGAGCGAACAACTTGCACAGGCGAGTACGTTCAACTTGCAGGGCATTTGCGTCGCGCCCGCGGCGCAAGGAATCCATCCATCCCATCCTGAGGCCATGAAACTTTGGCAACGCTGCGAAGCCGAGGGGCGACCCGTGATCTCACTTCCATTGGGTGCGTCCATTGGATCTGCGCCCATTGATTTTGCGCGGCCCAGCGCGTGGGATGAACCGGCGCGGCGATTTCCAAAATTAAAAATTGTCATTGGCGGATTCGGGTGGCCATGGACGGACGAGTGTCTGGCCATGTTGACGCGCCATTCGCAATTATTCACGGAAACTTCCTTGTTGGTGGCGCGACCATGGCGATTATTGCCCGCGCTTGCCGACGCGCAATCGCTGGGAGTGCTGCAACAAATCTTGCCCGGCAGCGGATTTCCATTTCACACGCCAAGCGCCGCGTTGCAGAGCATTTTAACGGTGAATCGCTGGGCGAATGAGGCCGGACCACGCCTGAGTCCGGTGTCGCTGCGCGCAATCACGCAACGCAATATCTTCCACGCTTTAGGAATTCACCCCCCGCTGCTTGCTCCCAAGGAATTCACCCCGCCTCAAGCCGAAGAACCACTTTGAACAAATCGACACTTCATCCATTTCTGCTTGCGGCCACCACCATGTTCTTGGCGGTTGCGTTGCAAGGCTGCTACTCCATTCAGTGGCCATGGTCTAAGGGAACAAACTTAACCACCGCGGGTCTGGCTCCCAATCCCATCAAGCTGGAATTTCAACCCAAGCAATGCATTTACACGGTGGAACCAGCGCAAACAACTTTTTTTCTAAGCGACTTCACTCCCGAAGAATTGGCCGCGGGAGGCGACTTGACCGGACAGGTGATCAACATTCAACTGCTGTGGGAGCCGCGTCCGGGATACACACCGCTGGATCCCACCACAACCAATGTGTCCATTCGACTTCTGGTTTTCTCCAAAGGTGAGGTTGGCATGTACGGCGGCGGCGGATTCGCCTGGCCACGTGGCTCGCCTGGTGAAACGGACATGCAACTCAAGATGACCGGCAGCAATCTTTCGCTGATCGCCAAGACCAAGGACTTTGTGGATTTGCTCAGTCCCGGCGAAATGCTAGGCAGCGTCGACGCAACATTTAACACGCAAGCTGCCATTGTGATGCGACGAACCGCTAGCCAAATTATTACAAATAAGTTGGGGGTGGTGAGATGGGTGAACTTGCCCCAGCAGGGCGATATGAACTTGGCCGCGGCGCATTAAACCGCCTGGTTATTTTCCATTATTCGCCGCGCAATTTCCTGCATTTGACGCGCGCACGCTGACATGGGTTCTGGCATGCTGGCAAGAGCAACCATTTCCAGTTTTTGATACTCCCAATTGGGTGGAGCGTCTGGTGGCTGCGTCATGGCAAGTTCATGCGCAATTTCCCAGGTTGCCACCACGGGATCAAAGAACAATGCTTGCGCAATGGCGCGCCCCTTGGCTTGCACGCCGCACTCCTCCAGCAATTCGCGCTCAATACCAACGGCGGGGTCTTCATTCGGCTCAACACCACCCGCGGGCGCGAACTCCCATTGATTGGGATAACTGGCGCAGTTGGCGGCGCGCAACCCCACCAAAACATTTCCATTCCAGTGGGCAACGGCGCGCGTGCCCAGACCAACAAATCCACTTGCAATTCCAACCAGACGCACCGCGTTCATGCGGTAGGTTGTGGGCGCCACATGGATTGTGGCTCCGCCATGGCCATCGCGATGAACGCCCACAACGTGAAACACTGGACCATCGCTGAGTTTGGAATTGCCCTGGCGCAGTTGTTGCCACGCGTCATCGATCAACTGCGTGGCACACGCAGCCACAAATGGATCGTCGCCCACAAGAATGCGCGGCGGACGGCGCAGCCATACCAAGCGCTGTGCAAGATTGGCATAGGGAGCATCACTCACGGCATTTCCTTGACAATCCATGCGCGCACGAGATGCATGTTCACCACCTAGGTCGTCGCGGCGTTGGCATCATCCTGTAAATATTCACGCGGCTTGTACAGCACCACCACAAAGATGAACAAGACCGTAGCGCCAATCATGAGTTTGGTGAAAAACCAGTAGTAATTGGCTCCAACCAGCGTGGAATTGCCATTGTCATCCATGGTGAATCGGTTGACGGCGGCGGTGAATAAATTACCCAGCGACACCGACAACAAGTAGAAGCTCATGATGAGCGACTTCATTTGCTTTGGCGCCTGCGTGTAACTGAACTCAAGACATGTGATGGATACCAATACCTCCGCCGCCGTGATCACCACATAGGCGAGAAGTTGCCAGCCAACAGTGGGCCAATTCGCGCGGTGGATGGTTCCATCCTTCATCACAGCCACACCCGCCTTGGTGACGGATTTTGAAAGAGCCACCGCGCTGGCGTTCACCGAATCAGCGCCGGGCTTCACGGCGCTTGCCGCTTCCAAATCAGCCGCGCTGGCGTTGTTTTGATTTTCGCGCATCAACTTGCAGGTGGCCGCCACATCCAGCTCGCCACGCATCAACATTGGCGCGGTGAGTTCATCAAAGCGCGCCTCTTCCTTGTCGATCAATCCTTGCGCATACGAGGCAACGGCGAATGAAACCACGGTGAGCGCGAAGCCCATTAAAATTTTTCGCAGCGGCGTGAGCTTGACCACCTTGGACAGCAGCGGATAAATCAAATAGGCGAACAGCGGAATATAAATAAGAATGAGCAGCGGATTGATGGCTTGCACTTGACTTTCGAGCCAGCGAATGCCAAGAAAATCCAAGTTCATTTGCTGCGCCTGTTGCACCCATGCTCCACCGCCTTGGTCATACAGCGACCAAAACACGGCCACGAACAAATAAATTGGAATCAACTTGAAGATGGCTTGCAAACCTGACTTGCCGAAGGTTTCACCAAAATACTGCAGCCCGCGCGGCTGAATGTGCGTGAATTTCTTGCGCCCCATCCAGAACACCAGCGTGGCCAGCGCCATTAAAATTCCAGGAACGCCAAAGGCCCAACCCGCTCCGTAGTTTTTCAGCAACCACGGCGTGAGCAGCGTTGAGAAAAAAGAGCCGAAGTTAATCGCGAAATAAAACCAGCCAAATATCTTTTCAATCAAATGTTTATTGGAGCGTCCAAATTGATCGCCCACATGCGCGCTCACGCAAGGCTTGATGCCGCCAGAGCCAATGGCGATCAACACAAGTCCCGCCACCATCCAACCTTTGGGATCCAAGGTGGCGCTCAGCGCCGCGCTCGGCATGTCGATCAATGCCAGGCACAAATGTCCGACGCAATACACCGTTGAAAGCAGCATAATGGTGTGATATTTGCCCAAGAATGCGTCCGCAATAATGGCTCCAATGATCGGAAAGAGATAAGCGCTGGCCACAAACAGGTGCATCCATTCGCGCGCCTCGGTGTCGGTCATGTAGTTGGGTTGACCTTGCGCCGACAACAAATACTGGGTCATAAACACCACCAGAATGGTCTTCATTCCATAAAAGGAAAAACGCTCGGCGGCCTCGTTGCCAACAATATAGGAAATTCCCGCGGGCATTCCCGAGGTTTCCATGGGCTTGGTTCGATATGTGGTTGACATAAATAAAGCGAGTGTAGGGAAATTTTTACAAGCGTGTGCAATCACCAGCGTGCTTGATTAGAAACTTCGCGCGCCGGGCATGCGATACTGGACGCCTTGGTCCCCCGCCTCATTTATGCATGATTTTTCACAAAGGCCATGCTGGCCAAGTCCTTTATGACGCCAGGAAATTGCAGCACCTGATTGTGCATGACCACATACACGCCAGGCGAGAGAATCTGCACGGCCAGCAGTGCTTCGGTGAGATTTTGCGTGGCATCGGTCTTGCGAAGCTCCCATGGACGCATCGCGCCAGTGAAGATCACCGGCTTCATGGCCACGCCACTGGCCTGCAAAAGTCGTAACGCGCGCTCGCCACTATTGGCCAACCGATCAGTGCCGTGCACAACCACCACCCCATCGTGGCTCTTGCATTGCTTGAGCACTTCAGCGGCGATCAAGTCGTGATCGGCGTCGCTCATATCCAAGCTGTCCTTATTCATCAGCGCAATGCGTGTCACGGACTTCACGCCCCGCAACTCAAGTTGTGTCAACATGACATCAAGCACGCTGAGTTGGTTCTGCAGTGTGCCGCCCAGTTCCTGGTAGGTCTTTTCAATGGTGCCGCCGGTGGAGATAAGCGCGATCTTTTTCATTGGGCGAGAGCATAGAAAGTTTCACGGCATAGCCGCGCATATTTTTTTGCGCCGCCCGAATGATTGGCGCGCGGTGGCCGCGGTTTGAAAAATTGGTTACCGTTGGCGCGCGTGGCGCAAACACAACAGCACCAAGGCTTGACAGCCACAATCAACCTTCAATGAGTCGTTCTTCGGGCGCCAAACACACTTGGTCGGTGCAAATCTGCATACGAACGCCCAGTCGCAGCGGTCGCGGCGTGGGCCGCGGAGTGATCACCTCAACATGGATCACAACCTTCCCTTTATAACACTGCGAGCCATCGGGGAGTTGTGTCGGCAAGGGGAACCCGCATTTCAATTGCACGCCACTATCATGCGCGACAATATCCAAACCGCACAACAACGCGCTTGCGCTTGTCTTTGCATTCTGCTGCGCCGCAACATGGTGGCCCGCGTCAATGTCTAGGCGCAACTCAAAATCATCAAAGGAGTGATTCATGGCGACAAGTTCCATGCGAACAGGCGTGGGCGCTGCGCCACCAGGAACGCGCTCAGGCAACAAGGCGCGCAACTCACGCGCGGCCATCAACGAGCGCGCGGCGGAAGTTGGCTTCTGCGCGATGGTTCCACTTGCGCGATCGAGCCCCGCGAAGGCGCGTTGCGCCCAGATATTATTTTGAGTCAGCTGAGCCAGCGTGACCATGCACTGCGTGATCATGCCCGCGCCCGAGGGAACCGCGCCATCATCCATGCCGCTAATGGCGACAATGCGGCCGCTGTCATTGGCAAGAGCCTCGACCCAACCCAAATCCACATTCCAAAATTGTTCATAGGCGCTTTGCACAATCGCGCTGGCATATTGCAACCAATGTGGATCATCGGTTGCGCGCGCCAAAGCCAACAAACCCGAAGCCAAACAGGCGTAATCCTCTAGATACCCAGCGCCGCTGACAACGCCATCCTTGGCCGATCGATACAGCGTCGCGCCGGCAGGAGCCGCCATGGAACGCGTGTTGTTTGCATCATTCATGGGCGCGGCGATTGGCGTTGACACCCAGCACTGCGCCAACACATCCGTGGCCGCGCGCGCCGCAGCGTCAATCCAGCGTGGCTGCTTGCACAATCGACCCGCTTCCGCCAGTCCTTCAATGGCAAGACCATTCCAACCCGTGATCAGCGTGGTGTCCATGCGCGGCGATTTGCGCGACGCTCGCTGCGCAAGCAACGCTTGACGAACCGCTTTGTAACGCTCATGCCACAGCGCGGGCTGCATATGCAACGACTTGGCAAGCTTTTCTGGCCGTGCCCGCAATAGCAACACAAACTTTGGCTCATCTTCCGGATGGTGAGGGTCGCGAAAGTTAGGCGAGGCGTTCAGGCCAAAGGCGTCGACGGCCAGCGGGACATCATGCGTCAGGCCCGCCATCTGCAGCGCGTGCGTGACTTCATATTTGGACCAAATAAAATTCAACCCCTCGCGACCATCCACCTCGGCGTCAATGGCGGACATGAAACCACCGCTGGGCAAGCACATGACGCCCAATAAAAATTCCGCCAACTCGCTTGTGATCGAGGCGAAAAAATCATCGCCACCTTGCGCGGTTTGGCGGGCGTACAACAAGAGCAACTGCCCCTGGTCGTACAACATCTTTTCAAAGTGCGGCACCGTCCATGTGGCGTCCACGGCGTAGCGATGAAAGCCGCCATCAAGTTGGTCACGCACTCCGCCCAGAGCCATGCCATCCAGGGTGCGAATGAGCGCGGATTGCGATATTTGAGGGGCGTTTGCCTGCAAAAATAGTGGCAATGAAGGCTGCGGAAATTTGGGCGCGCCGCCAAAGCCTCCGTTGACCGCGTCATGAAACGACAGCAACGCGCGCGCCGTGTTCATTTGCAACTCCTCATCAAGCGGCTTGCGCTGCGCGGACAATTGCAACTCTTGCTCAATCAGACGCGTGAGCTCGTTGGCTTGTGCCTGGATATCGATGCGCTTGGAACTCCACGCTTGAGACATGCGTGAAAGCAACTGGGGAAAACTTATCCTTCCATGCGCGGGGGTTGGCGGGAAATACGTGCCCGCAAAAAATGGTCGCAATGTGGTGGGATCAAGAAAAACATGGAGCGGCCACCCACCACTGGATCGACCTTCGGTGATAGCCGTGAACACTTGGCACGCGGTCATCCATAGCGCGTCAAGATCAGGCCGCTGCTCGCGGTCCACTTTCACGCACACATAGTGCTCGTCCATCAAGCGCGCAATATCGGGGTCTTCAAAACATTCGCGCTCCATGACATGGCACCAATAGCATGTGCTATACCCAGAACTCACCAACAGCGGCACATCGCGTAGTCGCGCCTTGGCAATCGCCGCATCGCCCCACGGATGCCACGGCACCGGATTGAACGCATGCTGCAACAGATACGGACTTTTCTCATTGACTAAAAAATTGGATGACTGATTCATCGCATTGTGCTCAGGCATGGGCCACAGCTTTCAAATTCCATGATGGGGCAACCTGCCACAGACACAGTTCGCGGCAAATACCGCCGTTCTGCGCGCTAAGAGCAATATCAAAACCATGCATGAAGTGGTGATTAGCATAGCCGTGAGCCGATACATCATTGTGCTAATTCCACTGTTGGCGCTGACTTGGTTTGGGTCGTTTCTGTCCATTGGCAGCGGCGCGGTTTTGTGGGCATTTGGCGGTCGCATTGTTGCTCGCGCGGTGGTTGCGGGTGGATTTATTGGCGGAATACCTGCCGGCGTTTTTTTAAGTCAATGGATGGGACTCACCTGGCTGCCGCCGTGGGGTGGCGCAATTATTGGAGCGTTCGCCGGAGTTATTCTGGCGTTGCTTGCGTATCGATTCGCTCTTGCGATCACCGTCATGATCGTCGCCGCGCTGGTGGCCGCCATTATTTCCTCGGCCATTATTGATCGCGGCCTCATCGCTGCCGATCCAACCCGCGCCATCGCCGAACATCGCGCGGGTGGTTTAACCGATGCGCTTGCCGCCGCGTGGACGCCAAACACCAGCGACGTGCTCACGCTGAAGGATCGAACACTTGATGCGTACAATCGATTTTGGAATACGCTTGATCCGCCAGAGCGCACGCTCTTTGGCGCTTCCATTCCAGCGTGTGGGCTGGTGGGATTGTTCCTTGGTTTATTCATGCGCCGCAGCGCGGAGATTGCCGTGACCGCCACCGCCGGCAGCTTGCTTATGTCTTGGGGCTTGGCACAGTTGTGGGGCGCGGGTTCGCCGCGGCTTCCAACATGGGCATTTGCCACGACCGTGCTTGCATTTGTTGGATTTGTGATGCAATCCTATTTGCTCGGCAATGCAAAATCGGCGACGCCCGAAAACAAATCCACGGACAACGCATAAACACAAACTTCCCTTCTTCCCTGCACCACCATGTCATCTTTGCGATAGGCTTTATGCGTGGTACGAAAAGAGAACAACGGAATTTGGATCACGCTCAAAGAAACGATTGCGGCCCACCACGAGGATGTGTTCGCTTGCCTCACCAACGCCGATGGCTTGACACGCTGGCTCACACTTGCGGCCGAAGTAGATCTGCGCAAAGGTGGAACCATGAAGTTGGGTTGGGACTCCAAGTTCCGCCG
The DNA here is from genome assembly GCA_005787685.1 of Planctomycetia bacterium. Taxonomy (GTDB): domain Bacteria; phylum Planctomycetota; class Phycisphaerae; order Phycisphaerales; family SM1A02; genus SYAC01. Next base: position 99,866 of record SYAC01000034.1, read on the forward strand.
CTCGTTTGAAGTGCCCATTCTTGAATTTGATCCCGGTGGCAAAGTCACCTGGAGTTGGCCCGTTGGCCTAGACGATGAGGCTGTTCCCATTGAATGGACCGTCACACCCGAATCCGAGGAGGGCGCTCGCGTGATTCACCGCCATGGACCGTTTCTTGACAACTCGGACATGCTCCTGGTTGCCGCCAACGACGCAGAAAGTTGGCGCTGGTACATGTGCAATCTTCGCACTGTGCTCGAGGCGAAAGTCGATATGAGAAAAGAACGACCACTTTAATCGCAAAGGAAACACCATGCCCCCACTTCGCACCATTTTTTTCGCCTGCATCTCGCTCAGTTATTCCATGCTGCTATTTGGAACCGCCATGTTGGGATTCAAACTCACCACGCAAAGCGAAACTGGCTGGTCGGCGGGGCTTTTGCCCTTCATTTTGGGAGTTCTGAGCCTGGTGTTGACGGTCATGAGTCTACTGATCAAACGCAATTACAAAGTAGGCATGGTGGGCATTCATTTGGCCATGATCATGCCATTGGTTGGCGCGGTTTTGCTTGGCATGCGGGCTTGGAATCTGTATCAAAAGACCGAACAGGGCACGCATGTCACACTATCCGGAATGATGGCCGTGACAAGCATCTATGTATTCGTAGCCATGATTTTGATGCGGCCCAAGAAGCAAGAAGCGCCTAGCACAATGGACGCGGAGGAAAAAGTGATCAACAGCGTGTCATGATTTCAAGCGCCTTGCCCAAATCATTTCAAATGCCATGCGCTTCGCTCCGCACACATTTACGCAAACAGCGCGCTCAAAAGTAACTGCGTGAGTCCCGCCGCCAATCCAGCGGCTAGATCATCAATCACAATGCCGGCGCCACCATGAAATTTCTGCAATCCGCGAATGGGCGGCGGCTTGAGAATGTCAAACGCGCGGAATAAAAGAAACGCGCTGCCCGCGGTAATGAATCCTTGTTGTAACGACTGCATGCCGCCCGCGGCAAGCGCTGGCGACCACACCAACAACAACGCAACGGCTTGACCAGCCACTTCATCAATGACAACTTGCGAGGGATCTTTCTTGCGGATGGCGCGCTCCACGGCGTCGCCCCACAACAAGCACATCACCGTGGCCACAAACGCCACGCCCAACATGGCAGCCAACCACACGGAGTGCGCGACTCCAAACCAAGCCAAAATGATTGCAAAAACAACTGGTGGCAGGCTGCCCCATGTGCCCGACGCCGGCCGCATGTGCCCTAATCCGCAGGCCGTCACGGCGCACCAACGTGTCATGCCCAGCGAACGCAACAACGCCCCCGCGCTGATGGCGCTTCTTGGCTTGAGCCATCTCATACCACACCCGCGCGATCTCTGTGATCAACGCACATGAGTTGGGCGCTCTCCCATTTCAATTTTTATTTCCATTTGAAATTGTATTTTTATTTTCAGCGCCTGGCCCCTTCAACAAACTCGCGGCGCGCCATAGGGTGGGAACACCGCTGAGGGCGGTGAACACCACGGCCATCCACAACACCACTTGATGACCCACGCGGCAAAAATCGTAATTCATGATCCAGGTTTCACTGGCCGCAAACACGCACCACGGACCGGCCACGCTTTGCATAAGCATTTTTGCCTTGCCAAATCGATCCGCGGGAAATGGCTTGCCCATTCCCTCCAAAAACCCGCGCAGGCTGGTTACCAGCAATTCACGCGCCACCATGACCACCACCATCCACGCCGCAATACCGCTGCCAACAATTCGCAATTCAGGTGACCCCGTTGCCAAACCTGGCGACGCCAGAAAAATAAAAGTTCCAAGCACCAGGACCTTGTCCACGAATGGATCCATCACGCGCCCATACGCGGTCACCACATTCCAGCGCCGTGCAAGCCATCCATCCAACACATCCGACAGCGCCGCCGCCACAAAAATAGAGCACACCCACCATCCCAGCGCTCCGCGATCGAGCAGCGGCGTGCGGCTCAGAAGCTCCAAAAGCACCAGCGTTGCCACGGCAAGAAGAAGTCTTGCCGAAGTAATGGCGTTGGGCAAAACTTTCCACCACTGCGAGCGCATGTGGGCACTGTAACCCACTCGCAGATGGGCGTTTGAACGCCTGCTTCAGAACAAGAACCCACGCTGAATATTCCAAAAAGCTCTGCAAATTTGGCGCCAAGTATGCCGGCTTCAATCCCAAACAAGTGAACTGCATGGTCGTAGACCGCTTGTCAAGTCTTGACCTCTAGGAAATTTATTTCCACTGCTTGCGAGCCGCCCATGCGGCGCATACTCTCGCCCGCTCACAGCAGGAAGGACTCCTGCGATTCACTTTTAGAACTCAAAACGCACTGAACGCGAATCACCCACCCACACTCAATGCCACTTCTTCCTTTCTATATCGCAAGCGCCGTCGCCGCAGTTGGGTTGCTTTTTATTTTGCGGCCAAACAAGCCCGCGCTGCGTCGTGGCGGCGCCGTTGTTGCGCTGGCTGGAACCGGACTTTTTCTCAGTGAAGCGCTGCGCCTCGCGGGACCACCAACCGCCGATGTTCCCATTGCGCTTCTGATTGCGTTGGTTGTGATTGGCTTGTTCGCGGCCGTACGCGTGATCACGCATCCGCGGCCCGTGTTCGCGGCGCTGTATTTTATTGTGACCGTGGTCGCCTCGGCCGTTATTTTTCTGCTTTTACAAGCGGAATTCATTGCTTTTGCGCTCATTATTGTCTACGCCGGTGCCATTTTAATTACCTACATGTTCGTGCTCATGTTGGCGGATCAAGGTCCGCGCGACTCGATTGGCCACATCGATGATGACGGCGATTACGATCGCGTTGCGCGCGAGCCCATGGCCGCTGTACTTGTTGGATTTATTTTATTGGGCACGCTGTCTGCGGTTGTGGAGCGCATTCCAAACACCGCCGTTCTTGCGCAGGCAAACTTGGATGAAAAAGTGGCGCGCCAACAAGTCGACGCACTGATGATGATGCCCAAGCATTTGTTGAATGTTGTCAAACGCACTGATGCCGCGGCCGTGTCTGTAACAGTGCCCCCAAACACCGCGATTCAAGGCAGCATTGTTCAAACCCAAGTGACGCGCGCCGATGGAACCGTTGTCAACATGGCGGTGGATACTGCGGGCAAGATTGACAATACGCAAATGGTTGGCCTTGATCTTGTGGCGCGCTATCCAGCCAGCCTTGAACTGGCGGGGATTATTTTGCTCATGGCCATGTTTGGCGCCGTGGTGTTGGCACGCCGCCAAATTGAATTTGGCGAAGACGAAGTGCGCGACGCCGCTGGCCTTGGACGCATAGTGCTTGATGTTCCCGATCACGAGCGCGCGGCGCCCGGAGGACGATCATGACCTATTTCTTGGCGGTCAACGCGTCGGGCGCGTCGCACGCGGTCACCATTACCTTGGCCATGAGCGCACTGCTGTTCACCATTGGACTGGTTGGATTTCTGGTGCGCCGCAACATGATTCTTATGTTCCTGTGCACTGAAATCATGTTTCAAGCCGCAGCTCTGGCCTTCATTGCCTTTGGCAGAATGCGCATGGACACGGGCGGCCAAGTCTTTGTCATCTTTATTTTGACCATCGCCGCCGCCGAGGCCGCGCTTGCGCTGGGGCTTGTTATTTTGCTGTTTCGCCGCAAGGAAACGCTGAGTTCAGAGGCGTGGTCGGAGTTGCACGAATGATGTCCCTACTTTGCACAAGCGACACGCACTCATCCGCCCACGCGGTGGTGACTGCCATTGTCAACGCAATTCCATCGCCCGAACTTTCTTGGACTGGATGGATTCTTTCGCTGCCCGCAATTTCCGTCGTGCTGACTGGCTTGTGCTGCGCCTTGCGCGTCAAGGGCAAGCTGCCAGGTTGGATCACGGTGCTGGCGTTGGCGGGTTCATTCGCGCTGGTTTTGAAATTATATTTCTTGCGCGGCGACGCGGGCGCGCCCGTGGTGGTGCACTTGTGGGACTGGATGAATTTCAGTTGGGGCGATCAATCCAAGTGGCACTCGCTGCAAGCGGATGTCAGCGTGTATGTGGACAGCCTCACGCTGTTCTGGTTGCTCTTTGTCACCGGCCTGGGCACGCTCATTGCCATATACGCCACTGAATACATGGAGTCCGATGTTGGCAAGGGCTACTCGCGCTTCTTCAACGGCGTCAGCGTTTTTATTCTTGCCATGTGCACATTGGTCATGGCCGACAACCTGCTTTTGCTGTATTTAGGCTGGGAAGGCGTGGGTTTAGCCAGCTACTTGTTGATTGGCTACTACTACAAAAAACCTGCCGCCGTGGCCGCGGGCAAGAAAGCGTTCATTGTCAATCGCATTGGCGACTTGGGACTTGCCGTGGGCATTTGGTTGATCTGGGTGAATTACGGCAGCATTGAATTCAATACGCTCTTTCAAGTGTGGCAAGACACAGAGCGCGGTGTTGGCGGCTTTGACAAGTCGTTGATTCCCTACTGCCTCATGCTTGGTGCATTTGGAAAAAGCGCGCAACTTCCTTTGTATGTCTGGTTACCCGACGCCATGGAAGGTCCAACACCAGTATCCGCGCTGATTCACGCTGCCACCATGGTGACCGCCGGCGTGTATTTGATCGCTCGCACCTACCCGCTGTTCGCGTTGCATCCAGATGCGCTTGCAACTGTTGCGTGGGTTGGCGGCTTAACGGCACTCTTCGCCGCCACCATTGGCATGGCCCAATATGATTTCAAGCGCGTCTTCGCGTACAGCACCATTAGCCAGTTGGGCTACATGTTCATGGGACTGGGTGTTGGCACAACTTTTGGGGCAGCCTATCACACGCTTACGCACGCGTTCTTCAAAGCGCTGCTGTTCCTCACCGCTGGTGCCATCATGCACGGCTTTGCGGGTCAACTTGATCTGCGCAAACTGTCCGGTCTGCGCAAAGTGCCTGGCTTCAAAATTGTTTCTTGGACCATGCTGATTGGCTGCCTGTGGCTTTCGGCATTTCCATTTTCAGCGGGAATGCTCTCCAAAGACCTTATTTTGGTGCAGGCTCTGAGCATCAACAACCACGGATTTGTGTGGCTGGGTTGGATTGGCTTAATCACCGCCGCCATGACGGCCTACTACTCGTTCCGCGTGTGGTTCCGCGTATGCGCCGGGCCGGTGTTTTATGTTGCAGGCGAGGACAATCACGATGATCACGACGCGCATGATCATGCGCATGCCGCGCACCCCGCCCCCGCCGCGCACGCCAAGCATGAATTTCATCCGCACGCACCGCGCTGGGCCATGAACGGCGTGCTGTTGATCATTATGTTGGGCGCATTCGCCACGGGTATTCCTGGCTACATGGAATTGCGCGGTCAATCCAATTGGGCGCAAGTCATGATTGCGCACTCATCGGCGTTCGCCGGCAGTGTGCAAGCGCATGTGACCGACGCGGTGAACTTTGGCATGAATCCCCATCAACTGGTCGAAGTCTTTGGCACCATCGCCTCGCTTGGTGGAATCGCAATCGCCATGTATTTCCATTTGCTGCAACGCAAGTCCGCCGACAAACTTCGCGCATGGCTCTTGGCGCACAATTCCATTCGCTGGATTCCAGTTGCCATGGAGAACAAGTGGTATGTGGATGAGCTCTACCACGCCTGCATTCGCGGACCAGCTTGGATTGCTGGCCACATTCTTCACTTCACCGACAAGCATGTGGTTGATGGTCTGATGGTCAATGGCGTTGGCCGAATTCCATCCGCGCTGGGAGGTCTGTTTCAGCCGCTTTATAACGGTGTTTTGCAGGGGTACGCCACCACCATGGCGGGCGGCTCGGCCCTGGTTGTGGCTTGGATTGTGTATCGCTGGCTCGTAAGTGGAGCGGCGTCATGATTCAATATCTACTGCTTCTTCTGCCAATCATCAGCGCGCTGATCATCTGCCTAAGTTCGCCACGCGCCGCCAAATGGATCGCCTTCATTGGATCAATCGCCACATTTATTGCCGCCGCAATCTTTGCGGTGCAATTTCCGCATTGGATGACTGGTGGCTTCTGGCCCGACCTTCGCACCGCTCCCATTCTTGGCCAATTTGGAGTTGATCTTCAAATTGGTGTTGACTCCGTCAGCCTCATGCTGGTGTTGCTGACGGTGTTCCTTACGCCGCTTGCCATTGCCGGCAGTTTCAGCGCCATCACCACGCACATGCGCGAGTACTACGCATGGTTCATGATCCTGCTCGCAAGCATGCTGCTGGCATTCATGAGCCGCGACATGATTTTCTTCTACGTGGGCTACGAGTTCACCCTCATTCCCATGTTCTTCCTGATCAGCATTTGGGGCGGTCCAATGCGCGGACCAGCTGCGATCAAGTTCTTCATATTCACATTCCTGGGCAGCGTGTTTACGTTGGCCGCGGTCATCTTTGTAGCGGTGCGCCACTTCGACAGTGTTGGAACATGGACCTTCGCCATTGCGGACTTGGTGAAATTCTCATCAACGCAACTCAGCGACAAGGAGCAATTTTGGGTTTTTGTGGGCTTAATGACTGGCTTCGCCATTAAAACACCATTCTTTCCAACTCATGCCTGGTTGCCACTGGCGCATGACCAAGCCCCCACCGGCGGTAGCGTGATTTTGGCGGGCATTCTGCTGAAATTAGGCACCTACGGCGTGTTCCGATTCGCCCTTCCCATGGCGCCCATGGGTGCGGTGGAATGCACCACATTCTTCGCCATTTTGGGAATCATCGCCATTCTGTATATGAGTTTGGTGTGCTGGGTGCAAACGGATATCAAGAAGTTGATCGCCTACTCATCCGTCAGCCACATGGGATTTGTGGTGCTGGGATTATTTGCGCTCAATCCAATCGGCTTGCAAGGCGCGGTCATGTACATGGTCAACCACGGCCTCAGCACGGGCGCATTGTTCTTGTGCATTGGAATGATCTACGAGCGCTACCACACCAAGGACATGGATCAACTAGGCGGACTGGTTTCCAAAATGCCGGTGTGGAGTTTCTTTATGATCATCTTCACGCTCTCAAGCGTTGGCTTGCCTGGACTCAATGGTTTCGTGGGTGAGTTCCTCTGCTTAATGGGCGCGTTCGTGGCCGAGCATGATCAGCCCGCTGGATATCCCGGCGTGTTGCATCCTTGGTACGCGGTCGTTGCGGCCTTGGGTCTGATTCTGGGTGCCATGTATTTGCTCATCATGTTGGGTAAAATTGTGTGGGGCACATTGCGAGAGCCACATGGCGATGCGCATGCCGAGCATGCCACCATGGAATTGCCAACCGATTTAAACTTCCGCGAGATCGCCGTCTTGGCGCCAATTGCCGTGGCGTGTCTTGCGATTGGCTTGTATCCCAAGCCACTCTTAGACGCGGTGGAGCCTTGCGTGAAAGAAGTCTTGGTGAACTATCCCGCCGTCATTGACGCCTACAACGCCAAACGCGGACTTGTGAATCCCACGGCACCTGTGCAAAAAGTGGAGGCAAGCCAATGAGTTCATTCATTCCAATGGGTCCCAAAGTCGCGGTGTTACTGCCTGAAATCATTGTGTTTGGTGGCAGCGTGTTGGTCAGCATCGTTGGCCTAAATCGCAGCAAGACCCTGCGCAAATCGGTTCCCCTGCTTGCCGTATGCACACTGCTGGCCGCGCTGGTCGCGATCGCTCTTGGCTATTCCAACGAAGCCGCGGAGCAAGCGGGCGTGCTCATGCCGCACTTCAACAAGATCATCAAGACCATCATTCTGGTGGTTGGCATTGGCCTTGTCGCAATTTCTGTTGGCCACATAGATCGCCGCATGGAGGACGCAGTGGCGCGCGGCGCCACCACATTTGATCCCATGCGCGTGGTGCGTGGAGAATTTTACGCATTCATGTTGCTGAGTATTTGCGGCGCCATGCTTATTCCCGGCAGCCCCGATTTGATCTGGCTGTTCTTGGCGCTCGAACTCACCAGTTTGCCAACCTACATCATGGTGGCCATGAGCCGTGGAACCAGGCGCGCCCAAGAAGCAGCCGTGAAATATTTTTTCCTGGGCGCAATGAGCACGGCGGTTTTTCTATACGGCTTCGCGTTGATCTACGGCAGCGCAGGCTCTTTGCAATTGAACACCATCCAGAAAGTCTTCTCCGCTCAAATAGAAAGCGGTGGCATTGACACCCTTGGCATGACTGGTTTCATTCTGTGCATTCTGGGCTTCTGCTACAAGTTGGCCGCGGCCCCAATGCATTTCTACGCGCCAGATGTTTACGAAGGCGCGTCCAATCCGGTCACGGGCTTCCTATCATTCATCCCTAAAATCGCTGGATTTTCTGCGCTTGCGCTGTTGTTGACTACGGTCGGTTGGACTGGACACTCGATCATCTCCGAAACTGGAACCGTGGTCAGCGGATTACCCGCGCCAATTCTTGCCACGCTGTGGATGATCTGCGCGCTCACCATGACACTGGGAAATATTGGCGCGCTTCTGCAAAAGTCCGTCAAACGAATGTTGGCCTACAGCTCCATTGCGCATTCGGGCTACATGGTGCTTGCCATTATCGCGGGACCGGGGCTTGGCTTTGAAGCGTTGCTCTTTTATCTCATTTCATACGGCGTCACCAATCTTGCCATCTTTGGCGCGCTATCCGGTTTGCAAAAACGGGGCGAAGATGTTGAACGGTTCGAGGAGCTCAGCGGCATTGCTCGCCGTTATCCTGGACTCGCGGCATGGCTTGCGATTGGTTCGGGCTCGCTCATGGGTATGCCACCGCTACTTGGGTTCTGGGCGAAGTTGATGCTGTTCATGGCAGGTATCCAAGCTGGTCACACGCCATTGGTCATCATTGCGGCCATCAATAGCGCCGTGAGTGTTTGGTATTACCTGCGACTCATTGGCGTGCCTTCATTCTCTCCGCCAGGAACATCATCCGAGGGCGTGATCAAGGGTCCAAGCTCCTGGCCACGATTCGCCGGCGCCGTAGCCGCCGTGGTCGTGGTTCTGCTGCCATTCTTCGCCTCACGCATGCTGGGCAATAGCCTGGATTTTTCCCCGGTACGACCCGCCTCCACGGTGAAACCGGTGAACACCACAACCGAGCATGTCCCCACTGAAAAACCAACGCAGGCCTTTGACACTGCTCTGCAACGATCACCACACGTAGAGCAAGCGCAACTTGCGTTACACTGTTCGCCCACGCGGCTGTAGCTCAATTGGATAGAGCACAAGCCTACGAAGCTTGGGGTTGCAGGTTCGAGTCCTGCCAGCCGCGCTTACTTTCTTCCGCGTGAACTTGCAATTTCCCAGCGTGTCATGGGTGGCGATCGCCATACCTTGGCATCGCATAAGCCACACTCGCAGGAACTACCCATGAGCGCCAACGCCGAGATCGCCAAACTTTTCAACCAGATCGCCGACGCGCTGGAGGTGCTTGGCGAAAATCAATTCAAGGTGATGGCGCACCGCAAAGCCGCTCGCATGCTTGAGGACCTTGGCGACGATGTCGCCGAGTTGTGCAAAAGTGATCCGAATAAATTGAAATCCATCGATGGTCTTGGCGCATCAAGCGTTCAGAAGATCCAGGAGTTTGTTGCGACTGGAAAAATAAAGGCGCATGAGGAGGTTCTTGCCAAGTTGCCTCCTGGCTTGATTGATGTGCTACGCGTGCCTGGCCTTGGACCCAAGACCGTGAAGCTGCTGTGGGAGCAAGGCGGGGTCGCGGATTTGGCAACGCTGAAGTCGCAACTGGCGAGTGGCGCGCTGGAGAAGTTGCCGCGCATGGGTGCCAAGACTTTGCAAAATATAGCGGAAAACCTCGCGTTTTTAGAGACCGCTGGCGACCGCGCGCGCTTGGGCGACGCCATGCCCATTGCGGAACTTTTGATCACGCAATTGCGCGCTATTCAAGGCGTGACGCAAGCCGAGTTCGCTGGAAGCTTGCGCCGCGGTCGCGAGACCATTGGCGATGTGGACTTGTTGGTGGCCACGGAACAGCCCGCTTGCGTCATGGAATTTTTCTGCGGCCATCCGTTGGTCGCCAAGGTTCTCGTGTCGGGCGACACCAAATCCAGCGTGCGTTTGAACAGCGGATTGCAAGTGGATCTTCGCGCCGTGCCCGCCGTGCATTGGGGCGCGGCGCTGCTGTACTTCACCGGCAGCAAGGACCACAATGTCATTTTGCGCGAGCGCGCCATTGAGCGCGGCATGCGACTAAATGAATATGGTTTGTATGCCGACGATGGCGATGCGACCCCCCCACAACAGCGTGGCGTGACACCCATCGCCTCCAAGACCGAGCAGGACATTTACGACAAGCTTGGATTGGAGTGGATCGCGCCAGAGCTGCGTGAAAGCCACGGCGAGTTTGAGGTGAACATCACCAAGCAGTTGATTGTGCAAGGCGACATACGCCGCGAACTGCACTGCCACACCACGGCGAGCGACGGGCTCTTGTCCATTGAAAAACTCATTGAAACCGCCCAAAGCCGCGGGTTTGACGCCATTGCCATTACCGATCACAGCCGCTCGAGCGCCCAAGCCAACGGACTTTCCCTGGAGCGCCTGCGCGAACACGCCGCCAACATTCGCGCGGCAGCTGCCAAGTTCAAAGGCATCCATGTTCTGGTGGGCAGCGAAGTGGACATTCTGGCCGATGGCCGTTTGGATTATCCAGATGATGTGCTGGCCGAACTTGATTGGGTCGTTGCCAGTCCGCACACCGCGCTCAAGCAAACCACCGAGGCCGCGACAACGCGCCTACTTGCGGCCATCGCCAATCCATTTGTGCATGTGATTGGCCACCCCACCGGACGAATTCTAAACGGTCGCCCTGGCTTGGAGCCAAACATGAAGCATGTCATTGCCGCCGCCGCGCAGGCGGGCGTTGCGCTGGAAATCAACTGTAATCCAGCGCGCCTTGATTTGCGCGACGCGCTGGTGCGCGCGGCGCACCAAGGCGGCGCCATGATTTCCATCAACACGGACGCGCACGACGGCAATCACTTTGATTTTCTGCGCTACGGCATTCTGACGGCGCGCCGCGGCTGTCTTGATGCGAAGCATTGCGTGAACGCCTGGCCTTGGAAAAAATTTGAAGCCTGGCGAGTTTCGCGCGGCCGCTCGCAAGTGAAGAAGTAGGCGTGCCCCCAATTTCAAATTTGCATGGTTGACCTGCCACACTCTGCCACTCTTGTCAAATGCGTTCAGCAATGATTGGCGGGAATGCCTTCATGCACGCGGTCGCCAGGCATAAGAACAACATTCACGGCGTCAAAGAAGCGTCTTCCAAGGCGTTCTTGCTCGGCGGCGTTGGCCTCGGTTTGCATGCGTAACGCGTTGACATCCATGCCCGCCTTTTCAAACTTGGCGGTGGATCCATTGATCTGGCCCAAAATATTCGCGCGATTCCACTCGGGGTGATATTGCACGCCGTAACTGCGCAAGCCCACCGAAAAAACTTGAATGCCGCACGCCGCGCTGCCAGCCAACACTTGTCCACCCGCGGGCAGGACGCTGACCTCATCCGAGTGCCAGCACATTTTTGCTCCAGACCACGGCTGCCCAGTGAACAACGGGTCCTCGCGGCCAATGTGATTGAGCTTGACCGTGTGCCAACCCAACTCCGATTGTTTCATGGCTTGCGTCTGTCCGCCAAGCGCCGCCGCAAGAAGTTGCGCGCCCAAGCACAAACCAAGCACTGGAACATTGGCGTCATGCGCCATCTTCAAGAATATCTTTTCGGCGGCCATCCACGGCGCGTTGTTCAAATGGACCGTCTGTGGTCCACCCATCGAAATCACGCCATGCACATCGTCCAAATCCAAAGGCACAACGCCATTGGCGTTGAGTTGAATAACGCGCAGGCGTTGCCCGTGATGGCGCAGTGAATCCATCAGAACATCGGCGGGGCAATCGGATGAATGTTGAAGAATGACAATAGCCATAGGCGAGCAAAGATAGCACAAGAAAAAGCGCATGCTTTGAGGAAGTTTGCAAGGTCCTCCCCACAATGGCGCCATGAACACAAAACGCCCGCTCACCCAAGAAAAAACTGCGGCACGCATTTCCTCTGGTCAAAACGCCGAATCGGCCGCCGCCGACATGCTCCAAGCCAAGGGCTACAACATCATCAAGCGCAATGTGCGTCTTGGTCATTTAGAAATTGACTTGCTGGCCACCCTGCCCAACACCAACTTGCTGATTGTGATCGAGGTGAAAGCCCGCCGCGTTGGCGCGCATGCTCCCGAACTGCGCGTGGATTGGCGCAAGCAACGCCATCTCACCCTTGCCGCGCAATTGCTTTTGTCGAGGCGCATGTTCCGCGGCAAGCAGATTCAATTTGATGTGATCGCCGTGGAAATGGACCAACTTCAAAAGCCGCATAGCCTGCGACACATTCCGCGCGCCTTTGACGCCAACATGAAATAAGCGAATGTGCGCGCCAAGGCCTTGCACCAGCGCCAAAGATATTATTGCTGCCTGAAATATCGATTCAATGCTACGGAGATCAATCGAAATTTCATGGACTCCAAATCGGAGGCGACCCAACGGGTGCGCAGGCCGGCGAAGTAGCGTTGTTGCTCAACCCCATAGCGTTGATTCTCTATTTGTCTGCGCAACTGCAATTGCAATGCCGTGTTAAAAATCGAGCGCGGCGGCTCCTGCTGCGCGGAAATAAGCGTCATCCAAATCCACTGCGTCTTGGACTCAAATGGTCCGTCCACTTTGTCCAGGGCAAGGGCTTTGATCTTGGCCTTGATTTCATCCACCAAATCCCCAACCGCGTCTATGCCGCCCGCTGGAACAATAATCTCGCGCCAAAATCCGCCATCTGACATTCCCAAATCCGTCGCCACTTGGCTGAACGATTTGCCCGCTGCAAATTCGGCCTTCACCTTGTCCACTTGAGCCTGGTCGGTCTTTAACACCGCGATGCGACCAATGCGAATGGTTGGGAGCGGGTTGTAGGTCGCGCTGTTGGCGTCGTACAAGCGCTCCACATCGCGCCAACTCACAATGGTGCGTGGTTGAATGCGCCGACGCAAAAGATCTCCAGCCAGCGCCTGGTTCTTCTGTCGATTCATGAACTCCTCAATAGTGGTTCCTGGAAATTCCTCCTCAATGCTGCGCTGGGCATCGGCGCGGCTACCTCCTCGATTTGCAATTTCCTTCTCCTGCAAATCTTTCAACCACGCCAATACGCCTTCTTGTGCATCGGCGGGAATCAAGGCCTCGGCCTCCGAAATAACCAGCAAATTATTCACATATTGATCAAAGGCCTCGCTGATCATTTGCACCACTTGATCGCGCGCCTTCACGCGATCAGGCGACGCCGCAATGGTGATAATGCGGTCTTCACGAGTCTTGAGGAATTCGCTGGCGTAGAGCGGCTTGCCATTGACTTGCCCAACCAACGAATCAACCGGCCACCTCTGATTGGTTGGTAGTTGCGCGTCAATTTGCTGCGGCGCATTTTGCGTCATCGTGGTTCCATCGGGCGCGGTGGAAACCATTGCCGTCTTTTGAATGGTCACTTGATTGCCGTTGGGCACATCCACCGAGGCGTCCGTTATTTCAACCTTGGGCGGCTCCAAGTCAGCATCTGGAATTTGCACAATGATTGGGTTCACATACTTGGGCACATTGCCTTTGCTAAACGCCACGGATTCAACTTCCACAGCGTCTTTGGGTGTTCGATCCGTGGACATGCAACCCGCAACCCACATCACACACATGATGTGCAACGCATGGCTCATGGAAGTCGGTCGCGGCAATCGCATTGAAACAAGTCTAATCAATTACGCTCGCTTTGGCGCCAACGCGCCGTATACTTGTTTCACTATGAGCGACAACAACACACCGGAAATTCAAGTTGATTCTGATTGGAAAGCGCAAGCGCAAGCCGAAAAGGCGCGCTTGAGCCAGCAGGAGGAAAGTCGCCCAGCCAAGCCCGGCAAGGACGAGTTGCCGCCCGCGGATTTCCGCAGTTTGGTGGGCTTGTTGGCCTCGCAAGCCATTGGAGGCTTGGGTGGGTACACCGATCCTCAAGGCCGAGTCATGGTGGACATCATGGGCGCCAAGTTTGCCATTGACCTTATTGGGGTGCTGCAAGAAAAGACCAAAGGCAATCTGCTGCCCGAGGAAGAGGCCGAGCTCAGCGAAGTGCTTGGCGAGTTGCGCTCTCGCTTTGTGCAAATCGCGCAGGCCGTTGCAGCGCGCATGAAGAGTGGTCAGGGTGTTGAAAGCATGGGCACCAGCGCTCCCGCCACCTCACGCAAGGCGCCAGACGCAGGCTCTGGTTCGAAACTTATTATTCCCTAAGCGGTATGCCACGCACAGACATTCGCTTGAGCGACTGTTGAATCTGTCAGTGCGCTTCGCGTTGTCCAATGCTTTGGGCGTGAACCTATTAGCGAAACAGCATGGCCGCTAAAAGCCGTTCCATGGGCGCGTAGTACAGCGACAAATACGCGCCCACAAAATACAGCACGATCACGCCAAGCAAAACGCGGTCCTCGGTCAATGTTTGCAGCGGTTTGTCGGACAAGCCCAAATTGGCACGGCGATAGAAACGATGAATGCTAATAGCCACAAATGGCGTGAGTAGCGCAAGACCAAGCGCGCGACTTCCATACAGACCATGGGCATGTTCGGACAGTGTGTACATGAGATAGGTCACCAGCACCAGACCTGCGCTGAGCGCCAGCAACCAATTCAACTCATCGCGGGTGTCGTAGCCAGCGCGCGATTTCCAATGCATGATTTCACCCTGTTTCATTGCATTTTCAGCCGATGCCTTATCGCACAAGCGCTTGGTGAAACCAAGGAACAGCGTGAGAAAGAACACGCACAGCAACAACCAAATTGAAATCTGAACTTGAATGCTGGTGGCGCCCGCGGCGGCTCGCAAACAAAAACCGGCGGCGACAATGGCCACATCAACAAAAGGCGTCACCTTAAAGTACAAGTTGTATAAAAGTTGAAGACCAACATAGCTCAACACAATGATGCCAGTATTGGCGTTCACACGCCAAGCAAGCAACGCACCCACGATCACAAAAAGCGCCCCCACACCAAGAGCGCCTCCTACGGAAATGGCTCCACTGGCAACGGCGCGCATGCGCTTCACTGGATGTTTGCGGTCCTCTTGTGCGTCAAGCGCGTCATTGATGGCGTAGATTCCACTTGCGGTCACGCAAAATGCCATGAACGCCCAAACCAGCGCGCTCCACTTTTGCCCAACAACATCCACGGGCGTGTCGCGTCCTTGGCTTGAAAGCCAAAAAATCATGGGCAGCAATACAAATATATTCTTCACCAGATCGCCGGGGCGAAATAAAGAAACCCAATGCTTCATGCCTTATTTATCGGATAAATTGGCGTTGGTACGCCAGACTTTCAACCAGTTGAACGGTGAAAACCACAGCCTTGCGGCGCCCCACCAGCGCCCCACCAGCACATCGATATTTTTGAGCCGCAATGCGTTGTCCCGCATGCGCGAACACCTCTTCAATGCCATGCAAGTGAGCCATGTGCGGCGTGCGCGAACTCACGAAGCGGCGCATGTCTTGCGCGGGTCGCCCGCCTCAACGCGCTCAATCTTAAGCGCCAAGCCCGTGTCGCTGCTCACTTGGATCAACACGCCAGACACGCGCACCTCGCCATCAGAAACTTCATATTGAACAGGCAGCGCCGTGGTCATGTGGTGCACCACGCGGCTCGCGTCGCGTCCAATCACACCGTTGCATGGCCCGCACATTCCAACATCCGTGATGAAGCCCGTGCCACCAGAAAGTATTCGTTCATCCGCGGTGGGCACATGCGTGTGCGAACCAATCACCGCCGCAACGCGACCGTCCAGGTGGTGCGCGAGCGCGGCTTTCTCACTGGTCACCTCCATGTGTGCTTCAACAATCACAATCGGCCGCTTCTCTGGGAGTTCTTTCAAGACGCGGTCCACCGTGGCAAACGGATCATCGGCTGGCAGCGGAAAATAAATCCGCCCAAGCACGGTGGTCACAAACACATCGCGCGGCCGACCCGCCTGCGCCGCAATGCGAATCCAACGCTTGCCAGGCGCGCGATCGGACAAATTGGCTGGCCGACACACAGGCATGGATGGATCCTCCAAAGCCGAGGTGATTTTAGGATCGCGGTAGACATGATCGCCCAATGTCACGGCGTCGGCCCCCGCGTCGCGCAGGGCTTGCAACAAATCAGGGGTCATTCCCGAGCCATTGCGAATGTTTTCACCATTCACAATCACCACATCAACCGCATGTTTTTCTCGCAACAAGGGCAAGTGCTTGGCCACCGCGGCGCGCCCAGGCGCCCCCACCACATCGCCAAGAAATAAAATTCGCATTGGACGCGCCATATTGGTTACACTCTACATGAAGCGCGAAGTTTCTATTGGTGAAATTTCCCGCTCACTGAAATTCAACCATGACCACAACGGCATTTCATAATGGCGACCAGGTTCGCCACAACGCCCGCCCTGAATGGGGTATTGGTTCTATTTTGAAAGTTGAAATGCTCACGCGCCTTGGGAAGCCCGATCAGCGCCTCTGGATTCGCTTTCCAAACATTGGAACCAAGACCCTTCTGGCCAGCGCCGCTGATTTGGAGATCACCAATGACACCGTAGCGAATGTTGCGCAGTCCATACACGCGCGACCAACGTTGGCGCAAGTGGAAATGAAGCGCGAGGGTGGCTGGCTTGGCAACGCCAGTTCCGACAAGCCTGAAACCGTCATGACCGCACTTTCTCCTCAAGCCATCGATCCCTTTTTAAGTTTGCGCAAGCGATTGGAAGTCACACTTGCGCAATATCGCTTTGAAGCCACGGGCGCGCGCTTGGTGGATTGGGCCGTGGCGCAAAGTGGAATTGATGATCCCCTGAGCCGCTTCAATCGCCAAGAACTTGAGCAATTCCACACCAAATGGCGCTTTGAATTGGACGCGCACTTGGGCAAATTGCTGTTGGAGTGCCGCCGCGAGCCAGATGTGTTGGCGGGCGAACTTGCCAAAGCGCCGCCACAGGCCCAGCGCGTGGTGCAAAAGATTCGAAACACGCGCTGAGCGCGTCGCGAGCTTCGTTCCATCTATTCCGTGTATGCGGGGGCGCGGCACAAAATTCATAATGTAATGCCACACAAATCTTGCCATGACGATTTTTAGTATGGATATTGCATGTGGAGGGCACACGATGAATGATCATTCGACGGAAAATAAAATGAAGGTCATACTTGAATCGCTCTACAGCATCTGCCTAGGCGAGCATGGCGTTGCCCAAGAACAACGAATACACGCTCGCGAGGCCATTGACGCCTTGCGTATGCTGTGCGCCTACCAAACATTTGATATTGAAGCCACGCGCCGCGAGAACACGACTTTGCGTTCCATGATCAAGGGCAAACGAAAACCTCGCCGCAAGGATTAAACTTTCGGCGCAAGTATGACACCGCGAGGGCGATCGCAAGCACACGCCAGAAAACGCGCTCTACGAAAAACCAAGCCACAGCGCTTCAAGGTCGCGCTCTCGAATGGGCGGAGATAAACCTTGACCCGCGCCCCAGGGCAATAGGCGGGCAAAGCGGGCACTCCACTTCAATTGCGTCCATGTGTTGGCATCACAGCGCTTGGGTCGCTGGCGTAGCAATCGCGGCTTCCACACAAGATCAAATTGATCGCGTTGCGCACGCAATATCCCTGCATTTTCCAGTTGCGACACACGGGCGCGGTGCGCCTTGACCAGCGTCCACGCCACCAACAAATAATTCATCGGTATATGTTCAAGCCAATCGGCACGCAGTACATCCTCGCGCTCGCTTCGCGCCTCCTGAAGAATGTGCGCCCACGAGGCGGGCGCGGGCCGCTTCAACTCCACATCGAGCGCGTGCACCTGCTTGGCTAGCTCGGCCACAGCATGCAGCACGCGTTGCGTTGCACTCAGAATATGCTTGTCCACATCCTCAATCTGCTCGTGAAACGCGTCGCGCGTTGGCAGCGCCTGCGTGCCTTGCAACAAAATGAGCTCCGCGATGCGCGCAAGCAATTGATCTTTCCACGCATCGCCGCTAAAACGGGCCACGGATTCAATGACCGCATAGTCGCCGCAAAAATCCAAATGATGCTCCATGGCGCCTCGATTGAGTTGCAGCATCAAAGCGCACAGCGAGCGCAATTGACTTTGTTGGGCCTCCTCGAATGTGGCGAACTGTTGTAAGCGCACGCCGTCACTTGTTTCATAGTTCTTTGTTTCATGCTGGCTCATTTCAAGCGCGGCCCATGCACGCACTTGGCCTGTTGCATGAGCAATATCAACCTGCATGGGCAATATGTTTGGCAGTGGCGCAATCCACCACGCAAATTCTTTACCAATGGGCAGGCCATTTGTGGTGCGTGCAATCACCGCCT
This sequence comes from Planctomycetia bacterium, assembly GCA_005787685.1. Lineage (GTDB taxonomy): Bacteria > Planctomycetota > Phycisphaerae > Phycisphaerales > SM1A02 > SYAC01. The sequence continues at coordinate 118,245 of SYAC01000034.1, forward strand.
TACGCGCTTGGTTCGCTTGCCCCGCGAATCGCCTCATCAATTCAGCCGCATCGCGACTGCAAGCCAACACCTGTCCTTGCGCGTCAAGCACCTCCACGCGCGCGCTGAAATGCGCAGGCACATTGGCAAGCGCAAAATCCTCCACGCGCACCTCTAGTCCACTGGAGCGCTTCAACTCACGAGCAAGCAATCCGAGCAGCGAACCAGACCCAACATGATGCTGCTCTAAAAACGCCTGAATCACCGCCTCGACTGGTTGAAACCGCGCGCGCACACGCTTGGGCAAGCTGCGAATGAGCGCCTCCACTTTCGCCTCGATGAAGCCAGGCACCAACCACTCCAAGCGCTCGCAATCCAAGTCGGGCAACTCCAGAAGCGGCACGCGTACGGTCACGCCATCGGCGTCCGCGCCAGGCTCATGCTGATATTGCACATTCACCACATGGCGTCCAACATTCAGTTGCAAGGGCCACTTGGCTTCGTGCGAATCAGGAATTGGCTCCACAAAGAAATCGGATTGGGACATTCGCAGGAGATTTGGCTTGCGCCGCTCAATGACCATGCGCCACTTTTCAAATGACGCGCGGTTGAAAATATCGGGCGGCACCACGGAATCATAAAATTGGAATTTACGATCTGCATTGGCCAATAAATTGGCTTGGCGACGCGCGCGCGCAATGGAGTTGACCTGCTCCTCAATTTTTTGGTTGTGCGTTAAAAAATCCGCGCGTACACCCAACCCGTCCTCGGCCAGAGCGTGGCGAATAAAAAGGACACGCGCCTCCGTGCGATGTTGAGCGCCGTAGGGAACTCGCCGCCGAGGAATAAGGTCTAAATCACCAAAACTCACGCGTTCCCACGCCGCCACTTGTCCCGTATCGCGTATGTAATGCGGCTCACTGGTGGAGCGCTTCACAAGATGCGCCGCCATTTTTTCAATCCATGCGGGCTGCACTTTTCCTGCCAAGCGCCCCAGTCGTCTACCCGTGTCCACAACTTCCGCAACAACAATCCACTCGCAATTACGACGGGCCAAACTGGAGCGCGGATGAATGGCAAAGGTTTGACCGTCGCTTACTTTGTATTGACCGTCGGCGCCGCGATGGGCCACCTGTGTTGCAAAACCCGCAAGCACCGCCTCATGCACCGCGCGCGTCGGCGCAATGGCCGCGTCGCTACCAACCTCCGTACGCAAGCGATCACGCACAAACCATTCCAGTTGGCGACGAACATCGCTCCACTCGCGCAAGCGTCGCTGCGATAAAAAATGTTCCTTACACCAGCGACGCAAAGCGCCTGATCCCAACGTATCGCGCGCCTCTTTCCACGCCGCCCACAATTTCAGCGCCGACATGAAGTCGCCATCATTGTCGGCGAACATTTGATGCGCCAAGTCAGCCATTTGCGCCTGATCAACGGGTCGCTCGCGCGGATCGGCAACGGAAAGAAACGCCGCAATGGTCAGCACTGCGGCGGCACAATTGAGTTCTAACCCCGCCACGACCACGCGCGCAACTCGCGGATCTACGGGCATTTTCGCCATCTTCTTGCCCACACTGCTGAGGCGGCCATGCCGATCCGTGGCGCCAATTTCAAACAGAGTGAGTTCGCCCTCCTCGAGTTGGCGCGCGCCTGGTGGATCAAGAAATGGAAATGTGGACGGCTCACCCAAACCCAAATCACGCATGCGCAAAATCACACCTGCAAGCGAAGTGCGTTTTATTTCGGGCGGCGTTGCCACAGCGCGTGTGGAAAAATCCTCCAAGCTTCCTAGGCGCACGCACACGCCCGCGGCCACTCGACCCGCGCGACCACGACGCTGCTCCAGCGATGCCTGGCTCGCCGGCTCCACCAACAATCTTTCAATGCGCGACTTGGGCGAGAAGCGACTCATGCGCACCAAACCGCTGTCAACCACAAAGCGCACGCCTGGAACAGTCAAGCTGCTCTCGGCCACATTGGTGGCCAGCGTCACGCGGCGCGATTTGGCGGGCGCAAAGACTTCGTCTTGTTGCGCGTCACCCAAGCGTCCATACAGCGGAAGAATTTCAACATCACGCGCGCCCGCGCGACCACGCAAGGTCTGCGCCACCTCCAAAATCTCGCGCTCGCCAGGCAAAAACGCCAGGACATCGCCAGGTCCCTCCACCAAGCACGATTCAATAGCGTCAGCCACCATAATTGGATCCGCATGATCTTCGGGCTCCACATCACGCCAACGAACCTCAACTGGAAACGCGCGGCCCGCCACGCGAATCACGGGGCAACCACCAAACGCCTCGCCCAATCGATCGGCTTCAAATGTGGCGCTGGTCAAGATCACTTTAAAATCCTTGCGCGCCGCCACAATGCGCCGCAGCGCGCCAAGCAGAAAGTCAATATTCAAACTTCGCTCATGCGCCTCATCCACAATAATCGCGTCGTAGCGCATCAACAGTCGATCGTGCGCAAGCTGTGCCAAAATAATTCCGTCGGTGGCTACGCGCACCAATGTGGCCGCGTCGGCCCGTTGTTCGAATCGGATTTGATACCCCACCAACGTACCAAGTGGCACGCCAAGTTCCGCCGCCAAGCGCGTTGCGGCGGCGCGTGTTGCAATACGCCGTGGTTGCGTGTGCGCAATTTCACCCGCGATACCGCAGCCAATTTCCAGCAACATTTTTGGCAATTGCGTGGTCTTGCCGCTTCCGGTTTCGGCCTCCACCACCACAACTTGGTTGCCACGCAAGGCCGCCAGAATCTCGGGGCGCGCCGCCGTAATGGGCAGCGCATCTGGATAATTCAACGCGGGAACACTGGCGCGACGCGCGGCCAAATTCTCTTCGCTTCGATGGTGTGGATTCTCACGCACGCGACAATAGTAGAGCAGTCAAGCAAGACAACGGTGGACGCTCGTTATCTGTATCCGCGGCGCAAGTCATAGAGGTACCAAGCCTCCACTTTTTGGCGCGCCCATGGAGTCTTTCGTAAAAAAGTCAGGCTGGATTTTATGCTTGGGTCGCTCGTGAAACAGCGCACATTGATTCGCTGCGAAAGAGTTTCCCAACCGTGGCGCTCAACCAAGATGGTCAGGATGGCTTCCAGGGTCATGCCTTGAAGTGGATTGTGCGGGTGCTCGCTCATTCAATGTGAAAGTAGCAAATTCACCTGACCACTGAGCCAAGCGGCGCGTCCCAGTCCCTCGAGTTGCGCGGCTGGTCAATGTCGTTCACGCCTGCAATGCAAATGTACATTTCTGCTCATGGCTTACAGTTGGGCAAGGCTTTGAAACGGTTCAGCACGCTGAGCAACGAATGAGGCCCCCCTCATGAATAAGCAAGGGTCTTTTCTATGTCGACACACGCAAATTTTGCCAAATCAAATGAAAACAAGAAGTAACTTGCAAATGTCAACGCCTTGGCGTCTTGGCGTCTTATCTGTTTCGACGGTCGTTTGAACGGCTTCTTGTACGGTGTGATTCATGGTGTGAAACGAGCACTTCAACAGGCGGCACACAAGGGGGCGCACTGAATGTCCAAAAAGCGGCGCAGCACCCGTCCGCACCACTTCGCCCAGATTCGCACGAAGTATCAAAAACAACTTGTGATGAAGGTGATTTGCGAGCAAATGCGCAGGAGTGCGACGCTGCGCAAAACAAAGAAGTGGGCGCTACAGGACTCGAACCTGTGACA
>SYAC01000035.1 GCA_005787685.1 Planctomycetia bacterium
AGTGGCAAATGTCCAAGCTTCTTGGCCAACTTCCACGCCTGTGAAGCTGGAATCGAATATCCAAGTCTTGCCTTGCGTGGTGTACTTGGTTTGCGCGTCACTTTTCAAATTAATACTTGCAACTGTGTACATGGTGGTTCCACCAGTTTGAGCAGTTGATTTACCAGTGGTGTTGCCCCACACGGTCATCTTGACATTGTTTGGGTCGCTGCTGGCCACAATGTCGCTCACTTTAAGCGTAAAGCGACCAATCATGATCATCTTGTCGGCATACGCGCTGGCGTTGGTTTCAAAGCCTGCGTCGGTTGGCGCAGCTTGATACCAACCTGCACCAACATAGTTTGCTCCGCTAAAGCCGCCACCCATTTGACCAACATTTGCGTTTGGATTGGTGAAATAAGAATCATTCGTGACCGCAAGCGTATTGCCCGCGCCTTGGGCGCGATTACCAACACTTACATATGAATCCCATGTGTTGTTGCCTGTTCCACCATTTGCGCTGGTGCTTGGCATCCAACTTGTGTTGCTGTGTTGAAAATCTAGACCCGCGCTGTTGACATATTTCGCGGATTTGTTCACGCCAAATGTTCCAGCATCCGTGGTGGCTTGACCAAAGAAGCTCACAATGCGTTCGCCGGCAGTGCCTACACCAGTGGCCGAATTAAACTTCACATAGACATCCATGACACTGTAGTAAGCGTTATTGCCATACGCGGCATTGCCGTTTATGTCTAGCAAGTAATTCTTGGCATGCAGGCCTTGGAGGCCAGCCACCGAGGCAGTTGCTACTCCAGCCATGTTGCATGCAATCGCAGTAACTGTACTTACAGCCACAAATCCAAAATATGAATTCTTCATTTCTTTTCCTTCCCTCTTCAGAGGAACAAATTTTTAGCAAAGATCCTTTTCGATGGTTACGAAACAACATGTTTCTAAACCAAATCCCTACCGAGTGCATATTCGTACTGTCCAATTCAAGAGTTCCAAATCAAGTAAACATCCTTTAATTTTTTGAAGTTTCTTATTTAAGTACAACGTCGACCCAGGCTGTGTGTGTTCAAATTCAAGCAATAATGCTGGATTTGGGCTGAAATGAACCCATAAACACAAATAGGCAAGCCTATTGAAAAGGAGTTTTAGGACTATTTTTGGGGTGCGCAGACAGTCACAAAACTACTTCGAAGCATGCGCCGTGCGCTTTGGGGGTGCGACAAGGTGCGTGGTCAACCCCCCATGAAGCAGTAGCGAGGAACTGTTCTGTAATCGAACTGGCATTATGGTGCCCACAAAATCTGAGGGATTTGAGCCAGAGGGCGTGTTCATGCTGACAATAAGGTCGCCCGCGGTGCGCCCACGCAGTGTTGTAGCAGGAGTGGTTTCATTCTTGCTCGCTTTAGTTTGCCAGCGCAATTCAACGCCGCCCGTGGCGGGTTGCGTGTCACGCCGCGTGCAAACTTCTTCAATCAACACATCCACAGTGCGGCCAACCCAAGCGGCGTGCACGCGCGCACTGGTTTCGGTTTGCAAATTCAGCAGCACATTGTTGCGGAGTTTTTTAACCTCGTTGGAAATATCGTCTGTAAAGCGTTCAATAGCCACGGTGCCTGGGCGCGGTGAATACTTGAAGATGTAATTATTTTTAAAGGGAAGTTTGCGCACCAAGTCGCAGGAGGCTTCAAAGTCTTGGTCGGTTTCAGTTGGAAAGCCAACAATGAAATCGCCCGCAATGGTGGCGTCAGGAAGAATTTCCAGCGCTTCGGCGGCAAAGGCCTCATACTGACTGCGGGTGTAGCCGCGATTCATGAGTTTGAGAATTCGGTCAGAGCCGCTTTGCGCGGGCGCATGCAAATAGCGGCAAATGCGTGGGCAATCCCGCATAGTTTCCAGAATGTCGCGCCCAAAATCGCGTGGGTAACTGGTGACAAAGCGCAGGCGCGCAATAGACGGAATCTCGTCGTGAATGCGCCGTAGAAGTTGCGCGAATGTGGTGACACGCTTTCCCGCGGGAATGGCGGTGCGAAATGCAGCAAGACCTGGACCAATTTGCGGCGCCTCACGGCCACTAATGGTGACTGCGGCGCCGTGTTCGTAACGATAATGATTGACGGTTTGACCAAGCAGTGTGATTTCCAAAGCGCCAGAGTCGGCGAGTTTGCGGCACTCATCAACAATATGGTCGGGCGGTCTATGCACCTCCGCGCCGCGCGTGTTTGGAACCACGCAATAAGTGCAGAATTTATTACAGCCGCGGGTAATGCGCACTTGCGCCGCAAACACGCTGCGGCCGGCGACAATAGGGTCAAAAGCCCGCGAGAGATCCAGGTTTTCAAGGTCGTCTTGCACGGCGCTTAGGACCGCGCTGCGGCGCGTGCGATCCCCGGCAAGAGCGGTGCGCTCGGCGGCCGTGGCGACTTCGCAGCGGCGGGCTGCGTCGATGAGCGCGGGCAATTTGTCCAACTCGCCCGGTCCGCACATGATGTCAACTTGGGGAAATCGTCGCAGCAACGCCAGGCCATCGCGTTCCGCCATGCAGCCAAGCACCCCAAGCAAAATATTTTCACCCGCCAGTTTGCGCTGGCCCACAATGCCGAGTCGTGAATACACCTTGCTTTCGGCGTGTTCGCGCACGGAACATGTGTTGAACAGCACCACTTGGGCGGCGTCGGGGTTATCCGAAAATGTGTAGCCCAAGGCACTGAGTTGACCACGAACCAGCTCGGAGTCGAGCTCGTTCATTTGGCAGCCGAATGTTTCTAAATAAACCGTCGTCGCAGACATGCCCGCAGTCTAGTGCGGCGCCATGGTTTGCCGATGAAGGAACATGCGCGCTGGACAAGGACTTCTATTTTTTGTGGTGGCTTTATTGGTCACCGGAACCGTCATGGTGAACTCCGCTTCGCTGACCTCCGCCAACGGGGTCGGGGTGACATTGTCCGATTTATTGTGGGGGCGCAACACATGGTTCGCTCTGGCGGCCGCCGCCGCGTTGTGGTTGGGAACAAGGGTGCCTGTGGAGCGCGTGTTCTCATTGCGGGGATGGTCTAGTCCGATTCCATGGATCGTGTTGATCATGTTGGTGGGACTGGTTTTGGTTCATGTGCCAGGCATTGGCCGCGAAGTGAATGGCGCGCGCCGATGGATCACAATTGGACCAATTGGATTGCAACCGAGCGAACTGGTGAAGTGGGGAATGCCAGTTGTGATTGCATGGCATTGCTGCCGACGCGCTGGCGGACTTGGTTTTTTCTGGAAGGGATTTATTCCGCCACTTTTATTTGTAAGCGCGTTCGCTGGTTTGGTGGCGCTGCAAGATTTAGGAACAGCGGTGTTGATCGAAGTGGTTGCCATTGCCATGTTGATCGCAGCCGGTGCGCGATTTTGGCACGCGTTATTGCTGCTGCCCGCGGCGTGCATGGCGGTTGGCGCGTTGATTATCACAAGTCCATATAGGGTGAATCGAATTCTTGCGTACATGGATCCATTCGCCGACGCGCAGGGGAAGGGCTATCACATTATTCAGAGCATGGCGGCCATTCATGGCGGCGGCTTGCCTGGTCGAGGTTTGGGAAATGGCGTGCAGAAATTTGGCTACTTGCCGGAATCAACCACGGATTTTATTTACGCCATTGTGTGCGAGGAATTGGGAATTGGTGGAGCGATTGGCGTGCTCGCGATTTTTGTCATGCTTGCCCTATCCGGCTTGGCAATTGCCACGGCCACCGCAAAAGTGAGGGAAAATGACGGCAAAACAAAGGTCATTTCATTGGTGACCAACTTTGAGTCGTTGATCGCAATGGGCTTCACGCTGACGGTGACCTTACAGGCGTTGATCAACGCGGCGGTGGTGACCGGCTTGGCGCCAACCAAAGGAATTGCGCTGCCGTTGATTTCGCGCGGCGGCACCGGATGGATCTTGACGGCGTTCAGTCTTGGAATGGTGGCCAGCATTGCCGGCGCATCTGACAGGCGCCGCAAAATGTTGGCTAGCGCGGGAACCTTGGTGCAATCACCCGACCCACCAGGGGCCGAGCCGCAGGCGTTGGCGAATACAATTTCGATGGCCTCGCATTCGGCGAGCGCATGAGAGTGAACATATCGATGGATTGCAATCACCCAGCACGCGAGTTGATGCGCGTCAAAAATAGTTCAGCACTTCACACGGAATTTTTTCATGGCTGAAGATTCGCCACCGGTAAAGAATGGCGCGTTGCTGGGCGCGGTTGGATTTGCTGGCGGCGGTTCTGGCGGGCACATTAGTCCGGGCATTGCCATTGCGCAGCGGATTGCCGCGCGCGCGTCCACGATTCAGAGCGTGTTCTTGTGCAGCACGCGCGCCATTGACGCCGACATGTTGCGCCAAGCGGGCGCGATTGCGGAGCCACTGCCAGCGTCGCCGCCAAGGTTGAAACATGCGTTGCGGTTCGCGCTCGATTTTTTTGCCGCGAAGCGCCGCGCCACGCAAGTCATGCGCGAGCGCGATATTCGCCACATTGTCAGCCTAGGTGGATTTGTCACCGGACCCGTGGTGGTGGCGGCAAAAGCATTGAAAATACCCATCACATTGCTGAATTTGGACGCAACGCCTGGCCGCGCCAATCGATTTGTGCAGTCTCGAGCCACGCATGTATTGAGCGCCGTGGCGGCAACGGGATTGGCGCGTTGGAATGGAAATGTGTTGGGATTTCCAGTGCGCCGCAGCGCGGTTGCGCCTGCCAATGCGGCGAGTTGCCGGGCGCAACTTGGTTTAGAGTCAGCGCGTTTCACGCTGCTAGTCACAGGGGCTTCGCAGGGCGCCACAAGTTTGAATGAATTTGTGCCGCACTTCGCGGCGCGCCACAAGGACTTATTTTTGAATTGGCAAATTTTGCATTTGACCGGTGGCGCGCAAAGTGACGCGGAGCGCATGCGCGGAGAGTATGCACGCCTAGGCGTGAGGGCCGTGGTGATTCCATTTGTCCATGAAATGGGATTGGCATGGGGCGCGGCTGATTTGGCGTTGACACGCGCCGGCGCAAATAGCGTTGCCGAAGTGGAGATGAATAATGTGCCTGCCATCTTTGTGCCCTATCCGTATCACAAGGATCTTCATCAAAAGGCGAACGCACAGCCTTTGGTGAATACGGGCGCCGCGGCGTTGGCGCTGGACAAGCTTGATCGCGATTTCAATATGCAATCTATTGGAATTATGTTGGAGAAACTGATCGTCGATGGCGCGGCGCGTGACGCCATGCGTGGCGCGCTGATGGCCATGCCCAAGCGCGACGCGGCGGATTGCGTGGCGGAGTTGGTGTTGGCGGATTGGCAGCCGCGGTAGTTGGTTTGGCGCGCGTTGTGCCCCAATGCCAGCGCCCGATGCAGTTGCGCCACGGGCAAATGTGAAAGTGAATCCTAAAGAAAGCCCTAGTATTACAGGCGCAATGAGACGATCCGCCCTACATGATGAATTAGAATCCTTCGCGCGCGCCGAGTCGAACAGGCGCGTGGAATTGGTGCGCGCGGCGGACCGCCTTGGGGCGAATGAAACCCAACCCGCCAACAGCGATGTGATGTGGATTCCATATGGACCAGCCGAGGAGGCGCAATGCGTGGAGATTGCCGCCGATATTGGTGCGGCGGCGGCGGAATATGCCGCCATTCGCCGCGGGGTGGGCGTGATGGATTCCAGTCAGCGTGGCGTAATCGAAGTGCGCGGCGCGCATCGCATTGCGTTTCTGCAGCGCATGGTGACGCAAGATATTTCTAAATTAGTGGCAGGTGAGGCTCGTGAAAGTTTTTGGCTGAATCGAAAGGGCCGCATAGAGGCGGATATGTTTTTGTGTGAGTTGAGCGATTGCATGCGAATTGATCTAGACCGATTTGTGGCGAATGAAGTTGCGGCGCAATTGCAGGCTTTTGTGTTTGACGAGGATGTTGCCATACGCGACGCGTCGGATGACTATGCAAGACTGTCGTTGCATGGGCCGGCCACCCTGCGCATGTTGACGGAACTGGGAATGATTGCGCAGGAGTTGCACGGCAATCTGCGCGTGGTTGCTGGCGTGATCGCAGGGCATGAAGCGTGGTGCGCTCGGCGTGATCAAACGGGCGAAATTGGAGTAGAAGTATGGTGCGCGCCATCCCATGTGTCGGCCATATGGAAAAGCATGATTGATCACGGTTCGCGCGGCGACATTGTGGTGCGGCCCTCGGGTTGGAGCGCCTACAACGCCGCCCGAATTGAAGGTGGAACGCCGCTCTTTTTGGTTGATTTTGGCAAGGCCAACTTGCCCCACGAAAGTGGCGTATTGGCGCGGCGGGTGAGCTTTAAGAAGGGCTGCTACCTGGGTCAGGAAGTGGTGGCGCGCATGGAAAGTTTGGGAAAGCCTAAGCAGATGTTGCGCGCTTTGCGCCTGCAAGGCCAGGCCCTTGCGGTTTCTGGCGCGCAAATTTTCGCGCCCAGCGCCGATGGAGCCGGAAGTTTTGGCGAGTGCGTTGGCGCGCTGACCAGCAGCACTCCATCCCCCATGCTGGGCGCGGCGGGCGTGGCGTTTGGAATGATCAAGAGCGCCGCGGCGGGCGCGGGCGCGCAGGTGGTGATTGCGGCGGAGGGCGAATTGACGCGCGCCACGATTCAAGAAACACTTGCGTTTTTGCCGGAGTCCAAGGCATGAATTGGAATACGCGTGTGTGGCAAAATGGGAATGACCGAGTTGAAACGCAATTTGAAGTTGAGGTGGCATTATGAATTTGCAACTACATGCCACACATGGCAGCCATGACCATGGGGCAAATCAATTCGCGCCATGCTTGGAGATTGGGATATGAGTGTCGAACCAGAATTTATTTTGTTTGTGGCCGCGGGCGCGCTCACCTTGATCATTGCGACATCGGCTTTCTTTGGCTTGCGAAAAATTTTGCGAGAAGAGCGTGATCATCCCCCAGGAGATGGCGCGTGATTGGGCAGGGCACTATTCGCATAAGCGAGGTTGGTCCGCGTGACGGGCTTCAGAATGAACCCACTGCCATATCAACCGCCGCCAAGATTGCCTTTCTCAATGCGCTTTCACAGGCGAATTTTCCTGAAATTGAAGTGACCAGCTTCGTGCGCGCCGACCGCGTGGCGCAACTGGCCGACGCCGCGGCTGTAATGGCTGGCATGACCCGCGCCGCGGGCACGGTGTATTCGGCGCTGGTTCCAAATGAGCGCGGACTTGATGGGGCGTTGGCCGCGGGCGCGCAAAAGATTTCGGTTTTTGTAAGCGCCAGCGAAAGTTTCAGCCAGCGCAATGTGAACGCCAGCATTCAAGAGTGCTTGGACAAACTGCGCCCGGTTGTGTCGCGCGCGCGCGCCGCCAAGTTGCCTGTGCGCGGCTATGTGAGTTGCATTGTGAAGTGTCCATACGATGGCTTGGTTAGCGCGCAGCAAGTGCGTGATGTGTGTGAGCGACTTTTAGAATTGGGCGTGACCGAATTGGATTTAGGCGACACCATTGGGGCCGCGGTTGCGCAAGACATGGACCGATTGTTGGCGGTGCTTGCATCCATTGCGGCGCCCAAAGAAATCACGCTGCATTTACACAACACCTCGGGCCGCGCCTTGGAGGTGGCTCAGCGCGCCATTGAATTGGGCGTGGTCAGCTTTGATTCCAGCGCTGGCGGTCTAGGTGGATGTCCATTTGCGCCGGGCTCGCCTGGCAATGTCGCAACCGAGGACATGCTTGAGTTGGTTGCGCGTTTAGGGCTTGCCACCGGCGTGAACGCCGCGCAAGTACGCGTGGCCACGGCACGATTGCGCCACGACATGGATAACGCCCGCGCCCAACGCTGAACGCCTGATAGGCGCATTTGCATGGGGGGTCGGTGCGTCACTCGCAAACCCAACTCAAGCGATAGATGTTGGGAATTGTTGCTGGATTGCCCACAAAACCAGGGGCAATGCGGTCGTGAAAAATGGGTCCTTTCTTGTGCCAACCGCTACCAAAACTGCGGGAATTTCAGTACACTATTCGACTCGTCGCTCCCGATCGTCGGGGGCTCTCGCAATTTGAGATCCAGGACGCAATAACAATGAGTCAGTATTCAAGTGGACAGTCGCAATTTGGAATGGGACAGGAACCTCGTCGAGCTTCGATCAAGGGACCGATTGATTATAAGAACGCCGAGGAACTTCGCCGGCTGATGACCAACAACGGCAAGATTCAAAGTCGCAAACGACTTGGTCTTTCCGCCAAGGAACAAAAGCAAATCACGCAAGCCATCAAGCGCGCGCGTCACATGGCAATTCTTCCGTTCACAAACGCAACTGCTTAATTGCAATTTGAAAGTATTGCGCGTCGCCCACAAATGCGGTGCTGATTGTTGCGTTGGCTCAACACTGACAGGCATTTTTCAAAATGTGCTTTGTGATTCACGGTGCGTGAGCAACGGCGCTTGCAACAATTTCCGTGCGTGATTTACCCGCGTCAGGACCGACATTACACCGCGTTTGGCGTTGATCGAATCAATCTAGACAGCAATGGGTAGCGCAAAAGGCGCGCGCGCCAACGCATGCGGCGAAACGATATGTCGTTTGGTTTGGCGGCCAAGCCCGCGCGAATCCAAGACATGGCGTTGGAAATCTCGCCTTGGGCAAGACACGCCAACGCCAAGTTATGCAGCGCGCAGACATTTTTTGGATCAAGTTTAAGAAGAGTGAGACTGGCCTCATTGGCGCGCTCCAAATCATTATTGCAATAGTGCGCCAGCGCCAACTTTTGCCATGCCAGCGCGGTGTTTTTCACGCGGTCAAATCGCATGGCCGCCGTCAGCGCGCGCGCCGCAAGGGCGGGGCGTTGCGCCGCAAGCATGAGCGCGGATACATTCACCGCAAATTCAACATTGTCCAAGCGTGGATTGGTCTCTGGCGGGCAGTGCTGCACATGAACTTCAAGCAAGCGCCCGGCTTCGGCACTTTCACCATTTTCCAGCCTCGCCCGCGCCAATTCCACCCGCGGCAAGGGATTGGTTGGATCAAGTCGCATAGCCATTTCAAGTTCGGTGCAGGCCTCCGCAAAGCGGCGGGTGTTGACCGCAAGCACGCCTAGACGAAAGCGCGCCGCGGCGTTCGCGGGATCGATTTCAATGGCACGGCGAAATTTTTCCGCGGCTTCTGGATTGCGCCGTTGACGCAACAAGACATCGCCAAATGCCAGAAGCGTGCCGACATCACCTGGACGCAAACGCAATTCTTCCGTAAGCAATTCAATGGCGCGGTGCGCGTGGCCGCCATCGCCAAGCAACTGCGCCAACCGAGTGCGCGCGCGCGGCAGATTTGGCTCTAGGCGAATGGCCTCGCGCAAGCACCACATGGCGCGGTCGATCTTGGCGTCTTCAACCAGCACCTCCGCCACATTCTGCAATGTTGCGGGCATGATTTCCAAATTTTGCTGCGCCAAATAAAACGCCACCATTGCGTCCTCACGGCGGCTAAGTCGACGCAAACTTTCAACGCGGCAGCCCCAAGCCGCATCAAGCGAGGGGTCAAATTGTGTGGCTTGTTCAGACCATTTCAACGCCACGGGCCAGCGCCCAAGCGCCGCCGCAGCCATGGCCGCGGCTAAGCGCGGTTCAGCATGCTTGGGCGCGCATTGACAGGCAATTTCAAAACATTGCAGGGCCTCTTCGCCGCGACCGGCAGCCTGCAAGGTCACGCCGAGATTCAAACGCCATGCGCTGCGCTCTGGCTCCAATTCAATGGCTTTGCGCAGGCAGGCTTCTGCCTCGCCGAGTCGGCCCCTGCGAAAAAAATCGCGGGCTTGCTCCACAAGCTGCTCGGCGCTGGATTCAAATTCGGGCGAGTCGTCCATGGATGCAGTGTAGTAGGGCTTTTGCTCGACCCGTTCGAGGGATTTGCAATTTTTGGCAAGATTGTTGGATTCTAAACCAAGTTAATAGACCTCAATCATGCAGCGATGCGTGTGGCGCACGCGGCGCTTGATTTGCTCGTCGCTCCATTGATCGGCGGGAATGTCGCGGATGCTCTCATCAATGGTGAGATAATGAGCGGACAAACCCTTGGCGGCAAGCAGGCGAAACAAGCCAATTTGCATGCCAGCAAGTCCGCATACATAAATCAATGTGCGCGGGTTTTGCAACATGTCCTTGAACGCGTCAAGGTGGCGTTCCAGAAATTGATGCACATACTCGCCCTTGCCGCCGTCGGCGCGGCGCTCGCGGCTGATGACGGGGTGATAGTGGAAATTGTTGTGCGAGTTGGCCAAGTCTTGGATTTCTTGGTCGTACAAAAGATCAGTGTTGTAGGGCGCGCCCATGAGCAATTCAACGCGACTGCCACAGCGAGTCCAGGACTTTTGCCATGGACTTCCAGCTGGGGGACCGGCGAGCAATTCTTGCAGCATGCCGCGAAATGGGGCAATACCAGTGCCCGTAGCCAAGAAAAGATAATCGTGCTTGGAGGGATCGGTGGGCAACAGAAATCGCTTGCCCGATGGACCCGTTACTTGCACTGGATCGCCAGGCTTGAGATCGCACAGATAATTACTGCACATGCCAAGAATAAGTTGCGGATGCGCCTGCGTTTCGCCGGGCGTTGTGATCATTTCCTCGCTGATGAGGCGTTTGGGAGTGGTGGCAAAAATCTGGCCGTGGCCGTCCTCGCCCCAGGTTGGACTGGCAATGGAATACAGGCGGACTTTATTGGGTCGACCTTGATGGTCGTTGCCAGGCGGGACCACGCCAAAACTTTGACCAGCATGGAATTGAGCCGCCATGGGCGTGCCCGCAAGGTCAATGCAAACATGGCGAACATAACTGGAGGAGCGGCCTTTGATGCATAGATCATTGGCCGTCACGCGTGCGGTGGCGGGGGCGTTGGGCGCAACCAAATGCATCTTTACTTCGGGCAGAGAGGGTTCACCTACGATTTCTAATGTTGTGCTCACGGCGGTATCGTAGGCATGTCGGGCGTAAATTGTTGCTCCGGCGCTCGCTTGGTCGATTGAGAAGGGCCTACTTTTGCACGCATTCATTTACAAGGATCTCAACAATGGATTATTTTCGCATTCAAGGTGGTCGGCGGCTTGCGGGCCGCGTGACAGTTGAGGGTTCCAAAAACGCGGCGCTGCCGCTCATGGCCGCGTCGTTGTTGACCGATGGCGAGTTGAAGCTGAAAAACGTGAAGCCACTGGCGGATATTGAAAATATGAACTCGCTGCTGAAGGAGTTGGGCGTACAAAGTAAGCGCACCGGCGACGCCTTGTCGCTGACGAGCATGGACCAAAATTGCGTGCACGCGCGTTACGACATTGTTCGCACCATGCGCGCCAGTATTTGCGTGTTGGGGCCAATGGTGGCGCGTCGGCGCAAAGCGGTGGTGAGCATGCCTGGCGGTTGCAGCTTTGGGCATCGGCCAGTTGATTTGCATTTGAAAGGCTTGGAGGCGCTGGGCGCCAAGATTGAACTTCGCAATGGCGACATCATCGCCACCGCCGATCGCTTGAAAGGCAACACGGTGTTCTTGGGCGGACCAAATGGAAGCACCGTGCTTGGAACTTCCAACATAATGAGCGCGGCCACGCTGGCCAAGGGCCGCACCATTATCGAGTGCGCCGCGTGCGAGCCGGAAGTGGTGGAGGTGGCCGACATGTTGAACAAGATGGGCGCAAAAATTCAGGGCGCCGGCAGTCCGCGCTTGATAATTGATGGCGTTGAGGAATTAAGCGGCACCGAATACAACGTGATGCCCGATCGCATTGTGGCCGGCACCTACGCGGTGGCCGCGGCCATGACCAACGGCGATATAATTTTGGATGATTTTCCCTACGATTCGCTGCTGGCAACGCTAGATGTGTTCCGCGAAATTGGCGTGCATGTGGAGCGCCTGGATGACAAGAATTCCAAGCGTTGCTCGGTGCGCGTGACCAGTGAGCGCAACTTGAAACCCGCCACGATCACCACGCAGCCGCATCCAGGATTTCCAACGGATTTGCAGGCGCAATTGATGGCGCTTTTATGCTTGGCCCAAGGCAACAGCGTGATCACTGAGAAGATTTATTTGGAGCGCTTCCTGCATGTGGCGGAGTTGTCGCGCATGGGCGCGCACTTGAATCGCCAAGGACCAACAGTGATCATCACAGGCGGATCTAAGTTGATCGGTGCGCCCGTGATGGCCAGCGATTTGCGCGCCAGCGCAAGTTTGGTGTTGGCAGGTTTGGCCGCCGAAGGTGAAACGCTTGTCACACGCGTGTATCACTTGGATCGTGGCTATTTCCAAATGGAAAAGACATTGAATTCGTTGGGTGCGCGCATTGAGCGTCTGCGCGAGGAGAAAAGTTCTGCCCTGAATGTTGAAGCCGCCGCCAACGCAAGTTGATTGACTCATGGTTGAGCAGGGCTTCGGATGGCTGGGGGCCAAAATTATTTTGTGCTTTGAGAGCGCAAAGTGGCGTGGAATGAATCGAGCGCCTTCTTCAATTCCGCCAATGTTTGAATAGTGCGTTGGCGAAGTTCATCCATCATGACAGGCGCACTTGTTTTCATTTGGCTGACAACCGCCTCTACATCCTGCAGGGCGAATTGCACCTCTTGTGCGTGTACGGCCAATTCGCGCGCGATCATGAGTTGATCCTGCCGCAAGAATTCCTCGTCATTTGGACTATCCAACACGGCATCAATCAATTCGCTAAGTATGTTCTCAAATGTGCGAGAAATTTGTCCGCCGCTGAGGGACAACTCCGCCAGGCTGAGCGCATACACCGCATAATTCTCTTTGCTTGCGACACCCAGGGTTTCTAAGTCCGCGTTGAGGAGGGTGAATTGCTTTTGATAGTCCTGATAGACCTTGATCAGCTCATTGCTCAATGTATTTTTAAATTCAGTTGCGATCAAGTTGTAATTGTCCTTGGCATTTTGGGCGTCGGCTTGAATTTGGGGCCACAAATTATTAAAGACGGCAGAAAAACTCTTTTGATCCTGCTCGCCTTCGTAGGCAATGCCGAGCCGGCGATTCATTTCGGCCGTATTTGCTTTCATGGACTTGATCCGAGAAGACCATTGGTCGATGTCGCTGTTGACTTTGACTCGCAGCGAATTCACCGAGGTCTGGATGTTTTGAAATTCAGTGGTCATCATTTTCTTGAATTCCAGGGCGATCCAATCTTGA
Source organism: Planctomycetia bacterium (assembly GCA_005787685.1). GTDB lineage: Bacteria > Planctomycetota > Phycisphaerae > Phycisphaerales > SM1A02 > SYAC01. Next base: position 13,139 of record SYAC01000035.1, read on the forward strand.
AAGACAGTGAAGTCCTGATAGAAGTTGTCTAGTTGCATGGCTACAGCACCACCAAAAATATTTGATACTCCCGAGGGTGGATTGCTGGCACGGATTGTGGAGTTGGTGATCAGAGGAGAGATTGTGCTCTCAAACTGCGGATCGGCTTGGTTTTCAAATCCAGTGTCGAAAATCTCAATGGACACATTGCCGCCAAGTACGCTGGCATTGCGATTGATTCGCGCCGATGGCCACAACGAAATAGTGGAGTCAAGTTGAAATGTGACAAATGTCCCCAGCATCGCGGTGGCGGGGGAAGTTCCTATTGGCGGATTTATGACCAAATTGCCGCTCACATCAAGCAGGGGACCACTATCAACCCTCGTCACTCTGCCATAAGTTATACCGCCCACATTCACGGGTGTGCCAACTTGAATACCCGAGGCATCTTGAAGTAGGGAAAAAGTCAGGCGATACTGCTGGTACTTAATCCAATCCAGTTGCATGATCATGATCAAGACAAGCGTCCCAATCAAAATGGATGCGATTGTGATGAACCCGGCGAGTCGCTCCTTGGCAGGATTAGGATTCAGCACACCCATGTGTTACTTGCCTTCGCCGCCTTGGGATTGCGGTGCCGCAAGCACATCAAAGAGTTGGCGTTGCGCGGCGTCATATTTTTCCAGCGAGTCAAGAACTTGTTCACGAACCTCCTTGCGGAAATTTTCATCGCTGTTGAACTTATTGGCGTCTTGCGCCAGCACGGCTTGCAACGAGGCGCTGGCGGTTTTTAAATCTGCCGTGGCCATCGCGAAGGCGCGGGTGGCGTTGTATAAATTTTCGTGAGCCACTTCGCCGGGCTTTGGTTGATAGAGCAATTTCCACGGACTTCGGCGAATTTCAATGGCGGTCAACTTGAACTGCCCGGCGATTTCGCGCGCGTCAAACATAAAGTCGCGTAGGTCCGTGAGACGCTGTGGTAATTGCTGCTCGATTTGATCCAAAGAGCTGGCAAGCGTGCCCGCGGCGTCGGCGCCTTGGTCCAACAATTTTTGTAGGGCTGGCATGCTCTTGGATCTGAAATCGCTGGTAATCACCTTTGCGTCAGCCATGGTGGCGACGGTGCTGTCCATGAGTTGGGTGAATTTGTTTTTATTGTCCTTGAGCAGTTGATCCGCGTTGCCCGTGAAACTTTGAGCGTTCAGAAGCGTCTCGCCAATAGGCTTGCGCCAGACCTCGTAATCCTGATTGAAGTTGGCAGTGGTGGTGGCAATATTTTGCAGCGTGGGAACAACGCGGGTGCGATATTCCTCTGGGATGGTTTTCAGCCAAGCGGCGGTGACGGCCAGCCCCTTGATAATTTCGTTGGTACGCACTGCATTGGCTGGACCCACAAGCGTTGTCAACATACCGCTGCCGCGCGTGGCCATAAGCGTTTCGCCGTTTTTAAGAATTGGCGCAGGTTCTTGGCCGAGCGTGTTGAAATTGATGATGGAGGTGCTTCCCACTAAACTGCCAACGCGAATCACCTCGGCGTTGGCGCCTTCGGGGGCCGAGGCTGAATAGCGGACAGGAATGTCGGACATGATTTCCAGGGTCACATTGATGCTTGTAAGATTTTGATTTGTGTCAATTTGTGGAGAGATCATCGTGACACGTCCCACGGTCAGTCCGCCCAATTTGACCTCGCTGCCGCGGCTGAGTCCGCTGACGCCTTCAGTGGTGTCAAATTGCAGAACAAGCGTCTGATATTGGCGAAAGAGATCAACCTTCAACAGGATGAATCCAATTGCAAGCGCCAGCACCAAAACCGTTGAAACAAAAATGCCCGCACGCAGATTGTTCGAAAAATTTGTGTCGCTCATAAGTGATCTAATGGTAACGAAATCAAGTACCCACGGTTTGCGGACCGCCCACCATTTGCTCATTGGTGCTGTAGCGGTGCAGGGCCGAAAGTAATTGCTCCACTTGCACATGTGGCGGCAAACTGAGAAGCCGCCGTCGCAGCGCGGTGACGGTTTTGAGTTCGCGATCCGTCAACATGAGATGTTCTTTGCGTGTGCCGCTGGCCGCTAGATTAATGGCAGGAAAGACGCGCTTTTCTGAAATGGTGCGGTCCAAAATAAGTTCCATGTTGCCCGTGCCTTTGAATTCCTCAAAGATCACCTGGTCGGCGCGGCTGCCGGTGTCTACCAAACAAGTTGCAATGATGGTGAGGGAGCCGCCTTCCTCACATTTGCGCGCGGCGCCAAACAGTTGCTTGGGAACCTCAAGCGCGCGATTGTCAAGACCGCCGCTCATGGTGCGGCCGCCGGAGGCGTAGCGGCGGTTGTTGTTGAAGGCGCGGCCCACTCGCGTGAGCGAATCAAGCAGCACCACCACATCGCGGCCCGCCTCCACCATACGCTTGGCGCGCTCAATGGCAAGAATGCCAAGCGCGGTGTGTCGCTCCACGGATTCGTCGTTGCTGCTGGCGAGAACTTGCGCGCGCACATTGCGTTTGAAATCCGTCACCTCCTCGGGGCGCTCATCGATTAAGAGGGCGATGAGTTCCACCTGCGGATTATTGTGCTTGATGCCCGAGGCGATATTTTGCAGCAGGATTGTTTTACCGGCTTTGGGCGGCGCCACAATCAAGCCGCGCGTGCCAAAGCCAATGGGGCAAAATAAATCGATGAGTCGGCAGGCGGGCGCGCAACCGCGATGTTCAAGCGTGAGCCGCGGCGATGGATCCAGTGCGGTCAATTCCGTGAACGCCTTGCGCGCGGCGTAGGTTTGCGGGTCCATGCCTTCAATGTCAATCACGGTGAGGGCAACGCGCTTGATGCCTTCGGGGCGATTGGGCGCGTGGCGCTCCTCAATTTCAACCGTGATGTATTGCGCTGGTCGAAGCGAAAATTGCGCCACCAATTCGGCGCTGACATAGGGATCACCGGGATTGTCGGCAAGACCAAGTTCAAATTGTCTGATGCGCGCCTCGCCGCCCGCGGGCAACTCAAGAACGCCACTTTTCGTGTTCATAAATATCAATCTTCCCGCCACAAATTGGGTGGTTCCAAACAAGAACCAATTACTGACGGACCACCGGAGGTCCCATCACCAATTTGTGTTTGACGAGTCGTCGAGGGGTCTCGACACATATAGTTGAGCATTAAATTGGGCGCAAGTCAAGTGCAAGATTACATTTTTAAGGAAATTGTTGCGCTGGTGCGCGCGTTATGCAGCAGTAGAGCCACATTGGCGCGCAGGGATTTGCCGCTGGAAAGTTGCGCCAAATGCGAAAGCATGAACGGTGTCATGGCCGCACCTTTGACGCCATGAGCGCGCGCGGCGCTTTCTGTTGCGTGGTACCAGCTTTCAAATTGATCGCGGTCAATGGCGTGCTCGTCGGGACACGCTTGCACGGCCAGCACCGAGCTGTTGTGGTGAAGCGCCCAATGCGTGCGCGCAATGGCGGCGATGTCGTCGGCGGATTGCACCGAACTGTTGAGCGTGAGCGATTGGTCTGGCGGCGATGAGAAGCAGGGAAAATATTTGGTTTGGATTCCAATCACCGGAACACCAAGCGAATCAAGCGCCTCTAAAGTGGCGGGCAAATCCAAAATACTTTTGGCGCCGGCGCACACGATGATCACACGCGCGCGCGCAAGCGCCGCAAGATCCGCGCTGATATCAAGCGTGTGATTCCAACCGCGGTGCACTCCGCCAATACCGCCCGTGGCAAAAACGCGAATTTCGGCGGCGGCGCAAGCGGAAAGCGTGGCTGCGACCGTGAGCCCGCCCGTGGCCGCGCTGTTCATTGCATCGGCCAAATCGCGTGCGCTGAGTTTCAATGGGTTTGCGTGCGCGGCAAGTGATTCAAGTTCTTGCGCGCTCAAGCCAATCACAAGTTCGCCGTTCATCACCGCGCATGTCGCGGGGGTCGCGCCGCCATCGCGCACGGTTTGCTCCATGGCAAGCGCCAACGCCAAGTGGGCGGGTTTGGTTTCGCTCCACAGATTGGAAATGTCGCGCAGCGTGGGCACAGCGTGGCGCGGCAAGCCATGCGTTAGCACTGCGGTTTCAAGCGCCACAACCGGCGCACCTTTGGCAAGTGCGGCGGCGACCTCTGGGTGAATGCGTATGTACTTATGCTTGTTGGCGTGCGGCATCAATGTCGTCGTCGAGAATTCACTTTTCCACCCAACCGTTTCACGGGTTGACCTGTTGGCACAACGCCGCCTGGAAATTTGGTTGGATCGGCGAGCGTTGGTGTTGGAGCCACGGCTTGAAATCGATTTTTGGTGGCGTCATTGGTTTCGCGGCGCTTCACTTCTTGATCGCGGCGCGCTTGCACTTCGACGGGTGGCGGACCTGGATCAAAGTCTGGATATTCCTTGCGGACAATTTCCACATTGGTCAACATTTCAATATTGGTAAGCAATTCGCCCTGATCTGGACATACAAAGCTCCAGGCAATGCCGCGGCGGCCGGCGCGCGCGGTGCGCCCAATGCGATGCACATAGACCTCGGGATCCTCTGGAATGTCGTAGTTGATCACATGGCTGATGTCGTCCACATCCAGTCCGCGCGCCGCCAAGTCGCTGGCCACAAGCACGCTCAGTTGCCCGCCGCGCAGACGCTCCATGACCTTGTCGCGCGCCTTCTGATACATGTCGCCGTGAATGGCGAAGGCATCGATTTTTTTCTTTTGCAAGTATTCAGTGACATCGTCCACGGTGCGCTTGGTGCGGCAGAACACCACGGTCAACTCGGCGGTTTCATGTGTGAGCAAATGATGCAGCAGGCGGCGCTTGCACCAATAGTCAACCGGCAAGTAACTCTGATCGACTTGGCTCACGGTTAAACTTTTTTCGGAGCTGACAATCTTTTCCGCGTCGCGCATGTAGCTGCGAGCCAACTTTTCAATCTCTGGACTAATAGTGGCCGACACGAACACGGTTTGTGGATGTTGCTTCATGCTGCCCAAAATGCGGCGAATATCCTCACGGAAACCAATGTCAAGCATTCGGTCCACCTCATCAAGCACAGCGACCTTCACTTGGTTATAGGGAAGAAGGCCGCGTTGATTCATGTCCATCACGCGACCAGGTGTGCCCACAATAATGGCGGGGCCGGACTTGAGTTGATTGGTCTGGGTGTTGATGCTGCTGCCGCCGTACACCGCCACCACTTTGTGGCCCGTGTATTTGGCGAACTCCATGAATTCCTTGGCCACCTGAATGGCGAGCTCGCGTGTGGGCACAAGCACCAAGCCGCTGAAGGCTTCGCCCTTGACTAGGCGCGCCAACATGGGCAACGCAAAGGCGGCGGTCTTGCCAGTGCCGGTTTTGGCCTGGCCTAGGCAATCTTTGCCTGACAACGCCACTGGCAGAAGCGAGGCTTGAATGCGGGTTGGGTGTTCGAAGCCCTTTTCTGTGATGGCTCGAAGCACGGCTTCTGGAAGTCCAAGGTCGGAGAATTTTTTACTGGTGTCGAAAGTTTCTGTTGAGTTCATGAAATCCTTTAGGAATCTAATGGTAGTTCCCTTTCAAAGTCGATACAACGGACACTCTATGAGCCCCCGAAGCGAAGTAGTCGTTGACCTGGCCGCCGTTGATCATAATGTTTCCGTCATCCGGGCGGCATTGGATCCCTCGGTGCGCCTGGGTTTGGTGTTGAAATCAGACGCGTATGGTTTGGGCGCGGCGCGTTTGGCGCGGCGCGTGGCGGGGCGGGCGGATTTTTTGGTGGTCTATGGAATAGAGGAGGCCGAGGTGGTTGGCGTGGCCGATCCGAGTACGCCGGTGATCGCTCTGATGCCTGTACGCCAGATTGATCGCGGAGGAATTGCCCACAGCATGTGGCTCAAGAGCCAGTTGCATTTGTCAGCGCATGATGTTGAGCAAGTGGAATCGCTGTCCAGGTGCGCCGCGGAATTTGGAGCGGTGTTGCCCCTGCATTTGGAAATAGATACGGGGCTTGGACGCGGCGGTTGCTTGCCCACAGAGGCAACCAAGATTGCGGCGCGCATTCGCTCTGATAAAAATCTTCGCCTCGCCGGGGTGTTCACGCACTTCGCCAACGCCGGTGGCAGCGAGACCGCCACCGATCAACAACGAAAAATATTTGAGGCGTGGTGCAAGTCGGCCGCGCTTCCCGTGGACTGCATTGTGCATTCAGCCAGCACATTTGCGGCCATGCGTGGCGCGCGGTTTCACCACAACATGATTCGCGTGGGCTTAGCGTGGACTGGTTTGGCATTTGAAGGAACCCGCGATGGACGCTTCATGGAGTTCGCCAAAAATTTGCGGCCCGTGTTCAGTTGGCGCAGTTCCTTTGTGCAAGTGCGAACGGTTCCGGCGGGCACCGCCGTGGGCTATGGCAGTCGCTGGAAATGTGAAAAAACCAGCAGAATTGGCTTGGTTCCTGTGGGATACGGTGACGGCTATCCACTGCTGCCAATGAACCCAATGACACGCCGGCCACTGGGCGTGGAGCGGCGCATGGTGCGCGTTGAGGTGGTTGAACATGGCCAAAAAATGTGGATGAACGCGCCCGTGGTGGGTGCCATCAGCATGGACCAGATTGCGGTTGATTTAAGTGAGTTGCCAGACGCGCTTGCAACAAATTGGAATCACGCCGCAGTTGAATTGATCAGTTCAGATTGCAACGCCCCCAATCACGCGGCGCGTGTAGCCAGCATGACTGGCCATCACGCCTACGAGTTGTTGTGCAGAATTCCGGCGCGCGTGCCGCGGAAATTTGTGGAGCCACAGGTGATTGAACTTCCTAGCCTAGACTCCTTGCATGCGCCCACGAACGCAATTTCTCAAGCTTCTTGAAATATTGAACGCGCGCCCCCAACGGCGATGTATTGTTTGGGGATACGCGTGAGTTACAGCGCGAATGTGGTCGTACAAGACACGCCTGATGTGGCGCGTCCAGATTCACAGTCTTTTTTTCCCATGGGGACGGGGCAATCCGTGGATGTGTTGGTTGTGGGTGGTGGCCCGGCTGGTAGCGCATGCGCCATTGCGTTGGCGCGCCAAGGCGCACGCGTGATGTTGGTGGACGCACGCACGCGTGGTCGTGACAAGTGTTGCGGACACTGTTTGTCGGGCGCGGCGTGGAATATTTTAAGTCAGATGGGATTGCGGGAGTTGGTTGAGTCGGCGGCCACCGGTGCCACGCGCGCGGTTGCCTGGCGCAGTGGCGCGCGTGGATTTGAAATGAATTTGCCCGCTTTGGGCGCAATTATTCCGCGCACGGTGCTGGACAAAACATTGTTGAATGAAGCCGAGCGCGTTGGTGTTCGCGTGGCTCAACCCGCCACGGCGCAATGGGTATCGCCAGGGAATGTTGTTGTGCGAAAAGATGCAGAGGAATATGTCGTGGGTACGAAGTTGGTGATTGCGGCCGATGGTCTTGGCAGTGGCATGGCGCGCGCGCGTGGTTGGAACCCGGCAAGTCCGGGGCGTAAGTATGGTTTCGCTGGTTCGTGGCGCGCGCCACGGGCATTGGCGCATTGGCCTAGCGAGCGCATTGAAATGCGCGTGGTGCGTGGCGGATATTTAGGCGTGGTCGCCGAGTCGCATGAGCATATTCATGTGGCGGGTTTAATTGATCGCAATTCCCCAGTGAGTCGTCCCGATGATTTGCTTGATGCGGCCGCGCGCGAGTGGCCGTTGCTTGCGGCGGCGTTGCAAGAAGGCCGACCAAGCCGCTGGAACGCCGCGGGGCCATTGCCGTGGAAGCCCACCCGCATTGCCGATGCACACACGGCGTTGGTGGGGGACGCGGCGGGTTACGCCGAACCATTTTCCGGCGAGGGAATGCGCTGGGCTTTTGAGAGCGCGTATGGATTGACAAGTGCGTGGCGTGAGCACGGCGGTTGGAGCGCGGCCGCGGCTGGCACCTATGCGCATTGGCATGGCAAGCACATCGCGCGCCGGCAGCAAAAAACACTGCGAACGGCCTGGTTTTTAGGCGAGCCCGCGCGCGCCACGCTCATGTGTCAAGCGGCGCAAACATTTCCTAGAGTCGCCTCGTGGCTCGCTTGTAGAATGACCAAATGAGCGCGCGCGTTGAATCCATGGGTTTCGCAACGCCTCCGTATGAACGCGACCAACTTGATATTGGGCGCGAGCAAGCGAAGTTGTGGAATTTAAATGCGTCCTCACAAGAGCGATGGGAGCGCATGGTTGCGAATTGTGGCATTCAACGGCGAGCCGCCGTGATGCCGCTGCAAGAAATTGTTTCGTTCACAACAGCGCAGCGCATGAAATGTTTTTCGCGCCATGCACCCGCGCTGGCCGTGCGCGCCATTGAGTCGGCGTTGACTCGCGCCCATCGCGCGGCGGGTGAAATCACCGACTTGATTGTGGTGACATGCACTGGATTTGAATCGCCAGGGCCGCTGCACGACATTTGTGTGCAAGCTGGACTGCCCACAACCGTGCGAACTTCGCAAATTGGATTCATGGGGTGCTTTGGTGGAATTTGTGGTCTGGACGCGGCAGCGGGCGCCGCGTTGCGGCATGAGGAAGCGGTGGTGTTGCTGGTGTGCGTGGAATTATGCTCGCTGCATTTACGCAACGACCGCGACGCACAAAATATGGTGGCTAGTTTGTTGTTCGCCGATGGCGCCGCCGCGCTGGTTGTTTCAAATTCTTCCATTTCAAAGGATATTGCCCGGCTTTCGCATGGCGCTGCCGATCACTTGCCGAATCACAAGCAGAATCATGCGCTTGATCGCGCGCCCGCGACTGATCGCGCGCGTCAAGACCGCGCGTTGTTCACTGTGGGATCACGCCAAGCGCGGCGCATTGCGAACACGGCACACGCCATGAGTTGGCAGATCACCGACGCGGGTTTCGCTATGACGCTTGATCGAAGTGTTCCTGGCCACATTGAATTGGCCGCTGCTGACTCGCTTGGCGACCTGAAGCAGTGCGCCATACATCCCGGAGGTGCCGCCATATTGGACGCCATGGAGCGTGGAGCCAACGCGCGACATTGCGGCGCGCTTGCGCCTGAAAGTTTGCTTGCCACACGCGGCGTTCTGCGCGACCACGGCAACATGAGCAGTGGCAGCGTGTTCTTTGTGCTTGATCGCTTGCTACGAAGCGGTGTCAATGGCGACATAGGAATGATTGCGTTTGGCCCGGGCTTGACAGTGGATCAAATTCATATCGTGGCGCCAAGCGAATTTTTAACGCATTCAACCAGCTCATGCACAGCGACTGGCGCTGACATTGAAGTTAGAACGGCGCAGCCTATTTGGCGCGTTGGCGCAGAGATTGCCATTGGCTAGGCGCCCACGATTTCGCACGGCTGCGGCCGCGAATCTTTTATCACAGGTTGAGTACGCCAAGCCCGATGTGCTGCGACGCATGGCCATGAACGCGCAAGCGTTGGCGCGCGTCATGGACGCCGATCACATGGTCAGTGAATCATGGCTTATGGAAAAGATCACGGGCGTGCGTTCGCGTGGCGCGGATACAACCGCGTCGCTGGTTGGGTCCGCCGTCATTGACGATCTTGCCGCGCTTGCCATTCGACTGACGGATCGCGCGCCCATTGAAGCCTCCAAGATTGCGGGTGGCGCGTTCACGCTTGAACAAGCTGCGCACAAATTGGGCGTGGGAGTGCGCAGCATTCAGCGTTGGCGTCGACTTGGGTTGATCAGCATGCGTTTTCAATTTGCAAGGGTGTGCTGCGTGGGTTGCGCGGGCGAGGCGATCGCTTGGTTTGAATCACAACATGCAGACATGTTGTGCAAAGTCAAACACGCCTCGCCAACGCATCACGCCCGACAACGATTGCTGGCGCAAGCGCGCTTGGTTGCCGACAGTGGCTCCACGCTGAACGCGTCCGCGGTGGCGCTGGCGCGCGCCGAAAAAATTTCCACTGCCATTGCCCGGCGCGCCTTGCAACAATTGGAGAAAAGCGGCTCTATTGCACCATTCAAACGCCGAATTGTCGTGAACGATGCAAAGGCTGCAATGGCTTGGCGTAGTTGGATGCGTGGTATTGACCTGAACACCATCGCGCGGCGTGTTGGGCAAACACGCACCTCTGTGTTGCGAACCATTGCCAAACAACGACGGCAGCGAATTCATGCAAGCACGCCGCCAGTGATCGCGCTTCCCACATTTGGGCGCGCCGACGCCGCGCAAACTTTGTTGGCGCCATTGGAAGTTCGGCAACAATTGGCCCATGGACTGTGGCCAAGGCAACCGCGTGAGTTTCTGGAGAAGTTTGCGCCCGTTGCGCAGGCGCGTAAAAACACGGTCAACACGGATGCAATGCAACTCACTGCCTTACGGTTTCTGTTGTGGCGCGCGGCGAGTGGCGCGCGAATTCAATGGGACGATCTTGACCACCGTGAAACCGATTTGCGATGGGCGGCTCGAATCTATCTTTCGCTTATCCAGCGTTCTATTGGGCAAGCGCTTGGCCGCCTTCAAGCGATCGCCGAGCAACCGCTCGGTTCACTTGACCAAGTGCGTATTTGTGAAGCCATCCATATTGCCCTGGCAAGCGTTTGCGCGGTGCTGAATCAAAGTCTGCGCGCCGCGCCAGGTGATCGGCCTATCCGATTGGGCGCATTGGCCGCGGTGCACGCTGAAAAAACAGCGGTGAAAAATTGGAAATCGCGCCTGCCGCCCGCGCCAGGGGAACGCGCCGAATTGCCGCCGAGTTTGCAATCGCAGTGCCTGGCGTGGTTGAGCGTGGCGCCACTGCGCGATGATTTGTCGCAACTGCCAGCACCCGCTTGCGCTGGGCGTGACTTGCTTGGTTTGCGCTACGGCTGGCAAGGCCGCGCACCGCAGGCCATGAATGACGCCGCCATGAAGCTTGGCATTCATCCGCGGCGCGCCGCGATTATGGCGGCACGGACATTGCGCGAACTCGTGCGCATGAACGCTCAATGATGTGCGAAGCGCCGCGTTGTTGCGTGGGCGACAGCGTGTGCTTGCAATGCCAACGCAATAAATCCACCACATGAATGTGGTGAGCGCCAACACCAAGCCACACAAATCAACGCTTGCTGAATTGGAAACGACGACGAGCGCCGTACTGGCCATACTTCTTGCGTTCCACCTTGCGGGCATCACGAGTCAAGAAATTGTTGTCACGAAGCACGGTTTCCAAAGTTGGGTCGTATGCCATCACGGCGCGAGCCAGCGCAAGCAAGACCGCGCCAGTCTGACCAGTGACTCCGCCACCATTGCATGTGGCGCGAATGTCAATTTGACCCTTGACGCCGGTTTTTTCAATCACGGCAAGAATGTTCTTTCGATCGCGCTCCTCAACGAAAAACTGCTCAAATTCACGCTCGTTGATCTTGAATTCACCCTTGCCTGGCTTAATGCGCAGACGGGCGATGGATGTCTTGCGCCGACCAGTGGCCCACCACCAACCAAACTTGTCGGCTGGCTCTTGCGCGCGCAAAGGCCGCGGAGCAGGCGGGGCTTTGGCAACCGCGACTGGGGCGAAATCCATGTCCTCATCATCTTGATTGCGGTCGCGGTTTCGATCTGAATATTTGTCTTGGTTTCTCATGTGAAATATCAGCGACTCGCTGGAGCCTTTCGTGACTTGATGACAAGCTTGGTTGGTTGCTGAGCGACAAAGGTGTGCTCGGCGCCCGCGAAAATGCGAAGACGGGTTCGCATTTTGCGTCCCAATCGTCCGCGCGGCAACATTCGAATGATGGCCTCTTGAACAAGAGTGGTCGGATCATCAGCCAGGACCGTGCGGTAATTGCGCACACGAAGTCCGCCTGGATAGCCGCTCCATCGACGAATTGTCTTCTGATCCAATTTGCGGCCAGTGATGGCGACATTGGATGCGTTGGTCACAATCACGCCCTCGCCGCAATCGACATTGGGTGTGTAGTTTGGCAAGTGCTTGCCCATTAACACGGTTGCGACTTCGGTTGCAAGTCGACCCAGAACCATTTTGGTTGCATCGACATGCCTCCAAGAAAGTTTGGTCGAGCCTGGCTTGATAAATGTGGTTTGGCGTGGCATTTGAATTGTTCACGGCGAATATGCCGGGTCGAGGAGGATAGAAACTTTGCCGTTTCTGTCAAGCGGCAAGGCGGTCTTTTGGCGGTTGATTCTGCCATCTTGCGGGCTTTATGGGGTTCAAGATGCGGGCACAAAGCCGTCACAGTCGGGGGGCAAACCCGCTATTGTGCTGAAATGCCGCGATTTCTACACGCTGTAGCCATTTGGCTCTTGATTCTTGGGGTTGCGTGGGTTTCTATCGCTGTGCCACATCGTTCTGATCCCGAAATCATGGCGGTTGATTCTGAGCAGGCCGCGGACAGCGTGGTGCCTGAAGCGGAGCAAGTTGCCTCTATGACGCAATTGCGCGGGCGAATGTTGGTGTTCGAGCAAAGCATACGGGGTGCTTCCGCCGGAAAGTCGGTGCAGGATTTGACTTTAGGTGATACCCCTTTGGATCATCTGTCCAGTGCGATTGTGCTGTGCAACTTTGGAATGAAAGCCGAGGCCGCTGAACAAATTGATTTAGCGGCCAAAGGATTTGCACGCGATAATGGCAGCGCTGTTGGCGCGACCAATGAGCAAGTCGCGCATGAGGCGAGCGATGAGGCGTTATTGAACGCCATCAGCGCCGTGGTGAACGCGTGGCCCACAACGAATTCGCAGGTCAATGTTGTGCCGGGCGCCAGCGCCAATGACGCCAACGGCGCAATGGCGAAAGCCAACTTGCCAACCGAGGAACAATTTGAATTGCTACGGCAGCGGCTTGGATGGTTTGGAGAGTTGGCGCAGGCGAAAATTTCCGATGATCAAGACGCGCTAAGCACAATGCAAGAAAACGACATGGTGCTCATCTCGGTATTCGGCGTGGTCTTCATTTGGTATTTCGGATTTGGCGCTTGTGGTATTGCCGCCTTGATCACGCTGATCGTGATGGGGTTCAGGCGCACAATTGGCAGCGCAATTCAATCGCAAGCCAACACTTCTTTGATTCTGGGCGAAACATTTGTGGCGTGGTTTGTGTTGTTTCTGGGCTTGCAGTTTGTCGCCATGATGGTGCCGATAGATTCAGAGTCGCCACTGCGATTGGCGTTATCTGGCGCATTGATGTTTGCGGGCTTGGGAGCCCTGGCCTGGGCGCGTGTGCGCGGACTTTCCATAAGCGCAATCTTGGATCTCACGGGTTTGCGCTGGAATCAAGGATTTTTTCAGTTGATCTGGAAATCCGCCATTTCCTATACCACCGCGCTGCCGTTGCTGGGTGTGGGTCTGCTCATTGGCCTGGGTATGGGTTGGTTCTTTGATGTGCCCAACCTTGGAAATCCATCGCACCCGATTCAGCAACTCATCCAAGAAGCCAGCTACCTGGAGTTGATCTTGCTTTTTAGTTTGGCCTGCGTGGCGGCACCCATCACGGAGGAGATCATGTTTCGCGGCGTGCTGTACGGTCATTTACGCCAAGGCACAAGCGCGTGGGGCGTTGCGGGATCGATGATTTTTTCAATGGTGATCAGCGGAGTTCTTTTCGGCGTCATTCATCCGCAAGGAGTATTCATTGCGCCGGTGTTGGGGGGATTGGCGTGCGGATTCTGCATTACGCGCGAGTGGAGCGGAAGTGTTTTTCCTGGAATGATTGCGCATGGAATTCAGAACGCCACGGCGCTTCTGTTGAATGTGGTTCTATTTCAAATGTAAGTTCATGTGCGCGGCGTTGATCAACCAAGAGCTTGATCTCCGCGCGTAACTTGGTGTATTCACAACCTACACGCCTTGGCGTCAATGCAATCAGGTCAATTCAATGGACCAATAGGCGTCGTCCAAAAACGCCTTCCAACTTTGGTACTTGGGACTGCCCAAGCGCAAGGCAATGGCGGGATTTCGTTTTGGTCGAAATGGCGGGCGAATAAGCTTCATTCCAGATTGAATGGGTGTTCGACCACCTTTGCGGGCGTTGCATTTCACGCAGGCGCACACCAAATTTTCCCAGGAATTTTCGCCGCCTTGCACGCGCGGTTTGACATGGTCAAGCGTGAGTTCCTTGGTGGAAAAATGTCTGCCGCAATATTGGCAGCGGCTTTCGTCGCGCGCGTAAATGTTGCGTCGATTCAATTTCACTTGTTGCTTGGGAAAGCGGTCATAACGGAACAGGCGGATAATTTTTGGCACGGCAATGACAAGCCGCGAAGTGTGGACCCAGTCGTGTTGCTCACATTCGTACTCGCGTTGCAACACGGACACTTCGCTCCAGGTGTTGAAGGTGTAGTTCATATACGAACCATCTTCAACATTGATGACCTCGGCAAGTTCACGAAATAAAAGAGAGAAAGCGCGAGCGGCATCGATGATGCGTATGGCACCATAGAGTCGATTCAGCACTAAGACGCGGGCATCAAGAGTTGATGCGTGCGATGTCATCCTGACAAACCTCCAAACACCCGTATCCTTGTGGGCATTGCATTTGAATTGTAACTTTGAAACGGCGGGAGTCCAATGAAATGTTGATGGAATTTAAGCGGTGGGGCGCAGGGGGTCGCATGGATGACGCAAGTGGGTTGTGAAATATCAAAATTGTTACAAAAACCCGCGGTTGCACCTGGCATGGGCAAGCTTGGCGCCCAAGCAAACTTTATGTGCAAGCCGTGTGCAATGGCTCAAGACGCAGCCATTTCAGTTGCTGATCCAGCTTGTGCGGCGATACCACTAACGGCGTGGTTGACGGAACATGCTCACGAATCAGGGACAGCACAAGTTCTTGCGGCAAGACCCCATCTCCAAGCGCCACGCTGCGCGCGAGTCCTTGGGCGTTGATGCGGATGTCGTTGAGAAACACCAACGCCGCGCGCGGGGCCAGTGATTCAAACATGCGCCGCAGATGGTCGTCGATTGTTCCGATCATGTCGGGCGCGATCATGTCAGCGGGACTGAGCGCGATTTCAAATGGCTGTTGATTGTGGTCCAGAAGAAATTTCAGCGTGCCCTGCGGATCGCTCAGGACATGGCGCGCGTGCGGACGAAAACAAATTGTGCGCTTGGTTTTTTGCAACATGGGAAGAACGCGCTCCGTGAACGCATCCAACGCGGCGCGACCAGGCTTGAGCCAAGTCCGTGGATCCTCTCCAAAAAGGGTGCTGGACAGGGTTCCGCTGTACATCAGCAGTCGAGGTGAAACTTGATCGACATCCGCCATAAAGTTTTCGTCCAACGGGTTGCCATCAATCCATGCCGCCGCGATGTCGTTGGCTTGGCCAAGGCGCGAGACAATTCCGTCGCAGGGCAATGGTGTTTGACCAGTCATATTGGCCAGCACGCGGCAATCATGCAGAACGTGAATATTCATGCGCACATGGTAGGTGCCACGCCGGCGGGCGGGATTGTGTCCTGCATCATTTGCGTTTGATTTGAAGCAAGCGAGCAAATGTTTTTCCAGTGTCGCACCACTGCGGGCGGGTGCTGACACAGGGCGCTTGTTAGGTTAAATTACGCATATGCGAACACTCGTTTGGACAGCGTTTGAAGCGGTTTTGACACTGGTCGCATTTGGCAATGTTGCGCTTGGGGGCGCGCCCTGTGGTGAGATTGCCACAGATGTGCCCGCCATCATTCCCGCCACAAGCACGGTCTTGCCAATGGAACAGACCAAGCCCGTCATGCCCACCAGCACCGATGGATTTGTTCCGCTTTTGAATGGCAAGGATTTGTCGGGTTGGGTGAATGTCAACACCTCCCCCGAAACATGGAGCGTCAAGAACGGCGAAATTCTGTGCAGTGGCGTTCCCACTGGCGTGTTGCGAACCCAGAAGTCCTATCGCAATTTTGTTTTGGAATTGGAATGGATGCATGAAAATCCAACTGGCAATGCCGGTTTATTTATTTGGAGCGACCCACTCACGGCCAAGGGCCAGCCATTTACGCGCAGCGTTGAAGTGCAAATCATGCTTGGCACCGAGATGCGCGAGGGCGACAAGTTGATGTACACCAGTGAGGGCGATATTTTTTCCATTCACGGCGCCACTATGAAGCCAGATCGCGCGCACCCCGCTGGTTGGGCGCGCTGCTTGCCCAGCGAGAATCGCACCAAGGGCGCGGGCCAATGGAATCACTATCGTGTGACTGCGATCGACGGCACGATCAAGTTGGCCGTCAACGGAAAAGAAGTCAGCGGCGCCTTTGATGTGAATCCGCGCGAGGGATTTATTTGTCTTGAGAGCGAAGGAACTCCCGTTCGCTTTCGCAATATCCGCATTCAAGAATTGCCCGCTGATCAAGCGCTTGCGCCAGAGGCAACCTCTTTGCAAGACCTGGGTTTTACAAGCATTTTCAAGGGCTCTTTGCGCGGGTGGCGGGAGCAACCAGGGCACGCGGGTCACTGGAAAGCGCAGGATTGGAAATTGACCTACGACGGCATGGGTGAAACATTGTGGAGCGTCACAAATTACGCGGATTTTGAATTGATGCTGGATTGGCGTTGGAGCGGAATTTCGCGCAAATCCAATGTGCCAGTGGTGCGCAAGGATGGAACCACGCCAGTGGGCGCCGATGGAAAACTGGAAACGGTGGAGATTGACGAGTTTGGCGATAGTGGAATTTTGTTGCGCGGCAGCGACAAAAGCCAAGTGAATATTTGGTCTTGGCCAGTTGGAAGCGGCGAGGTCTACGGATATAGAACTGATCCATCGCAGTCCGCCGAAGTGCGCGCGGGCGTGACACCATCTGAAAATGCCGACGCGCCGCCAGGCAAATGGAATCGCATGAAAATAACAATGCAAGGCGAACGGTTGACCGTAGTGCTGAACGAAAAAAAGGTGTTGAACAACGCGCTTCTTCCGGGCGTGCCCGCGGAGGGTCCAATCGGGCTGCAACATCACGGCGCGCCAATTGAGTTTGCCAATATCTTCATACGGCAGTTGCCAACGCAGAAGCCGGACAATTCCGCGCAGTGATTGCGCGCGCGCTTTGAATAAAAATAAAAATCGCCCCAGGGGTCACTTGGGGCGATTGTTCAAAACTTATGAAAAAGGCTTATTCCGCCGCTGTTTGCGGTGTTGTGTCGGTGGCTTGCAAAGCGGCCTCGAGGCCCTTTAAGCCGCGTCGTTGATCGCGCAAACGACGGCTCTTTCCGGTGCGTTCACGCAGGAAGTACAGCTTGGCGCGTCGGGCATCACCACGACGGACGACATCAATCTTTGCGATGCGTGGCGAATGCAGTGGAAAAATTCGCTCCACACCCTCGTTGGCAACAATACGGCGCACGGTGATGGTGTGGTTCACGCCACGACCCTTCTCGGCGATCAACACGCCTTGGAAAACCTGTACGCGCTCCTTGTCGCCCTCGACAATTTTGTAATGCACATCGATGGTGTCACCGACGCTGCATGTTGGCAAATCTTGGCCACCTTTGAGTTGCGGAGCTAGAAGTTGTTCGATTAACAGTTGACGATTCATGACCAGTCTCAATCTGGATCCAGGACGGATCCGTTTGGTTGTCGAGCTTTTGCTTTCGCAAATCCGCCGTTCAACACTTTCCACTTGAGTTCTTACGACTCAGGGGTGGCGCTTCCAAATAAGTCCGGCCGACGCACACGCGTGCGACTGACCGACTGTTCCAACCGCCACGCCGCGATAGCAGCGTGGTCGCCCGAGAGCAAGATCTCGGGAACATCCCGGCCGCGCCACGAGCGCGGGCGGGTGAAGTGAGGGCAATCCAAGAGCGGATTGCCTTGTTGGTCGCGAAGACTGAAGGAGTCTTGCGCGGCCGAACATTCATGCCCAAGAACTCCTGGAAGAAGTCTGGACACCGCGTCGACCACCAACAGTGCGGGCAGTTCGCCGCCAGACACTGTGAAGTCGCCGACACTCAGTTCAAGCGGTCCAAGTTCTTGGATCGCCCGCTCATCAATTCCCTCGTAGTGGCCCGCAATCAGCAGCAAACGCGGCTGTTTAGCAAGCCATTCCACGCGAGATTGCCGAAGGGGTTCACCCTGCGGCGTGAGCAACACGCGGCATGCTGCTCGTACGTCTAGTTTTTCAACCGCCTCGACCGCGTCGACGAGGGGATCACACATGAACACCATTCCGGGCCCGCCCCCGAAGGGTCGGTCATCCACCTTGCGGTGGGGTGAGTTGCTCCACGCGCGAATGTCGTGCACATGACATTCCATCGCGCCGCAACTCGCCGCTCGGCCGGGAATGCTGGTCGCCAAAGGCGTTGCCATCATTTCCGGAAAAATAGTGAGGA
>SYAC01000005.1 GCA_005787685.1 Planctomycetia bacterium
AGACATCAACGACTTTGTAGCGGGCTTCACTGCGTTGCTGAAGCCCACCGGCGTGGCGACATTTGAATTCCCCCACCTCATGCGGTTGATGGCTGAAAATCAGTTCGACACTATTTATCACGAGCATTTTTCATACTTGTCTTTGACCGCTGTTCAGCGCATCTTTGCCGCCAACGGATTGACGGTGTTTGATGTGGAAGAACATCCAACGCATGGCGGCAGCCTTCGTGTGTTCGCACAGCGCGCCGACACCGGCAAGCAGGTTGTGGACCATCGGGTGGAAAAAATCCTGCGCGCAGAAGATGCGGCAGGCGTTCGAACCGATGAATATTATTTAGCATTCCAAGCACGCGCCGAAAAAGTGAAAGACGACTTTTTGAATTTTCTTGCGGACGCAAACCGCCAAGGCAAAACCGTCGCCGCTTATGGCGCGGCTGCAAAGGGCAATACACTGATCAACTTCGCGGCGCTTGGCGCGAATCTAATCCAATATGTTGCGGATAAAAACCCAGCAAAGCAAGGTAAATTCATGCCCGGCAGCCGTATTCCAATCGTATCGCCTGGCACGCTTCAATCTCAACGCCCAGACTATTTGGTTATTCTTCCTTGGAACATCGCTGCCGAGGTGATGCGACAAAATGCCTTGCTTGCGACACTTGGAACTCAATTTGTGACGGCAGTCCCGAAGTTGGAGATTGCGTGAGCGGCACTGTTCTTCTGACCGGCGCAACTGGATTTGTTGGTCGTCAAGTTTTGCGGGGATTATGCGAACGCCGAGTAAAAACTCGCGTGATTGTGCGCCAAGGAAAAGAGTCGCTCGTTTCTCCTACCAAATATATTGAACAAATCATCACCACCAATGACCTGTTCGCTGAAACTTCTGATTGGTGGAAGCAAGCATGCTCAGGCATAGAGACAGTTATCCATTGCGCTTGGTATGCGGAGAGCGGACAGTATCTACAGTCCGAAAAAAATTTGGATTGTCTTGCGGGGACGCTTGAGATGGCCCAAGGCGCAGTCGACGCTTGCGTTGGGAGAGTTGTAGGCATCGGCACTTGCTTTGAGTACGACTTAACACTGGGGGATTTATCCATTGAAACTTCACTGCGACCAACGACCCCTTATGCCGATGCGAAAGTGAGGGCATTCCAAGCGCTTTCGACGATATTTTCGTTGCACAAAATTGAGTTTGCTTGGTGTCGATTGTTCTACCTGCATGGCGAAGGCGAAGATTCGCGGCGATTGGTGCCTTACATTCGCTCCAAACTTTCCGCGGGAGAAATCGCCGAACTCACAAGCGGCAATCAAGTCCGTGATTTCTTAGACGTGCGGGTTGCGGCGGAGATGATTGTTGATGCCGCCATGGGCAACCGTACGGGGGCGATCAACATTTGCTCTGGCATTCCAATCACTGTACGCAAATTGGCTGAACAGATTGCCGACGAATATGGTCGCCGCGATTTATTAAAGTTTGGCGCGCGACCAGACAACCTTGTTGATCCACCCCGCGTAGTTGGGATTATAATTTAAGAACAGCATGAGCACCGAACCCCCTATTCAACTTCTTTATGAACAGCGGCAATTGCCAATTTTTCAGAATCGTATGTATGAAAGTGCTGAACAGGCGAAGCTATGCCCCAAAGGCGACATGCGTTTGGTAGAAGATCTTGACAGCGGTCTTGTATACAACGCAGCGTTCCAGCCCGAATTGATGGTCTACGACGCGCACTATCAAAATGAGCAAGCAGTCAGCCAGTTTTTCCAAGAACATCTCGAAACGGTCGCAAACATCATTGATCGCGGAATGGGTCGCAAGTCCATTGTCGAAGTTGGTTGCGGCAAGGGATTTTTTCTTGAACTGCTTCAAGCGAAGGGCTTTGATATCTCAGGATTTGATCCAACCTATGAGGGAACAAATCCTCGTGTGAGGAAGCATTACTTTAAGGCGGGCGTGGGTATTCAGGGCAAAGGGCTGGTGCTACGCCATGTGATGGAGCACATTCAAAATCCAGTCCAATTTCTGCATCAACTGAAAGAGGCCAATGGTGGTGGCGGAAAGATTTATATAGAAGTGCCTGTCTTTGATTGGATTTGCGAACATCGCGCGTGGTTTGACATCTTTTACGAGCATGTGAACTACTTTCGGATCTCTGACTTTCATCGCATGTTTGGTAAGGTCATTGAAAGTGGAACGATCTTTGGCGGGCAGTACCTCTATATAGTTGCCGACCTCTCGACAATCCGTATTCCGAAAATTGATATGAAAGATCGGGTTCACTTCCCGACAAATTTCACTGAGATTCTCTTTCAGAACTCATCTGCAAAAAACCCTTGCGCTATTTGGGGCGGAGCTTCTAAGGGCGTCATTTTTGCTCTCTTAAAAGGCCGCAATGGTCAACCCATCGATATGGTCATCGACATAAATCCTGCAAAGCAAGGCAAATATTTGGCCGCTACAGGCTTACAGGTTCTTTCGCCATCGCAGGCATTGGCTCTGCTCCCTGTAGGCTCAACTCTTTACATTATGAATTCCAACTACATGAAAGAAATTAAGCATATGTCCAACAACAAATTTAATTATGTCGGGATCGACCAATGAGTCAATTTGAATCCGAAGTGCTGAATCGAATCAAAGCAGTTTCAACAAATGATTCATTGCGCCAATCCGCCAACGTATTTACACAAACTTCCATCGCCGCCCAATATTCCTACAACTTTTCGTGGCAAGGCCGCCCCATCATCCAATACCCACAAGATATGGTCGCCATGCAGGAGTTAATTTTGGAAATCAAACCGGACTTGATCATCGAAACGGGTATCGCGCATGGCGGCTCGCTTATTTTCAGCGCCTCCATGTTGGCGCTACTAGACATGTGCGATGCGATCGAGTCTGGTAAATCAATCAATCCCAAAGTTTCCAACCGCAAGGTGCTTGGCATTGATATTGACATCCGCGCCCACAACCGTGCTGCAATCGAAGCCCACCCCATGGCCTCACGAATCCAGATGATTCAAGGCTCCAGTATCGCCTCCGACATCATCGCGCAAGTGCACGCCGTCGCCGCCAAGTACAAGCGCGTGTTTGTTTGCCTTGACAGCAACCACACCCACGACCATGTGCTTGCGGAACTCAACGCATACGCGCCACTGACAAGCGTTGGCAGTTACTGCGTTGTATTTGATACAGTGGTTGAAGACCTGCCTAAAGAAATATTTCCCGACCGTCCTTGGGGTCCTGGCAACAATCCAAAAACCGCAGTGTGGGAATACCTAAAGACGCACCCTGAATTCCACATTGACAAAAGTATTCAAGACAAATTGCTCATCACCGTCGCCCCAGATGGATATTTGAAGCGGATTACCTGATGCCTGAAACAACTCAGCAGGCGTCATGTTCCACTCAACTGCTTTCCCATAGCACGATCACCCTTGGAGTGCCGGCTTACAACGAGGCAAAATTTATTCGACAAACACTTGAATCTATACAAGCCCAGACACACACAGATTTCGCTGTCTTGATCTCTGACAATGCTTCCACAGATGGCACTCAGGCGATCTGCGAACTGATTGCTTCACAAGATCCTCGCTTCACCTATGTCAGACAGCCTAAAAATATTGGTGCATCCAATAATTTTAATCTTTTACAGGAGTCCACCGCGAGTCCGTACTTTGCTTGGGTCGGCGGACACGACATATTGCACCCCGATTACTTGCGCAACCATTTAGCGGCGCTGAATGCAGATCCTGATATTGGCGGTTCATTTACCTATTGGGAATTTATTAATCAGTCGAATGAAGTTCTTCGCAAGGGTTGTAACACAGGAATTCATACGCCGCGAACGGGCGCCCTCTTGCGATACCTCTGGTCCGCTGGCTTGACCGTTGATCTGGGTCCAATGCACGGCGTCTTTCGAAGAAAATTTCTTTGCCAACTTCCAATGCACAATTGTTTCGCATGCGATCACATCATGCTTTCAAACTCGCTGTACCTGGCGCCATTCAGATCCATTCCAGGTCATCTCTATCGTTTGCGGGACTTTGATGAATCAACGCGCACACAGACTGTCATGCAGCGAATATCCGGGCAAGAAAAATCTGTTCCAGATATGCGCGCCACAATTGCTAATTACCTTGCGGATTTCGACAAGATCGTTCCGTCAGATTCCTGGCATCGGCATATGAAGCCTTTGGTGTCTTGGGTTCTGTACGATCGCTTTGTACGGCGCGGCTTTCGCGTGACAACACTTGCGTGCAGCATCTTGAAACGCATACAAGCCCTCAAAGATCTGTTCACAAGTTCGCGCGGTGAGCCACGTCAGGACTGAAGATATGTTGCAAAATTGTTGACACAGCCACATCTACGCCAATTGGAGGTGCGTCACTTGGCTCAAGTGTTTTACTTTTCCACTTGTTCCAAATCACATCCAGTGAATCGGAGATGCCTTGAGGCGTCTTATCTTTGGGGGTAATTCCGCCAAACCTCTCCACTAATTCATCGAGTTGTGGATTCATATGGGTCAACGCCAGAATTGGGCGCCGAGCCCAGAAATACTCGTAAATTTTAGAAGGAATATATTCAGCGCACCCTGGATCATTTCCATGAAGCAACAGAAGGGCGTCGCACTGCTGCATCTTTCGTGTGACTTGCGTTCTCCCCGACTCGCGGGTGACTGGGTCTCGCTCTAGTCGTCCATGGCACACGATCACACTCCACAAACACAATTGATCTGCGGCTTGCTTCGCCCGATCGTCAATCCCCCCTCCATAAATATGCAACTGAATAACTTTGCGCGCTTCAGGATTTCTTTCAAGCCAAACATTCAAGCCCAATAAAAACTCATACAGAGATCGCGTGCCACTTATTTTTCCAAAGTGACCTATGTTGAGACCTTCACCATATACATGTTGCTCCAACACTTCAGGAGGCATCACCCCTGGCAATACATAAAAACCACGTTCTCCAAGTTGCGGATGGCGACTACGGGCGGCATCCAGCGCGGCCTTGGTAAACCACCAGGCAATACGCGCATCTCTACATACAAGCTTCTCCAATAAGTGTTCCAAATATTTTTGACGGCTCCACCGCCCACCAGGCGAGGTCGGCTGTGTCCGTGCGGTGGCCACAATAGGATCATGGATTTCAGCAATCCAAGGAATCCCAGTGCATTGATAGATTAACCAACCGGCAAGATGGGCAGAAATTGGCCCCCCAGAGGAATAAATTACATCGAACGATTTTTTGCGGCTGAGCCGCCATGCTTTGAACGCCGCCGCAGGCGCCCACGACCAATGACTTGATAACCCTGTAATTATTCTTTCTACCAATATAAATGGACTCAGCAAAATTGAAATTGGGATGGTCTGCAATTTATATCGAAAACCTCGCCCATGCCGATTACGAATGACATATCGGTATTCATATCGAAGGCCAGAGGGACTCCAGGACCAAATTTGCTCATGCGGAATTCGCGCATGGCGTCTGCCACTCATTCCTCCAATCACACATAATTCAATGCCGGCGGCTTCAAGATAGGGAAATTTGTCAGTCAATGTCTGGCTTGCCGCTTGCCCGTCACAATTGAATGCCGGAGCAATTAAAAGCCATCGTTTGTCATTCATGATTGTAAAATAATTTTTGAAACGGGAACATTGCAGATCGAAAGAACTTGAAGTGGAGCGGCAAGATTGAAGCCGCCAGGGAACATAATCGATATTACGTCGAAGCGTTTTTGCGACACGAGAAGGTAGGGACTTTTGATACAAATAATGATCAGTCCAATATTCCCAGTTGGATTGATAAGTCACACCCATGTACGACTTCGCCAACATAGATTCATCTATCCCTTTCCCGCGGTCAATCCATAGGTCTCTCTCGTAGCAATACATCCTGAAATATGGCTTTCGAGGCTTGAATGGCATACTTTTTAGCGCAAACAAGGCCTCTCCGTAAATGACGAGCTCAGAACCAAGCTCGAGCACCAGATCCAAGAATGTTTTATCAGTTGGCTCAAGGATATTTTTTGATAAATTTGACCAAACCCGAGAACTCCAAATATAGGGAGCTCCTCAGTAGGAATACCTCATCCCGCTAGAGTTGCCAAAGAACTGCCTTGTCCGACAGCTTGTTTCAAGCCAATCAATCCAGATTTTCGGTTTAGACATAGAAGAGGAAAGTTGATGAATTTCACCTCCAATCCCACCATCTTGCACGACTGAATAGGGGGTTCCATCCGCTAAAATAAAATCACTCGTTTGAAATGAACTCAAAAATCTACAATCTGAATCCATAACGAGCAAATTTTCTGCGATACCCAGCCTCCAAGATTCGGATTGAACGACTTGCTGCATATCACCACCCCGAATACTTTCATACTTCGCAATGCGACTACTTGGAGTCATTTCAAATACTTCTTCTTGAGTCAACCAATTAATCGTTGCATCAGTAAGAACACGTTTGAATTCGGACAAGTGCGCGCTTGGAACCGCGATATAAAAAGGGAGTTGGTCGACGTTGTACTTCTGAATGCTCTCGAACAACCGCCCTACT
Source organism: Planctomycetia bacterium (assembly GCA_005787685.1). Taxonomy (GTDB): domain Bacteria; phylum Planctomycetota; class Phycisphaerae; order Phycisphaerales; family SM1A02; genus SYAC01. Next base: position 6,548 of record SYAC01000005.1, read on the forward strand.
CGATGCAGGTCCTTCAAATATGAACATAAAAAAATTGCTCAAGGACCCATCTTCATAATATACCTTTTACGATGTATAAAAATCGCTCAAAGTACTGTCTCTTCGTGATTTGAAGAATTCTTCAATGGCATCCCCGCCAAACTGATCATGATCACCCCCACCGCAAGGAACATTTCGCGGGTGTGAAAACCGTCCGCAATAGCGGCTGTAAACCACACCACGGCACCACCAAATGCGCCAATGCGAATTGGATCAAGTTGAACAAGTTGAAATGCGCGAACAAAAAAAGCCCCAGCCCAGATCATGAACAAAACTAGACCAAACATTCCATTTTCAGTCAAGATCATGACATAGGTGTTGTGGGGGTGGTCATGACAATGAACATCAAATGATTGCATAACAACATCGTCAATGGGCGCGGTGGCCTTGGAGTAGCCGCCATAACCAACCCCGATAATGGGGTGCTTTTGCCAGGCAATAAGCGACATCTTCCACATGGCAAAGCGTTCCTCATAGGTAATCTTGGAATTTATTTCTGATTCCTGCACTACCTTTACCGTGATGAAGTTTTTTGTAGTTTCGTTATAAACCTGCTTGAACTTCGCCGTTAGTTCATCCCCAATAAAAGAATACACGCCACCAATAACCAATAGCGCCAACACTAAGCGCAACGCCGCGCGGCGCAACCAACCACGAACTGCGAAAACCAACGCAATATTGGCGAAAAAAATTTCCACCAAAATTGCCCATAAAGCGGCCCTTTGTCCCGCCCAAATAAATCCGATCGCAGACAAGACAGCGAGTGGAATACACAGCAACATAGCGCGCCAACTTGCCGCCACGGCAAGAAACAGCCAGCAACTAAGAGCGATTGCGTCCCACATTCCCACAACGGTGGGGTGCCTGAACCCTTTGATAAGATTTTCCCCCTGATGTGTTGCTCCAAACGCGCCTGACACTTGAATACATTGCAAGACCAACGCTGAAAACAAGAACGCCGCAAACAACCAACGCCATTCTTTATACAGCGGCCACAAGAGAGGAACCCATACGAAAAAAACAAGTACAAACAATCGTCTTTTACCCATTGTCGGATCAGGCGACCACGACAAGGAGAGCGCCATCCATGCGATCCACACTAGGAGCGCCTGAATCCAAAATTGACCCAACATTTGTTTCCATGTTGGAACCAACGCGGGGGCGCGCAATAAGGTGGCCACTACTAAAATCCCGATGCCAATACTGGAACTGGCGGTTGAAATTGCCTCGCATACAATTGCAATCATTGCCGCCACAAGATGCGCGGGCACGCCAATCAGATCGCCCTTTGCGCGCGGAACAGCTATATAAAATAAACGCAAGTCAAGACCGACCTTGGAGAACATGCGCGTGAACCACTGCGTCTTTTGTTCTGTAGTGATTTCTTCCACTTCAACTTCCACGCTGACCACGCTCGAAGGCAGCCATGGTGTTTGCAAACTTTCCAATTGAATAGGAAATAATCGCAACTATGCCGCGCCAGCCGTCAAGAAATCCGCGCCGCACAATGCCATATTTAAAAACCAATGCTAGAACACTACAAAAACTATACAGCAGCGGAAATTTTTTGGGCTTGCGTACTTCAGCAGAAAGCCTGGCGTATTTTGCTCCCCGCTCCAGTGCGTCGCAAATTCCATCCCATGAATCATGGCGGCAAATACCCGCGGCGCGAACAGTCAGTCCATCAGCCTCCACGCGTTCATGCACCGGCTTGTGAACCATTCGCAGCGCACCTTGGCGCCCGCACCGCACAACCCAATCAGGAAATCCAACATGGTTGATCCAACCACCCACATACCACATTTTTCTGTTGATCTCAATGGCGCGCGTGGTTGGTGAAGCATTCCTGATGGCCTGGCGCAACCCCTGCTGCAAACTTGGCTCTAGACTTTCGTCGCTGTCTAGCAACAACACCCAATCTTCTTTGTGAGCAAGCGACATTGCGTATTCCTTCTGTTTCGCAAATCCCTGCCAAGGTTGATGCACCACTTCGGCCCCAAGTTGCTTGCAGACCTCAACGGTGCCGTCGGTACTACCGCTATCAACAACATAGATCTTATTGACCAAGCCGCGCACACTTTCTAAACAACGCGAAATGGTCCGAATGCTGTTGTGCGTTGTCACCACCAAAGCAAGATTGATTGAAGTGTTCTGGTTCATTCTATGAATCAAGCCCTTAAAACGATCACGGTGAAGCATTGAAAAGTATCACATGTGCCAATACTGTGCGATTCATAGAGCTTTATTGCGCTTTATAGCCATTCATAGGCCTTCCTAAACAAACTTTCAAATTTCGCCCGATTTCATTCTGGCTCACACCCACACACCACAAGGAATTCACTCCAAAGTATTTGGTTCCAAACACGAAATGTATGGAAATTACTGTTATTCAGTCGAATGAATTGGCTATAATTCTTTAAGGTACTTTTTCCACATATGCGTTGCCCACGCAATCGGACCACACATCACACAACTCACATCAAACTCCCCGCTACTTCGACCACATTCCACACGCCCTACACTGATCATGTTGCGCTATTTTTTGCCGCTGATCGTGGTGCACGCGGCCGCGTTTCTTGCGTTCATGCCAAGCCTGTTTTCATGGACCGCGCTTGCCGTGTGCGTGGCTGGTATTCATGTCTTTGGCCAAGCCATCACCATGGGCTACCACCGACTGCTTACGCACCGTAGTTTTACCGTGCCACGCTGGTTTGAATACACGCTTGTTGTGCTTGCATTGTGCTGCTTAGAAGATTCTCCTGCGCGCTGGGTTTCAACGCATCGCAAGCACCACGTGCACAGCGATGAACATGAGGATCCGCATTCACCTCTTGTCACATTTTTGTGGGGTCACATGGGCTGGCTTTTTCTGCATAACCGCGAGTTGCATCAGTGGAGCAATTATGAACGCTACGCCAAAGATGTCTTGCAAGATCCGTTCTATATGTGGCTGGAAAAAAATCCGACCAGTCCGCTTTGGTTTTATGTGGCGCAATGCATTTTGTTCTTTATTACGCCGCTTGCCATTGGCAGTATCTGGCTGGATTGGAATAGCGCGCTGTATTTCGCCGCGGGCATGGTGGTGTGGGGCGTGTTTGTTCGAACCATGTTGGTGTGGCACATCACATGGAGCGTGAATAGTTTGACGCACTTGTTTGGCTATAAGAATCACGAAACCGATGAGAACAGCCGCAACAATTGGCTGGTGGCGCTGGTGGCCGCGGGCGAAGGCTGGCACAACAATCATCATCACGATCCTTCATGCTGTTCTGTGCAACATAAATGGTGGGAACTTGATGTGACCTACTGGGAAGTGCGCGCGCTGAAAGCAATTGGAATTGTGAAAGACATTGTTCCGCGGCGCGAAGTGCGTGTGGAAGAAGCTAAGAAAGCCGCCAAGAAAATCGCTGTTACGAGCGTTTCTTGAATGGGCTCACCAATCTTGCCGCACTGGAAACTGCGCGCAATCTACGACAAGGTCAAGACCAGGTCGCACCATAGATTGCGGCTGCAACACAATACGCAGTGGATGCTTTGGATCAGCCTTATTCAACCATGACTGCATCCATTGAATGCTAAGTGATTGCAAGGGCCGAATCATAATTTGCCCATAGATGTGACCTGTGTAGCAATTTGGTGGGAAATAAATGTACGCCGTTTCCGCAGTTGAATTTTGCGGTGGCAGTGACGCTTGATGCGTCATGACAAGACGATTGAGTTCGCGCGTGTAGTACCAGGTCATGGAAAATTGATACGTGCGGCTGGCCACGCCATACAGACCAACGGTCGCAAGCATCAGTGTTGCGCACCCCGCAATAAATCGCGCGATGAAGCGATCATTCTCATCGATTGAATTCCACAACATCAAGGTTGCGGCGACAACCAACAGGCCTGATCCAACGTTGGGACCAAATCCGTAGAGGTCGGAAACCGCGCCCATGGGTAAAGTGACCACGATGCTGAACATGCATACCGCCGCTGAAATCAACACCAAGCGCAGTGAAATATTGCTTGGAGTTTGTTTGTGCAAAATGCGCAGCGCGCCTGCCGCAATGATCATTGCGCCGGCGGAAAGTGCACTGAGCACGGAAAGCGCGCGCAGCGGCAACATGGCGGCATCATTATTGAATAGGTGCAGAGGACCGTTGGCAAACAACCCGAACGCGGAAGTCATCATGTTGGTCACAAGATTCTCACCCAACCCAATCTGGTAGCGCGCCTCCGGATTTTCCTCCAGCGATTGCACGCCGCCAAGACCTCCAAATGCGTAGCGAATCACTAGGTAAAGAATTGGCATAACCGCAATAGGAACAAGCGCAAAGGCGGCGCGCGAGCAGGCGCGGGGGTTACTTTTGAAACCAAAAAGAATCGCAAGCATTAAAGCGCCTCCAATGGAGGCGCTCCAACCAAAAAAAGTTTCCTTGATGTTCATGCCAATCGCCGCCAGCGCAAACAGCGCGATTATTTTTTTATATGTTGGCGCGCCAGTGCGCGCGGCTAGAAACACATCCCAACACAGAATGCCGCACCACAATCCAAGCGCTGCGCTCCATGTTTGCGAGCAAGTGTCCATTTGCCACAAGGAAGTCATAGTGCTGGGCGACAGAAAAATCCAAATAAGCATGAGTGGCGTGGCGATTGGCTGGCTTGGCAACACGCGCCGCACCAACAAGCCAACTCCAACGGAAAGCAAAACAAGTCCACTGAATTGCACTGGAATAACCGGCCAGCACGCCAGCGTTTGTGGATTACAAAACGCGGCGACGATATTTTCAAGCGGGCGGAAACTATTTGTATGCAGCCAACTCCATTGAATATTCTCAGCCAGAGAACCCACATTCAGTTCGCCGCGCAAAAATTTTAGGTCATCATTGGCGACAACCACTCCCCCAACCAATGGAAAGATCAACAACCATGCGAACAAGATCGCCGCGATCATCCACGCAATTATGATTGCTTTGCTGGATGTTAAATTATTGGCGTGCAAACTCCGCGTTGGATTTGAAACTGCAGTCGCCATGCGATGAATTGTAATGCACATTGCATAGCACTTTGAAAAAAACACGGTTTACATTGAAATCAGTCAAATGAAGACCACACCTACATACATCTTGATGGCTCACCGTTGATGGTTTGAAATCTTTCGAATGGATACCCAAAAATCACATTTGAATCGTATGAATCTCGGCTCCATTGACGCGGAGAGTGATTGTTCTGATTATGTCCCAAACCGAAATATGCGTTGGTGGTGGATCGGTGGGTTCGTACTGGTGTTGACCGCGGCTATTGCGACCCGTGTATGGATTCATTTTCGCGGTCCGATTCCGCCTGCCATGGACCCGGCGTACTACCCAATGCAAGCGTGGTGGCTCTTTGATCAGGGGCGGCTACTGTATCAAGACGCGCCGCTTCTCTTTGTAATTGATGGCCTGCTTGCGCAAGTATTGATCGCAATCGGAATGCAAAGCGACAGCGCGTATTTGGTGGCTTCCCAAGTGGTGGACTGCATGACCGAGCCGTGGGTTGCACTATTTGTATTTCTATTTGGATTCGTCTGGTGTGGTGGCGCGCGCCGCGGAATCCCCGTCGTTATGGCGGGCGCCATACTGGCTGTGCTCAGCGCGCCGGTGATTCGCATGGTGAGCGACTTTGAAAAGAATTCGCTTGGGTTGGTGTGGGCCGCCATGACTTGGTGGGCGCTCTGGCGCGCCATTGGCGCGATGGATATGAAATTGGGGCGGGCGATTATGACGCGCTGGTTCACGGTCGCGTCGGTTGCGTTGGCACTAGCCGCGCTCACGCATGGCGGATCATTTGGTTGCGCGGCTTTTGGCGCCGTGACAATCATGGGCATTTGGTTTGTAATTGGCGGCGCAACTAAACGCGCGCTGATTACAGGCGCGCTTGCGATTGTGATTGTGGGGGCAATGTCGTTTGTACTTTTATACGCAGTCAGCCCAAGCCGCGCGCACGATGTGCTTACGGCGCCTCAGAACATATTCGGTGGTGCACATGAACTGTATGGACGAGGAAGGCCTGGAGGTCCACGCCCCGACGGCATGAATGTTCATGATGATCGCGGTCCGCGGCGCAATCGACATGGCGCAATGGATCAGCGTGAAAAAGACCGGCCAGAAATGGGAAATCGCGCCGACACAATTGGCCCACGCGGTGGTCCGCCAGGAAGAGGTGGACCAGGTGGGCGCGAATCGCATGGAACATTCATTGGTCTTGGGGTGGGACTGTGTGGAATTATTCTTGTTGCATTTCGATGGCGCAAAGAAACAATCGCCAACCGCGCCACCATTGTGGGTCTGAGCGCGCTCTGTATTTTTCTGGTCTTTCCACTGCTCAATCCCGAATATGCGCAGCGGCTGAATCTGATGGCTTCAGTGCCGGTTGGAATTGTCTTCACATTTCTACTTGCAAGACTTGCAATTACGACACCACCGCGGGTTGCTGGTGCGCTTTGGCAACCTCCAAAAAAGAGATGGCGCACGGCCATCGCTTGGCTGATCTCGGGAATCGTGAGTTACGGCGCCATTCACTCCATCCGTGGAACCTCTACGCCCGGTCCTGTCATCAACCAAGTAGAATTGCAAGAATTGTTTGACATGCGCTCGGAGATCGCGGCACCACAGACCACGCTTGTCGTTGCCGCGCACGGCCTGCAATGGTGGGCCGGTCACGCATTGCACACGCCAGTACGCATGGAAAATATTCCAGATGACGCGTTCACCAAATATTCACGCGTATTGATATTGATGAAAAATAAACATAGTGGATGTGGCAAACCCAACGAGTACCCTCCCAAACTCGACAATGCTCGGCGGGTGTATGAAGGAACATATTTCAGCTTGTTCGAGGTGACTCCATAAAGCGGCCAGCGCAATTCAAAGCGCGTGCAATGATTTATGCATGTTATTGCCAGTGCTCGTTCCAAGCGCGTAAGTGAAACCATCCTGAATGGCGAACGCCCCCACTGTTGCGTGGCGGGACAGAGCCAGCACGCCAACCTGAACTTGCTTTGGATCATCCGCAATCTTGATTATGCGTGCGATGGCCTCTTGACATGCTTGCTGCGCGGTTGCCCCAGCGCGCATCTGTTCAACAACGACAAATGACGCGACCGTACGCATGGCGATTTCGCCAACGCCAGTGCATACCGCTGCGCCAACATCGCCATCGACAAAAAGTCCCGCTCCAATAATCGGCGAATCACCAACGCGCCCATGTATTTTGTACGACATACCGCTGGTGGTACACGAAGCCGCAAGCCGACCTTGCGCATCAAGCACCAACATTCCAATCGTGTCGTGATTGAGCTCGCCACCCATGGGCGCTCGTTGACCCCCTCCCGTGGATTTCACCGATGCATTCTCTCGGTTGACTTGCGGCGCGTATTTTTCCCCCTTCAACCATGCGTGCCACGCCGCGCTCATTTCTGGATGCAGCGGCGTTTCCGGCGCGCACCTTACCCCCTGTTGGCGCGCGAATTGTTCGGCGCCTTGGCCAACCAACATGACATGCGGCGTGCGCTCCATCACCATGCGCGCCAGTGAAATTGGATGGGTCACGCCGCGCACAAATGCCACGGAACCCGCGCGACCAGCGTGATCCATTATGGCTGCGTCCAGCGTTACAACTCCGTCGCGATCTGGATAGCCGCTTAAGCCAACGCTATGTTCCAGCGAATCTAATTCGGTCACCATCACGCCAGCTTCGGCGGCATCTAGTGCGCCGCCGCCAGTATTCAGAACTTCAAGCGCTTTCGCGTTGGCGGACAACCCGTGATTCCAAGTTGAAACAACCACTGGAACATCGCAAAAGTTTGCCAATGGCGTGGGTTTTGATTGAGGGTTCATTGCTTGAAGTAGTTTAGAGCGCTACAACAATGTTCATTTGGTTGTAAAATAAATGACATGCCTCATAGTGCAAATTTCATGGATGCGCCCTCTAGAACATCAGTTTGGATGAAAGAATTGCCTATATTTCTGGGATTGGCAACAGGCGCGTTTGCTCATTCACATTGGTCGCCAGCGGACCCCATGACGGGCGGAGCGAATTTGCTTTTGACAGGCTGGATTTTAATTTTTATTTTAATATGCGCCTTTCGCGCCATATTGCAGGCGGAGGCGTTGGCGGTGCATTTTGGCGAGCCAATTGGAACGATCATCTTGACCTTGTCGGCCATCACCATTGAAGTGGCCGCGGTGGCCGCAATGATGCTGCCACTGCAAGAGGACAACTCCGTGGCGCGCGACACTATGTTCGCCGTGCTCATGCTTATCTTCAATCTGCTGATTGGTCTTGCAATTGTGCTTGGAGGACTACGCAAGAGCTCGCAAGAATTCAATCCGCGCTCATCATCGAATTATTTATCATTTATCATCGCGTTGGGAACCATCACATTAATTTTGCCCACCTTCATGCAATCCGAACAAGCCGGCTGGACATCCGACTATATGGAAATCTATGTCGGTATCAGCTGTCTGACGATTTACATTCTATTTTTACTTTCGCAAACATCCACCTCCCGTGAATTCTTTGAGTACAAACCAACCGAGCAGAAACAATTACACGCACACACCGCATATCATTCAATTGCAATCACCATCATGCTGTTGGTGATTTCGCTTGGCGCCGTGGTCATTCTGGCGGAAAGTGTGGGCAAAAGAGTGACTGTTCTTTTTCAAACATGGAATCTACCCGTACCGCTCAGTGGCATCTTTATTGCTGCACTGGTACTAGCTCCAGAGGGACTGGCCGCGCTGCGTGCCTCGCGTGAGAATGACATGCAACGCACTATGAATGTGCTGCTTGGCAGCGCCTTGGCAACAATTGGCTTGACCGTCCCCGCGGTGATTGTGATGCGCTATGTCACGGGTGTAAAACCCGAACTGGGACTTGAGCCGCCGTACATAGTGCTATTTGTGCTGACATTAACGGTGTCGTTGGTTAATCTCATACGCGGACGGGTGAATATGATGCAGGGCCTTGTGCATCTTTTAATATTTATTACATGGATTATGGTGATCTTTGACGAGTCCTCGGTATATCAAGTTTGACCGCCGCGATTTCATGCGATCAATTGTCGGGGTGAGCCGGCGTGGCGGCTCAAGAGAAGATTGAAATGCCTTGATCGTGAATATATGGCTTACGCCAGAGCGAGGCACGCAAGAGTAATGATGATGGCGGCGCACAAGTTCAACACAAATCCCACACGCAACATTTCGCGTAAGGGCACGCGTCCGGTGGCGAACACCAATGCGTTAGGTGGTGTTCCCACTGGAAACATGAACGCATAACTGGCGGCGAGCGCGCATGCCACCACCAATCGCTCCGTGGGTATTCCGAGTCCGGGTGCCATGGCCCCAACAATTGGAACGGCGGTGGCCGTCAACGCGGTGTTGGAGGCAATTTCGCTTGCAAAAATAAGCGATATCACAATGGTGAACAGCAATAGTGGCGCTGGCACCGCCGAGAGTCCGACGAAAGATTGAGCGATCGCCGCCGAAACATCGGTGCGTTGCATGGCGTCGGCAAGAGAAAGTCCGCCGCCAAATAAAACAAAGATGCCCCATGGCAAGCGCGCGGTCTGCGACCATGGAACAACCGCATCTGCGCCACCCCTCTTTTCTGGAATGATAAAGAGCAACAGCGCCGCGGCGATGGCGATCGTGCCATCGCGCAGCACAAGATTAGGCAACCATGACTTGAGAAATGGTGAACCAACCCACGCGCAAATGGCGAGAGAAAAAATGAGAATGGTTATTTTTGCGGCGCGCGTCAGGGGTGCGTGACTCACTGGAAGCGAGATGGATACCGAGGCCAGCCCCTTCATGGGAAACACTACGCTGAACACGACGAATGTGGCCGCCATCATCACAATCGCTGTTGGCGCGCCGATCATGGACCAACGCAAAAAATCCATATTGCTTCCGTTGGCGCGCAACCACTCCGCGGCGATTGGATTGGGCGGGCTACCAAGGAGCGTCATCACTCCACCAATGCTGGCGCCATATCCAACGGCCAGAAAAACGGCGCGCTCGAAATTATGAAAGGCCCGAGTGTGCTCTGGTTTTTCAATAGAAATACCTGCAAAAGATGCTATCGCCGCACTTGCCATTGGCAACATGATGGCCGCACAAGCCATGTTGGAAACACACGAACTCATAAGCGAAGTGGCGATTAGAAATCCCGCCACCACACGCAAGGGCGAATGGCCAAGATACGACAGCACGAATGAGATGAATCGCTGGCTAAGTCCATGTCGCTCAATAGCGAATCCAATAGTGCAACCCCCAGCGAAAAGAAATATGACATCGTTGGCATAGGGCGACAAAATTTCTTTTGTGGAGCCAATGTTGAAGACGGTCAACACAATCACGGGCAATAATCCTGTAATGGCAAGATCAACTACTTGAGTAACCCACCAAATAGACATCCACACCAGAAGTCCAGTAACGATTGCGCCAGACCTACTGATGTCGCTTGCGCCAAACATGGTTGGGTCAAAAATGAGCCATGCAAGCGCTCCAACAAGTGGTCCAGGCAACAACGCAAATCGCTTCATGCTCGCAAGGCTATCGGCTTCCAGTACGCGGGGAAAATATCACGTGGATGGCTTGACTTCTAAGCGCCGCGAACGCAACATCCAAACTTCAAAGAAATAAGTGCAAAACGGTGGTAATGCGGCGAATATTCCAATGGTGGTGACACCGATTCCCCATCGCAAATGAATAGCAACGCGAATGGTGGCTAAGACATACAACACAAAAAGTCCGCCGTGAATTGGTCCCATGATTTGCACGCCGATTGGATTGGCCGCCACGGAATATTTGAAATACATTCCCGCAAGCAATCCGGCCCAAGACCATGCCTCAGTGATGGCCGCCAAACGAAATTGGCCAACAGGCGTTGTGAACAGCGACACGACTTTGGAAACAAAGCTGGCGGATGACTCAGAGCGATTATGCATGCTGACATGGTAGACAGATTGATGTTTGCGGGAATAATGTTGGCGCATAACAAACAAGCACCCACGCGCCACTCACCCAAACGATCCGCATTGCGTATTCTGCATCCGTGCAAATATCACCACCACCAGCGCCAACTATTTCCATGCGCACTGGGATGATCGCATTTATATTTGCTGAACTATTCGTGCTCTATCAGCTCACGGTGCAGACTGCCTACGCGCCATTGCATCCGTTGATTGCCAAAGAAATCGGACTCACGCTTCTGCAATCGGGCGTTGTGTCCGCTTCATTTCTCATCTCGTATGGACTATTTCAAATTCCTGGCGGACTACTCTTGGATCGACTTGGTCTACGCGTGCTGATTCCAATCGGAGTTGTGTGCAGTGCCTTGAGCATTTATTTCTTTTCTCGTTCCACAACCATGCTGGAACTTTTTATATCCCGCGCGTGCCTTGGTTGTGCTTGCTCCTTCTCCTTCGCGGGATTGGGCGTGATTGCACAGCGTGTTTTTTCACCAGCTGGTTTCGCCATTGCAATCGGTCTTGGTGATTCCGCGCTTGGCATTGGCGGCGCAATCGGCGAATTTGGCGTGGACATTCTTGGCGAACAGATGGGTTGGCGCATGACAATGCTTGTCACCGCGTTGATCGGCGTGCCTTTGGCCATTGGTTGCGCATGGTCGCTTCGCGGCCAATTCTTTGGACCAATACGCGCGTCACATATCTCCAACACGAACTCTGAAACTTTGACCATCACGCGGCAAATACAAAGCGTTCTTAAAAAACGCGAGGTGATTTTGGCGGCGCTGATTTACGGTGGCACCTGCGGCATGGTCATGGGCTTTGGCGGATTTTGGAATATTCCCTTACAAGAAGCATGGGGTTGGACGCCGCGCCAGAGCGTAATCCTAAACAGCGTTTTCTTTATAGGTACCGCCATCGGTGCCCCCATTTTCGGAATGCTAAGCGAGCGACTCGGCGCAAAAATATTGCTGATTGTTGGACTTGTCATCAGCATCCTGTCCTACATGTTTGATTTAATGTTTCCACCGCAATGGATCATGACCAATGTTGAGGATTGGCCGTTGTGGGTGGACTGCGTCACCATGTTCATAATTGGATTTGGTTTAGGCACCAGCATTCTGGCGTTCCCAATTGCCGCGCGGGTGGTCGCTCCACAGATGGTTGGCTTGACCATTTCCATTGTGAACTTTTCGGGTATTTTCTTCGCGGCAATTTTGCAAGTGGTGCCCGGCGTCATCATGCAAGGCTTTCAGGACACCACACTGATCGCGCTGCAAGTTGGACACAGCGTATTTGTGCTGGGCATCCTCATGGCGATTGCAGCGACATTGTGCTTGCCTTCACACACTCAACCTGCGCGAGCGTGATTGCGCCTCACTTGCGCAACTTTTCCAAATCCAATGCGTACACAGTTGAGATTCATCGTCTGAACTTTCTTGCACGCTTTTGCATTTACAAATTCGCCATCGTCATGCAAATCGATCCGGCTTCAGTAGTGCGATATCAAATGGCTGGCTTTTGTTGGCAAGAATATTGCGCACCACCATTCCAGTGGCGGGACCAAGGCTTAGACCAAGCATGGCGTGGCCCGAGGCACTGATGACATTGTCTAAATGCGCGAAGCGACCGACATACGGAAGTCCGTCTGGCGACACGGGCCTGCGACCGTTCCATATCGGTTGCGCTTGCGTGTTGACGCCCGCGAAAGTATTTGAAAACGCGGGCAAATAGCGCGGAATTGATTCTTGAATTCCTTGCACGCGCTTGGGATTGATGGTGTCATCAACGCCACCAATTTCCATGGTGCCCGCGAAGCGCAATGTTGAACCCATGGGCGTCATGGCCACGCGCGCCTCCACTAACAAGCACGATGTGCGCGGCAATTGCGGCGGCGATTGCAATGTCATGCTGTAGCCCTTACCCGCTTGCATTGGAAGTTCAACGCCAAGTTGTTTAGCCACGTCGCCAGACCATGAACCAGTGGCAATGACAAACTCGTCGGCCTCTATGCGCTCATTGCCGATATTCACGGACACAACTCGGTCGCCGCGATGCTCAAAACTTTTCACTGCGGTTTCGTGACGCACATCCAAGTCGCGCGCCAACTCCAGCATGACCAACGACGGATTTAAATGTCCATCATCGTGAAAGTGCACGCCACCGCACACATCCAATGTCAATTCGGGCTCAAGAGCCGCAACTTCGCTGGCACAAAGGACAGTTGCGCTTAAACCAATTTGATTGGCGCGCTTGGCTAACTGCGCCTCGTGCGCCAAGGTCTTTGATTGCTTGCACAGCACCAACAATCCTTTTTGCACAAGGCCAATTCTGTTGTCCGTCTCTATAGCAAGATCAATGTACAACTTCTTACTCAACAAACTAATGTCGCGTAACAAACTTTCACAGTTTGCAACATGGACCGGCGTGGCGCTGCGATAAAATCTCCAAAGCCACTTCAATAAATCGCGGTTCAGCCTCGGACGAATCCAAAACGGGCTCTTTGGATTGCCCATCATGCGAATTCCCTTGCTAATCATTCCCGGCGAGGCCAGCGGAACAAAGTGACTGGGCGAAACCAATCCGGCGTTTCCAAAACTGCAGCCCACCAACTTGGGCGAGCGATCCAAAACGATCACTTCATATCCGTCGCGCTGTAAATAGTGCGCGCATGACAACCCAATAATTCCACCACCAACAATAACCACTCTGCTCATGGCGTAAGAGTAGGCAATTCCCCCCCGTTTGAACACGCTTGCAAAACTTCTTTACACTTGCTGACCATGCCAGATGCCCCAACCAAATCAATGGAAGAAATTGTCTCGCTCTGCCGCAGACGCGGCTTCATTTTTCAAAGCTCCGAAATATACGGCGGCATTAACGGCTTCTGGGATTACGGCCCACTAGGAACTGAACTGAAACGCAATCTAAAGAACGCGTGGTGGCAAGACATTGTGCGCAACGAACTCATTGGTCCTTTCGGCGACCCTGTGCAGATTGTCGGACTTGATTCATCCATCATCATGAATCCCAAAGTGTGGGTGGCCTCTGGCCATGTCGGCGGCTTCAATGATCCAATGGTGGATTGCCGCGAAAGTAAAGCGCGCTACCGCGCTGACCACTTGATGGTGCTGGGCGCGGCCGAAGATGGCGCGCGCTTATATGCGTTCATTGACAATGACACCGAGCAACGCGCCAAGGCGGAGAAAATTCTGCTGAAGTATGAGCGCCGCGAAGTGCTTGACGCCGCTCGCCATTTCGTTCGCGCTTTCACCACGCTCAACGCCGACGAGCGCGCGCGTTGCGTTGGACCGGATGCCAAAGAACCTGGCACCCTGACCGAGCCTCGTCAATTCAACTTGATGTTCAAGACCAATGTGGGCGCGATTGAAGATCCGGCCAACGCCGCGTACTTGCGCCCTGAAACCGCGCAGGGTATTTTTGCCAACTTTGACAATGTCATAAACAGCACGCGCGTTCGCGTTCCGTTTGGAATCGCGCAAATTGGAAAAGCGTTCCGTAACGAAGTCACCCCGCGCAATTTCACATTCCGCAGCCGCGAGTTTGAGCAAATGGAATTGGAGTTCTTCATTCGGCCAGACCAAGCCGCGCAGTGGTACGCCTGGTGGCGCGACCAACGCTTTGCGTGGTGGCAGTCCATTGGATTGACCAGCGACAACTTGCAGTTGCGTGAGCATGACCGCGACGAGTTGGCCCACTACGCCAAAGTTGGCGCGGGCACCAGCGACATTGAATACAAGTTTCCATTCACCTCTCCTGGCTTTGGTGAACTGGAAGGCGTTGCGCATCGTGGTGAATTTGATTTGCGTCAGCACGCGGAGCATTCTGGAAAAAACGACAAGGCAAAATATTTCGATCAAGAAAAGAACGAGCGATATTTCCCGCATGTCATCGAACCCTCCGCCGGTGCCGACCGCGGCACGCTGGCGCTTTTATGCGAGGCCTACACCAAGGATGAATCGCGTCCCAGCGGTGTGTTTATGAAATTTCATCCACGCATGGCGCCAGTGAAGGCCGGAATTTTTCCACTGGTCAACAAGGATGGCATGCCGGAAATCGCCGAGCGCCTGCACCGCGAGTTGCGCAAGCGACACATGTGCGAGTACGACCCCAAGCAAACCATTGGAAAGCGCTACGCGCGCATGGATGAGGCGGGAACTCCGTTCTGCATCACGATTGATTCGGAAACGCTTTCGGCGCATACCGTAACAGTTCGCCACCGCGACACACAGTTGCAGGAAAAGATGCATATTGAAGCGGTTTCCGCGTGGCTTGACGCGCAAGTTGGTTGACGCACAAGCTTCTGCATCATACTTGCGCAGCAATTTATATTGGCAAGTTTTATATTCGCATAGTGCCAACATAAAGCCTATCGCCTTCAACAGCCGTGGTATGTGTCATGGCATTGTTGAAGGACAACAGAATCAACTTCACTGTCAGTTGCACTCACCACTATTGATCAGCGCAAGTCCAAAATCACCTCCATCAACTTCACCACTGTGATCAAAGTCAGCGCTTCCACCCATGTTGCCCCACTGCAGCAAAATGCCTGCGATATCCGCTGAATCCACACTACCGCTCTGATCGAGATCGCCAATGCACGGTGGATCGTTAGAAGGGTCAGTAGGATATGCAGCAATACCCCAGCTATTACACGCCTGCTTCAAATCGTAAATGGCAAAGTTGTTCATGGGCATGGCAATTCCATGGCCTGAGCTGTCTTTATAAATAAACTTCGTTGGATCAGTGCCCTGCGTTGCGTTTCGAAACTGATCCACAAACGACACGAAGTTGTCCAAGGTCCAATAGCCGAAGAACGGAAGCACTGTTTCCTTCTCTGCGCTGAAGGCGAAGAAGATTCGATTCACCATTGTTGGTGTCATGGATGGCGCGCCCCAGTCAAACGGAATCTCTGTGTAATAAAATGGCAGTGGCGAAGTTCCCGCGGTGACTTGTTGACCTGTTGCTCCGGCACTCAACGCGCTCGGAAGGGCATCGCCAGAAGAAAGCGGCAACACCCATGAAACCTGCTGCGTGATGTCGGGAATAAATGTTCCGTCCGGTTTTGAAATGGCGATTCGCGTGTAATCCTCATAAGGGCAAATCTGATCGCTGTAATTGAAATTCGTACCCGTTCCAGTGATCAGCACATTGTTTCCGCCCTGCGGGGTTGCCACAATAGAACCCACACCTGGAACCGAGGGAATTCGCTGCAAAGAGCGTTGAAACGCAAGCGCCGCAACCGCGGGACTTGTAGGCACTGGTGTTGCCGAATCATTGCAACCGCCACTGGTCATCCAACGCCAGTACGAACCTTGTGTAAGAATTTGTCCACCTCCGGGCACTTGTCCACAACCAACATAAGCCTCTAAATACACCGACTGCAGCAAACTTGAGTTGTCGCCCGCGGCGGTTCGCCAAGAAGGCGGCTCACTTCCTTGGGTAAAACTTGCCAACTCTGGCGATGCGTTGCTTAACACTTGTATCAAGTCATGCGACATTGGAAAATCACTCACGTTCAGCTTGGCAAAATTCTGTGAATCAACTTCAAGCGCCAAACCAATTCGCAGCGCCGACAAACCATTCACGCGCTTTTGATGGTCTAGCCAATCCACAATGCGCTGATATGCAATGGACGCGCAGGGACAAGTGTTGTCCGTTAACACGCAACCAGTGTTGGGATTTTCGCAACCCATTTCAGGATCAATGGTCAGGCCTTTGATTGGATTACCGCCAGCAAGCGCTGAATTCCCCATGAGTGTGGTCAACCATGTGAACGCGTCGGGCAATGCGTTCCACACATCGGGAAGCGGCAGCAACCCTGAACTTGGTGGCGTTGCGACATTTTGCCACGATGATCGATCGATCAAAACCTCCACTTCAACCCCTGGCGATTGGAGGCGTAATTGCTTCAAGAACCCCACAAAATTCATGGAGCCAGGGATGGTCACGGGCTGGGCGTTTGCCGTGTAGAAACCGAAGTTGGGCAAAGTTGGATCGGTGACATACAGCACAAGCCGCTGCGGCGGATGTTCGTGGCAATAAGTCAGCAACCATTCGTGATAGGTGGACAGCGAAACTTGTCCTGGAGCGGCATCTCGATAATCCCACATGACAAAGTTCATGGAGTCAAATGAGGGCGTGGACAGCGGTGTTGATTGGATCCATGTCGGCGGCAAAGCATTGAATTCAAAAATTCCCATTTGCGGTGGCGCACTCGGACTTCCCCAAAACGGCATGAAGGTGGTGAGAAATTGTTTTTCAAACTGAATGAATTCGTCCACGCCAGCGCCAGGACCTGCGATCGGCGCGTCCCACGTTCCAAACGCGTCAATGAGCGAACCCGCGCGCCGCTTGGTGAAGTTCTCAATCGAAAACAACAGGCAAATGCGTGAAAGATCTATTCCAGCGAACGCGTTCGCCGGCGCATGACTGCCGAATAAAAATCCAAATGTGGACGCGGGCGTTGCATCCGTTGGATCGCCCATGACACTCGCCACTGGGTTCGGCATGCTCGCCGCCAACGAATAAATTGTGTTGGGTAGCGCGGGTTGCGGAGAGGCTCCAACATTCGCGCCCACCGCATAGGCGTCCAAATAAGTCGTACCGTGAGATTCCTTGTACATGTTGTACAGCTCTAAATAGGCAAAATCTAAAATAGGCGCGGTCCATGAATCCGTTGGCGTGCCTGGGTTTTCCCAAGCCAACGCCCCGGTCATTGCGGTAAAACCAAACGTCATTGCGGACTTCACATAGCCCACTTGCGTTGGACCTGCTGGCCACAGAGTGGCTTGGTACGCACGCACTGGATTCAACGTGGTTTCGTCGGCGGCAATGCCGCTACTTGCCGTCTCTAAATTCACTTCTGAAATCAACAGCGGACAACTCGCGTCAGCCAAAATTTGATTGGCTATTTTGGCCCAGTAATAAGGCTTCATCCATTTCACGGCTGAAGACGTGATGACATCCTTATCTGGATTCCAATTCCAATCTTGTGCGTGGGTGAAATCTGGAATCAAGGAAATCGTTCCGGTGTATCCATTGGCCGATAAGCCGCGAATGCACTTGATCAACCCCGAATCCGCGTCTAGTTGGAAATTATTGGCGATGGCAGGATTAGTGCTATGCGGATCGGCCAAGCGCAACAACAACTTGGTACCTTTGAGATACTGCGACGTGGTGGCAAATTGAATGATGTCGTTGTAGAACGTTGCATCGCCATCGTCGCGCTCAATCCAAATGATTTGGGGCTGGGGGACAATGGGGTCCACCGCCAATGTGATGGCTGGGAATGCAAAAAAGGGAGCAACACAAGAAAGAACTGTGATAACTGATTTCATGATAAAACCTACCATGTAAAACTGCAAAATCAAAGTACTTTTTAAAATATAAGTTCTAACATCCCGCACACCCTGAACACCGTGAAACATGATCCCAACTCGGAAAAATTACTGTATTTATGCTATGAATATTCTTCTAAGGCTAATATTCGCTTCAATATTGGGTTTCGCTTTTTTTTGCGCGCTTTCAATGGGCGCCTGCAGCACAGCTCCAAGTAAAGATGATCGCTCTTTATTCCTTGTTGAGGCGCGTCAAGGCAAGGACTATTTCACCAAGGCCATTCCAGGCTTAAATGATCAACTGAAATCCAGCGCTGGCTACGTGGTATTTCCAGGCATCGGCAAATGGGGCATTCTCTTTGGTGGTGAGCACGGGCAGGCCGTAGGTGTGGTGATAGGCGCGGTTTTTACTGCCGATGGCAAGCAGATTGGCTGGGCTTCTGTAAGCAATCCAAACATTGGCTTGCAAGTTGGCGGACAAGGCTTGCAAATGATCATTGTGTTTGAAACTCAGAAAGTGCTGGAAGAGTTCAAGGCCAACACCATGGCGGGTAGCGCCAGTGGCACAGCGGTGGGCGGCGACTCTGGCGTCACGGGAATCGCCAAGTACACCAACGGCGTGATCGTGTATGTGGGCGCGTAAAAGGGTTTAATGGCGGGCGGCTCGGTGGGCTTGCAAATGTTTAAGTATATTTGTGTTAAAGATGCCAACAGTATTTATGAATAAATGCTCCACACCTTGGCTGATTGATTGAGTTAATCTTTGAGGCATGGTCCAAGCAAAATCAAATCATTGGACCATTCTGGCGGGATTGGTTCTTGGATGTATTTGCGGTTTGATATGTTTTTGGATCGCTGATTTTTCGCCCAGCTTTCAACAGGGTGTCATTTTTTTTAGCGACGCCATTGCTTTTCCAATTGGACAAGTTTTTCTGCGGCTACTTTTTCTAGTAGTTGTTCCATTGGTCTTCGCCTCGCTCGCCGCGGGCCTGGCACGCTTGGGTGATCTTCCCAAACTTGGGCGCATGGGGGGTCGGACACTTGGATTTTTCCTGCTGACCACCTCCGCTTCCGTGGCGATTGGACTGCTGGCGATGAACCTCATCAAACCTGGAAACGGATTTGATCCGCAGATTCGCCAAGAATTGATGACCGCGTTCGCCGATCAATCCGCCGCGCTGGAAACATCGGTGAAATCCCAGGAATCGCCAAATTTGATGGCGCGCATTTCACGCATTCTGGATGAAGTGCTACCGCGCAACGTGGTGGGCGCCATCACGCAGATGAAAATGATTCCATTGATCGTGCTTGCCGCGCTCTTTGGAATTGGATTGGCCACACAGCCGCCCAAGCGCCGCGACGCAATGATTGATTGGCTTGACAGCGTCAGTGACGCCATGGTGATGATCGTTGGCATGGCTATGAAACTGGCGCCGGTGGCGGTGTTCTGCCTGATCTTTGTGGTCATGGGCAAATTTGGCGGTCACATTATTTCTAAGCTTTCCTTGTATATCGCCGTGGTGCTTGGTTGTTACTGCGCGCAACTATTCATTTTTTATCCGATCATAATTCGATTGTTCGCGCGACGAAATCCACTGGAGTTTCTGCGCGGCGCGATTCCAATCATGGTCACCGCATTCTCCACCTCATCGAGCAACGCCACCCTAGCCACAACCATGCGCGTGAGCGAGCGTGATCTTGGCATTCGCCCATCCGTGGCTGGTTTTGTGTTGCCGCTTGGCGCAACCATAAACATGAATGGAACGGCCCTATTTGAAGGGTGCGTGGTGTTGTTCATTGCGCAAATATTTGGCATAGACATTTCCATTTCGCAGCAATTATTGGTTCTACTTTTATGCGTGGTCAGTTCCATTGGGGTGGCCGGAGTGCCGGGTGGCTCGCTACCCCTGTTGATGATTGTCATGGACCAAGTTGGAGTTCCAGCCGCTGGAATTGCCATTGTTTTAGGAGTGGATCGATTGCTTGACATGGGACGCACAGTTGTGAATGTAATGGGCGATGTGGTGACTGCGGCCTATGTGGAAGAAACTGAGCGACGCTCTGAATTAAAAGTTGGCTGATTGGAAGTTTGCTTTACACAATGCGCGTGGGCGTGCAAAATTTCCAAGGAGATTTCATGGCAAAAATAAAATTCTTGCGTCACGAGGCCGTTTCCATAATCACCAAGTTGTTGATGGACGCGGGCGACTGCGGAAAATGGATTTCGCTGCAGGATGTAATGCGGGCCATTCATCGTGATGCGCGCACAGTGAAGCGAATGCTGTCGGATATAAAAGGTAGTGGCGCCAAGATTCTCAACAAACGCAATCACGGATACCAAATGATTACGCCACCTTCGGGTGCGGCGTTAGCGCCACTTATTCCCGACGATTTGCTGGTGGTGCTGCGAAAGTTGGCGGCATCACTTGCGGGCACACCGTGGCACCCAAAGCTTGATCAACTTCTTGGAAAGCAAGTGGACGAACTTCGCGCGCGCGCGAAATCCGCCAACGCAACCAAGGAATCGCGCATTGAGCGTTTGGCCAAGGTGTTGTTCATTGCGGACTTTGAGTTGCCCGCCGCGTTTGATGGCGACGCTGACAATTTACAATACAGTTACGCCTCTCGTTCGCTCCAAGAAAAATGGTTGATGATGTTGCAAGCGGCCATTGACCAACGTGTGATCTCCGTGAAATATCGCAGCGTGAAGGGGACGACCACATCCGATGAAACGCGCGAGTTGTTGCCCCTGCATATTTTTATTCGCCATGGCGGCGTCTATGCGATGTGCCAAGATCTATTAAGTAAAAATCCAGAGCAAATCAAATCGTTCGCGCTGCATCGATTGGAAATCAATCCGCGCGTTCACAAGCCGCATAAATCTGACCCCCCCACCGACAAGCGACCCATTCAGGCAAAATCAATCGATCTACGCGCGCGCATGGAGCACGCAGTTGGCGGAATGCCCGATGACAACAAGGCATTCGAAGTTGAGTTGGTGTATCGGGACTTGCCACAAGACACGCCGTACTACGCGCTGAACATGGGGCTGGGTGAAATTTGGACAAAGCGGCAAACCCAGCGCATTCGCAAGATTAAAAATAAAGCAAGTCACGCCTTAAGCAGTCGGCAAGAAAATTCCCCCGCCACCACCGAACTGCATGTGTCTTTCAGCACATCTAGCAAAATTGAAACCATTCGAAGGGTTCTAGCCTATGGCGGTCGAGTTGTGTTGATGAAGCCCGAAAGTTGGCGCCACGAAATTAACGCCGCGGCTAAGGCATTGGTGCAATCACATTGAGAAATTGATTATGTCTGGGGAATCCCGTCCATCGATCGCGTCCGTCGATCGCGTCCGTCGATCGCGTC
>SYAC01000036.1 GCA_005787685.1 Planctomycetia bacterium
CACCCGTCCGCACCACTTCGCCCAGATTCGCACGAAGTATCAAAAACAACTTGTGATGAAGGTGATTTGCGAGCAAATGCGCAGGAGTGCGACGCTGCGCAAAACAAAGAAGTGGGCGCTACAGGACTCGAACCTGTGACATTCGCTGTGTAAAAGCGACGCTCTAGCCAACTGAGCTAAGCGCCCGAATTCAACAAATTCAAGCAAATTCAAACAAGCGAGGCGGACGGGAATCGAACCCGCAACCACCGGCGTGACAAGCCGGTACTCTAACCAATTGAGCTACCACCCCAATCGCAACAGCGAATTGAAGAGTGTAGCGATCTCCGTGTAGAGGTCAATAAGGGCTAAATATGGCTTGGAACTGGCTTCCATGCGGTTTGAATCACAATTCAATGAGGTGAAAATTCGCGGGAACATTCGCGCGCCAATCGCGGCGAAAATTCGCCGATTTTCATGCGTCAAACCAATCGCCGCCAATGCCGCCGTCCGCCTGCAGGGGCACATCCAACTGCATTGCGCCCTCCATGATTTCCCGCATGCGCGCCAGCACCGCGTCGGCCTGTGCCTTGGGGCACTCCACCAATAGTTCGTCGTGAATTTGCAAAATGAAACGCGCCTTGGGAAATTCTTTTGGCAGCGCCGCTTGCAGACGCACCATTGCAATCTTGATCAAGTCGGCCGCGCTGCCCTGCACCACTGTATTAATAGCCATGCGCTCACCCAACGCGCGCTCGTTGGGATTCATTGAATGCACTTGCGGAATTGGCCTGCGCCGCCCCAACATAGTTTGCACATAGCCGTGGGCCTTGGCTTGCTCCACGCAGTGACGCAGAAACGATTCAATACCAACAAATCTTTTCTTGTAATCCTCGATCACTTTGCGCGCGTGCTCAAAATCACTTTGCGCGCCAAGCCGCCGCGCCAATCCGTAGGGCGTGATGCCGTAGACAATTCCAAAGTTCACCATCTTCGCTGCGGAGCGTTGCTCGCTGGTGACTTCATCAATGGCCACACCGAATGTTTCCGCGGCCACGGCTTTGTGAATGTCCTTGCCCTCCACAAACGCTTGCTTCAGCGCGGAGTCATTGGATAAATGCGCCAACATACGAAGTTCAATTTGCGAATAATCCGCGCTCACCAGCGCGTTGCCAGACTCGGCTTGGAACGCGCGGCGAATTTCTTTTCCATCGTCGCTGCGAATGGGAATATTTTGCAGGTTGGGGTCGCTGCTTGAAAGCCGACCCGTTGCGGTTCCCGCTTGATGAAAGCTGGCGTGCACGCGGCCGTCGGCGGGATCGATGGCTTCGCGCAGCGCCACCAAATAGGTTCCCACTAATTTGGTGAGTTGGCGATATTCCAGCACCAACTGCGGAACGGCGGTCTTGACGCGCGGGTCGTTGGAAAGTTTCTCTAGCACCTCAACATCGGTGCTGGCGCCGGTCTGGGTTTTCTTCACCACATGCAAGCCAAGGCCAGGCATGGCGCCCGTGGTTGGCGAAAATAATATCTCCGCGAGTTGCTTGGGCGAGTCCAAGTTAAAGGGGCGCGGACACAGTTGCATGACTTGTTCACGCAAGGCGTTTGCGCGCTGCTCTAGGCGAGCGCGCTGGCGATCGAGTTCCTGCGCGTCCAGATGGATTCCGTTTTGCTCCATCACCGCAAGCACATGCACCAATGGCAACTCCAATGTTTGCAGAAGTTGGTCCATGCCCATGTCGTGAATTTGCGGGGCGAACAATTCATGTAGGCGCAGTGACATATCCGCGTCCTCCGCGGCGTATTCCGTGGCCAGTTGCAACGGAACCTTGTCAAATGTCTTCTGGAACTTGCCGCTGCCAATCAGGGACGAGATGGCAATATTACGATGTCCCAGCAATATTTCCGAAAGCGAATCAAGTCCGTGACTCATGCGGCCGGCGTCGATCAGGTGGCTGCTGATCAGCGTGTCGTCGCGCAAACCCGCAACAAAAATGTTGTGGCGCGCAAGAACCATCAGGTCAAATTTGGCGTTGTGGCCGGTCTTGGCAATGGCGGCGTCTTCAAGCAGCGGTTTTAAGATGGGCAGAATCTGCTCCCATGTCATGTGCGACTCTGGCTCGGGACTGCGAACTGGTATGTACACGCCGGTTCGAGCGGCAATGCAAAGTGACACGCCAACTAAACCCGCGCGCGATGGATGAATGGAATCGGTTTCCGTGTCAAAGGCCAGCATTACATTTTTGGTTTCCCGCACTTGCTGTACAAATGCGCGCAGTTGTTCTGGCGTGGCGATCATGCTGTACACGCCGTCGCGCGTGGCGCTGGAATCAATCACATACGCCCCCGCCCCCGCCCCCGCCCCCGCTGGCGTTTGCATTTTTTCGCCGTTGCCAACAAGCGCGCCGCCACCCGCAAGTGCGTCAAATAAACTTGGCCCCATGTCCGCGCCCTTCTTACGCTTGGCGGGTTTTTCTTGCGCGCCATCAGCGCCGCCAAATAAGCCCGGCGCTGCGCCCATATTGGCGCGTGAGGCGGAGCCACCTTTGATGGTGTTTGCCGGCTCAGCCGCCAGCGGCTCGCCACCCAACAGCGCGTTCATTTCCGATTTCAACCGGTGAAAACCAAGCTGCCGCATCAACTCAACAACCTGCCCGCGGTTCTGACCATTCAACTTCAGCGGCGCTTCTTCTATTCCAACCTCAACGGCGCAATCACTTTTCAAAGTGACCAACTTGCGGCCCAGCACAAATTTTTCGCGCGCCTCCTCAATAGCCTCGCGGCGCTTGGGCGTGAGCTCATGCACATGCGCCAACACGCCATCCAGCGAACCATATTGCGTAATCAAGGCCACGGCGGACTTTGGTCCAACACCCTTGGCGCCAGGAATATTGTCGGCGGTGTCGCCCATGAGCGTGAGCATGTCAATCACTTGGCCGGGGCGAATGCCTTTGGTTTCCCACAGCGCGTCGGCGGTCAACACCGCGCCGGTGGACGCGTCAAACAGCGCGGTCTTGTCATCCAGAATTTGCGCAAGGTCCTTGTCGCGACTGGCAATACGAATCTCCCATTCAGGGTGCGCTGTTCGCACGCGCTTCACAATCGTGGCGATTGAATCATCAGCCTCCACTTCCTCAACAGCCACAACAGGAATGCCAAGCAATTTGCACAGCTCCACACAACGCGCCACTTGTGGACGGAAATCATCTGGCGGCGCCGAGCGATTGGCCTTGTACTGCGGATCAATCTGCGAGCGGAATGTGCCTTGATCGCCAGCTTGGTCAATGACCAGAATGAGCCGCTGCGGTTTTTGCTCGCGCAACAAACGCAGTAGCACCCCCGCGAAACCAAACACCATGTGCGTGGACTCGTTGGTGATTGGACTGGTCATGCCCGAGCGAATGGCGTGGTAGGCGCGGTGAAATTGCGCGTGACCGTCGATGATCCAAAGATTGTCCACGATTATTTTCGCGTTGAACGGCTGGCGGAAGTTGAAGCTGGTGGCGCCAACGCGCCGCTGGCTGAGTTTGCCGCGTGTTGCCCAGCGTGCGCCACAGCGTGCAGTTGCGTGATCAACGCGCGCTCATGCGCTGACAATTCCGTTTGCCGGCGCGCCATGACAATTTCCGCCACGGATAAAAACTTGTCCAGTCGATACACCGCTTCGCCAGCGTCAGTACGCCATGTGAATCGCTCGGTGTACAGCGCTGGCGGCGTACTGCTTGCGATCATGGAACCAGTTCCAAGCACGCAACCCGTCATAATGCGCGTGCCAATAGCGGTCTTGACATGGTCGCCAATCACGCAGCCCATGAACACACGCCCCGTGGATTGCGCCGCCTCACTCGCGCCCAATTGCATGGACACATCGGCGTAGGTGTTGAGCAAATTTGAATTGAATGTGCCCGCGCCCAGATTCACCCACGAGCCAACAATCGCGTCACCAAGATGGCCGTCATGCGTCTTATTGCTGTTGCCCTGCATGATCAGCGATCCAACTTCGCCACCAACTTTGCAGCGCGGACCAATCACGCTGCGCGCCTTGATGGTGGCGTGCGCGGCAATGTGCGTGCCCTCACCGATGGATGTCGGCCCAACAATCACCGCATGATGTCCAATGTGGGCGCGCGCGCCAATCACAATCGCGCCTTCACTTGCGTCAAGCACCACAAATTTGCCCACCTGCGCGCTCGAATGAATAATCACCTCGCCAACAATGCTGACAAGCTTGTCCGGCTTGGCAAGTTCGCCGCTTTGCTTCCATGCTTCGTGCGAGGCCTTGGCATCGGCCATCATGCGTCGGGCAAATCCGTCGGCTTCCAACAAATCCCAGGGCCTGCGCAGAATGGATAGATCAATGCGCGGCGTGGTCTTGAGTTTGGAATCAAAGCCGTGCCCCGCAATATATTGCTCCGCCGCCTTGCGCGACAAGTGCGCCGCCGCCACGCTGCCATCGGCGGAGTCCGTCATGGCGTGCCCAACCGCCAGTGAATCCAAACTGCTTGGAAGCTCCATCAAGCGGCCAGACAGAAATATAAAACTTTCGCCCACGCCTAATTCGTTCACGGGCAGGCCAGTGCGTTGCTCAAGCAAGGCTGTCCACTGCTGCGGCGCACACATGGCCACCACGCCTAGGCGTTGATAGTTGCAGCGCACGCCCGAGCGCAACTCGCCAGACACACGCAGATCAAGCATGGGACCAAAGTTTCCTGCCGCGTCGTGAAATGCGATCCGTGGAGTTGCCATGGCTCACAATGTAGCTTTGTACGGGCTACTTTGGGGCGGCGCGCAATTCGCAATGAGCATAGAAAAACCCTGATCGTTTAGGCAAGATTCAAGCGCGGCATTTACAAGCGCAATGCCATGGACTGGCATTGAACCCAACAGCAATGTCCGCGCCTGGCAAACTTCAAACTTCTCAGCGCCGTCGGCGCGTGAAGAACGCCGAGGCCACCAACACCATTGCGGCGCCGGGCGCGGGAATACTTTGCGGCGCCGTGGAGGAACCAAACACCCACGCGTCATTGCTTCCATCCACCAAGGTACGATCGGATGCGCCAATCATGGCTTGCTGCCATTGACCGGAATCCCGAGTCCAGAAATGCCAGTAATTCTCGTAGGGCGCAACATCGCCCTGGCCGTAATTGGTGTCGACACCAATGGTCACACCCGTCAGAAACACGCCAAATGAATAGGTGTCGAACTGCATTGACATTTGCGGCAGCGCCGCGTCAATGCCAAGCATGGCATCCCAACTGCTGTGCGCGCTTTGACTCCATGAATAATTGATCTGGTAGCCATTGCCATTTTGAAAATCAATTTGAATCACCGAGCTCTTGTTTCCTGAGCCAACGGAGAATGTCTGGACAATAGCGGCATTGGCGGATACGCCAAAACCAACAGACAATAGCGCGGCAACGCCGCGAGTAGCAAATGAATTGGACATGAAAGGCTTTCTCAAATGCGGATGACCTGTTTCGCGCAGGATCCAAGGAAGGAATTAGTAACGGCTCTTTGGTAGTTGGTCGACCCGACTTACTCGCCAGCGAACTTGTCGCTGGCTTGCTTACGGTGACGCGATCGTTGCGGATTTGCACCACATTCCTCCAACTCAAACAGCATCAAAGAACTTCTTTGACTCATGTAGACTAATTCAATAAGTCGGTCTGTCAAACCAGCATTTCGCTGGGTGCGGCTCAATAACCCCCGCCCATTGCAAGCGCAGATTGAATTAAAATTTTCTTGGTCCAGCGCCAGGAAATCCCCACCAGGAATAAGTGCGGTTGAGCAACCAGCCAACAGGCAACCCAATCATCGCGCTCGAGAGGCACCAAACCACCCGTATGCCAAGTTCCTGCGTGGCGCTGCCTGCGAAAGGAACCACACCATCGGTCACGATTCCGCGCATGCTCCAAATAAATACCCAGACCAAACTGACACCAAGCAACAACACGAAGGTCATAGCCGACACAGTTAACATGCTGCGTCGCAACAACACGGCTCGAAACACGGTGACGGAGGCCGATCCAACGGAAAAACCCAGCGTGTTGGGGCCAGGCAAAAATAACAGGGCGCCCGCGACAAGTTGCGGCGACGAGAAGTCGATCAGCAAGCCAATCACAAAGCAGCCCCACCAAGCGTTACGGCGTGATGCGTTCAGTGAAACGAATGCCGCCAACACGCCCGCCAAACTTGGAACAGTTCCCCCGATGGAAAATACCGGCATGAATGCCGCGTCGATCGGCAGCACAATGGCGACCGCCAAAATGAACATGCTCCATCTCATATCGCTACCCGCATCTGCGCGCATGGTGCTTGATCGCTTGGCTGTTGCCCAATGTGCTTGGTCATGGAAGAGCTCCAACATCAATTTTGAGCGTCACCTGTCGCAAACGATCTGGGTCCACTTCAAGTTTCACTTCCACAAGTAATCGCAACGGATTCTTGTCGCTACGCACGACGCGCATCACGGTGCCCATGCGCATTCCCTGCGAGGCCGCTTTCCAGGTTGCGTCGGCTAGGCGCACAACATCGCCTTCGCTAATTTGCTTGTTGGCCTCCAGATCGCCAGTCAATATTCCACTTGAATTTGGGCGCAACTGCACGCGCACGGATTCCGCCGGTCCAGCATCTGGTCGATCCGCGGAGGCAATGTAGGCATCCACGCGACCAGTTGATGGATCCGTTAATGGCGCGAGCCAGCAACGAACATCCGATGGTTCTCCAACAATTCGACCAACCAGAATGTCACCACCTACCACCGCTGGATCACCGCCTTGCACGCCATCACGCAAGCCGGCATTCAGCGCCAACATGCGCCCGCCCGCGCCCTCTCCGCGCGCGGTCACGCTGGCAAGCAATGGCATAATTTCACGGCCACCTCGATCCATTTTTTTAGCGCGGTCAAGTTGCTCCAGGCGTTGCTCAAGCTCCTCGGCGTGAATGCGCTCCGAATGGTAAAGGGCTCGGAATCGATCGCGCTCGTCACTGAGCAACTGCGCGTCCAAATATTTCGCCTCATCGCGAGGTGGACGCAACCAATGTCGAAGCGCGGTCAAGGCGTGCGCCGGCGGGGTCAGCGGCAACCACAGCACCGCGGCAATATCTGTTGTCCAAGGAATGACGCGCGCGCTGGGCATAAATGAAATGCCCACGCATGCCAACAGGCAGGCAAGGTACAAACGACTTGGTTGATCAGGACCTCTTGCCAAAATTCACACCAGAAGAGAACGCACAATGCAAGTCGACATTGGGTTGGATCAATATTCGTCCGCATCCGACTCCAGGGTGGACTTCCACGCCTCGAGACTCTCAAGATAAATCGCCGTGCCACGAGCCACGCAGGTCAATGGATCGTCCGCAATTTTCACAGTCAGACCGGTGGACTGATTCAGCACCACATCCATACCGCGAAGCAGCGCGCCGCCACCCGCAAGCGTGAGGCCGTTCTCCACCAAGTCGGCTGACAATTCGGGATCGGCGCGTTCAAGCGTTCGCCGCACGGCTTCAGAAATAGCCTTGACTGGCTCCGAAAGCGCCTCGCGAATTTCATCGCTTGTCACCGTGGTCTTGCGCGGCAAACCAGTGACCATGTCGCGGCCACGCACATCCATGGTGGTCTGAGGACCGACCGAGGCGGCGGAACCAATTTCTATTTTAATGCGCTCCGCGGTTTGTTCGCCAATGTTCAGGCCATACATCTTTTTCATGTGAAGAATGATGGCTTCGTCAAAATCATCGCCTGCCACGCGCACACTTTCGCACGCGGCAATGTCGCCCAGACTCATGATGGCCACCTCAGTGGTGCCGCCGCCAATGTCCACGATCATGCTGGCCGTGGCCTCGATAATTGGCAAACCCGCGCCAATTCCAGCGGCCATGGGCTCTTCCACCAGAAATACTTTGCGGGCTCCGGCGCGCTCGGCGCTATCGAGCACCGCTCTTTTCTCAACGGCGGTAATGCCGCTTGGCACCGCAATGACAACACGCGGACCAAAGATACGTCCGTGTCCATTCACTTTGCGGATGAAATACGCCAACATGGCCTCGGTCATTTCAAAGTCGGAAATCACGCCGTCCTTCAATGGACGAATCGCGCTGATGGATCCCGGAGTCTTGCCCAACATTTCCTTGGCGGCGAAACCCACCGCAGTCCCATCATTCAAAACTTTGTTGGTTCCTTTGCGTACCGCCACAACGCTGGGCTCATTGAGAACAATGCCCTCGCCACGCACACACACCAATGTGTTGCAGGTTCCAAGGTCAATGCCCATGTCCACACTGAACCAACCTAGTAATGATTTCAAACCCATCTGAGTTCCGTTCCTTTTCCTGTTTGCCAATTCATTGGCGAGAGACTGTTCTGGCGTAATGGGGTGCGGTCCCCAATTGTTGCGCCATTATTTTTTTTTGTATTCCACATATTCAAACGGTCCGCCCTGCGTGGATCCGACCGTTGTGAGATCGATATTTTTTAACGCAATCCAGCCACTGCCAACCAAAAGAAGGACAACGCTTGCGGCCAACAATGCCGTATAAATATTCAAGGATGGCTTGCGCTGAGGAATGTTTGGATTGAATTGACTCATGTCAAAGACTCATTTCACATTGAACTTGGCTATGGCTGGCTCTTACTCACCCTTGCGCGCAATCACGCGCAGACCGGTTCGAACTTCGCCCTTGGCGGCTTGTTCCAATTCCACAACGCCCACCGAACGATTCACATCCACCGTGGTAATACGCAAATTACCCACATATTTGCCGCCATCGGCGATGCTCATCACCCAACCAGGTTGAACTCCGTCGCGGCTACCGGCATTGATTTCCGCCATGGTGGAATCAGTTCCACGGCGCAGATTGATAATGGTTGCGCTCAGCGAGCGATCCGCTGGAATTTTGACTTCGCCATTGTTGCCACTGGTCGCGCCAGGCCGCGCTTGCGGCAACGCGCCCGCGTAGGTTCCATACTTCTTCAACTGGTCAGAGGCGTTCTTGGCTTCCGCCGCGGTCTTGTCGCGATCATCGGTGGCTTGCTTCAACTGCTCCTGCGTTTGACGCAACTGCGCCTTGATCACTTCGCCCTCGCTGGTGAGATTGGCCACTTGATCATCCAGTTGAACATTGTCGCGCTCGGCCTTGGTTAAACCTGTGCGCAAGGTGACCAACTCTTTGGAGATGTTTGAAACCAACTCGCTTTTAATTTTGTCGCTTTCAGCAAAGACCTGAAGATTGCTGGCCAAGCGATCAAGTTGCGCTTTGTTGCTTGCCACCAAGCCATTCACAAGAGCCGCGTCGGCAATGGCGGCGTCGCGCTCCAATTGCGCCTTGGCCAATTTAACTTCTAAATCCTTTGCCAAATCTTGAACAGTGCGGACTTCGGCGACCTGCAATTTCTCGGTGATGTCCTTGGCAGCAAGAGCGGCCGTGGCGCGAGTCTGCTCG
Organism: Planctomycetia bacterium; assembly: GCA_005787685.1. Taxonomy (GTDB): domain Bacteria; phylum Planctomycetota; class Phycisphaerae; order Phycisphaerales; family SM1A02; genus SYAC01. The sequence continues at coordinate 9,421 of SYAC01000036.1, forward strand.
TCGCCCCAACGCTTTTTATAGGTGTCTTCGCTGGCGGTGTTCAACATCACAAGCGGAACAAGTGCGACACTAAGAAGAGATGTCAACACCACAAAAATCTTTGTCAGAATATGCACAGTCCAAACTCCATCAAAAGGGTATTCAAACGGGTCTCAGGCCTACTGCCCCACTCGCTCTACATATAGTAACCCGAATTGACGCGATCATGTCAATGCCAACAAGATCAATTCCTATCTTTTATTCAATTGGGGGCGGCGACTCGCCCGCGCTTGGGGGCGCTATTTCAGCGGGCACCAAAGGCATGGAAACATTCAATTGGCGGCGCAAAATGCTGCCCGCAGCCGCCACTTGCACCTCCGGTTCACGATCGCGCAGGAGCTTGGAAAGCACAGGCTCCGTTTCCGAAGCGCCAACAACGCCCAGTAATTTGGCTCCTAGAACACGAACCAAGGCGTTGGGATCACGCGCCGCAATCACACCAAGCTCCGCAAGCCTGCTGGGTGGCGGTTGCATAATTTGGCACAACGCAATGGCCGCGTAAAGGCGAATTTCAATCGGACGAATATCGCTGCCATCGGCTTCGATCAATCTTTGCAACATGGGTACTGCGGCTAGGTCACGCAGACGAGCGGAAATTTCACAGGCCAACTGAATGCACTCACTTTGATCCGACCTGTAAAAAAGCGCGGCGTGAATTGGGTCAAGCTCACTGATGTCGCCAAGCTGAACAATGGCCTCGGCGATTTGCAAATTCACAATCCTCACCATCGCCGATGAGGCTCGATTCATTGGCTGGTGAGCGGCTTCTTTCAACATGATCAACGCGCTCTTGTTTCCAAGCTCTCCAAGAACCATTGCGGCGTTTCCACGCAGTTCCGCGCTTTGAGAAAAGATAAATCGAGCCAAGGGACCTGGATCGGTTTCAGTTCCGCTGCGATTCAAAGCCAAAATGGCCGCGGCACGCACGCTGTCATTGGCGTCCAATTTCAGCGGTTCCAACAACGCGCTTGCCCCAGGCATTCGCACTTTGGCCACGGTCATCGCCGAGACAAAGCGCACACTGGCTTCGCGGTCGGCAAGACCACGGCGAGCCGCGGGCTCCAAGATAGTCAAATCCGTTTGCATGGCTTCAATGGCGTGCGCGCGCAGCAGTTTATCAGGGTTACGCGAGGCCTCATCCAGAACCAGGCGCGCGTTTCGAACCCAATCGCTGGAATTCGAAACTGGAATCGGCGACTTGGCGGACATTGGCCGTGAAAGAGAGGCGTTATTTTCCAGCGCCATGCTTTGATCTTTGCTGCTCCACGATTGCAAATTTCCATTTTTGGAATCGCTGCATGCCACAAAAATCACGCATGCCCCAATGGCCGTCGCCGCGGTTCCCACGGTGCGTTTGGCCAGGCTGGTTGCGTTTGTAAAACCAAACATAAGACATGAGGTTAGAAACATGATCCAGGAGAATACATCACCAACGGCCGCATAAGTGGTTCGATATGTATCCAATGGAACCCGCGCCAACATCCAGCCTGTTTGCCGCTGCGGCAAGGGGTTTTGCAGGCGTTGGCCGCGCGTGTCAAATGCCGCACTCACGCCCGTATTCACCACCCGCAACATGGACCTGCGTAATTCCACGCAGCGCCAACGGGCGGCTTGTTCATGATGACGGCGGGCTGGATCGAATGTGCCAAACCAACCGTCGTTGCTCAAGTTCACAATCACATCGGCGCCCTCGTCGGCATTGACCAGGCTTCGAGTGGCGCGCGAGACCGTGTCCTCAAAACAAATCGGCACCGCCAACGCCACACGCCGCTTAGATGTTTGCAACGACAGCGTGCGCGCACGCTCGCCAGTGGAAAGATCGAACTCCATTCCGCGACCCCCAAAATTCAGCATGGCTTGCTCCAGCGCTTTCCAATAGGAAATATACGGCATGGTTTCACCGAAGGGCGTGAGTACCACTTTGTCCACGCGCTCTTTACGCCCCCCACTCTTCAACAAATAGCCGCTGTTGTAATGCTTGCTCCAAGCGTAGCGATCGTCCTTCACATGCAATCCCTCGTATGCGCCGCTGCCCACCAGCAACGGCGCGCTGTCATTGACCAAGGTTTCAAGTTGCACACTCAATGTGTCGGCAGGCCACAGGCCCCTTTCGCGTTGCAACAGAATGGCATCGCTTTCCAGACCCACGCCCGGCAAAACGGTTTCGGGCCACGCGATTAAATCGGGCGCTTCACCGCGTAATTGCAGGGTGACAAGGGCGTCCTTGGTGGTCTTCATCACATCATCAAACTGCTGTTGTTGCATTTCGCGGGTGGGGGCCATCTTGTTGCTTTGTGCAACATTGGTTTGAATCACAAGCACCTTGAAGATGTCACAATTCTTGGTGGATGGCGCGCGCAAAAATCCGTAGCCCAACGCCAGCACGAGGCACGCCACGGTGGTCAAGGCTCCAACGCGCCAATGCGTGCGCGGCGGCACAATCAATTGCGCCAACATGCCTGCGATCAATCCGGGAATAATTCCCATGCCCGCGGCGCCAATCACATCAGCGCCTTGGGCCAGCCATGGAAAATCAATGAGCGGCAACGCGGGCATGAACCAGGGATATCCATCCATGAACACGCGCGCGCGAAACCATTCGCTGCCGCACAAAATAATTCCCGCGCGAATGGCAAGCGGCCATGCGCGAAAGCGCGAGCCGCGCTCGGTGCGCGCAAGCGTCACGGCAAACACGCCGTCAAAGGCTCCCATGACAATCGCCAGCGCCGGCCATCCATAATCGCTCACGGGTCCAATCCAACTTTCAAGCCATAGCCATCGAAGGCTTCCAAACACCCACGCAATCAACCCCAGTCGCCAGGCTGCGCTGCGGTCTTGCATGACGCGAGCGCGCACATGCGCTGGATCAATTTGCCCCCATTGACCCGATATTTGCGCGGCAATCACCAACGGCGTCCACGACACCAACGCCATCAACGAAAGATTGAATGGATCTAGCGCCAGCGTGTTCAACAACGCGCTCAGCGCGCACAAACTTGTAATGATCAAGAGCCGCATGACATTCAAGCGCGCCTACTTGTTGGCAAAGTCAATCACTCGTCCAATTTCACTGCGCAAGTTGGCTCGATGGACAATGCAATCCACAAACCCAGCATCAAGAAGAAACTCCGAGGTTTGAAATCCTTCCGGCAGATCTTGGCGGATCGTTTGACGAATTACGCGCGGGCCAGCGAAACCAATCAAGGCGCGCGGTTCGGCAAGAATCACATCGCCCAGCATGGCAAAACTGGCGGTCACGCCACCAGTGGTCGGATCGGCAAGCACACTAATAAACAAACCTTTGGCCTCGTCAAAGCGCGCAAGCATGGCGCTGGTCTTTGCCATTTGCATAAGCGAGAAGCCGCTCTCTTGCATGCGCGCGCCACCGGAGCAGCACACAATGATCAGCGGCAAATCATGATCCGTGGCGTACTCAATAAGGCACGCCAACTTTTCACCCACCACGCTTCCCATGGAGCCAGCGAGAAAAGTGAAATCCATGCAGCCCAAGGCGACTTTTCGCCCCTTGATAAAGGCGGTTCCCGTTTGCACACCATCGTTCTCGCCGGTCTTGCGTTGTGCCTCCTTGATTCGATCGAGATAGGGGCGCACATCATGGAAGGACAACGGATCGCACGGGGCCATGGTGGCGTTCATGGGTTCAAACGAACCTGGATCAACCAGCGTCTCAACGCGTTGGCGGCCGGACATGCGGTGATGGTGATCGCATTGCGGGCACACCATCAAATTAGATTCAAGAGCCTTTAGAAAAAGCGTGGCGTTGCACTTTTCGCACGACACCCACAATCCATCTGGAACGGATTTCTTGGACAGACCAAAGTTTGAAGTTTCCCAACTTATCTCAGGCATAGAAAATTATTCTACACGACCGCCAAGCGTAAATGAATCAAGCAACTCCCTCGCTGCTTGTTCGATATTCGGCTTGCCAAACAGGGCGGTGGCGGACACCAGGACATCGGCGCCGGCGGCCACGCAGCGAGCGCCATTGGCGGGATCAACTCCCCCGTCCATTTGAATGCGCGCGCCAGTGCCCACGCGCTCGCGAATCCACTTTGTCTTTTCCAACGCGCTTTCAATAAAGCCTTGACCAGAAAAACCGGGATGCACACTCATGACCAAATGCAATTCAAAATCTTTCAGAAAAGGCTGAATTGCAGTGGTTGGCGTCTGCGGATTGCTGGCAAGGCCAACGCTCACGCCAAGATCGCGGGCCCACGCCGCAAGTTCCTTTGGCTGCCGCACGGCCTCGACATGAAATGAAATCGAATTGGCCCCCGCTTTCACAAACGCGGGAATGAATTCTTTGGGATTCGTCACCATCAAATGGACATCCAAAAATGTGTCGGGGCATACGCGGCGTACCGCGGCGCAGACCAAGGGTCCCATGGAAAGATTGGGCACAAAATGTCCATCCATAATGTCGACATGCAACAGCGCGGCTCCCGCGTTCATGGCCGCGTTGGAGTCACGGCCCAAGTTTGCGAAGTCAGCGGAAAAAATACTGGCCGCCAACATGGCGTGATTTGGCGGATGGCGAAAAAGATCGCGGTCGAGACTCACGCTAGGGCTTCTTCCCGCTTTGGATTTTGGCGGTGGCTCTATATTCCTCCAGCCGTTGTTTGGCCATTGGCTTATCCACTATGTCGGCACCCATCCACGCCTCGGTTTGCAAATCAATCGCTTGTGGCCAATCCTTTTGAGCGGAGCAAACTAGGGCTTTTGCCTGCAATCCAAGCGTTGGATTTTTTCCAATCATGGAATCGGCGATCACAAGCGCGGAAATAAAATCACGCCTTTGAATTTCAGGATCCTTCACAATGGCCGTGACAATTTCATTTTGAAGAGAGACCCCGCCACCCTTCTTCACCAACTTTTGTATCCACTCGGCCGCGACTGATTCATTTGTTTCATTGTTCAACGTAGCCTTGTAGCGCTCCATGACAATGTCGCTAAAAAATGCGGGGTCCAATTCAATGGCCTCGTCGAAATGCTTGTAGGCCTCCTGCGCATTTCCAACCTGAAGGGATTTGCGCGCGGCGACCAACATGGGCTGCGCTTTCTTAAGCAATTTGGGGTCGTATTTTCCAATCACCGCCTTGCGAAGTATGCCTGGCAGCGTGGGGTCCAACGGATTTCCAACCCACACTATTCTTTCTCGACTGACAACAAATGCCAGTGGAAGGTTTTCCAGCTTCGAAGCCTCTACCCACGCTCTCCATGTATTTTCCGCATCGTCCACCCCCAACGCAAAAAGTATGGATTTTTTTTCCGCATTTGAAAAGGCCTTTTCAACGTCCTCTTCTTTATCTTTGGAAATCGCGGCGACTTGCAAGCCTTTGGGTCCCAGTTCTTTCTGCAATCGGTTCAAGGCTCCAATCAAGGTGGCCTTGTCCTCATTGAGATTGAAAAACACCAGCAAGCCGCAACTCTGCTCGCCTGTCAATTCCGGCGCGGCACCCGTGATGAATTTCTGAATTTGGATTGATGGCGGGGCCTTACCAACACCCAGCGGATCATCATCCGCGTGCGCCGACATGCTTACGAACATGGTGGCTCCCAGAACAAGGCGATACAAAAGCCGTGGAACTATTTTATTTAAATCTGGTTTATTCATAGCTGGCAACCTGCTTGAGATGGAACCCGACACCCGCCTGCAAGTCTAGTGCGAAACCATGGAAATTTATCGCTCATCAAGGTGGACCAAACTCTCAAATTTTTTACCCTCAAGCATTTCCAAGCTGGCGCCGCCACCCGTGGAAACATGCGACAAACACGCAGAAAGACCGGCCACTTCCAGCGCCGCCGCCGTGTCGCCGCCACCAGCCACGGTGGTTGCCCCGGACTTGGTGGCTTGAATAACCGCATTGGCAACGGCCCATGTTCCCGCGTCAAAGGGGGGCATTTCAAAGACGCCCATGGGTCCGTTCCAAATCACGGTCTTGGCCTTGGCAATTTCGGCGGCAAATAAATGCTGCGAAGCCGGACCAATATCAAGACCCATCCAACCATTGTCGATCGCGCCCACACAAATTGTCTTGGGCGTATCGGCTTTCAACTCCTGGCCACAGTGGTGATCCACGGGCAAAAGAATTTTTGTTCCTTTGGATGCGGCCAATTTCAAGATGTCCTTGGCCTTTTCAATCAGCTCTTTTTCAATTCGACTTGCTCCCACCGCCACGCCTTGCGCGAGCAAGAATGTGTAGGCCATGGCGCCGCCAACAATGATCGAATCCACCTTGCCAATCATGTGCTCAAGCGCCGGCAATTTGTCGCTCACTTTGGCGCCACCCAAAATTGCCACGAATGGCTTACGCGCGTTCTCCAATGTTTCACCAAGAAATTTCAACTCCTTGGCAAGCAAAAATCCGGCAACACACGGCTTGGGCTTCATGGCCTTGGGCAACGCCAACATGCTGGCGTCGTTGCGATGGCTGGCGCCAAACGCGTCGTTGCAATACGCATCGGCGTACGCGGCCATGGCATTTGCAAATTGCTCGTCGCCCTTCTTCTCTCCCTTTTCGAAGCGCAGATTTTCCAGCAGCAACACCTCGCCGGCTTGCAACGCCGCCACCTCCGCGTGCGACTGGCTGGGCAACCCGCTCGAAACATGCACCGCGCTGGCCGAGCCAGCGAGCAATTCCCGCAACCGCTGCGCCACAACTTTCATGCTGAATTCGGCTTCAAGACCCTTGCCTTCGGGTCGCCCCAAATGGCTGGCCGCCACCACGCTTCCGCCCCGCTTCAACACACTTTCAATCGTTGGAATTGTGGCGCGTATGCGCCGATCATCGCTTATGGAGCCATCATCATGTTGAGGAACATTAAAATCCGCGCGAATAAAAATCTTTTTGTCGCGCACGTCCAGTTGGTCGATGGTTTTCTTTGACACAATATTCTCCAACGGAGATTATAGAAACTCTTGGCTACTTCGATGGGCTCCTGCGCACGCGAATACATTCAATCGACATTTGAAATCAACCTCATCCTGAAAGACGCAACGCCATTTCTTCATCCACGCCACTCGCAACCATTGTCATCGCCGGCGAAACCGCCTCGGGCAAAAGCGCCCTTGCGTTGTGGCTTGCAAAAAATATTCCTGGCGGCGGCGAAATTGTGGTGGCCGACAGCATGCAAGTGTGGCGCGGCATGGATATTGGAACCGCCAAACCAACCGCCGCCGAGCGCGCGCAAGTGCCTCACCACGCCATTGATCTCGCCGACCCGCACCACGATGACTTCAGCGCCGCCGATTGGTTGCGCCAAGCCACGCGCTCCATCGCCGACATTCACGCGCGCCAACGCCGCGCGATTGTGGTGGGCGGAACCAATTTATATCTGCGGCTGCTGTTTGAAGGAATGGTGGAAAGCGCCCGTCCAGACGCTCAATTTCGCAAGTCGCTCAACGCGCTGAATGCCACCGAATTGCGGGAACGGTTGCTTGAAGTGGATCCTGAAACCGCCGCTCGCTTGCACATGAATGATCGACGCCGCAGCATTCGCGCGCTGGAAATTGCGCACTCCACGGGCCAACCCGCAAGTGCCTCGCGCAATCAATGGAACAGCGCGTCCACACACATTCCCGATGGGTTTCAATTGCTCTCTCTGCAATGGAACAGCGAAACATTGAACGCACGCATTAATGCGCGCGTGCAACAATTTGTACACGCCGGCTGGATGGATGAAGTGAATCAACTCACGCGCCATGCGCCGCTTGTGGCGCAAGCCATGGAGGCCGTTGGCTATCGCGAATTGCTGGACGCGCTTGAAAGCCGCTGCTCGCTCAACGAAGCTATTGAAAAGATAAAAATTCGCACCCGCCGCTACGCCAAGCAGCAGCGCACTTGGTTGCGCCGCTTTCAAACTTCACCGCGCTGCGTGACCTTGGACGCCGAAAATAAAAAATTTGAAAAAATTTCACAAGAGGCTCTCACGGCACTGTGCGGGGCGATTTAGCCCCCCTTGGTTGTAGTTCTCGGACAACACTTCCACCATTGGGCACTTGACGCGGCGAAAACTTCGGTTATTCATCGCATCCTTCTCTATGGCAAAGTCCAAAGCAAAAACCTCCTCATCCAAGGCAAAAACAGCCAAAAAGCCCGCTTCCAGGGCCGCAAAAAGCCCCGTGGCCACCATTGGCGGCTCACACTTGGTGATTGTTGAAAGTCCAACCAAGGCAAAAAAACTGCAGCAATATCTTGGCAAGGGCTATGTGGTGATCGCCAGCGTGGGCCATATTCGCGACCTGCCACTCAAGAATGAAAAAGGCGTGAAGCAGCAAGTGCCGGGGGTGGACATTGAAAATTTAACTTTTGAACCCACCTATGTTGTCGCCCCCGAAAAGAAACCGCTGGTGGCGCAAATTCGCAAGCTGGCCGCGGGTGCCAGCGACATTTGGTTTGCGACCGATCTTGACCGCGAGGGCGAGGCCATCGCC